>NZ_VFMR01000001.1:601482-1202965 GCF_006715145.1 Microbacterium sp. SLBN-146
ATCGGCGTCCCAGGGCAGACGCCGCTCGCCCAGCAGCTCGATGCCCGACGTCGACGCGAGTTCGACGACAGCCGTGGCGGGGCTCCCGGGAAGCCGCAGCCACGCGGCATCCCTCAGCTCCCCATCGGGACCGGAGACGAGCACCGGGATGCGCTCGGCCCGGTCGACCGCGACGGCGAACGCGTCGAGCGTGCCTTCTCCCCCGTCGGCCATCGGCCGCTCGACGACGGTGGCATCCGGTTCGACGGACTTCCACCCCTCGGCGAACGCAAGCGAAGCGGCCGCGGCCGAGATCGAACCCTTGAAACTGTCGAGGGCGACGACGACGCGCGTCACAGTCCCGGCGTGCTGTCGCGCAGCTGCACTCTCAGTTCGAGCGAAGCGGAACCCGGGACCCACTCGTCGTCGATCGCGGCGTGCAGGCTCTGGTAGCCGAACTCCTCGAGCGGTACGTGCACGGTCGTGAGCGCGGGTGTGACGTCGCGGCTCGTCGGGATGTCGTCGAAGCCCGCGAGCGCGATGTCCGATCCCGCCTCCCGTCCTGCCGCGCGCAGCGCCGTGAGCGCACCGATCGCGATGACGTCGTTGACTCCGAAGACGACCGTTCCCGGCTCGACTCCGTCAGCGAGCGCCCGGCCCATGAGCCGCTCGCCCTCGTCGCGGTTGAACGCCCCGCGGTAGATCCGGTCGACGGACCCGCCCGCCGCAGTGAAGCCCGCGGTGAAGCCTTCGATGCGGTCGTCCGACGTGCGCAGACCCTCTTCGGCGCCGAGGATGATCGCGTGGCGGTATCCGCGTTCGGCGAGCGCGACGGCGAGCGCCCGCGAACCGCCGAGGTTGTCGATGCCGATCGAGCGGACGTCGCCCGCTCCGGGACCGAATGCCACGACGGCGCCGCCGTTGGCGATGAGGGCGTCGAGCTCGCGTTGCAGCTCGTCGCCCGACGAGGTGCTGCTGCGGGATCCCGCGAGAATGAGGCCGCGCGGACGCTGGCCGCGGAGCGCCCGGACGAGTCGGATCTCGCGGACGGGGTCGCGCTCCGTGATCGCGATCGTCATGACGAGACCCGCTTCATCGGCGCCGCGCGCGACACCCGAGGCGATCTGACCGAAGTAGGGGTCGGCGATGTCGGCCACGAGGAGCGCGATGATGGCCGAGGTGCCGCGAGCCGTGGCCTGGGCCGAGAGATTTGCGGTGTAGCCGAGCGCCGCGGCAGCGGCCTCGACACGGCCGCGGTACGACTCGGCGACCTTGCGCGTCGAGCCGTTGAGCACGCGCGATGCGGTCGCGAGGGACACACCGGCCTCGCGTGCGACGTCATGGAGCGTCGCGGCGGCGGTGCGCGGGCGGCCCTTGCCCGCGTCGACGGTCGTGTCGGTCATCACGCTGAGTCTAGGACCGCCGCGAGGTGCGGTGAGACGGCCGCGCCGAAGGTCTCCGCCGTGCGCCGGACGACGCGCGCGGGGTCGTCCGCCCAGATGTCGGCGTTGAAGATCTCGACCTCGATATCGCCCGTGTAGCCCGCGGACTCGACGGCGCGCGTCAGCGTCGCGAAGTCGATGACACCGTCGCCCGGGTAGTGACGACTGAGCAGCACGTCGGCGGGGAGCGGCGTCTTCCAGTCGCACACCTGATACGTCGCGATGCGGCCCTCGCGACCGGCGCGCTCGATCTGCGTCAGCACCTCGGGATCCCAGAAGATGTGGAACGTGTCGACCGCGGCGCCGACGACGGCGGCGTCGAAGTCGGCCGCGATGTCGAGCGCCTGACCGAGCGTCGAGACGACGGCGCGATCCGAGACGTACATGGGATGCAGCGGCTCGATCGCGAGCGTCACCCCGGCTGCTGCGGCATCCGGTGCGAGCTCTCCGATCGCATCGCGCACGCGTTCCCGTGCACCCGCGAGATCACGCGACCCCTCGGGGAGCCCACCCGCCACGAGCACGAGGATCGCGGTCGACCCGTCGGCGCCGGCGGCGGCGAGGGTCGCCGTCTCTTCGATCGCTCGGCGGTTGTCGTCGAGCGCGGCGCGGCGCTCAGGTCCGTCGGGGAGCGTGAAGAACCCGCCGCGGCAGTGCGTCGTGAAGCGGAGCCCCGAGCCGGCGAGCATCCGTGCTGCGACGTCGAGACCGACGGCGTTGACGGGCTCCCGCCACAGGCCGATCGCCTGGACGCCGGCCGCCGCCGTCACCCGCAGCGCCGTCGCGAGGTCGGCGTGCTTGATCGTCGCCTGGTTGATCGACAGCCGCGGGTCGACCGCGCCGCCGCTCATGCGAGCACCCCCGGCACGTCGATGCCGTTGTGGCGCAGCATCCCGTGCCAGCGGAGCATCGCGAGCTCGGGTCGCTCGAGGGCGCGCGCGTCGTTGGCGAGCTCGACGATGCGGCTGAGGTGCGGAAGGCTCCGCGCCGAGTGCAGTCCGCCCACCATCTGGAACGCCGGCTGATGTCCATTGAGCCACGCGAGGAACGCGACACCCGTCTTGTAGTAGAACGTCGGCGCGGCGAAGACCTGGCGGCTGAGCTCCTCCGTCGGTCCGAGGATCTCGAGGTAGCGCGCCGGATCCCCCGCGTCGAGGGCCTGGATCGCCGCGGATGCCACGGGAGTGAGCGCCGCGAACGCACCCAGGAGCGCGTCGGAGTGGCTGTCGCCCCGCCCGACGGTGTCGCCACCGATGAGATCGACGTAGTTGAAGTCGTCGCCCGTGAACATCCGGACACCCTCGGGCAGACGCTCGCGCACGGAGATCTCCGACGCGGCATCCAGCAGGCTCATCTTGACGCCCGCCACCTTGTCGACGTTCTCGTCGATGATCTCGAGAAGGACATCGGATGCCGCGCGCCAGTCGACCGCGCCGAAGTAGCCCTCGAGCGACGGATCGAACGCCGTGCCGAGCCAGTGCAGCACGACGGGCCCGGATGCCGCGCCGAGCACCTCGCGATAGACGCGGCGGTAGTCGTCGGCCGACTCGGCGGCGCGGGCGAGGTGACGCGAGGCCATGAGCACGGGACCCGCGCCCTGCTCCTCGGTGAAGTGGAGCTGCGTCTTGTAGGCGTCGATGACCTCGTCGATCGAGATGTGCTCCGCCTCGACGTGATCGGTGTTGACGCCGACGACGACCGAGCCGCCTTCTTCGCGGGCGACCTCGGCCGACCGCGAGATGAGCTCACGCGTCGCCGCGGCATCCAGTCCCATGTTGCGCTGCGCGGTGTCCATCGCGTCGGCGACGCCGAGGCCCCAGGAGTAGACGGCGCGACGGAAGTCGAGCGTCGCATCCCAGTCGACCTCCGCAGGCCTTCCGGGAGTGTTGTCGGCCCATGTGAGCGGCACGACATGCGCGGCGGCGTACGCGACGCGACTGTGCAGCGGGCCGTCGGGCTTCGTGTAGCCCGGGGATTCGTTGAGGTCCGCCGTGGAGGTGGCCCCCTCGGCGGTGAGGAGCGTCAGCTGCGGCATGGCTCAGTCCAGCGTCAGCGAGGGGATCTCGACCTTGCGGCCCTCGCGGCTCGACTGCAGTCCTGCCTCGGCGAGGAGGACGCCGCGCGCACCCGACAGCAGGTCGAACTCGTACGGGGTGTCGAGCGCGAACGAGAGGAGGAACTCCTCCCACTGCTGGCGGAAGCCGTTCTGGAACACCTCGTTCGTGGGCACTCCGGCCCAGTCGGCGTCGTAGTCGTGGTCATCGGCGAGGTCGGGGTTCCACACGGGCTTCGGCGTCGCGTTGCGGTGCTGGATCTTCGCACCGAAGAGCCCGACGACAGCCGAGCCGTGCGTGCCGTCGACGTGGAACTCGACGAGCTCGTCACGGTTGACGCGTACGGTCCACGACGAGTTGATCTGCGCGACGATGTCACCGTCGAGCTCGAAGATGCCGTAGGCGGCGTCTTCAGCGGTCGCCGTGTAGTGCTCGCCGTTCTCGTCCCAGCGGTCCGCGATGTGGACGGCCGCCTGCGCGTAGACCGACTTCACGTCGCCGAAGAGGTTCTCCAGCACGTAGTTCCAGTGCGGGAACATGTCGACGATGATGCCGCCGCCGTCTTCGGCGCGGTAGTTCCAGGACGGTCGCTGCGCGGGCTGCCAGTCGCCCTCGAAGACCCAGTAGCCGAACTCGCCGCGCACGGAGAGAATGCGGCCGAAGAACCCGGAGTCGATGAGGCGCTTGAGCTTCTGGAGGCCCGGCAGGTACAGCTTGTCGTGCACGACACCGGTCTTGACGCCCGCGGCGGCGGCGAGCTTCGCGAGCTCCAGCGCCTCGGCGGCCGTCTCGGCCGTCGGCTTCTCGGTGTAGATCGTCTTGCCGGCCGCGATGGCACGGCGGAGCGCCGACGCGCGAGCCTTCGTCACGAGGAAGTCGGCGTAGATCTCCCATCGGGGATCGGCCAGAGCGGCATCCAGATCCGTCGTGTAGTCCTCGATGCCGTGCTTCGCGGCGAGCTCGGCGAGCTTCGCTTCGCTCCGGCCGACGAGGAGCGGCTTGACCGTGAGCTTCGTGCCGTCGGGAAGGTCGATGCCCCCGGCGTCGCGGATCGCGAGGATCGAACGCACGAGGTGCTGGCGGTATCCCATACGGCCCGAGACACCGTTCATGATGATGCCGACCTCGCGCACGCGGGGACGGGCATCGGCCTCGACCGGGACGGGGGTGAGAGTCGTGTCGCTCACGCGATCCTGCTTTCTTCGGTAGGCCCGCTCGACGGCGACGTGAGCGGGTAAACGCTTTCCAATAGTGAACCACAGCCGCGGGAGCACCCGCAACCGCGGAGGGGTCAGGTTCTGCTGCGCTCCGGGATGGCGACCGCCGCGAGGGCGGCGAGACCCAGAGCGGGGAGGAGCAGCGGGGGCAGCGCCCACGTCACAACCCCCACGAAGACGGCCGTCGAGGCCAGGTAGAGCACACCTCGCACGTCGTTCCGAAGCGCATTCGGCACGGCGCGGAGCGCACCACGCCAGCCGTTCTCGGGAGTCCACGCCGCACTCGCGGAGAGCACGACGATCGCGACCGCGGCGAGCCCCGACCATCCGACCGCCTCGATGACGACGCCACCCGGCAGGAATCCGCTCCGCGCGAGGTCGATGTCGAGCAGCAGCAGGAGCGTCAGAACGACCGCGACGATACCGACGACGGTGCCGCCGAAGAGCGACGCACGCACATCGCGCCAGAAGAGCGCGAGGGCCGAGTCCTCTCCCGCGATGTAGCGCCGCAGGTGCCGCATCCCCGCCGCGAGGCCCGCGGGAAGCGTGACGACGACGATGCCGACGAGGGCGATGAGGAGCCCGATCATGAGCACCTCACCGAAGAGGGCGAACTTCGCCGCGGCCCCGGGGAACCGCGCGGGAGGCCGCTCGTCGAGGGTCGGACCGCTGCCGCTGATGTCGGCCCGCACGGCGGCCCGATGCTCGCGTCTTGTCGTGATGGCGCCCACGGCCCTACCCCTTGAGTCCCTGCGTCGCGACGCCGTTGACGAGGAAGCGCTGGAACACGAGGAAGAACAGCAGCACGGGGATCAGGGCGATGAAGGATGCCGTGACCGTCGCGCCGTAGTCGCTGGTCGACGTCTGGTCGTTGTACAGGCGCAGCGCGATGGGGAGCGGATAGTTGTCGGGGCTCGTCAAGTACAGCAGCGGACCGAGGAAGTCGTTCCACGACCAGATGAACGCGAAGATCGCGCACGTGATGAGCGCCGGCTTGATGAGGGGCAGGATGACGGACCAGAAGATCCGGATGTGTCCCGCGCCGTCGATGCGCGCTGCTTCGTCCATGTCGCGCGGAAGCTGACGGATGAACTGCACGAGGAGGAAGACGAAGAACGCCTCGGTCGCGAGGAACTTCGGCAGCAGCAACGGCACGAAGGTGTCGATGAGATCGAGCTGGTTGAAGATCAGGTACTGCGGGATGATCACGACGTGGAACGGCAGGAGGAGCGTGCCGATCATCGCGGCGAAGAAGATCCCGAGACCCTTGAACTGGATGCGACCGAACGCGTAGGCGGCGAGGGATGCCGAGAACACCGTCCCGATGACAGTGCCGACGGCGATGATGAGGCTGTTCGCGAAGAAGCGCCACATCGGGACGCCCGCGATCCCCTCCATGACCTTGATGTAGTTGTCGACGGTCGGCGCGTCGGGAAGCAGTCCCAGGTTCGATCCGAACTCGCTGTTGGGCTTGAACGTCGAGAACAAGAGCCACACGAGCGGATAGAGCACGACGGCGGTGATGGCGATGAGCACGACGAACCAGACGACGGTCTGCCACGTGCCGCGCTTCACGCGTCGCCGCTGCGGGGCGGGACCCTGCTTGGCATCGGGGTCGACCTGGTTCTCGACCTGGACGAGGGCGTTCTCTGCGAAGGATGCGGTGCTCATCGGTTGTCTCCCGCGTAGTGGACCCAGTTGCGCTGCGTGCGGAACAGGATGAAGGCGATGATCGCGACGACGATCAGGAGCACCCAGGCGATCGCCGCGGCATACCCCATCTGGCCGTCACTGAACCCGCGCTTGTAGAGATACAGGGTGATGAAGTTGGTCATTCCGGCCGGGCCGCCCGAGCCGTTCGAGATGATGTAGGCCGACGCGAACACCTGGAAGGCGTTGATGAGGCCGAGGAGCAGGTTGAAGAAGATGACCGGCGACAGCATCGGGAGCGTCACGGCACGGAACCGGTGCCACGAGTTGGCGCCGTCCATCTCCGCGGCCTCGTAGAGCTCGCGCGGGATCTGCTTGAGACCCGCGAGGAAGATGACCATCGTGGCGCCGAACTGCCACACGGCGAGGAGGATCATCGCGGGGAGGACGAGCGACGGGTTCCCGATCCAGCCGCCGAGGTTGATGCCGAAGAACGAGAGCGACGTGTCGACGGGACCCTCGTTGGCGAACATCGCCCGCCACACGATCGCGACCGACACCGACCCGCCGATGAGCGACGGCGCGTAGAAGGCGGAGCGAAAGAAGCCGGCGCCCTTGTCGCGGAAGTTGAGGAGCATCGCGACGCCGAGTGCTGCGGCCAGCATGATCGGCGTGCCGATCAGCACGTAGACGAGCGTGATCTGCGCCGACTGGATGAAGTTCGGGTCGTTCGTGAAGAGACGGACGTAGTTGTCGAATCCGACCCAGCGCGGCGGAGTGAAGATGTTGTACCGGGTGAACGACAGGTACAGCGAGTAGACCATCGGCACGATCGTCAGACCGAAGAAGCCGATGAGCCACGGCACGAGGAACCCGTAGCCGGCGAACGTCTCCTTCCGCGCGCGGGCCCGCGCCTGAGGCCGGTCCGCCGAGGTCTCCGGCCGATTCCGGCGGAAGAGGGACCTGCGCGACGGCTTGCCCGTCACGATGACTCTCGTCGCAGTTGTACTCACGTCGACACTCCTGGGAACGATGCTGACAGAGGTCCGGGTCCGGACGACGCCGCAGCGGCGGCATCCGGACCCGGAGGGACTCAGGAACTGAGGACGACGTCCATCTCGGTGAAGAACTGCGAGACGGCATCCTCGACGGTGATCGTCCCGAAGCCGAGTTCGATGCCGAGCAGGCGGAACTTCTCCTCCAGCGAGCCGTAACCCACGATCGGAACGGGCGGGGCGTCGCCGAGACGGTCGGAGATCGACTCCTCGTAGGCGGCGATCTGCTCGCCGAGCGCATCGAGTTCCGCGCCCTCGAGCGCCGTCGTCGAGGCGGGGAGACCGCGGTTGGTGCCGAAGGCGGCGCCGGTCGCGGGCGAGTTCACGAGAAAGTTGAGGAGCGTGACCGCAGCTTCGGGGTGATCCGTGTTCGCCGCGACGGTGTGCAGCATCGAGGGCTTCAGGTAGAGGTCCTTCGCCCCTTCGACCGTCACGGGCGGGGCGACGAGGCCGAGCTCGGTGTACGCCTCGCCGAGGTTCCCGAGGTAGCCCGCGCCGAAGTTGTCCCACGTGAGCTCGCTCGTGGACTTGGCCGAGTCGAAGCCCGACAGCGGGTACGACTCTTCGAGCATCTGCTGGGGAACGGCGATGCCGTCGCGGACGTTCGCGCCGGACTCCCAGAAGGCCGCGAGCTCCTCCTCGGTGAAGTTCGGCTCGCCCTCGTCGGTGAACAGGTCCTTGCCGTTGGCACGCTGCTGGATCTCGAAGTTCTGGATGCGACCGGTGTAGTCGGTGCCGCCGAAGATCGTGCCGCCGCCGGCGGCAGTGACCTCTGCCATCCAGTCGTCGTAATCCGCCCAGCTGCCGCCGCCCTCGTAGGGCTCGACGCCGACCTGCTCGAGGAGCGTCGGGTTGAGGTACATGCCCCACGCGTTGGTGGAGGTTGCGATGCCGGTCGTGACGCCGTCGACGACGCCGATGCCGAGGATGTTCTCGCTGAGCGGCTCGGTGTCGATGATGTTGCCGAGGTACGGGTCGAGGTCGAGGAGCAGACCGTTCTGCGAGTACTGGCGCATGTAGGAGTAGTCGAACTGCATGACATCGGGGAGGTCGCCACCGGCCGCTTCGACCTGGCGCTTCTCCCAGAACTCGGGGTAGCCGAGGAACGAGACGTTGACCGTGATGTTGGGGTATTCCTCGTTGAAGGCTGCGATGGCCTCGTCGTACATCTCGGCACGCACGTCGTTGCCCCAGAACGCGAAGTCGAGAGTGACCTCTTCGTTCGGGTCGTACGTCTCGGCAGGCTGCGAGGAGCCGCCGCCGGCGCAACCGGCGAGGACCAACGCGGCACCGGTCGCGAGTGCTGCGACCGACAGAATCCGCTTCTTGCTGAACATCCTTGTCCTTTCTTGTGAACGTCTGCGTTCCGTTGTCGTCCGCGACATCCATTGTCCGTGGTGCGGTGTGGCGACGGTCCCGTGATGCGGGTCGGGAAAGCGCTTGCCGGTAACCGTACTACGCGGTGAATCGTTTCGCAAGCAATGGAGGGAAAACGTTTCCCGCTCGTGATTCTCCGTCGTTCCCGCTGGGAATCAGCCGTGCGCGACAAGGCGACCGGCCTCGACGACGAGCCGCGTGCGATAGACCGCGCACCGCCGATCGTCGACGGATTCCGCCTCCACATCGGGAACGTAGGCGGCGCTCGGATGCCCGAAGTAGCAGAACCAGAGGTCGTCGCCATCGCGAACCGCGGACCCGTGATGCCCGAACCCCGGGCCGGCGACCTCGCCCGCGCCCAGGATGACGGCATCCTGATCACCCTGACGGGTCCACGCGATCGCGTCGTCGGAGCGGTACACGGCCATCCCCCGCCATTCGTCGACGACCATCCACCACGCACCACCGAGCTCGAAGACGCACGGGCCCTCATGGGGGCGCCCACCGATCGCGACGCCCTCCACCCGCCAGTGCTCGAGATCGGCGGATACCGCGACCTTCGTCACCGACTCCGCGGCCTCGTCCTTGAACCACAGGCGCCAGAACCCGTCCGGAGTGCGGGCGACGGCGGCATCGATGACGCGATCGCTCGAGAGCGGCAGCGGACCACGACGCTCCCAGCGGCGCAGGTCGGCCGAGCGGTACTCCACGATCTCGCGGGCGAACCCCGGCCAGCGATCGGGAACCCCGTCGATCTCGGTGACGTACATGCGCCACCCGGTGCCGTCGTGGATGACGTCGGGCGCCCAGTAGGTGCGGTCGACCCGCGGGGGCGGACCGTCGGCATCGAGCGTGAAGCCCGCGGCATCCGGCTCGAGGGTGCCCGCGTAGTCCCAGTCGACGCCGTCATCGGAGCGGGCGACCCCGATGCGGGAGCCGTGCACCCACGCGACGCCGGGCCCGGGATCGGGGTGCGTCGCGCGACGCTGCGTGTAGAACATCCACCAGCCGTCGGGCGCGATGACGACGACGGGGTCGGTCGCTCCGTCGTATACGGGGTCGCGGTAGAGCTCTCGCGAGATCACGAGCGCAGGTCGGTGACGGGACTCGCGAAGCTTCGTCGATGCGTCGGATGCTCCGCCAGCAGGTCCGGCGTCACGACGGCGCCGTCGGCGGCGGCCGAGGCGTAGATCGCCGCGACGATCTCGAACGAGCGCGCCGGATCCGAGGCCGTGTCGGGGAGGGGGCCGCCCTCGAGGAGCGCATCGAAGACGTCTCGGAGCAAGGGCGCGTGGTCGCTGCGCTCCTCCCCCTCGGGGAACGCCCAGTCCGCGGCATCCGTCTCGAAACCCGGCGCCGGCGTGATGCGCCAGTTCTCGTGCCCGTGCCCGTACAGGTGGTCGACCGTCACGGTCGCCTTCTGCGTGTCGATGCGGATCGAACTCGACTCGCGCGGCGAGACGGCGCTCGTCACGACCTGCGCGACGACCCCGTTCGCGAAGGTGACGGTCGCCGTCGAGACGTCCTCCGTCTCGGTCTCCCGATCGAGGCGCCACAGTCGCCCGTGCACGCTCGCCCAGTCGCCCAGGAGGTAGGCGAGCAGGTCGAGCTGATGGATGCCGTGGCCCAGCGTCGTCCCGCCGCCCTCGGTCGCCCACTTGCCACGCCACGGCACGGCGAAGTAATCCTCGCCGCGGAACCAGAGCGTCTGGCAGACGGCGAGCAGGGGGTGTCCGAGCGCACCGGACTGCAGGAGCCGGCGCACGTGGGCGGCCGCCGTGCCCGTCCGCTGCTGGAACACCACCGCGAGTTGCCTTCCCGCCGCCGCTGCGGCCGCACGCATCTCGTCGAGTTCGTCGAGCGACGACGCCGGCGGCTTCTCGACGACGACGTGGGCGCCCGCGGCGAACGCTTGGACGGTCTGATCGCGATGAACGCCGGGAGGCGTGCAGACGAGCACGACATCGGGATGCTCGGCCGTGAGGAGCTCCGCGAGGTCGTCGTAGACCGCTGGCACGCCATAGCGGTCGGCGAAATCCTCGGCCTCCGGGCGCGTGAGGTTGGTGACGGCGACGATCTCGGCGCGGGGATGCGCCGCGACAGCGCGGGCGTGAAGATTCGCCACCGCGCCCGTGCCGACGAGGGCGACGCGCAGGGTTTGAGTCATCGGGCGGTCTGTCATCGGGCGGTCTCCTTGACGGGGGCGGATGCCGCGGACCGCAGCCGCGCGATGAGATCGGCGTCTGCCACGTACGGAGCGACGTCCCCGTCGGCGACGAGGATCGCGGTGGAGAGCGCAAGGGTCTCGCCCGGCTCGACGACCGTCTCGTCGAAGAAGAAGGGGGCGGGGCCGAGTCCGGCGTACTCCGCCGTCCGCGCGAACCAGGGGGCCGTGGCATCCGTTGCGATCATGACGACGCCGGCGTCCGCCGCCTGCGCTGCGAGCCACGGCGACGGCCTGCCGCGGGCTGCGTCGTCGACGCGGCCGTCGGGGCCGAGGATCGGAGCACCCGTGAAGGCGGCGGGGCCGCGCCAGAAGATGCCCGCGTAGCCGGCATCGGGGCGGCCCCGCGAGGTGGGGGAGCCGAAGGCCAGTGCGGCGTCGGTCTCGTTGCGGAGGGCGCTGTGCCACGTGAGTGCCCAGGCGGCGGCGTCGACCTCGTGGGCGATGAGGGTGCGGTGCTCCGTCAGGACGCGTTCGCCGGCCTGCGAGGTCCAGTCGAGGCGCTCGGACGCCGTCGCGCCGCCGAGGTCGAATGAGCGGTGCTGCTGCGCGCCGTTGTTGGGGAGCTGTACGTAGCCCTCGCCGGCAGTATAGGTCGGGCCGCCCCAGAAGTTGTGCGATCCAACGTGGGGCAGCGCGAGGGAGAGGCCCTTGTGCCAGACGTGATCGGCCGGCCGGTACGCCGTCACGTCGCGGCCGGCGGGGGTGCGCAGCAGCGCGTACGGTCGCGGCGATTCGACCGCGGCATCCGTGGGTCTGTAGACGTACTCGAGCAGCTCGCGCGCATCGCGGCGAAGCACGAGGCGCCCGGCGCCGTCGTCGTGGAAGTGCATGGAACCTCCGCCATGAGGGGACCCTCCCCACTCTACGATCCCACCGCGGAAAGCGCTATCCAAGGTCGGTGCCTGTTTGCCGAGAAGACTCGAACCGTCGTTTTGCGAGCGATAAGTCGACAGAACGGGTCTTCTCGGCGGATGAAGCCGAGGCACGCGAGGGCGGCGACGGCAGCGGCAGCGGCAGCGGCAGTGGCAGTGGCAGTGGCAGCGGCAGTGGTCAGACGAGGCCGGATTGGGTGAGGTGGAGGTGGGCGTAGCGGCCGTCGGCGTCGAGGAGCTCCGCGTGGGTGCCCTGCTCGACGATGCGGCCGTCCTCCAGCACGACGATGCGGTCGGCTTGGCGGATGGTCGACAGCCGATGCGCGACGACGAGAGTCGTGCGTCCGCGCATGAGACGAGCGAGCGCTTCCTTCACGAGCCCCTCGGACTCGGGGTCGAGCGCCGAAGTCGCCTCGTCGAGAAGAAGGATGCGCGGGTCCCGCACGAGCGCACGCGCGATCGCGAGCCGCTGTCGCTGACCTCCCGAGAGGCGCGCACCCCGCTCGCCGACGACCGTGTCCCACCCCTGTGGCTGCGCCTCGACGAACTCGAGCGCGTTCGCGTCGCGGAGCGCCCGGACGATGCGTTCGTCGTCGAGGTGCGGCATCCCGTAGGCGATGTTCTCGCGGATCGTCCCCTCGAACAGCACGGATTCCTGCGGCACGACGGACACGAATCGCCGCGCCGTCCGCAGATCGAGTTCGCTCATGTCGACGCCGTCGAGGAGCAGGCGCCCGCCCGTCGGCCGCACGAACCCCAGCACGAGATTGAGCAGCGTGGACTTGCCCGACCCCGACGATCCGACGAATGCGACGGTCTCGCCGGGCGCGATGTCGAGGTCGATCGCGTGCAGCGCGTCACGGTCGGAGCCGGCGTAGCGATGCGACGCACGGTCGAGACGGATGCTGCCGTCGACACGCTCCACGATCCGCTTGCCTTCGTTCTGCTCGAGATCGGGCTCCTGCATCACCTCGGCGATCGACCGGACCGACTCGAGCCCGCGCGCACCGACCGGGATGAGCATGAGCAGCTGGGTGAGGCCCTGGGTGAGCAATGTGAAGTACGTCGAGAGCAGCACGACTTCTCCGGGGGTGATGGGAAGGATGCCGGTGAGCGAGAACACCGCCGCGAGAACGAGGCATCCGACCCCCAGCAACTGCATCGACACCCACGACAGCGACGCGACATGGCCGTTGAGCAGGTCGAGTCGGAAACCCGCCTCGCGCACGCCGTCGGCACCGTGCGCGACGCGGGATACAGCCGTCGCCTCGAGTCCGTGCGCGCGGGTCACGGGGATGAGGGATGCCATCTCGCCGACGCGCGCCGAGAGGGTCTCGACCTCACGGCGGAAGGCCTCGTTGCGCACCTGCGAGCGGTTGCGCATGCCGTAGCGGATGCCGATGGCGATCGGCACCGCGAGGGCGTACACGGGAAGGAACTCCGGCACGAGGATCGCGGTCATGGAGATGGCGCCGATCATCACCATGGTGGCCGACAGCAGCGGGTGGGTCACCTGCTGCAACATCAGCTCGACGTTCTCGACGTCGCGGACGACCTTCGTCTGCACGATCGAGGAGCTCACCCTCGTGTGGTAGCCGATCGACAGGCTCTGCAGACGCGCGGCGAGCGCGTTGCGGAGGTCGGCGCCGGTGTCACGCACGACCCGCATGAAGTTGCGCGTGTAGAGGATGTGGTTCGGATAGTTCTGCAGCAGGAGGACCACCGCGAGCGCGAACCACCACAGCACGATGGTGACGTCACCGCCGTCGGCGACGACGTCGATGATGGCGGCGGTTGCGACCGGCAGGAACCACAGCGGGATCTCCTTCATGGTGAAGGCGACGAGTGCGATCGCGATGCGCCACGGACGGCGCGCGAGCAGCCGCAGCACCGATCGAGTCGGGTGTGCACCGTCGATCAGGTCCGCGGGATTGGAAAACGCTTTCCTTGCCACGCGTCTATCGTACGCGGATCCGGGGTCGCGCGCGGCGCCACTTCCCCCACCGGCGCCACCTTCCCGGCGCGACCGCTTCACCCCCGGGCCGGCGCGACCGCTGCGCGCGCCGCGCTTGCTGCGAGCCCGGCCTGCGGCATCCGGTTCACTTGTCTCGAAAGGCGACCTCGCGGCCGACGAGCCCGCCCTTTGAGACTCCTGAACCCACGGCGAAAGCGTTTCCTGGCTCGATAGGCTGACGGGCGATCGGAGGGGACATGGCAGAGACTTCACGCCGCGTGCGCATCACGGATGTCGCGAAGGCGGCAGGCGTTTCGCTCGCCACGGTCTCACGGGTGATGAACGGCAACGCGACCGTCGATGCGAGCCTCGCCGAGCGCGTCCGATCGGTGGCCGCCGACCTCGGTTACAGCGCGAGCCCCCTCGCCCGGAGCCTCGTCCTCGGCCGCACGCAGACCATCGCGGTCGTCGTCCCCGACCTCGCCAACCCCACTTTCCAAGCGATCCTCCGCGGCATCAGTCGGGCCGCTGCTGCCGACGGATACCACGTCCTCATCGCCGACTCCGCCGAGCAGGTCGCCGAGGAGCGGGTCCTCGCCGAGGAAACGCGGCGCCGCACGGACGGCGTCATCCTCTGCGCACCGCGCCTCGCCCAGGACGAGCTCGCCCCGCTGCTCACCCTGCTGACTCCCGTCGTCGTCATCAACAGGGGCCGTCAGGATGCCGTGCCGGTCATCGCCGCCGACTATCGGCACGCGCTCGGCGGCCTCGTCGAGCACTTGTACGACCTCGGACACCGCCGCGTGGCGTTCCTCGCCGGCGTCGCCCGCAGCGCCTCGAATGCCGCGCGTCTCGCCGCCCTCGACGACGCGCGCGCCACGCACGCCGACCTCGAGGTCGTCGTGGTCCCCTCCGGCGTCGACTTCGACAGCGGAGCGGGAGCCGTCGACGCCGTGCTCGGCACGGGGGCGACCGCCGTGCTGGCGTTCAACGACCTCGTGGCGATGGGACTGCTGTCGTCGCTCGCCGATCGCAGCGTCCGCGTTCCCGACGACCTGTCGGTGGTGGGCTTCGACGACATCCCGTTCGCCCGCTACACCTCCCCGGCGCTCACGACGGCAGCCGTTCCCGCGGGGGAGCTCGGCGCACAGGCGTGGGCGGCACTCCACGCTCTCCTCACCGGCACCACCCCTCAGCCGTTCGTGTCGCTGACCCCCGAGGTCGTCGTCCGCGCGAGCACAGGCCCCGCCCCCTCCCTCTAGCCCCTTCCTCCCGCCCCTCCCCCCTCCCCCCTCCCCGCCTTCCCCCATCGACTTGTCGTACATGGCGGCTTCGCAGGCCATCCGCGCAGCATTTGGGGCAAGTCGATTCCCGAGGGGTGTAGCGGGGCGCGGTGGCGCGGGGGGCGAGGGAGGAGGGGAGGAGGGGAGGAGGGGAGGAGGGGAGGAGGGGAGGAGGGGAGGAGGGGAGGGGCGGATGCTACGCTGAGAAAACGTTTCCTGAGATTCGGAGAGCACCCATGGACCGCACGCGGTATGCCGTCGTCGGAGCCGGCCACCGTTCCCAGATGTACGTCGATGCGATCGCGGGCATCTACGCCGCGCACGCCGAGCTCGTCGCGATCTGCGAGCCGAACCCCGTCCGCGCCGCGCGCGCGGCCGAGCGTGCCGTCGCCCAGGGTGCCCCGGCGCCGAGCACGTGGCATCCCGATCGCCTCGAAGACCTGATCCGCGACGAGCGCATCGACCGCGTCGTCATCACCGCCCGCGATGACCTCCACGCGCCGCTCATCGTGCGCGCCCTCGACGCGGGCGCCGACGTCGTCGTCGAGAAGCCCCTCACGATCGATGCCGAGAGCGCCGCGGCGATCGAGGATGCCGTCGAGCGCACGGGCCGCGACGTGCTGCTGACGTTCAACTACCGCTACTCGCCGCGCAATAGCGCACTGCGGAAGGTCATCCAGGACGGGCTCATCGGTGACGTCACGTCGATCGACTTCCAGTGGATGCTCGACACGAAGCACGGCGCGGACTACTTCCGCCGCTGGCACCGTGAGAAGGAGCACTCGGGGGGACTCCTCGTCCACAAGTCGAGCCACCACTTCGACCTCGTGAACTGGTGGATCCGCTCCACGCCGCGGCGCGTCTACGCGTCGGGCGGGCTCCGCTTCTATGGCGCCGAGAACGCCGCCGCGCGCGGCGAGGCACCCCGCCCGGAGCGCGGGACGCACGACGGCGCACACGACGGCTTCGACCTCGACCTGCGCGAGCATCCGCATCTGTCCGAGCTGTACCTCGACGCCGAGGGCCACGACGGATACTTCCGCGACCGCGACGTCTTCGGCGAGGGCATCACGATCGAGGATAACCTCGCGCTCGTCGTCGACTACCGGAGCGGCGCGACCCTCAGCTACTCGCTCAACGCGCACGCGCCGTGGGAGGGCTACCGCGTCGCCGTCAACGGCACGAAGGGCCGCGTCGAGCTCGACGTCGTCGAGCGCGGTGCCGTGCTCGAGGCGGAAGGGCTCCACCCCGTGCTCGACCCGAGCGCCGTCGACGCCGGCTCGTCGGGCTCACTCCGCCCGGAGGGCGAACGCCTCCTGCTGCAGCGCCATTGGGAGGCGCCCGTCGAGGTCGAGATCGTGAGTGGCGAAGGCGGCCACGGCGGCGGCGACGCGATCCTCCTCTCCGACGTCTTCGTCGGTCCCGGCGACGACCCGCTCGGGCGGCCCGCGAACTGGCGCGACGGCGTGCAGTCGATCGCCGTCGGCATCGCGGGCAACCGCTCCCTCGAGACGGGCCTGCCCGTCGAGGTCGCCGATCTCGGCGTGCGGCTGCTGGCGGCACCGTGACCCGCATCGTCGTGACGGGCGGCGCGGGACGCCTCGGCCGGAGCCTCGTGGCGGGTCTCACGGCGCGGGGACACGAGCTCGTGTCACTCGACCGGATCGTGACGGATGCCGCGGAGCTCGACGGCGTCGAACAGGTCGCCGTCGACCTCTCCGACGCCGACGCGACGCTCGACGCGCTCCGCGCCGCGCGCGCCGACGCGCTCGTGCACCTCGCCGCGATCGCCGTGCCGTTCAGCGCGCCCGAAGACGTCATCCTCCGCACGAACGCGGGGCTTGCGGCATCCGTTCTGGGCGGGGGCGTCGCGGCCGGAATCCCGAGAATCGTCGCCGCCTCGAGCCCGACGGTGCTGGGTTACGGCGCACCTGCCGGCTGGGTGCCCGAGCACTTCCCGCTCGACGAGGAGACGACGCCGAAGCCCTGGAACGCCTATGCGCTGTCGAAGCTCGTCATCGAGCAGTCGATCCGGATGCTGCAGCGGCAGACGGGCGACGCGGTCCACTTCGCCGCTTTCCGCCCCTGCTACGTCATCGCGCCGGAAGAGTGGGCGGGCGCGCCCACGCAGCAGGGCCACACGGTGCGTGAGCGCCTCGACGACCCGGCGCTGTCGGCTCCCGCGGTCTTCAACTACGTCGACGCGCGCGATGTCGCGGCCTTCGCGCATCGACTTCTCGAGGCGCTTGGCGACATCCCCAACGGCGAGGTCTTCTTCGTCTCGGCCGACGATGCCCTCGCGCGGCGGCCGCTCGCGGAGCTCGTCCCGGAGTTCTTCCCGGGAACGGACGTCGTCGCGCAGGCACTCACGGGCACGACCTCGGCCTTCTCCAGCGCGAAGGCGCGGCGCCTCCTGGGCTGGCAGCCCGCACACTCCTGGCGCACGGAACTCGCGCACGAACGATCGGACGTCCCCGCATGAACTTCGACGGCATCCTCTTCTTCCCCGTGACCCCGTTCCGCGAGAGCGGCACGATCGACCACGACCTGCTCGCACAGCACGTCGTCACGGGCGTCGACGCGGGCGCGGGCGGCGTCTTCCCGGCGTGCGGCACGGGCGAGTACCACGCGCTGTCGGCGGGCGAGGCGGCCTCCGTCGTCGGCACGGCGGTCGAGGCCGTCGGCGGACGGGTCCCCGTCATCGCGGGCTCGGGCGGCCCCCTCGGGCACGCCATCGAGGCCGGGCAGGGCGCCGCGGATGCCGGAGCGGACGCGCTCCTCGTTCTCCCGCCGTACCTCGTGGGCGGCACGCCGTCGGGGCTCGTCGCCTACGTCGAAGCGATCGCCGCGGCATCCGAACTGCCCGTCATCGTGTATCACCGCGGCACCGCCCAGTACTCGGTCGACACGATGCGCCGGCTCGCGGCGAACCCGCGCGTCGTCGGCTTCAAGGACGGCGTTGGCGACCTCGCGACGGCGCAGCTGATCGTGCGGGCCGTCGCGGCGGAGGGGCGCACCGACTTCGCCTTCTTCAACGGCCTCCTGACGGCCGAGCTGACGCAGGCGGCGTACCGCGGCGTCGGCATCCCCCTGTACTCGTCCGCGGCGTTCGCGATGATCCCCGATGTGGCGAACGCGTACTACCGCGCCTACATCGACGGCGACGAGGCCCGGCGCCTCGCGATCCTCGACGGCTTCTACACACCCCTCGTGGCCCTCCGCGACGAGACACCCGGCTTCGGCGTCTCGCTCATCAAGGCGGGGCTTCGGCTCGGCGGCCTGCCGGTCGGCGGCGTGCGGGCGCCGCTCGTCGACCCGACGCCCGAGCAGGAGGAGCGGCTCGCGGCGATCCTCGACGCCGGAAGAGCCCTGCTGTGACGACGATCGCCGCGTTCGACGCGCGCCTCGTGCGCGTGCCGCTGACGCGCCCGTGGGGTGCGGACGTCACGTCGGTAGGCGTCATCGCGACGCACGTCGTGCGCTCCGACGGCGCCGAGGGGTGGGGCTTCTCGTGGACGCCGCAGATCGGCGCCGAGGCCGTGCACGCGCTCCTGACACACGACATCGCGCCCGCGGCGATCGGGTCGGATGCCGACCCCGAGGCATCCTGGACCACCCGGTGGCAGCACCTCCACGAAGCCGGCGGCGGCGGTGTCACGACGATCGCCCTCGCGGGACTCGACCTGGCGCTGTGGGATGCCGCGGCCCGCGCGGCCGGAGAGGGAATCTCCGATCACCTCGGCCGGCGCCGCGACGCCGTGCGCGCCTACGGCAGCGGCGTGAACCTCCACTACGCGCTCGACGAGCTCCTCGCCCAGGTGCAGCGCTGGATCGACGCGGGCTTCACGGCGGTGAAGATCAAGGTCGGGAAGCCCGACCTGCGCGAGGACGTCGAGCGGGTCGCGGCCGTGCGGGAGCTCCTGGGCCCCGACCGCAGCCTCATGATCGATGCCAACCAGCGGTGGGACCTCGACCGGGCCACCACGGCGATCGACGCGCTCGCGCGGTTCGAGCCCGCGTGGATCGAGGAACCCCTCCGCGCCGACGACCTCGCGGGACACGCCGAGCTCGCGCGCCGAATCGAGGTGCCGATCGCGGTCGGCGAGAACCTCCACACCGCCCACCGTTTCGAGGAATACCTCCGCGCGGGGGCCGCGCAGATCGTGCAGCCCAACATCGTGCGGGTCGGCGGGATCACGCCGTTCCGGCGCATCGCACGACTCGCGGAAGAGCACGGCGTGCCGCTGCATCCGCATCTCCTCCCCGAACTCTCGGGCCAGCTCGCCCTGACGCTCGACGGCGACCCGTGGGCCGAAGACGTCGAGGATGCCGGGTTCGCCGACCTCGGCGCGCTGGTCGACGCGGCCCCGGTGGCCGTCGCGCATGGAATGCTGACGGTGGTCCCCCACGACGGCCTCGGCCTGCGCTTCCGCTGACCGCCCCCCTCCCGCCCCTCCGAAAGGATCGACGATGACCACGACGACCGACCAGCTCGAGCAGGTCATGGCCGCGGCCGCCGCGGCGGCGCCCGTCTGGGCGCGCTCGACCGCCGCCGAGCGCGCCTCGTGGCTCCGAGCCGCCGCCGACGCGCTCGACGCCGCGGCCGACGAGCTCGTGCCGATCGCCGATCGTGAGACCCGTCTCGGCGAGACGCGTCTGCGCGGCGAGGTCGGCCGCACGACCGGCCAGTTGCGGCTCTTCGCATCGGTCGTCGAGGAGGGGTCGTATCTCGAGATCATCGTCGACGATGCGGATGCCACGGCGGTCCCGCCGCGCCCCGAACTGCGGCGCATGCTCGTGCCC
Source organism: Microbacterium sp. SLBN-146 (assembly GCF_006715145.1). NCBI lineage: Bacteria > Bacillati > Actinomycetota > Actinomycetes > Micrococcales > Microbacteriaceae > Microbacterium > Microbacterium sp. SLBN-146. The sequence continues at coordinate 621,396 of NZ_VFMR01000001.1, forward strand.
GTCGGGCCGGTCGCCGTCTTCTCGGCGTCGAACTTCCCCTTCGCCTTCTCGGTGGCCGGCGGCGACACCGCCTCGGCGCTCGCCTCGGGTGCGCCCGTCGTCGTGAAGGCTCACTCGGGGCATCCCGAACTGTCCCGCCGCACGGCCGAGATCGTCGCGGCAGCGCTCGAGGCTGCGGGCGCTCCCGCCGGGTCGCTGCAGCTCGTCGAGGGACGCGAAGCAGGGAACGCCCTCGTGCAGCATCCCGCCATCAAGGCCGCGGGGTTCACGGGGTCGCTCTCGGGGGGCCGCGCCCTCTTCGACCTCGCGAGCGGACGGCCCGACCCGATCCCGTTCTACGGCGAGCTCGGGAGCGTCAACCCCGTCGTCGTGACGCCCGCCGCGGTCGCCGCCCGGGGTGCGGAGCTCGCGGCGGGACTCACCGGCTCGTTCACCCTGGGAGTCGGCCAGTTCTGCACGAAGCCCGGTGTCGTCTTCGTCCCCGCGGACGCCGGCTTCGAGGCATCCGTCGCTGCCCTCGTTCCGGGTACCACGGGCGGACCGCTCCTCACCGACCGCATCACGGCGGCCTTCCCCGACGGCATCGCGCACCTCGAGGCCGATCCGTCGGTCGAGGTGATCGCGAACGGCACGGCCCCCGACGGCGGCGCCGCACCGATCGTGCTGGCAACGGATGCCGCGGCTGTCACCGCCCGGCCCGAAACGCTCCTCGAGGAGTGCTTCGGGCCCGTGACGCTCCTCGTGCGGTACTCGTCGGAGGACGAGCTGAACGCAGCGCTCCGGGTGGTTCCGGGAAGCCTCACTGCGACGCTCCACTCCGAGCCCGGCGATGATGTCACCGGCATCCTGGAGCTTCTGCAGGCCCGCGCGGGGCGCGTGCTCTTCGCCGGCTGGCCGACGGGTGTCGCGGTCACGTGGTCGCAGCAGCACGGCGGTCCGTGGCCCGCGACGACGTCGCTCCACACGTCGGTCGGCGCGACCGCGATCCGCCGGTTCCTCCGCCCCGTCGCGTACCAGTCCGCCCCGCAGCACCTCCTCCCCGCGCCGCTGCGCGACGAGGCGCTGCCATCGCTCCCCCACCGCCGCAACAACACCCTCCACCTCCCCTAACCCCCTCTCCCCTTCCTTCGTCGAGACTCCGGCTTGTCGACGAGCCACCCCGTTGTTTGCGCGCATCAACGGGGTGGCTCGGCGAGAACCCGGTGTGTCGACGTAAGGAGGGGAGGGCACGGCGGCGATAGGAAAGCGCTTGCCGTTTGGAGAGCGAAGACGCATAGGGTGGAAGGACGAACCCGAGGATGACGATGACGAACCCCCCTTCCCGCTTCCAGATCGGCGAGACCGACTTCCTGCTCGACGGGGCGCCGCACCGGATCATCTCCGGCGCCATGCACTATTCGCGCGTGCACCCCGACCAGTGGGCCGACCGGATCCGCACGGCGAAGCTCATGGGCCTCAACGCCATCGAGACGTACGTCATGTGGAACGCCCACGAGCCCGTGCAGGGCGAATGGGATGCCACGGGCCCTCGCGACCTCGGACGTTTCCTCGACCTCATCGCCGACGCCGGCCTCCACGCGATCGTCCGACCCGGCCCCTACGTGTGCGCGGAGTGGCACAACGGCGGGCTCCCGACATGGCTGACGTCCGACCCCACGATGCGGCTCCGCAGCTCCGACCCCCGTTACCTCGAGGCGGTCACCTCGTACCTCGAACGCGTCAACGAGATCATCGTGCCGCGGCAGATCGACACGGGCGGGTCGGTCATCCTCGTCCAGATCGAGAACGAGTACGGCGCCTACGGGTCCGACGCGCAGTACCTCGCGGAGCTCATCCGCCTCACGCGCGCGGCCGGCATCACGGTGCCGCTCACGCAGGTCGACCAGCCGATCCCGCACATGCTCGAGAACGGATGGCACGAGGGTCTGCATACGACGGGGTCGTTCGGATCCCGGATCGGCGAGCGCCTCGCCTCCCTGCGCGAGCACCAGAAGACCGGCCCGCTCATGTGCATGGAGTTCTGGTGCGGTTGGTTCGACCACTGGGGTGAGAAGCACCACACGACGACCTTCGCCGACAGCGCGCGCGACCTCGACGAGCTGCTCGCCGCCGGCGCATCCGTCAACATCTACATGGTCCACGGCGGCACGAACTTCGCCCTGACCGCGGGCGCCAACGACTCCGGTCGCTACCTTCCGCTCGTGACGTCGTACGACTACGACGCCCCGATTACCGAGTCGGGCGACGTCACCGAGAAGTTCCGCGCGTTCCGCGAGGTCATCGCCCGGCACGCGCCCGTGCCCGACGAGCCGCTCCCCGAACCGGTCGCGGCCCCCGTGTTCGAGGCCGCGCTCGAGAGCGTCGGCGACGTGCTCGCGTCGGCGGCGGAGGACCGCGGCGACTTCGCCCACCCTCCGACGATGGACGAGCTCGGACCCGACGTCGTCCTCGTCGAGTACGCGACGCGGCTCGACGCGCCCGCGCCCGCGCCCGCCGTGCTCGAGGTCGGCGAGGTGCGCGACTACGCATGGGTGCACATCGACGACACCCCGGTCGGCGTGCTGCAGCGCACCGTCGGCGACCACGCGCTCACCATCCCCGCGGGGCGCGATCTGCGGGTCCTCGTCGAGGAGACGGGCCGCGTCAACTACGACACGAAGATCGGCGAGCCCAAGGGGCTCATCGGAGGCGTCCGGCTGAACGGCACCGAGCTGCCGGGGCCCTGGACGGTGCGGACGATCGACGTGGCGACCCTGGATCGTGCCGTCGAGGCGGCGGCATCCGATCCCGGCGGCATCGTCGGCGGCCGCGTGGCCGGGCCGGCCGGCCTCCGGGCGCGGTTCACTCTCGACGCACCCGCCGACCTCTTCCTCGACACCCGCGGATGGGGCAAGGGGTACGTCTGGATCAACGGCTTCTTCCTCGGCCGGTACTGGCGCCGCGGTCCGCAGCGCACCCTCTTCGTGCCCGGTCCCGCGACGCGTGCGGGAGAGAATCGGATCGTCGTCGTCGAGCTGGAGACGATGACGGATGCCGCGGCCCGATTCGTCGCGCGACCCGACCTCGGCCACGAAGTGGAGTGACGATGACGTTCTCGAACGCGTTCGACTGGACTCGCCGCCAGGTGACGGAGGGGAGACTCCCCACGGCGGTGCTGGGTGTCGCGACCTCCGACGGGGTCGCTGCCCTCGACGCCTTCGGCGCGACGGGTGCGCGAAAGGCCCGCACCGACGACCACTACCGTCTGTTCTCGGTCACGAAGCCCCTCGTCGGCATCACGGCGGCCCGCGCCATCGAGCGGGGCCAGCTGACCCCCGAGACCCCCCTCACCGATGCCCTGCCCGCGTTCGGCGCGAAGCGCGACGACGTCGTGCGCCTGCGTCACCTCGCGAGCCACACCTCGGGCATCTCGGAACCCGATCTCGACACCGCGAAGCCCCTCCGGCATGAGCTGCTGACGCGGGGCCGCGACTTCCGCGCGGGGACGATGTCGCGCTACTCGACGCTCGCTTTCGAGGGCATCGCGGCGCTGCTCGAGCATGCGACCGGGCAGCACTGGGCGGACGACGTGGGCGCCTGGGCCACGGAGGTCGGAGCCGACGGCCTCACGCTCGACGAGTCGTCCGACCCGCACGAGGTCGTCGGAGCCGCCGAGGAGGGCCTCGACATCGACCGGTTCGCCGCCCTGCGGCATCCGGGTGCCGGTCTCATGGGGCGCGCGGGGGATCTGCTCGCGATCGCGACCGAGCTGCTGCGGGAGGGCGGGCGCATCCTCCGGCCCGCCACCCTCGCGATGATGCGCCGCCCCCTGACGGGCGACATCCCGCGCCTCGACCCGTACCCCGCCGAGCGCGGCCAGGACTGGGGCTTCACGTGGAACCTCCCCACGCGCGCGCCGGGCCTCATCGACCGCGACGCGTACGGACACGGCGGGTGGTCGGGCGCGGAGTTCATGGTGCATCCGTCGGCCGGTGTCGCCTACGTCCTGCTCACGAATGCCGCTCTTCCCGCCCTCGACACCGACGCGCTCGACAACGCCGTCATCGGCTCCCTCTGACACGGCGCGCCGAACCGACCCCGCCCGCCCGACCCCTCGGAGCCCATGCCCCTCTCACTCACCCCCGCCGCGTGGCCCGCACCCGCCGCTCGTGCGCCGATGCCCGCTCCGCATGAGGCAGCCCGCGGAATCGAGGTGACCGATCGGGCGCTGCGGCGTCGCGGCATCCCGTGGATCCCCGTCTCGGGTGAGATCCACTACAGCCGCGTGCCCCGCGACCGCTGGCGCGAGCGCGCGCGACAGCTGCGGGCAGGCGGCATCACGATCGCCTCGACCTACGTCTTCTGGCTCCACCACGTGCCCGAGCGTGGCGCGCCGCGCTTCGACGGCGGCCTCGACGTGGGCGCGTTCATCGACGAATGCGCGGATGCCGGTCTCGACGTCGCACTGCGGATCGGCCCCTGGGCGCACGGGGAGGCGCGCAACGGCGGCTTTCCCGACTGGGTGCGGGATGCTCCCGTCGACCACCGGAGCGACGACCCCGCCTACCTGGACCTCGTCAGCGAGTGGTTCGGTCAGCTCGCCGCCGCCCTCGGGGGCCGCGCGCAACCGGGCGGTCCCGTCGTGGCGATCCAGCTCGAGAACGAGCTGTACGACCGGCCGGAGCACCTCGTGACCCTCAAGCGCCTCGCCCGCGAAGCCGGGATGGCGGCTCCCCTGTGGACCGCGACGGCGTGGGGCGGCGCCGAGCTTCCCGCCGGCGAGGTGTTCCCGCTCTACGGGGGCTACGGGGACGGGTTCTGGACCGAGCCCGACGCGCCGTGGGACCCGACCTTCCGTTCGCACTACTTCTTCTCGCACGTGTGGGACGACCCCGGCGTCGGCGCCGACGTCCGCGCAGCGCAGGGGTTCGCCGCGGCATCCGCCACGAGCGCCGTCGCGTCGCCGTTCCCGCCCGCGACGTGCGAGCTGGCGGGCGGGATGGCGACGGCCTACCACCGCCGCCCGTGGCCGTCGGGCAGAGATGTCGCCGCCGTCGCGCACACCAAGATCGGCAACGGATCGGCCTGGCAGGGCTACTACATGTACGCGGGCGGGACGAACCCGGGCCTCGACCTCGAGGAGTCGCACGCGACGGGCTACCCCAACGACATGACCCGCCTCAGCTACGACTTCCACGCCCCGATCGGGCAGGCGGGCGACGTCGCGGAGAGCTCCGCGCTGCTGCGGGGCCAGCACGCCTTCCTCGACGCCTTCGGCGCGCGCCTGGCCGACCTCCCCTCGGCGCTGCCCGACGACCTTCCCGCGGACGTCGACGACACGCGCACGCTGCGGTGGGCGGTTCGCGGCGACGCCGACGAGGGATTCCTTTTCGTCTCGTGGCACCAGCCGCACGTCCCCCTCGCGACCTTCGTCGGAGCGCAGTTCGACGTCGGCGGTGTCGTGCTGCCCGAGCATCCCGTCGACATCCCCGCCGGGACGCTCGCCCGCTGGCCGCTCGGCACGCGCATCGGCCAGACGCGGGTGCAGTGGGCGACGGCATCCGCTCTGACTCTCCTGCCCGCGCCGCCGTCGGGCGTCCCGACGCTCGTGCTCGTCGCCGACACGGGTGTTCCCGTCGAGCTCGCGGTCGAGGGAGCGCAAGTGCGGGTGGTCGAGCCGTCGCTCGATCCCGTGCGCCTCGACGGGGCGGATCTGCTCGTGCTGCCACCAGAGGCTCCCGTGTGGGTGCGGTCTGGTTCGGGGGGAGAGCGGATGCTGCTCCTGTCGGAGGACGAGCTGGCGTGGGACGACTCGGGCGTCTTGGTGCGCTCGCGGCGGGACGAGGCGGTCGTGCGTGTCTACGACCCGGCCTCGCGCTCGTGGCGAGTGTGCGAGGTCGCGGCGCGCGGAGTGCCGGCGCGCGAAGCGGACGTCCTGGCGGTGTGCGTCGCGGAGGCCGCGGACGTCCCGTCGGACTACGGCTTCGCGGGAGAACGGCACTCGGCGCCGACGTGCGATGCGATCGAGGACCTCGCGGCGGTGTACCGCCTCGACCTGCCGGAGTGGGCACTCGACCCCCGACACGACGCGGTCGTCGAGATCGATTGGGCGGGGGATGCCGGCCAGGTGCGCATGGAGGGCAGGGTCGTCGACGATCGCTGCTGGGACGGCTCGCGTTGGTCGCTGAGCGTGCAGGACCTCGGGATCGCGAGCTCGGTCGACCTGCTGCTGCTCCCGCTGGCGGCCGATTCGACCGTGTGGCTGCCCGAGCCCGCCGCCGAGCGCCGTCAGCGCGCGGGCGCGGCTCCGCTGCTCACGCTCGACCGCGTGCGGGTGACCTCGCGCGGCCCCTGGCGCGCCGTGGCCCCGGCCCGCCCGCTGGCCGGGTAGTCGGCTGAGGGGCGCCCCACCACCCGCTGGTCGAGTAGCGGACCGAAGGACCGCCCCACCACCCGCTGGTCGAGTAGCGGACCGAAGGACCGCCCCACCACCCGCTGGTCGAGTAGCGGACCGAAGGGCCGCGTATCGAGACCGACCCCACGCAGGCGTCGATCTCGATACACCCGCTTCGCGGGCACTCGATCAGCGGCGAGGGGCTTCGTTCGGAGAATCACGGGCCGGCGCAGTGTCGCGGGGGATGAGCTGCGTCGGAGTCACCTCGGCCGTCGGGGAGCCGCCGTCGATCAAGGCGACCAGCGCGGCCAATGCCCGCTCGCCGAGCGCGTCGAAGTCCTGGTGCACCGTCGCGAGCGGGGGACGGAAGTTCGCGGCATCCGCGATGTCGTCGAACCCCACGACGGCAACGTCCTCGGGAACCCGCCGCCCGGCGTCGGCCAACGCGCGGAGCAGGCCGAGCGCCATCTGGTCGTTCGCCGCGAAGACGGCCGTGACGTCGTCGCGCGCGGCGAGCTCTCGGCCCGCCGCATATCCGGATGCCGCGCTCCAATCGCCCCGCACGACGGGAGGCGCGGCGCGCTCGGCGAGCGCGAGCCGCCATCCGCGCTCGCGTTCCGCGGCGGCGAAGGAGTCCTCGGGTCCCGCCAGATGCCACACGGTCCCGTGCCCCCCGGCGAGGAGGTGGCGCGTCGCGGCCTGCGCACCGCCCGCGTGGTCGGACGCGACGACGCCGAACCGCTCGTCGGGCAGCGAGTCGACGACGACGAGCCGCAGCCCCGCCGGCGTGCCGACATCCCGGGCGATCGCGGTCGCTTCGTTGAGGACGATCGCCCCGTCGACCCCCTGCTCCTGGAGGCGCGCGAAGGCGTCCGAGAGCGATTGCGGTCCCGTCGCCGTCACGACGCCGAGCGCATAGCCGCGGGCATCCGCCGCGTCGGCGATGGCCTGCAGCATCCGGAAGTTCCCGACCGTGGAGAGCGTCGACACGACGATGCCGACCGTGCTGCTGCGTCCCGTGCGGAGCGCACGTGCCGCGCGATGGGGTCGGTAGCCGAGCTCGGCCATCGCGGACTCGACGCGGGCCCGGGTCGCGGGATCGACGCGCGGGCTGTCGTTCACGACGCGCGAGACGGTCTGGCCCGACACCCCCGCACGGAGGGCGACATCCGCCATCGACACGCGGCGCGTTCCGTCGCCGGGGGGCGCCTTCCGCCGCCGCTCCCGCGCGCGCGGCTCCGCACGGCCCGACCGGTACGCCTCGGGCGACCGCGCGTACTCGCGCTCGAGCCGCTCGAGCGCCTGCATCTCGTCGTCCACAGAGCCTCCCGGGTCTGTCTCCGTGCCGACGCGTCCATAATTCCGTCCCGCCGGTGGATGTTGACGTTACCACGCCCGACCAGCTACCGTGTTGACGTGAACATGGCGGATTCCCGAACCCCCGAACCCCCGCAAACCCTCGGTGCGGGGGTCGTCAAGCGGCCCACGCGGCTTGCCGACGGCCGCGAACTCATCTACTACGACGACCCGGACACGACACTCGGTCCCGAGCGGGGCGTCGATGCCCGCGAAGCGACGCCTCGGCCCGCGACCGCGACGATGCGCCGCGACGTGCTGACGGGCGACTGGATCTCGGTCGCCGCCGCACGGCAGAACCGCGCCTTCCTCCCCCCGGCCGAGCTCGACCCGCTCGCGCCGCAGACACCGACGAATCCCTCCGAGATCCCCTCGCGCTACGACGTCGCGGTCTTCGAGAACAAGTCGCCGTCGTTCGGCCCCGAGCTCGGCGACGGCGCGGCCGCGGACCCCGCTCCCCGCGGCCTCGGTCTGACCCGGACCTCCGTCGGCCGCTGCGAAGTCGTGTGCTTCAGCCCCGAGCACGAGGGCTCCTTCGGCACGCAGTCGCGGACACGCGCCCGCACCGTCATCGAGGCGTGGGCGGACCGCACCGCGGCGCTCTCCGCCCTCCCCGGCGTCGAGCAGGTGTTCCCGTTCGAGAACCGCGGCGAGGCGATCGGCGTCACGCTCGCCCATCCGCACGGTCAGATCTACGCCTACCCGTATGTCACGCCGCGGACGCAGACCCTCCTCGCCTCGATCGACCGGGAGGGTCCCGACCTCTTCGACCGGATCCTCGAGATGGAACGCGCCTCCGAGCGCGTCATCCTCGAAGGCGAGCACTGGACTGCCTTCGTGCCGTTCGCCGCCCGTTGGCCCCTCGAGGTCCACCTCCTCCCGCACCGGCACGTCGCCGATCTCGCAGAGACGACGGATGCCGAAAGAGACGAGCTCGCACCTCTCTACCTGCGACTCCTCCGCGGGGTGGATGCGCTCTACGACTCGCCGACGCCGTACATCGCCGCGTGGCACCAGGCCCCTGTTCGGCACGGGCGTGAGTCGGCGCGCCTGCATCTCCAGCTGACGTCGCCGCGACGCGCCGCAGACAAGCTCAAGTTCCTCGCCGGCTCCGAAGCGGCGATGGGCGCGTGGATCGGCGACATCCCGCCCGAGGCGTCCGCCGCGCGCCTCCGCGAAGCCGTCGCATCCGTTCCGGAGGTGCTGTCATGACCGACGCCGCCCGTCTCTTCCGCGACACGTTCGGCTCCGAGCCGTCCGGCACCTGGTCGGCGCCCGGGCGCGCCAACCTCATCGGGGAGCACACCGACTACAACGACGGCTTCGTCCTGCCGTTCGCGATCGAGCACCGCACGCGTGTCGCCCTCGGCACGCGCGACGATGGACGCATCCGCGTCGTGTCGACGTTCGACACCGAGCCGGTCGAGGTCGCCCTCGCCGAGCTCGACACCTTCTTCCCCGAACGTCGGGACGAGATTCCCGAGTGGGCGCGCTACCCCCTCGGCGTCGCGTGGGCGCTGGGAGGCGCAGGCCGCCAGGGCGTCGACCTCGCGTTCTCCTCCGACGTTCCGGTGGGCGCGGGCCTGTCGTCGTCGGCCGCGATCGAGAACGCGACGGCCGTCGCGCTCGACGACGTGTGGCAGCTCGGCCTCGACCGGGTCGACCTCGCGCAGGCTGGGCGCCGGGCAGAGAACGACGCCGTCGGTGCCCCGACCGGGATCATGGACCAGATGGCGTCGATGCTCGGCCGAGCGGATGCCGCGATCTTCCTCGACTGCCGGAGCCTGGACGCGAACGTGGTCGACCTCGGGTTCGCTGCGGCGGGCCTCGATCTCGTCGTCATCGACACGGGCGTCACGCACGCGCACTCGACGGGCGGGTACGGGGAGCGGCGCGCGGCGTGCGAACGCGGTGCCGCGATCATGGGGGTGCCGGCGCTCCGCGATCTCTCGGTCGACGACCTCCCTCGCGCGCAGGAGCTCATGGACGACGTCACGTTCCGGCGCGTCCGTCACGTCGTGACCGAGAACCAGCGCGTGCTCGACACGGTCCGAACGCTCCGCGAGGAGGGTCCGCGCGCGATCGGCGAGCTGCTCGTGGCATCCCATTCGTCGATGCGCGACGACTTCGAGATCTCGGTTCCCGAGCTCGACACGGCCGTCGAGGCGGCACTCGGCGCGGGCGCGATCGGCGCGCGCATGACGGGCGGCGGGTTCGGCGGCGCAGCGATCGCGCTCGTCCCGCACGCGGAGGTTCCGGCGGTGACGGATGCCGCGACGGCGGCGTTCGCGGCATCCGGATTCGCTCCGCCCACGATCTTCACGGTCACGCCCTCCCCCGGCGCCGCCCGCGACGCCTGACCCGCCTTTCTCCCCTCACCCCCAGCCACCCCCACCCGTCGAGACTCCGGTTACTTGCCGAGCAACCCCGTTGTTGCGCGCATCTAACGGGGTGGCTCGGCGAGATCGCGGTATGTCGACGGGAGGCGACGGCGGGAGCCGACGGGGGCGGCGGCACGGGGCGGCACGGGGGGCGGGGGCGGAGGCGTCAACCCCTCGCGCGGGGTCCGGCGGCGCGACTACCGTCGACACGAGGGCCGGAGCAACCCGGCCGGAAGGAGCGATCGTGGCATACATCACCGTCGGGACCGAGAACTCGGCCGACATCGACCTCTTCTATACGGATCAGGGCACGGGCGACCCCGTTGTCCTCATCCACGGCTTCCCCCTCAACGGCGAGTCGTGGGGCAAGCAGCAGGCGGCGCTGCTCGACGCCGGCTACCGCGTCATCACGTACGACCGACGCGGCTTCGGGCAGTCGTCGAAAGTCGCGTCGGGCTTCGACTACGACACATTCGCCGCCGACCTCCAGGCGCTTCTGGAGGACCTCGACGTGACGGATGTCACGCTCGTGGGCTTCTCGATGGGCACGGGTGAGATCGCCCGGTACCTCTCCCGCTACGGAGCGTCGCGCGTCGCGAAAGCCGCCTTCCTCGGTTCGCTCGAGCCCTACCTCCTGAAGACCGAAGACAACCCCGAGGGCGCTGGCCCCCAGGAGTTCTTCGACGGGATCGCCGCCGACGTCCGCAAGGACCGGTACGCGTTCGTGAAGGGCTTCTTCGCCGACTTCTACAACCTCGACGACAACCTCGGCTCACGCATTTCGCAGGAGGCCGTGGATGCCAGCATCCAGGTCGCCAACCAGGCCGGGAACGCGGGGATCGCCGCCGCGCCGCACACGTGGCCGACCGACTTCCGCGACGACATCCCGTCCATCACGGTGCCGACCCTCATCCTGCACGGGACCGCCGACAACATCCTGCCGATCGACGCGACGGCCCGCCGGTTCCGCAAGCTCGTGCCCCACGCGACCTACGTCGAGCTCGAGGGAGCGCCGCACGGCCTCCTGTGGACGCACGGCGACGAGGTCAACGAGGCGCTGCTGGAGTTCCTCGCCCAGGACTGATCGGACGGATGCCGCGGCGCGCACTGCTGCGCCGCGGCATCCGCACCCTCAGTGCTGTGCCGCGTGCGTCCGTCCTGCACGGCGTCGACGCGACACCGTGAGCGCCGCACCCCCGGCGATGAGACCCAGCGCGAGGACGACTCCGGCGACGGACGCCGTGGCGTCAGAGCCCGTCGCGGGGAGGCGCCCGGCGATCTGGATCGGCGTCCACCCGAGCACATTGCCCTGCGCGTCGAGGATGACGAGGCGGTGCGCGCCGGGGTCGATCCCCGCGGGGAGCGTGACCGTGATGTACCCGTTCTGCGCGACGACGTGCGCACCCAGCGAGACCGGCGTGGAGTACAGCCACACGTAAACCGTGTCTCCCGCGTACTGCTCGCCCACGAGGACCGAGATCGTCTGTCCCGCATTCGCCGTCGCGGGCGCCTGAATCGACCCGCGGTTCGCGTCGGTGAGGAGCTCCTCGGCCACCGGCGACGGCCCGCCCGTGGACGGAAGCGTCGGGGTCGGGGTGGGGGTCGGCTCGCCGGGACCACCCGACGCCTCGCACGGCAGCGATCCCTGTCGCAGCGAGAAGCCGTCGGTGTCGTTGTCGTCGGCGTAGAAGGTCGGCTTCCTCCCGTCGGCGCACACCGCGTCATCCGCCACGGCGAAGCCCTCGTTGGCGATGTTCGCCATGCCGACAGGACGCTCGAAGACCCGCGAGGCGCTGAAGGCACCCGACTCGTCGATCTCGTACAGCGCGATGCGGCCGTCGCAGCTCTCGTCGCAGACGACCCAGAGCGCTCCAAGGTCGGCATCGAAGGTCACGTCAGCGACGAGTGCGAACGTGGTCGGCGATGTCGCGATCCGCTCGAAGCCGCCGTCCTCCATGAGGGCGTAGGCGTAGACGGATGCCGTGCCCTCCACTCCGATGAAGAAGAGTCCGTCTCCGTGGCCCGGGTAGTCGGCGGGCCGGTAGGCGAGGCCGGTCGTCTCGTCGACGAAGCCGCCGTCGACGAGGAAGGTGTCGGGGACCCACGTGATGCCCTCGAGACCTCCGTTGGCGGGAAGGCCGGGGAAGTCCGCCGCGAGGTTCCACTCGTGGCTCGCCGCGATCTCGGCGCCCGCCGCGGTCACGTCGTAGCGCAGCACCGACGGGCGGCTGATCGAGCCGGCCGCGTTGTTGCGCTCGGTCGAGACGTACACACCACCGGAGGAGTCGCCCCCGACGACCGTGACGCCTTCGGCATCCACGATGCCCGTGCCGTCCGGGTAGCGCAGCGTCTTGCCGGCGCCCCATCCGTCCCTCGTGACGGGCGCCCAGCCACCATCGTCGTCAGCGGCGAGCTTGTAGAGGAGGCCGTCGCCGTTCTGCACAGCCCACAGCGTGCCGAACGCTGCCGATCCCGACGGCTCGTACTCGAGGCCGCTGAGGTCACCCGAGAAGGTGGCCTCAGCGTCGAGCACGCGGACGTCGGGCGAGCCGGGCCACGGCTCCGAGAACACGACGCCTTCGCACAGGTTCTGCGTGCCCGGTGTCGCCCCGAGCGTCTGGGCGAAGGCGCCCTTCGGGTCGGGGCAGCGGCCGTACGTGTACGTGGCGTGCTCGGTCCACGCGTAGGCGTCGATGAGGGTCGCGCCGTCGGCGGCGAACAGACGCACCGTATCGGCGCCGCCCAGACCGAACCCGAGCGTGTCGATGAGGAGGTACTCCCCCGCCGCGAGCGTCGTTCCCGCGGGGATCACGTAGCCGCGGGAGTCGTTGTCGTCGCGCACGACGAGGCCGCCGAGGTCGACCGTCGTGGATCCGATGTTGACGAGCTCGACCCAGTCCTCGCCGGAGGCCGGCTGGCTCTCGATCTCGTTGATCACGATCGGGAGGCCGCAGTTGTTGGGTGCACCCTTCGTCGAGACGGTCGTCGTCGCGAACTCGGCGGTGCCGTCCGGGCAGCGACCGTAGGTCACGGCGGCGTGCACGGTCCACGCGTACTCCGCGACGAGCGTCACGCCATCGGGGAGTGAGAGGCGCACCTCATCGGCGTTCCCGAGGCCGAAGTCGAACCCGACCGGGTTCGATCCCGTGGCCTGGTCGATGACGAAGAAGGCACCGGGAGCGACGACCGAACCGGCGGGAAGGACGTAGGGGACGCGTGTCGCGTCATTGTCGCGGAAGCGGTAGCCGGACAGATCGACCGGCTCGGCGCCGATGTTGACGAGCTCGACCCAGTCGGTGTCATCGCCGTTGCTCTCGACCTCGTTGATCACGATCGAGCCGGCCTCGGCCGGCGGGGAGCAGACGTTCGCCGCACCCTTCGTCGAGGATTCGGTGACGGCGAACGCGCCGACTCCGTCGGGGCAGCGTCCGTAGGTCGTTGCGGCGTGGGAGGTCCAGCTGTACGCGTCGACGGCCCCTCCACCGGCATCCGTCAGGCGCACCGAGTCGGCGCCGCCGAGCCCGAACCCGAGCTGCGCCTCGTCGATCACGAGGTATCCGCCTGCGTCGATCATCGTGCCGGATGCGACGGTGAAGACGTGCGTGTCGTCGTTGTCGAGCACCCGCAGCCCCGCGGCATCCACGGGGACGGTCGCCGTGTTGACGAGCTCCACCCAGTCTCCGGGCGTGCCGTTGCTCGACTCGATCTCATTGATCCGTACGACATCGGATGCCGCGATCGTGCAGACGTTCGGCGCGTTCTTGCTCGCGGCGATCGTGGTGACGAACTCGCCGGTCCCATCGGGGCAGCGTCCGTAGCTCGGCGCGGGATGCTCGGTCCAGGAGTAGGTGTCGAGGAGCGACGTGCCATCGGCCGCGTAGACGCGCGCGGTGTCCGCACGGCCCAGTCCGAAGCCGGCCTCGCCGACGTTCGTGTCGACCGTGTAGAAGCCGCCCGCGGCGAGAACCGTGCCGGCGGGGACGACGGCCGCGTGGGTGTCGTCATTGTCCTTGACGACGAAGCCGGAGATGTCGACGGGCGCGTCACCGGCGTTGGTGAGCTCGATCCAGTCGGCGGCCGTCTCGACTTCGTTGACGACGATGGCCGGGGCCTCGGCGGCGAGGGCGGGAGTCGCGACGAGGGCGGGCCCGACAACGACGGCGAGCGCGGCGAGCGCGGCAGGAACCGCGCGAGTGAACAGGCGAGAACTCATGAGGATGCACCTTGCAGTGGGAGACGGGTGTGAGTCGAGAGTCCCGATGCAGATCGAACAATCGGTGAACGCACCGTGTCCGGCGGGGCACTCGGGCGAGAACGCGCGGGGGTCGCGAACGCGTGCGGCACCCTGACCGACGCGAACCGTAGGATGGCAAGCCCGACGACCTGGAGGACGGATGCCGCACCCCGACGCCCCCGTCGCGACGACGAGTGCCGGCGACGTGCGTGGGGTCTGGCGCGGCACGCCCGGAGCCTCCGCGGCCTTCCTCGGGATCCCGTTCGCCGAGGCGCCCGTCGGTCCGCTGCGGTTCGCGGCGCCCGTCCCGCACGAGCCGTGGGAGGGCGTTCGGGATGCCACCGCCTTCGGCGCGACCCCTCAACGCGGCGACACGGGGATCACGCTCATCCCCGAGCCGAGCATCCCGGGCGAATCGACACTCAACGTCAACGTCTTCACGCCCGACCCGCGGGCCGACGGCCTGCCCGTGCTCGTGTGGATCCACGGTGGCGGCTATATCTCGGGATCGCCCGCGAGCGCCTGGTACGACGGACGGGCGTTCGCGCGCGACGGAATCGTCACGGTGAGCATCTCGTACCGTCTCGGTTTCGACGGCTTCGGGCACATTCCGGGCGCACCGTCCAACCGCGGCGTGCGCGATTGGCTCGCGGCCCTGGAGTGGGTGCAGGAGAACATCGCAGCGTTCGGCGGTGACCCGGCGCGCGTCACGATCGCGGGCCAGTCGGCGGGGGGCGGCGCCGTCCTGACGCTCCTCGGAATGCCCGCCGCGCAGCACCTCTTCCACTCGGCCTGGGCCCTCTCTGCGGCGCTCGTCGACGTCTCGCCCGAGCGGGCCCGGACGACGACCGCGCGTCTCGCGAACCTCGCAGGCGTGACCCCGGATCGCGCAGGGTTCGCGAGCGTGCCGGAGGAGCGCCTGCGCGAGCTCGAGGAGAAGGCCGCGGCATCCGACTCGACGGACCGCATCGGCACGGCGATCGAGCTCCTCGCCGGCGACCTGCCCTGGGGGCCCGTGCTCGACGGCGACTTGCTCGCACGGCCGACCCTCGACTCGATCGCGGACGGCATCGGCAGCGACAAGCCGCTCGTCATCGGGACGACCGACGACGAATTCACGATGCTGACGGATGCCGCGGGCCCCGTGCTCCGCGTCGTGCCACCCGCCCTCGCACTCGGGCGCCTCGCCCTCGGCCGCGCAACCCGGCGCGCGTATCTCACCGCCAACGCCGCGCGGCGACGGCTGGGCACGGGACCGCTTCTCGGTCGCTACGTCACCGACGCGGTCTTCCGCTCGACCGTCGTTCGGACGGCACGAGCCCGCGGCGGCGCCCCCACGTGGGCGTATCGGTTCTCGTGGGCGTCACCGACGAAACGGTGGGCCGTGCACTGTCTCGACGTGCCGTTCTGGTTCGACTGCCTGGATGCCGAGGGCGTCGACGTCATCGCGGGCGACGACCCGCCCCGTGGGCTCGCCGCCGCGGTGCACGGGTCGGCGGCGGAGTTCGTCCGCGACGGTCACCCCGGGTGGCCCGCCTGGAGCGAGCACCCCGGCACGACGAGGATCTTCGGCGGACCGGCATCCGCACCCGACGTCGACCTCGACGGCTACGCGAGCGTCGCCGCCCTCGTCTCGCTCTAAACCTGACACGCATGAGAAAGGGGGCGCCCTCTCGGACGCCCCCTCCCCCTGACTCACCCGGCTATTGCACCGTGATCTTCGTCTGCTCCGCGGGGATCGCGCGGAGCTGGTCCGACTGCAGCGCGGCGAACGTCGACCACGTGCCCCGCAGGAGACCCCGCAGCGTGTAGTCGAACGACACGGTGCCGCCCGCCGTCGGAGGTGCCGTCGTGACCTGCACCTCGTTGCCCGCGGCGGGAAGACCCGCGAGGGTCGCGCCGCTCGTGCCGTCGCGGTTCTCCGCCCCGACGCCGATCCACTCGGCCGGGTACGGCGCGAGGTCGAGCGCACCGTACGCGAACGTCGCGTCCTCCGAGCCGCCCGTCTCGATCCAGACCTGGAACGAGTTCAGCGCCGACGTGCCGAACAGCGGCACACGATCCCACTCGACGACGAGCCAGGTCGTGACACCGTCGGTGAGGGTCGTGACCCGTACACCTCCGCCGGCCGGAGCCTGCGACGGATCGAGGTCGGTCCACAGCGGCGCGAGCACGTTGTTCGGCGCCGCCGTGTTCGGGATGCTCGGCTCGATCGAGTTGTCTCCCGTTCCCCCGCCGCCGACCACGATGTAGCCGTTCGAGTCGATCGCGATGCTCGTGTACGACTCACCGCCGTAGAGGAACGCGGGCACCGTGAAGTTCACGATCGACTCGTCGCCCATCGCGATCGGCGTCGCTCCGAAGCCCGAGAGCGGGAGGTACCCGCCCGCCGGCGTCGAACCGGGCGCCAGCACGACGGACTCCACCGTCGGCGGAACCGCCGGCGCGAGAGTGCCGCTCCACTTCGCCCCGAGGAGCGTCTTCTTCGCGGGTGCCGTCACCGAGCGCACCTGAAGGAGCGGGTTGGCGGCGACATCGATCTTCGCCTCCACCGGCACCGGCAGGTAGTTCGCGGCGGTGACCGTGCAGGTCGTCGTCGCGCCGCGCTTGATCGTCGTCGGATCACACGTCTGCGTGAACGTGACCTCCGCTTCGCCGACGTTCGCCGCGACGGGAAGCACCGCGGCGTTCCCCGACCGAGGCGTGATCGTGATCTGACCCTCGTGCCATCCGTCTTCCGCGCTCAACGCGTCGAGGACGACCGTGAGGTCGCGCGATCGGCCCGGTGCGAGCGAGAACGTCGACGGGACGACGGTGATCCGAAGCCCCGCGTCGCTCGTCGCCTTGACGCTGAACTGCTGCGTCTTGCCCGACACGTTCGTCACCGTGCGCTTCGTCGACACGGCTCCGGGGAGCGGGTCGAGGTAGACGCTCGGGATGTTGAGGTCGATGCGGTGCAGCGGGTCGGCTGCGCTCGCGGCGAAGTCCTCCGCCGTCTCGCTGATCGTCAGGACGGGTGCGACAGCGCGGTCGGCGCGGATGGATCCCGCGCCCCGGTCGAAGACGCCCGCCGTCGCTCCGTCGACGTTCACGACGCTCTGCAGCGACGACGTCATGAGCGCGGACTTGATCTGCCCCGGCGTCCACGACGGATGCGCAGCCTTCACGAGCGCCGACACTCCCGCCGCGTGCGGCGACGACATCGAGGTTCCCGCGATCGCCATGTACAGCTCTCCCGGAGGACCGCTCGCGATCTCGACGGGCGTCGGCGTCGTGCCGGCGATGACCTGCACACCCGGCGCCGTGATGTCGGGCTTGAGGAAGTCGCCGACAGGGCCGCGCGAACTGAACGCCGCCATGACGTCACCCGGCGACACCGTCGCCGTTCCCCTCGCCCACGTCGCCGTGACACCGGGGTGCGCTGCCAGGAACGCGGCCAGGTCATCGTTCGGACCCTCGAGCTGGATGGTCGGCAGGAAGTGGTTGTCGGTCTGCAGATCCTGCGGAACGGGGTTCGCGAGGATCATCCCCGCCGCGCCGCCGAGGCTCGCGTAGTAGCCCTTCTCGACTCGACCACCGCTGTTCGCGCCGCCGCGGATGCAGAGCACGACCTTGCCCGCGACGGATCCCGGCGCGAACGGCTCATCGCAGTACTCCGTGCCGGCGTAGCCGGCCACATCCGAGGTCCGCACGACCGGCGCGTTCGTGACGCCGTCCGTGATCGTCGTGCCCTGCTTGACGTAGGTCGCACCGTCGGTCGACGTCAACACGAGCGCCGACGTGAACGCGCGGTCCGACGTCGAGGCGGCGACCGTCGTCGTCCACGGGCTCGCGTGGTCGAGCGTCGAGGCACCGGGGCCGGAGTTGCCCGCCGACGCGTTGACCGTGATCCCCGCCGCGACGGCGTCGAGGAACGCGAGTTCCACCGAGTCGTACGGGTTCTGGCTGCCGCTGACGGAGTAGTTGATGACGTCGACGCCGTCGAGCACCGCCTGTCCGATGGCGGCGAGCAGGTCGCCCGTGTAGCCGCCGCCCGCGGCGAGCGCGCGGTACGCGATGACCGACGCCCCCGGTGCGACGCCGCTGATGGGACCGCGGTCGACGCCGAAGATCGGAGTCGTCGACACCTGGCTTCCCGCGGCGGTCGTGGCGGTGTGGGTGCCGTGTCCGTCGGCGTCGCGCGCCGAGCAGACCTCGACGCTGCAGTACTCGCCGGGGAGGAACTCCGACAGCGCCGCGTACTGGTCGAGGAAGGCGTACGCGCCGATCAGCTTGTCGTTGCACGCGAAGGACGCACCCTGCGTCCCGTCGCCGAACTCACACGCCCAGGGGCCGCCTGCTGGCGTCGCGATGCCGTTGTCCTGAAGCATCGGATGCTCGGGCCAGATGCCCGTGTCGATGACACCGACGATGACACCCTCACCGGCCTTGTCGCGTCCTCCGAGACTCGGCCACACCTTGTCCGCACCGATGAACGTCGTCGCGTCGGTGTCGGGAGCGGGCGTCGTCGCGGGGAGCGACACCGACGGCGACGGCGACGGGGACGGGGAAGCGCTCGCACTCGGCGACGCCGAGGGCTTCGGGCTCTTCTTCGGCTTGCTCTTGTCGGGCGAGACGGGCGTCGGTGTCGAGGGGCTGAGGCTCGGGGCCGTGGTCAGACTCGGCGTCGGCCTCGGCGCGGCGGATGCCGCCTGGCGGAGCTCGTTCGACTGCACAGCGGCGACCGAGCCGAGCTGGGCGATGTCCTTGGCGCGGTTGGCCGGGATGACCATCGCGTAGCCGCCGTATACGACCGGATACGTCGTCAGCATCCTCGCTGAAGGGATGAGCGCCGATGCTTCGGCCTGGGCCTCTGCGATCCGCTGGGCGACGTAGGCCGAGTAGGCGTCGACCGCGGCACGGTTGTCCGCGAGCGCCTTTCCGGTCACCTCGGGACTCGTGGCCGCGAGTCCGTCGACGCCGCCGGCGTACGAGGCAACGGGGTCGACGTCGACCTTCACGAGGACGGGGACCGCCGCGGCATCCGATCGGGCGAGCAGACCCGGGTCGCTCTGGGCGAGCTGGCCGGACGGCGACTTGGCGCCCTCTTCGGCCGGTCCGTCCGGTGCGAGCGGCGTCGCGGTGAAATCGGGCGTCTCGGGCGCCGCCGTCGCGGGGTATGCGACGAGCGAGCCGGCCAACAGACCCGCCACTGCCGCACCCACGATGAGCGGGCGCGTGAGGCGGAATCGGGAATTGCGCATGGCACTCCTCTGATGTGTCCTGCGAGGCGCACCGAGCCTGGGATACTGTGCCGCGCCCCGTCGATGAAGTGACCCTAGGCCTAATCCCGCATCCACACCAGGCTCTTGATGCGCTGGACTCTGGCTGAGTACTGTCTATGAGTCGCGCCCGGACGTCGGAGATACCGCGTCCCCGTCGCGGGATTCAGCGGGGTGCGTCAGGAGACGGCGGGGATGACCTCGCGCTCGAACAGCTCGATGCCGCTGCGGTCGTAGGCAGCCTCGGGGAAGTAGTGGATCGCGTAGCCCATGCCGTGCGCAGACAGCGCCGACAGACGCTCGGCGACCTGCTCGGGCGTCCCGAAGCCGGGGGATGCCAGGTAGTCGCGCTCGATCACCTCGGCGCGCTCCTGCCCGACGTGCGGGAGCAACCGCGCGACGACGGCAGCGAGCCGGTCGCGGGCCTCCGCCTCGGTCGGCGCGATGATCGTGTTGAGGCTCGCGGACCGCGTGATCTCAGCCATGTCTCGGCCCAGATCGGCGCAGTGCCCCGCGAGGATCTCGCTCTTGCGGTCGAACTCCTCGAGCGTCGCGGAGTAGTTCGTGTAGTTCGCGTACTTCGCCGCGATGCGGAGCGTCACCTTCTCGCCGCCGCCGGCGATCCACAGCGGGACGCCGCCCTGCTGCAGCGGACGCGGCTCCACGATCGCGCCATCGACCTGGTAGTACTCGCCGTCGAGCGTCGCCGACCCGGTCGTCCACGCCTGGTGCATGATCTCGACGCCTTCACGCAGGCGCCCGAGCCGCTCCTTGATCGGCGGGAAGCCGTAGCCGTACGCACGCCACTCGTGCTCGTACCATCCGCCCCCGATCCCCATCTCGGCGCGCCCGCCCGACACGATGTCGACGGTCGTCGCGACCTTCGCGAGATACGCGGGGTTGCGGTAGCTCATGCACGTGCACATCTGTCCGAGACGGATGCGATCGGTCGACGCGGCGAACGCGGCCATGAGGGTCCACGCCTCGTGCGTCGCCTCGGCGCTGTGCACGGGCGTCGTGTGGAAGTGGTCGTAGACGAAGAGCGTCTCCCACTTACCGGCATCTGCGTGCGCGGCGAGGGAGCGCATGACGTCCCACTGCTGTGCAGGATCGATCCCGACGAGGTCGAAGCGCCAGCCCTGGGGAACGAAGATTCCGAATCGCATGCCGACAAGCCTAGGTCGATCGGATGCCGCAGACCCGGGGCTTGCGCCGCGTCACGCCGTCGTGTGCACCTCGGCGTGCGGCATCCGTCGCTTCATGACCTCGATCGCCTCGGGGTTGTCGTCGACGAGGATCGCGTCGCGTCCGAGGGCCGACGCGACGGCGCCCGTCGTGCCCGACCCCGCGAAGAAGTCGAGCACCCGGTCACCCGGGCGGGACGATGCCTGCACGATGCGCCGCAGGACCCCCTCGGGCTTCTGCGTCGGATAGCCGGTCTTCTCGCGTCCGGTCGTGGGCACGATCGTGTGCCACCAGACGTCGGTGGGGAGCTTGCCGCGCTCGGCCTTCTCGGGCGTCACGAGGCCGGGTGCCATATACGGCTCGCGATCGACGGACTCGGAGTCGAACCAGTACCGCGCGGGATCCTTGACGTACACGAGGATCGTGTCGTGCTTCGTGGGCCACCGGCGCCGCGACTTCGCCCCGTAGTCATAGGCCCATACGAGCTCGTTGAGGAAGCGGTCGCGGCCGAACAGGGCATCCAGCAGCACCTTCGCGTAGTGCGCTTCGCGGTAGTCGAGGTGGAGATAGAGGGTGCCGTCCGCCGCGAGGAGACGCCAGGCCTCCTCGAGCCGAGGCTCGAGGAACCCCCAGTAGTCGTCGAACCGGTCGTCGTACACCCGCAGGTCGCCGCGCAACCGCTCGTACTCGCGCCCGTGAAACCCCCGCCGCACGACCGGCGCGGCGGTCGCCGGTTCAGAATTCAGTCCCGCCTCGGAGGGCTTCGCACCGGCCGCCCCGCAATCCGGGACAGCCTCCGATCCGGCGTCATCCGCAGACTGAATTCTGAACGTCGAACGCGCCGTATCGAGCGTGCGTTCGCGCACGCGGCCCGTATTGAACGGCGGATCCAGGTAGATGAGGGTGAACGACGCGTCCGCCATCGCCCTGATGACCTCGAGGTTGTCGCCGTGATGGATCGCGACCCGGCCGAGGGCCGGGTACGAGGCATCCGTCATCGTCGACGGCGGCGTTCTGCGACCGACGGTCACGGCACGCGACGCAACCATGCATCGGTGGCGAACTTCGAGGCGACGAGCGCCTCCGCCTCGGCGTACTCGTCGGCGGTGATCTCGCCCGGAACGGCGCCGTAGAGCTTCGCGAAGGTCTCCTTGAGCCGCTCGATGACGGCGTCGCGCGGGAGGCCGGTCTGGCGGCGGAGCGGGTCGACGCGCTTGGCAGCCGATGTCGTGCCCTTGTCGCTGAGCTTCTCGCGCCCGATCCGGAGCACTTCGGTCATGACCTGACCGTCCATGTCGTAGCTGAGCGTCGCGTGGTGCAGGACTCCGCCGTTCGCGAGCCGCTTCTGCGCCGCGCCGCCGATCTTCCCCTGCGGAGAGGCGATGTCGTTGAGCGGCTGATACGTCGCCTCGACGCCGAGCGAACGGAGGGCCTGGAGCACCCAGTCGTCGAGGAAGGCGTACGAGTCGGCGAACGTCATTCCCGAGACGAGGGATGCCGGGACGTAGAGCGAATACGTCACGATCGAGTTCGCCGCCATCAGCATCGCCCCACCGCCGGAGATGCGGCGGACGACATCGAAGCCGTGGCGTGCGGCACCCTCGGGGTCGACCTCGTTGCGGAGGGACTGGAAGGAGCCGATGACGACGGCCGATTCGTTCCACTCCCAGAGCCGCAGCGTCGGCCGGCGACGTCCGTCGCCGACGCGGGCCGTGAGGACTTCGTCGAGGGCGAGGTTCATCTGGGGGGACACGGGCCGATCGTGCACGATCTCCCAGTCGAAGTCGGCCCATCCCGGTGCCGTCACGAGGGCACGGCGCACGGCGGTTCCGACGGCCTCCGGCGTGAAGCCGAGCAGCTGTGCACCCTCGGGGAGGGCGGCACGCACCGCGGCGGCGATCGTCGCGACGTCGGCTTCGACCGGCAGCCCCTCGACGGCGGCGTCGATGTCGGCGAGCGCATCGTCGGGTTCGAGGAAGAAGTCGCCCGCGAGGTGGAACTCCGCGATGCGGCCGTCGCGCTCCTCGAGGTCGACGACGACGAGCTTGCCACCAGGGACCTTGTACTCACCGTGCATGGCACCAGCCTATGGCGCGCTCACATGCTTCGCCCCGCCGGGCCTGCTACGGTTGTCTCGCGGCTCATCGAGCTGCTGCGTCGTCGTCACGCTCCCGGCATCCGAAGCCGCGGCTCTTTTCGAACGGCGAACCGATGCGTGATCCCACGCCGTCGCCACCTCCGCACCGATGCGCACAGCCGTGCGCACGTGCATGCACTGAAAGCACACATGACTTCCTTCCTTTCTCTCGGCGTGCCCGAGAAGCTCGCCGCCGTCCTCGCGGCGGACGGTAAGACCGAACCCTTCGCCATCCAGCGCGACACGCTCCCCGACTCGCTCGCGGGCCGCGACGTGCTCGGCCGCGGCCGCACCGGCAGCGGCAAGACCATCGCCTTCGCACTCCCCCTCGTGGCCAAGCTCGAGGGCGGCCGCCGCCGCGCGAACCACCCGCGCGGCCTCGTGCTCGCCCCGACCCGCGAGCTCGCGACGCAGATCGCTGCGACGATCCGTCCGTTGGCGGATGCCGCAGGCCTGACCGTCACGACGATCTTCGGCGGCGTGAGCCAGCGCCCCCAGGAGCAGGCGCTCTCGCGCGGCGTCGACATCGTCGTCGCGTGCCCCGGACGCCTCGAAGACCTCATGAAGCAGGGACACGTGCGCCTCGACTCCGTCGAGATCGCGGTCCTCGACGAGGCCGACCACATGGCCGACCTCGGCTTCCTCCCGGGCGTCACGCGCATCCTCACGGCGACCCCCCGCGGCGGCCAGCGTCTCCTCTTCAGCGCGACGCTCGACCGGGGTGTCGACTCGCTCGTCAAGCGCTTCCTCAACGACCAGGTGCTGCACGAGGTCGATGAAGAGAGCGTCCCGCAGGGCGTCATGACGCACCGCGTGTTCGTCACGTCGGCCGATGACAAGCCCGCGCTCGTCCGCAGCCTCGCGTCGGGCCACGGTCGCCGCATCCTCTTCACCCGCACGAAGCACCAGGCGAAGAACCTCGCTCGCAAGCTCACGGCATCCGGCATCCCCGCTGTCGACCTCCACGGCAACCTCAGCCAGAACGCGCGTGAGCGCAACCTCGCCGCCTTCGGCGCGGATGCGGATGCCGGTGGCGTCCGGGTGCTCGTCGCGACCGACGTCGCCGCGCGCGGCGTGCACGTCGACAACGTCGAGCTCGTCGTCCACGTCGACCCGCCCGTCGAGCACAAGGCGTACCTGCACCGCTCGGGCCGCACGGCACGCGCCGGCGCCGCGGGCATCGTCGTGACCGTCGCGACCGACTCGCAGCGCGGTGAGGTCAAGGATCTTCTCCGCCTCGCGAAGGTGTCGGCGGCTCTCGAGCCCGTCCACTCCGAGCACGCGGCCGTCGTGGAGCTCGTCGGCGCAGCCGCGCCGCACGTGACCCCCGCGCCGCTCGCGGCCCCGCAGCGTCAGGCGCCGCGCAAGAACGCGTCCGCCGGCGATGGCGGCTCACGTCGTCGCGGCGGTCGCCCCTCCTCGGCATCGCGCCAGGACGTGCGCAGCGGCGAGCCCGACCGGTCCGACCGTCCCGCCCGTTCGGGGCGTCCCGCGGGCCAGCGTGGGCAGGGCTCCGGCGACCGGGCGCCGCAGCGCGCCGGCGCCTCGGGCGGTCAGCGCTCGGGCCAGGGCAACAGTCGGAGCCAGGGCCAGGGCCAGGGGAACGGCCAGGTTGCGGGTCGCCAAGGTGGGCGTGCCAACGCGCAGCCCGCAACCTCCCGCACGGGAACCTCGGCGACGCAGCGCTTCACGACCGGCGCGACGGTGTCCGACATCAGCCGCGGAAACCGCACGCCCAACCGCCGCGCGCGCGGCTGACCCTTTCTTCACACCGGATGCCGGTGCCTCGACGCCCTCTCGGCGCCGGGCACCGGCATCCGTCGTTCCCACCCTTGCTCCCACTTCGTCGAGAAACCGGGTTCTCGCCGAGACTCCCCGTTGTGTACGCGCATTGTCGGGGTGACTCGGCGATAACCCGGGGTCTCGACGAGGCGCGGGGCGTCGCGCGCGGGCGCGGGCATCGCGCGAGGGCGTGGGCGCGGGGGTGCGCGTCAGGTGCGGGTGGGGAAGCGAGGGGCGAGCCACGCGAGCAGGTCGGCGCGCGCGTCGGCCTGCGTCACGTCGTTGAAGATCTCGTGGCGGGCGTCGGGATAGACGAGGGTCGTCACGTCGGTCAGGCCCGAACGCGAACGGTAGGCCTCGGCGAGGCGGTGGACGCTCCGCGGGCCCCCGACGGTGTCGTCGCGGCCGACCATAAGGAGCACCGGCACGTCATGACCCAGGTCGCGGCGCGGACGCCCGATGATGCGCAGCGTGTCGACGACGCCGAAGAGCTGGAGGAGCGGCTTGGTCGTCGTCAGCGGGTCGTCGAGGAAGGCCCGCCCCACCGCGAGGTCAGACGACAGCCACTCCGTCCCGGAGGCGGTCGCGGCCTTCCAGGGGGCGTTGAGGTCTCCCGAGTTGAGCGAGCCGGGCCAGCGCAGCGCTGACCCCGAAAGCACGAGGGCGTCATAGGCATCGGGATGCTCGTCGAGCAGCATCTGCGCGAGGAACGACCCCCAGGAATGCCCGAGGAGCACGAGCGGAAGGCCGGGGTTCTTCGATCGGATGAGCTGCGTCAGCTGCCAGACGGCGGCGAGGGTCGCGGGCATCCCTCCCGGACCTAGTGTTCCGAGCTTCGACGCGTCGCCGCCGTGCTGCTTCATCCCCGTTCGGCCGTGGCCGCGGTGATCGTCGGCGTACACCGTGTATCCGTCGCCGGTCAGCGCCTCGACGAGGGCCGCATAGCGCCCTGCGTGCTCCCCGACTCCGTGGAGCAGCTGCACGACGCCCCGCGGTTCCCCCGCTGCGGGATGGACGTCGTAGACGATGGCGATCCCGTGGGCGTCGATGTACTCGGGCATGCCGACGAGTCTAGGTGCGCGGCATCCGTTCGCCCCCTCCCCGAGACCGGGGATCTCGCCCACACCGGGCGGCATGTCACCGGGTTTCGGCGAGCTCCCCGGTCTCGGCGGGGTTGGTCTCCCCGGGGTTGGATTTACTTAACCTGGATAATGAACTATGCTAATGATCTATGCCTGAACCGGATGCCACGACTCCCGACCTCTCACGAGAGGCATCAGACCTGCGCATCGCGACGTTCCGCCTCGCGCGCCGCATGCGCACGCAGCGCGCGGTCGACTCCATGAGCGACGGGCAGTTCGCCGTCCTCGCGGGCCTGTGGGTCCATGGGCCCCACACACTCGGCGAACTCGCGGAGCGCGAGCGCGTCTCGGCGCCCGCGATGACGCGCACCGTCAACTGCCTCGAGGGCGACGGATACCTCACCCGCACCGCCGACGAGAACGACGGCCGCAAGGTCGTCATCGACCTCACCGACGAGGGCCGCACCGTCGTCGCCGAGACCGCCCGGAGGCGCGACGCGTGGGTCGAAGCCGCCCTCGCAGCACTCGACGCCGAAGAGCGGGAGACGCTCGCGCGAGCAGCAGAGATCATGCAGCGGATGGTGGACCGATGAGCCGCGTGCGTGCCGAGCGCACGAGCCCCGCGATGTTCCGCTCCTTCTCCGTCTTCAACTACCGCGTGTGGTTCATCGGCGCCCTCGTGTCGAACATCGGCGCGTGGATGCAGGCGACGGCACTCAGCTGGGTCGTGCTGACGGAACTCACGTCGAACGACGCCGGCGCCATGGGGATCACGATGGCGCTCCAGTTCGCGCCCCCGCTCCTGCTCGTGAGCGTCACGGGATGGGTCGCCGACCGCTTCGACCGTCGACGCCTTCTGATGATGACGCAGGCACTGCTCCTGACGCTCGGCGTCGCGATCGGCATCCTCGTCCTGACGGGGGTCATGACGCTGTGGCTCATGTACGGCTTCGCGCTCGCGCTCGGCGTGATCGCCGCGTTCGACAATCCCGCTCGGCAGGCGTTCGTCTCCGATCTCGTCGCGCGCGAGAACGCATCGAACGCGGTCGCGCTCAACGCGGCGTCGTTCAACGGCGCCCGCATGATCGGCCCGGCCGTCGCGGGCATCGTCATCGTCGCCGTCGGCACGGGCTGGGTCTTCGTCATCAACGCCGTCACCTTCATCGGGATGATCGTCGCGCTCACGCTCATCCGCCCGGCCGAGCTCATTCCGCGCGTCACGTCGCCCGGTGCGTCACGTCTGGCCGACGGTTTCCGCTACGTCGCGGGTCGCCCCGATCTCGTCGTGACGTTCGCGATGGTGTTCCTCGTCGGCGCGTTCGGGATGAACTTCCCGATCTTCGCCTCGACGATGGCGTTGGAGTTCGGCCAGTCCGCTGACGGATACGGACTCCTGAGCTCGATCCTCGCGATCGGTTCACTCGCCGGCGCGCTTCTCGCCGCGCGCCGCGACCGCGCCCGCATCCGCGTCGTCATCGGCGGCACCGCGCTCTTCGCGACCGCCGCCGCCGTCTCGGCGTTCATGCCGACCTACTGGACATATGCCGCAACGCTCATGTTCACGGGCTTCGCGGTCGTGACCATGCTGACGACCGCCAACGGCTTCGTCCAGACGACGACCGATCCCGCGCTGCGGGGCCGTGTGCTGGCGCTCTACGTCGCGATCCTGATGGGCGGAACGCCCGTCGGCGCGCCGATCGTCGGGTGGGTCGCAGCGGAGTTCGGACCGCGTGCCGCCATCGGCCTCGGCGCGATCGCGGGCTTCGCGGCCTTCGCGATCGGCGCGACGTGGCTCATCGTCTCGGGGCGCCTGCATCGCGAGGACTCTCGCAGGTTCCGCCTCACGATCGACGAGACGCGTCCGGTGTCCGTCGTCCCGCCCGAGGAGTTCAGCGACGAGGTCGCCTCGACGACACCGGTCGCGCTGACGCGGAAGGACCGCCGCTCTCACGCGGCTTCCCGACTCGCGGGCTGACCCCCGCCTCAGCCGGTGGGCGCAGCAGTCGACTCGCGCACGACGAGCTCGGGCTGGAAGACGACCCGCTCGCGGGGCTCTCCGTCGATTTCGGCGAGGAGCAGCTCGACGGCGCGCGATCCGATGAGCTCGCTCGGCTGACGGATGGACGAGAGCGGCACGACCGCGGCGGCGGCGAAGTCGATGTCGTCGTAGCCGATGATCGCGATCTCGTCGGGCACGACGATGCGCCCGAGCATGACGAGCGCCTGGAGCACACCCACGGCGAGGAGATCGTTCGCGGCGAAGATCGCGTCGGGACGGTTCGACGCGTCGCGACGTCGCAGCTGCTCACCGGCCGCGCGTCCTGCGAGCACGCTGAGGGCCGTGGTCTCGATGACCTCGAGTGTCGCGTCGGGGTGCGCATCGACGGCCTGGCGCGCACCCTCGAGGCGGTCGGCCACCTGTCGGATCGAGGTGGGCCCGCCGACGAAGGCGAGGCGGCGGCGGCCCGTGGCGAGAAGGTGTTCGGCGGCCAGTCGACCGCCCGCGACATCGTCGACCGACACGGAGGAGACGTCGGCGTCGCTCGATCGATCCACGAGGACCGTCGGGATGCCGCGCTCACGCAGGCGCGCGAGCCGGGCGTCGACGTCTCCGACGGGCGTGATCAGCACCCCGTGTACGCGCTGCTCCTCGAACAGGTCGAGGTAGCCGGATTCGCGCTCGCGGTCGTCGTCGCTGTTGCCGAGCAGGACGACGAGCTTGCTCTGCATCGCTCGAGCCTCCGCACCGCGCGCGACGTCGGTGAAGAAGGGGTTCCGCACATCCAGGACGACGAGTCCGATGCTGCGACTGCGGCCCGCCCGCAGTTGCCGTGCCGCGTCGTTCCGCACGAATCCGAGTTCCGCGATCGCCGCGTGCACGCGTTCCACCGTCGCGGGTGCGACGCGATCGGGTCGGTTGAGGACGTTCGAGACGGTGCCGACGGAGACGGATGCCGCGTTCGCGACGTCCTTCACACTCACCGACATGGACTCCCCCTCAACGACGTGCTGGCGAGAGCCTATGGCCTCTCACACCCCGTCGCTCGGGACCCCACTCCGGGGTATGCGTTTTCCGCTTGCGCATCCCCGTCGCCGCCCCTATCCTTGAAACGATTCACACACGAAGACCCCGCGGTTCCGGCGTTCGCGCCCGCCCGGGAGCATGAAGGGAACCTCGATGACGAGCCGAACGGCCCCGACGCGGGTCTGCTTCCAGCTGCGCGTGCGTGCCGAACTCCTCGACGAGTACATCGCCCGGCACACGCCCGTCTGGCCCGAGATGCTCGCCGAGATCGCGGCATCCGGACGACGCAACTACTCCCTCTTCCTCGGCGAAGGCGGACAGCTCATCGGCTACTACGAGACGGACGACGACGACGCGGCCCAGGCCTACCTCGCGGCGTCACCGGTCGCGGCGCGCTGGGAGGCCGAGATGAGCCGCTTCTTCGTCGGTCTCGAGGGCCGACCCGATCAGGCCGCGACCCCGCTCACGGAGATCTTCCACCTGCACGACCAGATCGCCGCATCGGCGATCGAGAACGAAAGCACGGCATCATGACGACGTTGTCCCCCGGAACACTCACGCAGCTCGAGGGACAGGGCATCGAACTGCCCTCCTGGGCCTTCGGCAACTCCGGCACCCGCTTCAAGGTGTTCGGTACGCCCGGCACGCCCCGCGACCCGTTCGAGAAGATCGCGGATGCCGCTGAGGTCAACCGCGTGACGGCCCTCGCGCCGAGCGTCGCGCTGCACATCCCGTGGGACAAGGTCGACGACTACGCCGCCCTCCGCCGCCACGCGAACGACCTCGGCGTCGAGCTCGGCACGATCAACTCGAACACCTTCCAGGACGACGACTACAAGTTCGGCGCGCTGACACACGAAGACGCCGCCGTGCGCCGGAAGGCCATCGACCACCACCTCGAGTGCATCGACATCATGGATGCCACGGGGTCGCGCGATCTGAAGATCTGGCTCGCGGAGGGCTCGAACTACCCGGGTCAGGCGGATCTGCGGGGCCGGCAGGATCGCCTCCACGAGTCGCTCCAGGAGATCTATGCGCGCCTCAGCGGCGAGCAGCGCCTCGTGCTGGAGTACAAGTTCTTCGAGCCGGCGTTCTACCACACGGATGTTCCCGACTGGGGGACGTCCTACGTCCAGGTCGCCGCCCTCGGCGAGCGTGCCATGGTCTGCCTCGACACGGGCCACCACGCCCCCGGCACGAACATCGAGTTCATCGTCATGCAGCTGTTGCGCCTCGGCAAGCTCGGCTCGTTCGACTTCAACTCGCGCTTCTACGCCGACGACGACCTCATCGTGGGAGCCGCCGACCCGTTCCAGCTCTTCCGCATCCTCTTCGAGGTCATCCGCGGGGGCGGGCTCAACAACCCCGACGTCGCTTTCATGCTCGACCAGTGCCACAACGTCGAGAAGAAGATCCCCGGCCAGATCCGCTCCGTGCTCAACGTGCAGGAGATGACGGCGCGCGCCCTCCTCGTCGACTCCGACGCACTCCGCGCGGCCCAGGTGTCGGGCGACGTGCTCGCCGCCAACGCCGTCTTCATGGACGCCTTCTACACGGACGTGCGCCCCGCCCTCGCCGAATGGCGCGAGTCGCGGGGACTCCCCGCCGATCCGATGGCCGCCTACGCGGCATCCGGATACCAAGAGCGCATCGAGACCGAGCGCGTCGGCGGCGTCCAGGCAGGCTGGGGCGCGTAGCCCCTTCGACCCGCCGGGGGCGGGGATGCCGATCCCTCGCCCCCGGTGCACGATTTCCCTGAGGACACCATGACCGAACCGTATGCGGCAGCAGACGCACTCGTGCGCGTCTACCCCGCGAGCGACCCCCAGGGCGTCGGACTCGTCTGGGCTCACGGCGGAGGATTCGCCGCGGGCGACCTCGACATGCACGAAGCCGACGGGGTCGCTCGCGATCTCGCAGCGCGCGGCACGACCGTCATCTCGGTCGACTACCGGCTCGTAGGCGAGGGATGCCGCTACCCCGCGCCGTCCGACGACATCCTCGCCGCGTGGGACTGGGTCCTCGGCGCGGCCGGCGACCTCGGGATCGAGCGGTTCGCGATCGGTGGCGCGAGCGCCGGAGCGAATCTCGTGACGGGCGCCGTCCTGCGTCTTCTCGCGGCGGACGGGCCGCTGCCGTCGCTCGTCGTGCTCGCCTACCCGACACTCCTCGCCGTCCAGCCCGAACCCGCCGCGGACCTCCGCGCCGCGCTCGACGCCGATCCCGACGCCGACCGCTTCTCGCCCGCTGTCGTGCGGGCGATGTACGAGGATTTCCTCGGCGGCCCCGTCGATGACGCGCCCCCCGCCGCCGTCCCGGGCCTCGCGGAACCCGACGATGTCGCGGGATTCCCACCGGTCCTGATGATCAACGGCGACGTCGACGAACTCCGCGTCTCGGGCGAGGTCTTCGCCGCGACACTCGCCGCGGCGGGGCGTGACGTCGAGGTCGTCATCGAACACGGCACGACCCACGGCCACCTCAACATCCCGGGACCCGCGGCCTCCGCATCCCTCGATCTCATCGCGACGCGCCTCGCGGCGCTCGCCTCATCCGACTCCGTCTCCACCGACACCGTCAGCGAAGGAACACCCTCATGACCAACCAGGCCGTCTCCGACCTGATCTCCCGGTCCAACCGCCTCGGCGCCGACCCGAAGAACACGAACTACGCCGGCGGCAACACGTCGGCGAAGGGCACCGAGACCGACCCCGTCACGGGTGAGCCGGTCGAGCTCCTCTGGGTCAAGGGCTCGGGCGGCGATCTCGGCACGCTCACGGAGTCGGGCCTCGCGGTGCTGCGCCTCGATCGGATGCGCGCGCTCGTCGACGTGTACCCGGGCGTCGACCGCGAAGACGAGATGGTCGCGGCGTTCGACTACTGCCTGCACGGCAAGGGCGGCGCAGCCCCCTCGATCGATACGGCGATGCACGGGCTCGTGGATGCCGCGCACGTCGACCACCTGCATCCGGATTCCGGCATCGCGATCGCGACGGCCGCCGACGGCGAAGCCCTCACGGCGAAGATCTTCGGCGACAAGGTCGTGTGGGTGCCGTGGCGGCGCCCCGGCTTCCAGCTCGGTCTCGACATCGCGGCGATCAAGGCCGAGAACCCGCAGGCGATCGGCTGCATCCTGGGTGGGCACGGGATCACGGCGTGGGGGGACACGTCAGAGGAGTCCGAGGCGAACTCGCGGTGGATCATCGAGACTGCCGCGGCGTACATCGACGCGAACGGTACCGCCGAGCCCTTCGGCGGCGTGCGTCCCGGTTTCGAGGCGCTTCCCGAGGCGGAGCGTCGGGCGAAGGCAGCGGCCCTCGCGGCCACGATCCGCGGACTCGCCTCGACCGACAAGCCGATGGTGGGTCACTTCACGGATGCCACTGTCGTGCTCGACTACCTCGCGTCGGAGAAGGCGCCCGAACTCGCGGCGCTCGGCACCAGCTGCCCCGATCACTTCCTGCGCACGAAGGTCAAGCCGCTCCTGCTCGACCTGCCGGCCAACGCCTCGGTCGACGACGCGATCGCGCGCCTCAAGGAACTGCACGCGGCGTACCGCGCCGACTACCAGGCGTACTACGACGCGCACGCCACCGCCGACTCCCCCGCGATCCGGGGTGCTGACCCGCTCATCGTGCTCGTGCCAGGCGTCGGGATGTTCTCGTACGGGGCGAACAAGCAGACCGCACGGGTCGCGGGCGAGTTCTACATCAACGCGATCAACGTCATGCGCGGTGCGGAAGCCCTTTCGACGTACTCCCCGATCTCGGATGCCGAGAAGTTCCGCATCGAGTACTGGGCGCTGGAAGAGGCGAAGCTGCAGCGGATGCCGAAACCGAAGACGCACCAGGGGCGGATCGCGTTCGTCACCGGCGCGGCATCCGGAATCGGCAAGGCCATCGCGACGCGCCTCGCCGCGGAGGGCGCGTGCGTCGTGATCGCCGACCTCGACCTCGAAAAGGCCCAGGCGGCCGCCGCCGAACTCGGCGGGACGGACGTCGCGATCGGCGTCGCGGCGAACGTCGCGGATGCCGACGGCGTGCAGGCCGCGATCAACGCGACGCTCCTCGCGTTCGGCGGCATCGACCTCGTCGTCAACAACGCGGGCCTGTCGCTGTCCAAGCCGCTGCTCGAGACGACCGAGAAGGACTGGGACCTGCAGCACGACGTCATGGCGAAGGGCTCGTTCCTCGTCTCGAAGGCGGCCGCGAAAGCCCTCATCGACCAGGGGATGGGCGGCGACGTCATCTACATCTCGTCGAAGAACTCCGTCTTCGCCGGGCCGAACAACATCGCCTACTCGGCGACGAAGGCCGATCAGGCCCACCAGGTGCGCTTGCTCGCGGTCGAGCTCGGCGAACACGGCGTCAAGGTCAACGGCATCAACCCCGACGGCGTCGTCCGCGGCTCGGGCATCTTCGCCGCCGGCTGGGGCGCGAACCGCGCCGCGACCTACGGCGTCAAGGAAGAGGACCTCGGCCAGTTCTACGCCAACCGCACCATCCTCAAGCGCGAGGTCGTCCCCGAGAACGTCGCGGACGCCGTCTACGTCCTGACCGGCCCCGAACTCTCCCGCACGACGGGCCTGCACATCCCCGTCGACTCCGGCGTCGCCGCCGCGTTCCTCCGATGAACGCGGGCGCCGTCGCCGCGGTCGACCTCGGCGCGACGAGCGGCCGCGTGATCGTCGGACGCGTCGGTCCGGACGAGCTGGATGCCACGAGTGTCGCCCGCTTCCCGAACAGCCCCGTCGAGACCTCCGACGGACTGCACTGGAACATCCTGGGGCTCTACGGAGCCGTGGTGGACGGACTCCGCGAGGCATTCAGGCAGTCGCCCGACATCCGGAGCGTCGGGGTGGACTCGTGGGCGGTCGACTACGGTCTCCTCCGCGACGGGCGCCTGCTCGGGAACCCCTTCCACTACCGCGACGCGCGAACGGCCGCCGGCGTGGCGCGCGTTCACGAGCGGATGCCGCACGCCGACCTCTTCGCGCGCAACGGGCTGCAGTTCCTGCCGTTCAACACGCTGTACCAGTACGCGGCGGAGCCGGCCGACATGCTCGCCTTCGCCGACATGGCCCTCCTCATCCCCGACCTCGTCGGGTACTGGCTCACGGGGGTCGCTCGGGCAGAACGCACGAACGCGTCCACGACAGGGCTCCTGCACGAGGGCGACTGGGACGACGCGCTGCTCGCGGCAGCGGGTGTGCCCCGCGGCATCCTCCCCCCGCTCATCGCCCCCGGCGAGCGCCTCGGCACCCTGCTCCCCGCCGTCGCGGCGACGGTCGGTGCTCCGACGGGCGTAGGGGTGACAGCCGTCGGCTCGCACGACACGGGGTCGGCCGTCCTGGCCGTGCCGATGGATCCGGATGCCGCGGCCTACATCTCCTGCGGAACATGGGGTCTCGTCGGAGTCGAGGTCGATCGCGTCGTCCTGACGCCCGAGGCTCTCGCTGCGAACTTCACCAACGAGGGCGGTGTGGACGGGCGCGTGCGCCTCCTCCACAACGTCATGGGGCTCTGGGTCCTGAGCGAAGCGGTCCGCACGTGGGAGAGGGCGGGCCACCCCGTCGACCTTCCGACCCTCCTCGACGCCGCGGAGGAGGTGGCGGCGTCGGTTCCCGTCTTCGACGTCAACGACCCGCGCTTCCTCGCACCGGGCGACATGCCGGCGCGGATCGACGCGTGGTGCGACGAGCACGGCGTCGCGCCTCCCCGCACGCGCGCCGAGTACGCCCGCTCGATCGTCGAGTCGCTCGCGCAGGCGTTCGCCGATGCCGCGCACGAGGCGGGACGCGTCGGCGGCGTCGACGTCCGCACGATTCACATCGTCGGGGGCGGATCGCTCAACGAGCTCCTGTGTCAACGCACGGCCGACCGTGCGGGGCTCCCCGTCCTCGCGGGCCCCGTCGAGGCGACAGCTCTCGGCAACATCCTGGTCCAGGCGCGGACTCTGCAGCTCGTACCGGGATCGATCGCGGCGCTGCGCGATCTCGTCGCCCGGACGCACCCGCCGCGGCGGTACGACCCGCGGATATGAACTCGCCGCGAACCGCTTGACGAGTCGAGGTAGCTAGATAAGCTAGCAAAATGGCAGCTTCGGCACGCCGCCGCTGGGCGGGTCTCGTCTTCATCAGCATCGCCGTCGCGCTGATCATCGTCGACTCGACGATCGTCAACGTCGCGATTCCCTCGATCGTCGACGACCTCGGCATCACGTCGACCGAAGTGCAGTGGGTGCAGGAGGCGTACACGCTCGTCTTCGCCGCGCTCCTGCTCCTCTTCGGCAGCATCGCCGACAGAGTAGGCCGCCGACGGATGCTCGTCATCGGCGTCGTCATCTTCACGATCTCATCGATCGGCGCCGCCCTGTCGGACTCGGGCGGCGCGCTCATCCTCGCTCGCTTCGTCCAGGGCGTCGGCGGCGCGATGATCCTCCCCACGACGCTGTCGCTCATCAACGCGACCTTCCGCGGACGCGAACGGGGCATCGCCTTCGCCGTCTGGGGATCGACGATCGGCGGCATGGCCGCCGTCGGGCCGCTCCTCGGGGGCTGGCTCACGACCTCGTTCTCGTGGCACTGGGCCTTCGGCATCAACATCCCGCTCGGCATCCTCATCATCGTGGGCGTTCTGCTGACCGTCGACGAGTCCCGCGGGGACAGCCAGGGGCTCGATCTCGTCGGGGCGATCATCTCCATCGTCGCCACAGGCTCGCTCGTCTTCGCCCTCATCGAAGGACGCTCGTACGGCTGGTGGCTGACCGAGACCGCTCCGGTCATCGGCGGATGGACCTGGCCGTGGGCGATCTCTCCCATCCCGATCGCCTTCGCGATCGCGGCGCTCGGGATCACCGCCTTCGTCGTGTGGGGACTCCGGCGACGGCGCCACGGCAAGCCGACGCTCATCGCGTTCGGGCTCTTCCGCATCCCCTCGTTCCGTAATGGCAACATCGCGGCGCTCGTCGTGTCGCTCGGAGAGTTCGGGATCATCCTCGCCCTCCCCCTGTGGCTGCAGTTCGCGCTGGACTTCGAGGCGGTGCAGACGGGGCTCATCCTCCTCGCACTCGCCCTCGGTTCGTTCGTCGCGAGCGGCTTCGCCGGCGCGATGTCGTCGCGCCTCTCGGCGGTGTGGATCGTCCGCGCGGGGCTCGTGGCAGAGATCATCGGCGTCGCGGCGGTCGGCTTCGTCATCGCACCGGATGCGTCGTGGGTGCCGCTCATTCCGGCACTGTTCGTGTACGGGTTCGGCGTCGGCCTCGCGACGGCCCAGCTGACGGGCGTCGTCCTCGCCGACGTCGACGTGCGCGAGAGCGGTCAGGCGTCCGGGACGCAGTCGACCTCGCGACAGCTCGGCGCGGCACTCGGCATCGCCGTGCTCGGAACGATCCTCTTCACGACCACGGCGGGTGTCCTGGGGGCCAAGCTCGACGAGCGCGGTGTTCCGGAAACGCAGCGCGATCAGGTGGTCGCCTCGGTCGTCGACAGCGCGGGCGGAGCGATCGCGGGGCTGGAGGCCTCCCCCGACACGGAGGCCATCGCGCAGGACGCCAAGGCCGCCCTGTCCGACGGCACGAAGTACGCGAGCTTCGCCGCAGCGGGCTTCCTCGTGCTCGGCCTCGCTGCCACGGCGTCGCTCGGTTCGGGCCGCCGTCCTCGGGCACACGAGGACGCCGACCCCACGACGCCTACCGAGGCGTGAGGCCCGAGCCATCGGCATCCGTGCATCAGAGATTTATCCTGCTGAACGGGCAGTTACGCAGAAATCCAACGCATACTATGAGGTGTGCCACCTCGGCACGACGAAGTGATTGGTGTGCCGAATGCCCTACCGCGATCAAACGACGGTGGAGGCGTGGGTGAAAGAGTTCTTCGCCTCCTGCCCCGAGCACTCGCACCCCGAGATGAAGGCCGACGTCTCCGTCCTCGAGATGGACATCGACGCGGGCCATGACTCCGGACTCGTCGCCGTATCGCTGCGCAATGCCTCAACCCTGACGTACATCCAGCCCATCACCGACTCGGGTGTCCCGAGATGGATCGTGACGTTCGAATCCCGCTCCGAGAGCTTCGATCTCGACGCCGTGGGCGTCACGCGCCTCGCCGAGGATCTCGCGGCGATCGGTCGCCTGTGCACCTACCTCCAGCAGAAGACCGACGAGGCAGTCGCCCAGCGCGCCACGGCCCAGGTCTGAGTCGTTACGCGACCCAGGATCCGACGCCGACGAGCAGCACTCCCGCCACGATGCCCGACGCCGCCGCGACAGGCTGTGCGATGGCGGCGAGGCGAGCAGCCTTCTCCTTGACTGTGGACGATGCGCCCGTCACGGCGCGCTGAGCCTCGCGAAGAGTCGCGAAAAGTCCGATGGGGGTCGAGCGCCCGTCGAACGCCACGAACCGGCCGTCGGCGGTCTCATCGATCGATCCGATGAACTCTCCCGCTCGTGACGCGACGCGGAATCCTGTGTCGACCGTGCTCCACGTGACACGCCGAGACGACAGCCGCGTCGGCGGAGCCGCCAGCGTGGTCACGCCGCCTTCTCCAGCGTCTTGCGGGCGATCGCGCTGATCGGAGCGTCCTGCGCGTCGAGGTCGATGAGCACGCCGCCGCGAGCGGCAGATTCCGCCAGCTCCGAGAGGTAGCCGCGGTCGAGCGTGATGGCGTCGGCCGTGTCGAACTCGAAGCGAAGCGGGATCGAGCAGTGGAGCCAGATCGTCGAGCGACCGACAGTGGGGTCGGACGCCTGCTTCCAGGACAGCGTGAAGCTTTCGGAACGACGGAGCTTCGTCGTGACGAGCGCCTGGACATGCGCGAGGAGCTCATCGGGGACGACGATCGCTTCCGAACCGTATCCGTAGTGCAGCTTGCCCATGATCGCTCCTTCGTTCGTCGGGTCTGACAGTACAAACCTTACTAGCTGTTTTTCTATTTAGGCAAACTAGCAATACGGGAAGCTGTATTGTGGTGTCTCGAACATCATTGAGGCCGGTGACGATGACTGATGCAGAGATAGTCGATTCCCCCGACACGCGCGCCCTCGTGGACGCGTATCGACGCTTCCGGGCGGCCGACGCGGCGTGTCAGGCGCGAATCCGGGCCAGTACGCACATGGGTGAGAACGAGATCCGTCTCGTCCGCTACCTCGTGGATGCCTCGCGCGAGGGCCACGACGTCATGCCGAGTGAGATCACACGGCACCTCGGCATCTCTTCCGCCTCCACGACGGCGATCCTCGACAGGCTCGAGCGGACCGGTGTACTGGAGCGGCTCAGCCATCCGACGGACCGGCGCAGCATCCTGATCGCTCCGACCGCCGCCGGTCAAGAGGCGCTGTCACGCACCGTGGACGTGTACGAAGCGCTCGTGGAAGACGCCGTGTCGTCGCTCGACCAGAACGCTCGAAGCGCCGTCCTGGGCTTCCTCGGCGCCCTCACGAACGCCGCCGACGGCGTCGCCGTCCCGGAATCCGCCTGACGTCACTCGTCGATGCGGTCGACGGCCTCCCGCATCGAGTCCAGGAAATCGAGGACCACGCGCCGATCGGCTGCGGTCATCGGGCGAACGACGTCCATCATGCGCCCGTGCATCTCGGTGAGCGTGCGACGGATCTCTTCGTCCGTCTTGTCGCTCGGCTCGATGAGGACACTCCGCCGGTCGGTCGGGTTCGGGATGCGGGAGACGTGCCCGCTCTTCTCGAGTCTGTCGAGCACGGCGGTCATCGACGCGGAGGTGATCCCGAGATACTTCGCGAGGACCACGGGGGTGACCTGTTCGCCCCGCCGCCGTGCGCGTGTGAGGTAGCGGAGGACGAGGAGCTCGTTCTCTCCCATGTCCATCGACTGACGGGTGCGCCGCCGCATCGCGACTTCCGCCGCGCGGTAGGACCGGAGCGCCTCCATGAGCGACGTCGCACGGACGTCTTCGGGATCGTCGTACCAGTACGACGTATTCACCGCCGACCCGTCGGTCATCGCGTCCTCCTCCGGCGCCTTTCGCTCGATGACAGATTCTACCGATCCTCCGCCTTTCGCCCCGGGGAGTTGACATGCACCCGTGTCAACCCCTTCGGGCGAGCGGGGCGGGCACTTAGCGTGGGGCCATGGACCAGGAACGGCACGCGGAAGACCAGCCCATCGAGCAGGACGCCCCGACGGGCGGCGACGAAACGACGGAAGACGGACTCGACGCCGACAACGCCGTCGAGGAGGACATGCTCAAGACGCTCGACCCCGACGACGCCCCCGCCTGACCCCGCCCGCCCTTCCGCCCCGGCCTGCTCTCGTCGAGACCCCGGTTACTCGCCGAGTGACCCCGTCGTTGCGCGCACATGACGGGGTGTCTCGGCGACACACCGGGATGTCGACGCCCGAGGGCGGGGAGTGGGGAGGCGCGGCGACTGGGGAGCGGGGAGCGGGGAGGCGCGGCGACTGGGGAGCGGGGAGGCGCGGCTCACGCTTCGCGCGTGATCGTGACCTTCACGTGCAGGTGGGACTTGAAAGGCCCGGCGTACACACCCCGGAGTGGCGGGATGTCGTTGTAGTCACGTCCACGCCCGACGAGGACATGGCGGTCGCCGATCTCGATGCCGTTCGTCGGATCGAAGCCCTGCCACTCGCCGGCGAACCACTCGACCCACGCGTGCGACTCTCCCGGGACGGCCTCGCCGACGACCGCCTCGGGACGCGGGTGCAGGTATCCCGAGACGTAGCGGGCCGGAATCCCGACCTCGCGGAGCGCGCCCAGCGTGATGTGCGCGATGTCCTGACAGACGCCCTTGCGCTCGATCCAGGCTTCCTCGGCAGCGGAGTGCACTCCCGTGATGCCCTGCATGTACTCGACCGCGTCGCCGACGGCCTCCGTGATCGCGTGGGCCGCCCGACCGGGATGATCGTGCTGCGACGCGATGGCGCGCGCGATCTCCACGACCTCGGGGTGCGGACGCGTCCGCGCCGTCTGCCCGAGCTGCTCGACGGTCTCGATCGACCGGGACGCCTCCCGATGGAGTCCGTGCCACGTGACGTCGACGTGCTCGATCGGGCGCGGACGCACCTCGACGAGCGAACGCGCAGTGATCTTCAGATCAGAGTGCGGGGAGAGCACGTCGAACGAGGCGACGCGGGTCCCGAAATAGTCGACGTACTGGTTGACGGCGGCCTGCGGTTCGATGTCGAGCGCCGAACTCAGCACGAACTGGCTGTCGGTCGAGCCGGGGAGCATCCGCGCCTCGTTGTACGACGCCGAGACGTCGCCCTGGTACGAGAAGCCGGTCGTGTGCTCGATGCGCAGTCGCTTCATGCTCGCCACCCCCTCATGAGATCTCGCCGATCCAGCTCGGCTCGGCCTGCGTCGGGAAGAACCTCTGCCGGATGGCTTCGGATGCTTCGCGCGTCACCTTCTGCACTTGGTCCATGTGCTGCGGCAGCTCGTTGAGGATCTCGCTGATCGGGCGGTACTCCAGGTCGTTGCGGATCCGTCCGAGCGCCCGCAAGACCGTGTTGGAGTGGCCCACGCGGTCGGCGCGCGGGTCGATCGCACTCATGCAGTCCTCGGCGCGCTGGATCGAGTAGATGATCGAGCGCGGGAAGAGGCGGTCGAGAAGGAGGAACTCGGCGGCGTTCCGGGCGCTCGGCATCCCGCGGTACGTCCGCAGGTACGCCTCGTAGGCACCGCACGAACGGAGGATCGTCGTCCACGACGGCCCCGACTCCTGGGTGAGCGAGCGTGTCGCGAGGAGACGCGCCGTCATGTCGGTGCGCTCGATGCTCCGGCCGAGGGTGAAGAACTGCCAGGCCTCATCGCGGCTCGTGGAGGAGTCGACGAGTCCGACGGCGAGCGCCGAGCGTTCGCGCGCCCACTGGAAGAACTCGTGCACCTTCTCGTTGTTGATGCGTCGCGGCATCCGTGCATTCGTCGTGTTGAGCGTCTCCCACAGTTCGGTCGACACGATCTCGCGGGCGCGGCGCGCGTTCTCGCGCGCGGCCGTGAGCGCGTAGGCGATGCTGGACGGGTTGCCGCGGTCGACGGCGAGCCGCGCGAGGACGTCCTGTCGTGTGACGAGGTGCCCGGGGTCGGCCGGAGTGGAGCCCATGACGCTCAGGAGCGACCGGCATGCCGTGTCCTCGTCGATCCACGGGTCTTCGAGCAGGAGCTGGAGGTGGACGTCGAGGATGCGAGCGGTGCCGTCGCTCCGCTCGATGTACCGCCCGATCCAGAACAGGGACTCTGCGATGCGGCTCAGCATCCCGATCCCCCCTCTTCGCCGCGAGACTTCATCTCGCGGCCGAGGATGCGGTCGGAGGCTGCAGTTTCGGCATCCGGATGCAGTCTCGCCGAGGAGGTGGATGTCGACGGGACGGATGCCGCGGCGTCACGGCCCTGCTGCTGCTGCTCCTGCTGCTCGTGCTGGTCGCGCGGGCGGTCCTGCGGAGAGTGGGCGGGCTCGGGCTGGTCGTCGTAGATGATCGGGATGGCCGAGGTGATCGCCGCCTGGTCGGCGACGAGACCCGCGAGGCCGTCACCCTGCCCGTACTCGACGTGCGAGGGAGCGGAGCCGCCGACGATCCACGTGTCCTTCGAGCCACCGCCCTGGCTCGAGTTCACGACGAGCTGCCCTTCGGGAAGCGCGACGCGCGTCAGGCCACCGGGGAGCACCCAGATGTCGTCACCGTCGTTCACGGCGAAGGGACGCAGGTCGGCGTGACGCGGCCTCATTCCGTCTTCGACGAGGGTCGGGATGGTCGAGAGCATCACGACCGGCTGGGCGATCCATCCGCGGGGGTCGGCGAGAAGGCGAGTACGAAGTTCCGCGAGCTCCGACTTCGAGGCATCCGGACCCACGACGAGTCCCTTGCCGCCCGACCCGTCGACGGGCTTCACGACGAGCTCGTCGAGGCGGTCGAGCACCTCTTCCAGCGCACCGGGGTCTTCCAGCCGCCACGTATCGACGTTCTTGAGGATCGGCTCTTCCGCCAGGTAGTAGCGGATGAGGTCGGGCACGTAGGTATAGAGGAGCTTGTCGTCGGCGACGCCGTTCCCGACCGCGTTGGCGATCGTCACGTTGCCCAGCCGCGCCGCGAGCATGAGCCCCGGAGCGCCGAGCATCGAGTCGGCGCGGAACTGGAGCGGATCCAGGAAGTCGTCGTCGACGCGGCGGTAGATGACGTCGACGCGCTTGGGCCCGCGCGTCGTGCGCATGAACACCTTGCCGCCGATGCACAAGAGGTCGCGGCCCTCGACGAGCTCGATGCCCATGAGGCGCGCGAGGAGCGTGTGCTCGAAGTACGCCGAGTTGTAGACGCCCGGCGTCAACACGACGACGTTCGGCTCCTCGATGCCCGCGGGGGCCGAGGCCCGCAGCGCCGCGAGCAGCTTGTTGGGGTAGTCGCCGACGGGGCGAACCCGCATCGAGACGAAGAGCTCGGGAAGGGTCTGCGCCATGACCCGCCGGTTGGAGATGACGTAGCTCACGCCCGACGGGACGCGCACGTTGTCCTCGAGCACGCGCATCTCGCCGTGCTCATCGCGGATGAGGTCGATGCCCGAGACCTGGATCCGCACGC
Source organism: Microbacterium sp. SLBN-146 (assembly GCF_006715145.1). Classification (NCBI taxonomy): domain Bacteria; kingdom Bacillati; phylum Actinomycetota; class Actinomycetes; order Micrococcales; family Microbacteriaceae; genus Microbacterium; species Microbacterium sp. SLBN-146. The sequence goes on from NZ_VFMR01000001.1 coordinate 663,773, forward strand.
CGTTGGCCGAGTGGATCCCGGCAGCCTGCCGGTAGAAGTACTGCGACGACGCGATGAGCGCGGCCGGCAGCACACCGTCGCGCACGCAATGCTGGCGCCCGTAGGCGTCGTCGAGGAAGGCCTCGAGCGCACGGACCCGCTGCTTGACACCGGCTTCGACCCGCGACCACTCGTCGTACGCGATGATCCGCGGGACGGCATCGAGGGGGAACGGCCGTTCCTCTCCCGCGAAGTCGAACGTGACGCCCTGCGCGAGGTACGAGCTCGCGAGCGAGTCGGTGCGGCCGCGCAGCTCCTCCTGCGTCATCTTCGCGAGCGCCTGGTAGAGCTCCCGGTATGCATCGCGCGATTCGACGGGACCGCTCGCCTCAGCCGATACGGCGAACATCTCATCGAACGCCGGAACACCCGAGGGCGTCTTGCGCGGCGCGAGCGTCGACCCGTATCCGTCGAAAAGATCACCCATGGAAAGACTCTAGTCGCGGGCATGTTGCGGAGGTGTTTCCCGGATGCCGCGTGCCGCACGCCGTCGTCAGCACTCTGTAAGACCTTCACCCCGGCATTCGGACGTACGCTGACTGCGTGGATACCGCGCCCGAACGCCGACCGGGATGGACCCCGCTGGGGTGGCTCGCCGGCGTGTCGGCGGTCGTCTTCGGGGCGGGCATCGGCGAATTGGTCGCACGCTTCATCTCGCCGGAGTCGAGCCCCATCGCTGCGATCGGCGGGGGCCTCATCGACCTCGCCCCCTCCTGGGCCAAAGACGCGGCGATCGCACTCTTCGGCACGGCCGACAAGATCGCACTGATCGTCGGCATCGCCCTCGTGCTGCTCGTCGTCGCGGCGATCGCGGGACAGCTCGAGCTGCGGCGTCCTCCGTGGGGCGTCGTCATCGTCGCGGGACTCGGCGTCATCGGCGTCGGGGCGGCGCTCCTCCGCGCCGACGATCCCGCGAGCGCCTGGATCCCGGCGGCCCTCGCGGGCGCGGCGAGCGTCTTCGGACTCCGACTCCTCACGCCCCTGGCGCGTGCGGAGTCACCCGCGCGGAGCCGCGCCGCCGTCCCCGAACCCGCGCTCGTCGGGGCGGGCGGATCGTCCTCTCCGATGGTGGATGACGACAACCCCGACCGCGATGAGAACCGCGCTGCGGCCGGGGCCGCGGCATCCAGTCGGCGCACCTTCCTCCTCTGGTCGGCCGGGGCCATCGTCGTCGGAGTCGGCGCCGCGCTCGTCGGTGGCGTCCGGACGGCGGCGACCGTCGCGGTCGAGAGCGTCCGAAGTGCCCTGCGGCTTCCCGCCGCCGCCGTGACCGCGCCGCCCATCCCCGCCGGTGCAGAGCTCGACATCCCCGGACTCGCGCCCGTCATCACGCCGAACTCGTCCTTCTACCGCATCGACACAGCGCTCATCGTGCCCGAGATCGACCCCGCCGACTGGGCCCTGCGCGTCCACGGGATGGTCGAGAACGAGTTCTTCCTGTCGTGGGACGAACTCCTCGCCCTCCCGCTCGAGGAGAGCGTCACGACCCTCGCGTGCGTCTCGAACCCCGTCGGCGGCGACCTCATCGGGAACGCCGTGTGGCTCGGGTATCCGCTCCGCGAGATCCTGGCACGCGCGAAGCCGCTCCCCGATGCCGACATGGTGCTGTCCGGATCGCGCGACGGCTTCACGGCATCCACACCCATCGAGGCGCTCACCGACGATCGGAACGCGATCCTCGCGGTCGGGATGAACGGCGAGCCGCTTCCGCTCGCGCACGGCTTCCCGGTGCGGATGGTCGTTCCCGGTCTCTACGGATACGTCTCGGCGACGAAGTGGGTCACCTCGCTCGAAGTCACGCGTTTCGACAAGGTGACGGCTTACTGGACCGATCGCGGATGGTCGGAGCGCGGGCCCGTCAAGCTGCAGTCGCGCATCGACGTGCCGCGCGACCGGCAGGGCCTCAGCGCGGGCGACACCGTGATCGCGGGTGTCGCGTGGCAGCAGCACGTCGGCGTCGCGGGGGTCGAGGTGCAGATCGACGACGGCCCGTGGCAGCGCGCCGAACTCGCCACCCCGATCTCGGACGACACGTGGGTGCAGTGGAGCCTCCCGTGGACCGCCGAGCCGGGCGATCACGTGCTCCGGTGCCGTGCCCTTTCGTCCGACGGCGAGACGCAGATCGCCGACCGCGCCGGCGTCGTGCCGGACGGTGCGACGGGATGGCACGAGCGCTTCGTCCAGGTCTTCGAGCAGTAGCCCCGTCCCCCGGCGTCCGTTCCGCTGTCGCCGAGACCGGGTACCTCGCCGAGACAAGGCCGCACACCACCCGGTCTCGGCGATCACCCCGGCCTCGACGCACGCGACGGCCCGGCGAGGGCGCCCACCCATCCCCGGCATCCGCCCCAGCCCCGGCACCCACGCATCCCCGGCATCCGACCGCCCAGACCGGGGATCCCGCCGAAACAAGGCCGCACACCACCCGGTCTCGGCGAACACCCCGGTCTCGACGCACACCCGACGCGACGGCACGCGACGGCGCGACGGACGGCGCGCGACGGCACGCAGGGGATGCCGGAGGTCAGGCGGCGAGGACGACCCGGAGCTGCTCGACGGCCCAGTCGAGCTCGGTCGCGCGGACGACGAGCGGCGGGGCGATCCGCAGGGTCTGGCCGTGCGTGTCCTTCGCGAGGACGCCGCGCGCGAGGAGACGCTCCGCGATCTCGCGGCCCGTCCCGACGGCGGGGTCGATGTCGATGCCGGCCCACAGGCCCGCGATCCGCACCGACGTCACCCCGTGCCCGACGAGGTCGCCGAGCTTCGCCGCGAGGTGCTCCCCGAGGGCCGTGCCGCGCTGCTGGAACTCGCCCGAGCTCAGCATCTCGACGACGCGGAGGCCGATCGCGGCAGCGAGCGGATTGCCGCCGAAAGTCGACCCGTGTTCGCCGGGGCGGATGACGCCCAGCACGTCGCGATCGGCGACGACGGCCGACAGCGGCACGATGCCTCCGCCGAGCGCTTTGCCGAGCACGTACATGTCGGGGACGACGTCTTCGCGATCGCACGCGAACGTCGTGCCGACGCGGCAGAGTCCGGACTGGATCTCGTCGGCGATGAACAGCACGCCATGGCGCGTGCAGATCTCGCGGATGGCGCGCAGGTACCCCTCGGGCGGAATGATGACGCCGGCCTCACCCTGGATGGGCTCGACGAGCACCGCCGCCGTCTCGGGGGTCAGCGCCGCCTCGATCGCGGCAGCGTCGCCGTACGGCACCGAGACGAATCCGGGCGCGAACGGCCCGAATCCGCTCCGCGCCGTGGGGTCGTCGCTGAAGCCGACGATCGTCGTCGTCCGGCCGTGGAAGTTGCCGTTCGCCACGACGATCTGCGCGGCATCCGCGGGGATCCCCTTGACCCGGTAGCCCCACGCCCTCGCGACCTTGATGGCCGTTTCGACGGCTTCGGCGCCGGTGTTCATCGGGAGGACGAGGTCCTTCCCGGCGAGCTCGGCGAGCGCTGCGGCGAACGGCCCGAGCATGTCGTTGTGGTACGCGCGGCTCGTGAGAGTGAGCCGGTCGAGCTGCTCCCGGGCCGTCGCGAGAAGAGCAGGATGCCCGTGCCCGAAGTTGAGGGCGGAGTAGGCCGACAGCAGGTCGAGGTAGCGCTTGCCCTCAATGTCGGTCACCCACGCGCCCTCGCCGCGTGAGATCACGACGGGCAGCGGATGGTAGTTGTGGGCGACGTGCGCGTCTTCGGCCTCGATGACGGCGGTGGTCGCGGCGTCGGGCGCGGATGCCTGGATGCTCATGGCGTGCCTTTCGTCAGCGACGGAGTTCGAGGGTGCAGCACTTGATGCCGCCGCCGCCGAGGAGAAGCTCGGAGAGGTCGACGAGCACGGGGGTGTAGCCGCGTTCGCGGAGCTGCGCTTCGAACCCCTTGGCCCGCGGCGAGATGATGACGTTCCGGCCGTCGCTCGCGGAGTTGAGGCCGAAGACCGCCCCATCGGCGTCGGAGACGAGGATCGCGTCGGGGTAGAGGTCTTCGAGCACGGCACGGGATGCCTCGTCGAAGGCGTGCGGCAGATACGCGATGTTCGCGCGCTCGACGCCACCCGGACCCTCGACGGGGTCGAGCACGGCGATCGCCGTGTCGAGGTGATAGAAGCGGGGGTCGACGAGGGTGAGAGAGACGACCTCTTTACCGAAGACGTCGCGGAGCTCGCGATGGCTGTCACCGGTCGAGCGGAAGCCCGTCCCCGCGAGGACCTTCGATCCGACGAGGAGGAAGTCACCCTCGCCCTCGTTGACCTCGACGGGATCGACGACCTGGAAGCCGTTCTCGCCGAACCACTCCATGAACGCCGGCCCCTCGGGCACGCGCTCCTGGAAGCGGAACTTGGCGCCGTACGCGACACCGTCGATGACGAAGCCGCCGTTGGCCGTGTAGACCATGTCGGGGAGGCCCTCGATCGGATCGATGAGGTGCACGTCGTGGCCGAGTGCGATGTACGTGTCGTACAGGCTCTGCCACTGCCGCACCGCGAGCGCCGTGTCGGTCGGATTCGCCGGCTCCATCCACGGATTGATCCGGTAGCTGACGGTGAAGTGCTCGGGACGGCACATGAGGTACGTGCGGTGCTGTGCGATGCGGCCCGTCTCGATTGCGGGCGCGGTGTTCGGCGTTGCCATGAGGCTCCTTGGGAGGGGCGGCGGACGCTGTCCAGGGGCCCGGCGGTCCTCCACCCCGCCGCTCACTGCGGGCGGTGGGAGGAGGGGCGACACGGGCACGCCGGCACCTATTCTCGCATGCACGCCCGCGGGGGCGGTGTCGCCGATCGTTCATCTTCTGGACTGCTGCGTGACTCCCCCCGTGCGGGCTGACGTCACGACCGGCGCTCACCGTGGGGAGACTCCCGGGAGGTGGGCGTGGATCGAGAAGCCGTCGTGGCATGGGTGGAATCCCCGCTGCAGCTCATGGGCGCCGCCGAGTGGGGCGCGGCGCACGGGCACCGCGTGACCGTCGCCGGCCGATTGACGCCGCAGATGTCGGAGACGGCCGATGCGCTCGTGGCACGCGGCGCGTCGTTCGGCGACCTCGAGCCGTATCTCGGGATCCCCTGGTCGCTCCTCTCGAAGAGCGGGCATTGGCTCGTGGGCGACGGGTTCTCGGGGCAGTTCCGGCTCGCGGCATCCGTCCTGCGTCCGCGGCGCATCACGTTCCTCGACGACGGCGCGCACGCGCTGCCGTTCGCCGACGCCGTGCTGGGCGCGGGCCCCTATGCGCGTCCCGGCGTGACCGAGGGCGGTATGACGTCGCGTCTCGCGCCGTTCGCCCTCGCGGCAGTGCAGCGCGCGGGACGTGCACGTCGGGCGGGGTTCTTCACGGCCTTCGACCTCGGTGCTCCGCGCCAGGAGGCCCTCGTCGATCGCGGGTTCGTCGTCGACCGTCACGACTTCGCGTGGACCCGCTCGTCGGCTCCGGCGCCGGACGATCTCGGCTCCCGCATCGTCTTGGGAAGCGCCCGCCCCGTCGACGGGAGGATGCCGCTCCCGCACTTCGTCGATTGGGTGCGTGCGATCGCCGCGGGCGGTGACGTCGTCTACCTCCCGCACCGGCGCGAACCGAAGGGGCAGCTCACGGCCGTCGCAGCTCTCCCCGGCGTGCGCGTCGTGCACACGGGCATCCCCGTCGAGCTCCTCCTCGCCGGCACGCAGCGCCCCCTCGATGTCTTCACGCTTCCGTCCAGCACGACCACGACGCTGCCGCTCGTCCTGACGGGGACGGGGCTCCGCCTCCACCGCGCGGCGCGGATGCCGGGTGTCGGAGTGGTCTCATGACGGCGTCCGTCGTCGCGGTGATCCCGGCCCGCGGCGGTTCCAAGGGCATCGAACGCAAGAACCTCCGGCGCGTAGGCGGCATCCCGCTCGTCGCGCGCGCGATCCTCGCGGCGCAGCGGTGCGCCGAGATCGATCGCGTCGTCGTCTCGACGGACGATCCCGAGATCGCCGGTGTCGCGCGCGAGTGGGGTGCCGACGTCGTCGAGCGGCCGTCCGAGCTCGCGGGCGATACGGCATCGAGCGAGAGCGCCCTCATCCACGCGCTCGACGTCCTCGCGGCGCGCGGCGTCGACGTCAGCATCCTCGCGTTCCTCCAGGCGACGTCGCCGTTCATCGATTCGAAGGCGCTCGACGAGGCGATCTGCACCGTCCGCACGCGGCGCCGCGACACGGTCTTCTCGGCCGTCGAGACGTACGGCTTCTTGTGGTCGAAGGGCCGGGGCGGATCGGCCGACGGGATCAATCACGACATCGGCGTCCGCCCCCGCCGCCAGGACCGAGACCCGCACTACCTCGAGACGGGCGCGTTCTACGTCATGCGCGCGAAGGCCTTCCGCGCCGTCGGCCACCGGTTCTACGGCTCGATCGGGATCGTCGACGTGCCCCCGCGCACGGCGATGGAGATCGATACGCCCGAAGAACTCGCTGCCGCGCAGGCCCTCGCGCACCTCGTCGACGAGCCGGAGGTCGTCGACGTCGACGCCGTCGTCACCGACTTCGACGGCGTGCACACCGACGACACCGCGATCGTGGGCCAGAACGGCGAAGAGGCCGTGCGGGTGAGCCGCTCCGACGGCATGGGCGTCTCGCTCCTCCGCCGTGCGGGCGTGCCCGTGCTCATCCTGTCGACCGAGACGAATCCCGTCGTGGCGGCGCGGGCTCGGAAGCTCCGGGTCGATGTGCGCCAGGGCGTCGAAGAGAAGGCGGCCGCGCTCGAGGAGTGGGCGGATGCCACCGGCATCCCGCTCTCGCGCATCGCCTACCTCGGCAACGACGTCAACGACCTCACGTGCCTGCAGCGCGTGGGGTGGCCGGTCGCGGTTCGCGACGCGCATCCTCTCGTGCTCGCCGCGGCCCGCACGGTCCTCGACCGACCCGGGGGTGGCGGAGCCGTCCGCGCCCTCGCCGATCTCGTGCTGCACGGGCGGGCGTCCGCAGCATCCGCGACATCCCCCCGCCATGACCGACAGGAGACCCCATGACCGTCACGATCGGACACCGCGTCGTCGGAGGCGGACGCCCCGTCTACGTCATCGCCGAGATCGGCCTCAACCACAACGGCGATGTCGAGCTCGCGAAGCAGCTCATCGACGTCGCGGCCGACGCGGGCGTCGACGCCGTGAAGTTCCAGAAGCGCACGCCGGAGATCTCGACCCCCGAGCACATGCGCGACGTCCCCCGCGAGACGCCGTGGGGCACGATGAGCTACCTCGACTACCGGCGCCGGGTCGAGTTCGACCGCGATCAGTACGTCGAGGTGTCCGACCACGCGCTGCTGCGCGGTGTCGAGTGGTTCGCGTCGCCGTGGGACGAGCCGAGCGTCGCGTTCCTCGAAGACCTGGGGGCGACCGCCCACAAGGTCGCCTCCGCGTGCTTGACCGACACGGGGCTCCTGCAGGCGCTCCGCGACACGGGCAAGCCCGTCATCCTCTCGACGGGCATGTCGACGGTCGAGCAGATCGACGCCGCGATCGGCATCCTCGGCACCGACCGGCTCGTGCTCATGCACGCGACGTCGACCTACCCCATGGAGCCGCACGAGGCGAACCTCCGGATGATCCCCGCGCTCCGCGACCGCTACCCCGGGGTCGCGGTCGGGTACTCGGGACACGAACGCGGCCTCCAGGTCTCCCTCGCCGCCGTCGCGCTCGGAGCGGTCGCCGTCGAACGCCACATCACCCTCGACCGCACGATGTGGGGCTCCGACCACGCGGCGTCGCTCGAGCCGGCGGGACTCCAGCACCTCGTCCGTGACATCCGCATCATCGAGGCGGCGCTCGGCGACGGCGTCAAGCGCGTCTACCCGGGCGAGCAGGCCGCGATGGCGAAGCTGAGGCGCGTCCCGGCGTGACGGCGGAGGCCCTTCGGGTCGTCGCGGTCGCCGACACCGATTCGTACGTCAAGTGGGCGGCATCCCTCATCGGGACGGCCCCCGCTGGGTGGGCGGTGTCGCTCGTCGTCCTGGACACGCCCGTCTCGGTGAGCGACGCGCAGCTGCGCGCGGCGCTCAGGGGAAGCGGGGTGGATGCCGCGGCGGTCCGCCGGGCGACGTTCGCCGACCTCGAGAAGCTCCTCCGCGAGACCGCGCCCGATGCCGTGCTCCTCGCGGCGCGGGGACCTCTCGTGCGTGTCCTGGCGCGCGGCATCGCGGAGCTCGAGCCGCGTCCGGTCGTCGTCTCGGGGCTTCCGGGCATCTCGATCCCCGCGACCCGGCGGGCGCTCGTCTACCGCGTGCAGTGCGACCTGTTCGTCCTGCATTCGCACCACGAGATCCGGGCCTTCGCGGAGCTCGCGGCTCTCGGAGACTTCGACCCCGTCCTCGCCCTCGCCTCGCTCCCCTTCGCCCACCGCGCGGGCGAACGGCCGAGGGCGGATGCGGGTGATCTCGTGTTCGCCGCGCAGGCCAAGGTGCCGAGGGAACGCGCCGATCGGGTGCAGATCGCCGAGCTCCTCGTCCGCGCCGCCGAGGCCGACCCCGACCGCCGCGTCGTGGTGAAGCTCCGCGGATGGAAGGGCGAGCACCAGACCCACGCCGAGGCCGATCCGTATCCCGAGCTGCTCGATCGGCTGGCTGCGCGTGAGGGCGGGATACCGCAGAACCTCGTGATGTCGACCGCGCCGATGTCGTCGGCTCTCGACGACGCCGCCGGCCTCCTGACGGTGAGCTCGACCGCCGCGATCGAAGCGGTCGCCCGCGGCATCCCCGTCATCGCCCTCGACACCTTCGGCGTCTCGGACGAGCTCATCAACACGGTGTTCGCGGGGAGCGGTCTGCTCGGCGGCGAAGACGACGTCATCGCGCGGGCGTTCCGGCATCCGCACGACTCGTGGCTGCGCGACAACTACTTCCACGATCCGTCCGACGACGACTGGACCGAGCTCCTCGCGGCACTCGTCGAGCGGCGGCGCACCGGGCTTCTTCCTCTTCGCGGGCCGTTCCAGCGCCGCGGCGGTCGGATCCGCGACGCGTGGGAGCGCAAGCTCGTGCTCGGCCCGATGGACCGCTCGCTCGCGGGCGCCGTCGCGTACGTCGCCGGGGTGCCGCTCCGTGCCGCTGTGCGCGCGGGGCAGCGCGTGCGACGGTGGGCGACGCGCCCCGACACGACCGTGGCCTGACCCGACACCGCGAGCCGACACGCGAGCGGCGAGCCGACACGGGAAGTGCGCACATCGCGCATCGATTCGCGCGCTCTGTGTCGCTGCGGGTCACTCGACCGTGACGAGCACCTTGCCGACGGCGTGGCCCGCATCGATGTGGGCGAGCGCCGCCCCCGCATCGGCGAGCGGCCACGTCCGCTCGACGACCGGCGCGAGGCGACCCGCTGCGACGTCGTCGAGGAGTGTGCGGAGGACATCGGTTTTCGGGGATGCCGCGAGGGAGTGCACCTTCCGGCGCGACCCGATCGACAGGACGGCGGCGCGGAGCATCCGCCCGACGGGTCCGAGCACGCGTCCGCCGTCACCTGACACCATGACGACCGTGCCGCCGTCGCGGACGAGGCGCTGGAGGCTCCGGAGGCGCGCGGCCCCCGCGATGACGACGACGGCGTCGAACGACGAGGACGGAAGCTCGGGCGAGTCGATCGTCACGCGGCGGTAGTCGAACGTGCGGGCGGCGCCGAGTCCCTCGACGAGAGTCCGGCTGCGCGCACCCGTGAGCGCCCACACCTCCGCACCGCGCTGCGCCGCGAGTTGCACGGCGAAGGTGCCGACCCCGCTGGAGGCACCCACGACGAGCACGCGGCCGCCTCGGACGTGTCCGGCGTCGAGCGCCTGGAGCGCCGTCCCTCCCGCGATGGGGAGCGTTGCGGCATCCGTCATCGACACCTCGGCAGGAACGTGCACGAGTCGGTCCGCCGGGGCGACGACGTACTCGGCCAGCCCGCCGCCGGGGAGCTCGCCGACGACGCGGTCGCCGACGGCGAATACCTCGACGCCCGAGCCGACAGCGACGACCGTGCCCGCGACGTCCATGCCCCGACCGGGCCGCTTCGGCGCGCGCAGGCCGAAGAAGAGCCGCACGAGGAGCGGCTCGCCGCGCATGAGGCGCACGTCGCCGGAGTTGAGGGCGGTCGCAGCGACTGCGAGCAGCACCTCACCAGGGGCCGGCGTCGGCACGGGCACCGTCTCGGCAGCGACCGTCTCGGGGCCGCCGTAGCGATGCTGGAGCCACGACGTCATGCGGGCGGGTGGAACGACGGATGCGGACATGTCAGGCCTCCGGGTATTGGAAGACGTCGTCGAGGGGCACCCCGAAGACGCGGGCGATCTGGAAGGCGAGCTCGAGCGTGGGGGAGTATCTGCCGAGCTCGATCGCGATGAGGGTCTGGCGGGTGACGCCGATGCGCCGCGCGAGTTCCGCCTGCGTCAGGCCGCGCGCTTCGCGGAGGGGACGGATGCTGTTGGTGACCTTCGTGGGCTTGACCATCAGGCGAGTCCGCGGCGGTAGGCGACGACGCTCGCGATGCCGCCGACGAAGGCCGACAGCAGGAAGCCGACGAACATCGTGTTGGCGATCCAGAAGAGATCGGCCTCGATGGCGCACAGCACGAGCACGCCGAGGCCGGCGATCACGAGGAACGACTGTCCGACGCGCGCACTCATGCGGGCGATGTCGCGGTCTCGCTGATCCGACTTGCCGACGCCGTCGGGGTCGCGGAGCCCCGCGCCGAGCCCCCACACGATGCTCAACAGGATCGAGGCGACGATGCCGCCCCCGATCGTCCACAGCATGATGGGCCACCAGACGACATCCGTCAGGGGTCCGCCGGCCGCTTCCTGGAGGGTCCAGCTGACGTAGACGATCGCACCGACGACGGTGACGATGAGCTGCACCCAGGCGATGCGTTCCTCATAGACCATGACGACTCCTGATGTATAGAATCTTTGACATTCAGACCGTAGGGCAGTCTCGGTTCCTGTGTCAAGTATTCTTTACATGCCCGGGGTGACCTGCGACGGGATCCCTGGGGACCCGGTATCCGGTTTCCCGACCTCCCCCGTCTTCTGCCAGGCTGTCGTCATGCCTCGCCGTTCCGCCGAGGAGACACGCCGTCTCATCCTCGACAACGCCCTGCAGCTGCTGCTGGAACGCGGAGTCTCTGCCGGCGTCCAGCACATCCGGCTCCAGGAAGTCCTCCGCTCCGTCGGGCTCACCACCGGGGCCGCCTACCGGATATGGGCCGATCAGACCGACTTCCACCGCGACCTCGCGATCGAGATGGTCAAGCTCCGCATCGCTCCGCCCGTCACGAGCGCGTCGACCGCGATCAAGGACGTCCTCGCGGCGGGCGGCACGATGGACGACGTCATCCGCGCAGCCGCCCTCGATCACGTGTCATACGCCGCACGGTTCCACCTCGAGCCCGAATCCCGCCAGTCTCACGCCTTCATCACGGCGCTCGCACTGCGGACAGCCGCCGGCGCATGGCCCGAGCTTCGAGCGGCGAGCATCGAACGGCATCGCGAGTCGGTCGAGGCGTTCGCGCAGATGTACGGCGAACTCCTGCCCCGCTACGGATACCGCCCGCGAAGCCCCTTCACGTACCTCGACTTCGCCGAGGCGATGGCGGCGCTCGGCGAAGGATTCGCCGTGCGCGCGGCGGAGGGACTCGATCATCCCGTGTACACCGTGACCGAGGATGACGAGGGACCCGCCGGCGAATGGACGCTCTTCGGTCTCGCGATCCGCGGCCTCGTGGAGGCGTTCATGATCCGGGACACGCCCCCCGACCACGCGAAGTAATTCCCGTGCGGCCCCAGCCGCGCGGACTGATTCCAGTGCGGCCCCCGGCCGCCCTAAGAGACTCCAGTGCGGCCCCCGGCCGCCCTGCGTAAATCGCGAGGGCGACCGGGGTCGCTGAGCCCCCAGAAATGCGACGCACCGACGAGACCCGAACTCGGCGGCAGCGTCGTCGCCCCCTCGACTATGGTGGCCGCACTGTCCACGCAAATCTAGAAAGATAACTTCTTTCTCTTAAGGCGTCCCGAATGGCGTCCGCCAGCGACCCAGATCGCGCGCTGACCCCGCGAGGCATCCCCTCCCGCCCCGTTCACTCCCACTCACTTGTCTCAAATGGCGGCCTCACCCCGCGCGAGGTCGCCATTCAAGACAAGTGAACCTTCACGCAACGCGGCCGGTCCCGCTCACTTGTCGCAAAAGGCGGCCTCAGCCCGCCGCGGGTCGCCCTTTGAGACAAGTGAACCGAGGAGGGGAGGGAGCGCTTCAGATGACGGACTCCGACCAGGGGTCGGGGTTGCCGAAGCGGTGGGCCGTGATCGTGACGGACTGCTCGCGGAGGAACGGGAGAAGCTCCAGCCGCCCGGCCGTCGTGACCTCGCCCGAGTGGACCGCGATGTCGGGATCGCCGTCCGTCGCCTCGGCAAGCGCACGCTCGAGGTCGGCAACCGATGCGGCGCGGCCCACGAGACGCACGCGTTCGACGGCCGGGTCGGCGGCGCGGATGCGCGCGATCCAGTCGTCGTCACTCTCGACCCACACCGAGACGTCGACCTCCGACAGCGCGCGGCGCACGGCGGGCGGGAGGCCCACGGGTGCCGAGACGTCGAACGGCGCTCCGGCCCGGATCCCCGCGACCACGACGCGAAGGAGCGACTGCCACGTGGCATCCCCCGTCGCCCGGACCGTCACGCCGGGTGCGGGGCGGTAGCGGAAGAGGTTCCGCTCGACCCCGAGGCGCGAGACGTCCTTGACGCGACCGAACTCCCGGTCCCAGGCGATGGCGTCCGAGAGGGCGCCGCGCCGGAGCCACTCGAACGATTCGTAGTCGAGCGAGGGCTGGGCCGACTCGATGACGGCCGTGATGCGCGAGTCGAGGCCGCGCAGGTGCAGTGTCGCCGACGCGGATGCTCCCGCCGACGCGCGCCACGAACCGAGACCCACGAGGTAGTTGGGCCCGCCCGCCTTCGCGCCTCCGCCGACGGAGGAGCGCTTCCAGCCCCCGAACGGCTGGCGCTGCACGATCGCACCCGTGATCCCGCGGTTGACGTAGAGGTTGCCCGCCTCGACACGGTCGAGCCACAGCGCGAGGTCGTCGGGGTCCTGCGTGTAGAGCCCCGCCGTCAGTCCGTAGGCGACGGCGTTCTGCATCCGGATCGCTTCGCTCAACGTCGCGGCGTGCATGATCCCGAGGACCGGACCGAAGAACTCCTCGCGGTGGAAGCGCGAGCCGGCGGCGACGCCCGTGCGGATGCCGGGGGTCCACAAGCGTCCCTCGTACTCGGCTCCGGCGTCGAGGCGCCGCGGCTCGACGAGCCAGCGCTCGCCCTCGTCGAGCGTCGTGAGCGCCCATTCGAGCTTGCCGCGCGGGGGTTCGACGACGGGCCCGACTTCGGAGAGCGGATCCGACGGCAGCCCCACGCGCAGGGAGGCCGTCGCGTCGACGAGCTGCCGCGCGAAACGGCGCGAGCGACCGACGGGCCCGACGAGGATCGCGAGCGACGCCGCGGAGCACTTCTGCCCCGCGTGGCCGAAGGCGCTCTTGATGAGATCGGATGCCGCGAGGTCGAGGTCGGCCGAGGGCATGACGATCATGGCGTTCTTGCCGCTCGTCTCGGCCAGGAGCGGCAGGTCGGGCCGCCACGAGCGGAAGAGCGCCGCGGTCTCCCACGCGCCCGTCAGGATGACGCGATCGACGTCGGCGTGCGAGATGAGCTGCTGTCCGACCGCTCCTTCGTCGATGTCGACGAGCGCGAGCACGTCGCGCGGCACTCCCGCCGCCCAGAGCGCGTCGGCGACGACGGCGGCGCAGCGACGGGCCTGCGGGGCGGGCTTGAAGACGACGCCCGAGCCGGCGGCGAGCGCCGCGAGCACGCCGCCCGCGGGGATCGCGACGGGGAAGTTCCAGGGCGGAGTGACGACGGTCACGCGGTCGGGGACGAACACCGCCCCGCTGACGCTGTCGAGCTCGCGGGCCGTCGCGGCGTAGTAGTTGGCGAAGTCGACGGCCTCGCTCACTTCGACGTCGGCCTCGGCGAGCACCTTCCCCGTCTCGGATGCCGCGACTTCGATGAGCTCGCTGCGGCGCGCCTCGAGCGCCGCGGCCGCGCGGACGAGCACCTCGGCGCGCTCGGCGGCGGGAAGCGCCCCCCACTGCCCGGCCGCCTCGCGAACGCGGGCGACGATCGTTTCGACTTGGGCGGCGTCGTCGACACGGGCGGCCTGGATCGTGGCATCCCCCGCCGTCGACCGCTCGACGCGATCGAGGATGCCGCGAGCCCAGACCCGGTTGGCGGGAAGCGCCGGGTCGGTGTCGGCGGCGTTCTGGAACCCCGGTGCGCCCGAGGCGACCCCCCGGGTCTCACGGGGCGCGTAGACCGCCGTCTCGACGAAGTGCTCCGCCCCGAATCGCCGCTCCTCGACGACGGGCGCGACGGGGGTCGTGTCGGTTGCCGATGCCGACCGCGCGATGCCGAGGACGGCTTGCGTCAGACCATCCTCCGCGCCGGCGGCATCGTGGTCGGATGCCGGGGGCCGGGTCACGTGGTCGGCGGAACCGCCCGCGGCGGCGCGGTCCTGTCGCCGACGAGCGCCCGTCATGAGGCCGGGATCGCCCGCGCGCGCGAGCGATGCGAGGAACCGGTCGCGTTCGCGGGCGAAGAGCTCGGGCTCGTCGGCGAGGTCGAAGGCGGCCGAGAGGAAGTTCTCGCTCGAGGCGTTCTCTTCGAGCCGGCGCACGAGGTAGCTGATCGCGACGTCGAACTCGTCGGGGCGCACGACGGGGACGTACAGGAGGACGTGCCCGACGTCGCGGGCGATCGCTTCGACCTGCCCCTGCGCCATGCCGAGCAGCATCTCGAACTCGACGGCGTCGCGCACGCCCCGCTCCCCCGCGAGGAGCCACGCGTAGGCGATGTCGAAGAGGTTGTGGCCCGCGACGCCGATGCGCACGGCATCCGTCCGCTCCGGTGTGAGCGCGGCCTCGAGGCATCGCACGTAGTTGGCGTCGGAGTCGAGCTTCGTGTCGTACGTCGCGACGGGCCATCCGTGGAGGGACGCGTCGACATGCTCCATCGCGAGGTTCGCGCCCTTCACGAGACGCACCTTGATGCGCGCGCCGCCGGCCGACACACGGCGCTGCGCCCACTCCGTCAGGCGATCGAGCGCCGGGAGCGCGTCGGGAAGATACGCCTGCAGCACGATCCCCGCCTCGAGGTTCGCGAGACGCGGATCGTCGAGGAGCCGGGTGAAGACCGCGATCGTGAGATCCAGATCGCGGTACTCCTCCATGTCGAGGTTGATGAACGTGGGGCTCTGCCCGCCGCTCGTCGACGACGCCGTGAGATAGAGCGGTCGGAGCCGCTCGACGACCTTCTCGACCGTCTCGTCGAACGCCCACATCGAGATGTGACTCGCGATGGCGGACACCTTGACCGAGACGTAGTCGACGTCGGGGCGCCGCACGAGTTCGTGGATGCCCTCGAGGCGACGGAGCGCCTCCTGCTCTCCGAGGACGGCCTCACCGAGCAGATTGAGGTTGAGGCGCGCGCCCGCTGCGCGGAGCTTCGCGATCGCGGGTCCGAGCTTCTCGGGGCGCGCATCGACGATGAGGTGACCGACCATCTCGCGCAGAACGCGGCGCGCGATGGGGACGACGGGCGACGGCAGCACGGGCGCGACGGCACCTCCGAGGCGCACGGCGGTGCGGAGGTACCACGGCAGGAAGCCCGGGGCGAGGGGCGCGACCCGATGGAGATTGGATGCCGCAGCGGCGAGGCTCTCGGGACGCATGACACCGTCGACGAACCCGATCGTGAAGGGAAGGCCGTCGTCGTCCTTCAGCACGCCCGCGAGGCGCGCCGCCGACGGATCGACGTCGGCCGCGGCCGCTTCCTCGACCCAGCGCTGCGCGAGATCGATGGCCCCTGCCGCCAGGTCGGTCGTCACATCCGTCACGTGCTCACCTTCTCAAATCACCGGGCGCATCTCACCGCGGCTCTCTGCCACTGTGACGCACCCGATCCATCGGCAAAAGCGATCATCTACGATGGATACCGTTGCGAAAACCTTACGAATGGGGCGTTGGGGATGTTCGAACTACGACGTTTGAGAATGCTGCACGAACTGTCACTGCGCGGCACGCTCGCCGCCGTGGCATCCGCCCTGTCGTACAGCCCCTCCACGATCTCGCAGCAGCTCGCTCTCCTCGAGCGCGAAGCAGGTGTGCGCCTCATCTCGCCGGACGGTCGGCGGGTGCGCCTGACCGAACAGGGGATGGCGCTCGCTGCTCACGCGGCACGCGTGCTCGATCTCGAGGAGCAGATCAAGGCCGAGCTCCAGACGATGAACCCGGGCGTCGCTGTCGTGCGGATCGCCGTGCTGCAGACGGCGGCGATCTCGCTCGTCCCCACGATGCTCTCCCTGCTCGACGCGCGCGATCGGGCGGTCCGCGTCGAGATCGAGCAAGTCGCGCCCGAAGAGGGCCTCTTCGAGCTGGAGGCCCGGGGCTTCGATCTCGTCATGGCCGAGCAGTACCCCGGTCACACGCGGGAGCACCGTGCGGGTCTGCACCGCGAGATCCTCGGGGTCGACCCCGTGCGCATCGCGCTGGCCTCCGATGACGACGCCGCGTCGATCGAAGAGCTCGCCGACCGCCCGTGGGTCATGGAGCCTGCGGGGACGGCAGCACGCCAGTGGGCGGTCCAGCAGTGCCGCGCGGCGGGGTTCGAACCCGACGTCCGCTACGAGCTCTCCGACCTCGTCGCCCACGCCCGGCTCATCGCGGGCGGTCACGCCGTCGGAGTCCTCCCCGACCTCCTGTGGGCCGACGTCGTGCCGGCCGTCCGCCTTCTGGATCTGCCGGACTCGCCCGCGCGCGAGCTCTTCACGTCGACGCGCGTCGCGTCGGCGACGCATCCGCACATCACCGCCGTGCAGAGCGCGCTCCGCGACGCGTTCGCGATCTTCGCGGGGCGGCACGCGGCATCCCCCGACGATTAGACCTCGCCGTCAGCGCCAGATGCTCGGGGCGGGCTTCTTCGTCGACGGGAGAGCGGATGCCTCGGCCCAGTCGGCGACCCAGGGAGCGAGGTCGGGCAGGTTGTCGGGCTTGTGGAGCGCCTCGAAGAGCTCCTCGAGCGGGACCACCCCGCCACCGCGGCGCAGGAACCGCGCACGCACGACCATTTCGGCGTAGACCTCGCCATCGACGACCGCGCGGTGCATGAGGTAGGTGGAGCGGTCGTCGTGACCGAGGAGCCTCGACTCGACGGTGAAGCGCTGCCACAGCTCGAGCGACTTCCGGAACGTGATCGTCTCGCTCGCCACGACGGCGTACCACTTCTGCTCCGCGAGGAGGTCCCACAGGCCCGTCCGGATGAGCAGGTCGAACCGGCCGAGATCGAACAGCGACGCGTAGCGGCCGTTGTTCATGTGCCCGAGCAGATCGAGGTCGGTGGGGAGCGTCCGCACCCGGACCCGGCCGACCGACGTCGGCTCGATGACTCCGTCGCGCCGGAGGCGGCGGCGCGCGCGCCAGATGGTGAGAAGAGTGCGCCAGATCACGTTCACGAAGGGAGATCGTAGCGATGCGCACCCGGGGCGGCGATTGCCTTGACGATTTCTACAACGCCGAGGTGCGGCATCCCGAACCTCCTGACGCGGGCGCAGGCCGATTTCGTCTCCTTAGAGCGCGCGCGTAGAGTCTGGCCCATGGATGCCGAACTCCAGACCGACGTCGTCGTTCGTCCGGTTCGCGATGTGGATGCCGAGGCTCTGGGCCGGGTCCACGCGACGTGCTGGCACGAGACCTACGATCACCTCATCAGCAAAGCCGCTCTCGAGGCGATCTCCCCCCGCCGCATGGCCGAACTGTGGACGCACTGGGCGTCGCAGGGTCCCGATTTCAAGATGTTCGCCGCGCTCGTCGACGGTGAGATCGTCGGCTTCGCGGGCTCGGGTCCCGCGCGCGACAAGGACGCCCCCGCGTTCCGCGAGCTGTACTTCATCTACCTCCTCGACGCCTTCCACGGCACGGGGATCGGGCAGAAGCTGTTCGACGCGGTCGTGGCCTCCGACGAGCCGCTGTACCTGTGGGTCGCCGAGGACAACCCCCGCGCGCACCGCTTCTACGCTCGCAACGGCTTCGCCCTCGATGGCGCCTCGCACACCGAGCCGTTCCTCGGCGAGACGCTCACCGAAGTCCGCTTCGTCCGCTGAGTCGCGTGCTGCAGGTCTGGGCCCTCGAGGGCATCCCCGAGGTCGTGGCCGGTGACGACCTCGTCGCGCTCATCGCGCAGTCCGCGGGAGACACCCTCGCCGACGGCGACATCGTCGTCGTGACGTCCAAGATCGTCTCGAAGGCGGAGGGACGCAGCGTCGACGCCGACGACCGCGAGGACGCCATCACGCGCGAAACCGTCCGGGTCGTCGCGACGCGGGAGCACCCCGGCGGACGCACCCGTATCGTGCAGAACCGTCTCGGGATGGTCTCGGCCGCCGCTGGCGTGGATGCCTCGAACACTCCTGAGGGAACGATCCTCCTGCTGCCGGTCGATCCCGACGCGTCGGCGCGCGCCCTCGCCGCCGGTCTGCGCGAGGCGCTCGGCGTGCACGTGGGCGTCATCGTGACCGACACCCTCGGACGCGCGTGGCGCGAAGGCCAGACGGATGCCGCGATCGGCGCCGGGGGCGTGCACGTCTTCGAGGACCTCCGCGGAGGAACGGATGCCGAGGGCCGGCCACTCGTCGTGACGATGCCGTGCGCCGCCGACGAGATCGCGTCGGCCGCCGACCTCGTCAAGGGCAAGGCTGCTCGGCTTCCCGTCGCGGTCGTCCGCGGCCGAGCCGACCTCGTCGGGGATCTCGACCTGCCGGGAGCCCGGACGATCGTGCGGCCGCTGGAGCGAGACATGTTCCGTCTCGGCACACTCGAGGCCTACGCCGACGGCTTCGCCGCCGGCGCGGCCTCGAGTGCGCAGAAGGACTGATCGGGCCATAGGAAGTGCGTCGGCGTCTCATTCTGGGGTGTTTCCGGTCCTTGACTGGGGCCGTTTCTGCACAGCGGGAAGGATTGCCAGTAGTGAATGCGGTACCGACGCCAGCAAAGAGCGGCCTCCGCTCCTACTACGCGACGGTCCTAGTGGTTGCAGTCGTGAGCATCGCACTCGGGCTAGCGACGGCGACCGCCACCTCTCAGTACGTTCTGGTCTTCTGCGCCCAGATTCTGATCGCGGCTCTGCTCGCGGCCTGGTACCCACGCGTCAAGAAGCGCCACATCGGCACGAAGTAGGACTGCACCACTGAGGGGGTATCCCGTAGCGCTGCTCCGCCGCGTGACGGAGCGCAAGGGGCGCTAGGCCCGGTCTCCGGGCATAGTGCTGAGCACGCAACTGCACGACGGGCTGGTCGCGGGTTAGTCCACTGGGCCGACGATCAGTTCATATCCACTCTCCCTCACGACCCTGCGCCAATCCTCCGAGGACTCCTTCTTCAGAGCGGCGAGCAGATCCTGCTCCGCCCCCGTCACGGGGCCCAGCCGCCAGGCTTCCTTCGCCTGCTGGATCAAGCTCTTCACGCACGTTTATCGGCCGTGGGCGCTGTTCTAGCGACGTGGCCATCCAATAGCGAGCGTGGAAGCCGCATTCGCGCTAGCCGATCTCGTGCTAGCCGACAGCGCGTCATTTCGCGTGGATCTGAACCAATCTCACTCGATCGCTGTCACTTCGGGGACTGCGTGGCGACATCTAGTACGTGAGCACGATTCAGCCACGCAGCCAGGCCAGCATCAGTGTCGGGGCACCGGTTAGCGTGAATCGACGGATATGCTCCCGCGCAGGGGGCACATATGACTCGAACTGACGACTTCTTCAAGCGGTCGAAGGCGGCGCAGGCAACGCTGAAGCATGCAATCTTGAGGTCGTATCTCGCGACCTTTGCCACCGCCACCGGTACGCGCTCTCCTGGGCACCGAGTGGGGTACATCGACGGGTACGCGGGACCGGGCGAGTACATCAACGACCTGACGGACAGCCGCGACGAGGGATCGCCCATCATCGCCATGAATGTGGCGCGTCACCAGTCCACGCTCAAAGAGCCGCGGATCCTTGAGTGTATTTTCATCGAGAGGGGCCGTGAGCACTACGAGTCGCTCTCGGCGCTTGTCGCGCAGGCGAGGGAGGAAGGGCTTCCTGTCGAGGCCCAAAAGGGCGACGTGACGAAGCTTCTCGCGCCGGCCGTCCAGCGGTTCCAGTCGTTGCCACTTCTCGTGTTCCTCGATCCGTTCGGCGCCTCGCTCCCGCATTCCGCGAGCATCCCCGCTGTGCTGGGTCGGAGCAGCGATCAGCCCACGGAGGTTCTGCTGAACTTCAGCGTTGAGACCCTCCGCAGGGCGGGCTCGCGCATTCACGAGGAGCCCGGGGCCCCGGGGCGCGAAGGCACGCTCTCGACTATGGACAACTGGCTTGGCGGCGTTTGGTGGCGTGAGCACTTCAGCGACCCCGCTACCGTTCAGGACGCCGAGACGGCATACGAACCCGCGGAACGCATCACAGACGAGTACGCGCGCATGGTGTGCCGCGAGTCGAGAACTAACGTCTTCCCGGTAGACATTCGACGAGCCGCCTCCCACAAGCCGCTCTTCAGGCTGATGCTGTTCCACCCCAAGCCGCTCGCCGCGTTCAAGTTCAACAACGCCGTCAGCTCGGGCAACGAGAAGTGGCGGTCGCTCATGTGGGAGATGGACGTCGAACTCGCTCAACGCGAAGACGCACGCAACCCTCAGCCCGGTATTAGTCGCGAAGAGGAGACACGCATGGCGATGGCCGCGGATCCCGCCCAGGTTATGGACGACAATGTTGAGATCCTCAAAGACAACATCCGAACTGCGCTGAGGACGCGCCCCGTGCTGACCATGGAACATGACTTTGGTCTAATCTTCGGTGCGGCTACTGGCTCTGCGCGCGGAACGCACCTGACCAAGGCGTGGGACGCGCTGACCGAAGAGGGCGTCACACAGCCTCGCAAAGGGTCGTCCTACGACTGGGCAAAGATCTGGAGCGCCCAGGCTGGCGTGAGCTTCAGCTAGAGAGGGAAGCATCAGCATGGCGAAGACAACGATCGAGTGGACCGAGGTCACCTGGAACCCGGTCACGGGATGCGACCGGACCTCCGCGGGCTGTGACAACTGTTACGCGCTCACCCTCTCCAAGCGCCTGAAGGCGATGGGCGCCGAGAAGTACCGGAATGATGGGGACCCCCGGACCTCCGGCCCCGGCTTCGGCGTCACGATCCACCCCAAGTCGCTGGAGCAGCCACTGAAGTGGCGCAAGCCGCTGACTGTGTTTGTCAACTCGATGAGCGACCTTTTCCACGCCAAGGTGCCGACGTCCTTCGTTCAGGACGTTTTCGACGTCATGGCCGCAACCCCGCAGCACACCTATCAGGTGCTCACCAAGCGCTCACTTCGGCTCCGGCGAATGGCCGACAAGCTCACGTGGCCCTCCAACGTCTGGATGGGCGTCTCCGTAGAAGAGCCCAAGGTCCTGAACCGTATCGACGACCTCCGCGAGGTGCCCGCCGCCGTCCGCTTCCTCTCATGCGAGCCACTCATCGCCGCTCTGCCGGGGATGAACCTAGAGGGCATCGACTGGGTGATCGCGGGCGGTGAGTCCGGCGCCCACCACCGGCCGATCGATTCGGATTGGGTGGAGAACATCCGCGACCAGTGCCGCGATGCTGAGATCCCATTCTTCTTCAAGCAGTGGGGCGGGCGCACGCCGAAGCAGCACGGCCGCGACCTCGAAGGCCGCACCTGGGACGAGATGCCTACGCCTCGCGTCAGATTCGCCGCTGCATGACAAGCCGCTGGACATGTGCCTTTTCGACTGTTGCAGCCGTGATCAGCGGGGAGACGTCCCAGTCCTGGCTGGAAGCTCTCGCGGAGTACGTCTTATCACCCGAGGCGATTGGCGCCCTCGCTCTAAACGTGACCGCTGCGGGCCTCGCCTTCGCTGGGGCTTGGTGGCTGGTACGACGACAGCTTCGACACGATCGCGATCTGTTCCGCGAACAGCTGACCGCCGCGCGAGAATCTCGCCGTGCCGAGATACGGCGCCTCGCGGCCTATCGGTTGGGGGAGTCCCTCATTGGCGCGGCGGACGAGTGGTACGGCATGAGCCCAGCCGAGGCGTACGAGCGCCTCGGCAAGACGGGCTTCACCGAACGGATAAGAGCTACTCCAGGTGCAGACGCGATCTCCGATGCGCGCGACCGGGCCGAGCATGAACTCGACTTGGATGACACTCTCACTCGCGTGTGGCGACTGAAACTCGTGTGGTGGGATGCGGCACAGACACATCGAAACGATCCTCGTGTCACGGCGCTCGCTGGCTCTGCGCAGCGGAGCGTGATGTTCGATCTCGTGGACCAGCAGTTCACCGAGTACGACGGGCTCGTGCGCGATCTTGGTGTCCAGCTGATGCGATGGGACGGCGAAGGCGACCTCCCCAGCATCCCCGCGTCAGCCATCCCAAAGGTGCCCGCAGACAGATTCGCGGAGATGAGCCTTTCCGTTCTCGACGGCATCCTGACCCGGCGACAAGAGCGTCTGGAGAAACAACGTGCGAAGAAGGCGACGGATCCGCACTCATAGCTACGCGATAACCACCAACGATGCACAGCAGCCTCCGCGCGCGGGCCGGGATGTGAGCCGCGTCCCAACTTGGCAACCGCACCAGCGCCCACGCGGCGGACGCAGCGCCGAGCCGGAGAGGCGCACACGCACCCGATTCAGGAGTACCTGGAGCGCCGCCAGGTATACGCACTCCTGAAGGCTGTGATCGCCCCCGCCGTCGCGGCCGGACGCATCGCGTCCAATCTCTGCCAGATCAAGGGTGCCGGGATCGCTAATTCCGAGGAGCGGCCGTACATGCCGCCGGAGGTCCTGGACTCCATTGTTGCCCGCGCCAGGCACCGAACCGCGCGGGCCGGCCTGATCTACCAGCACGCTGCGGAGGAGCGGAGCCGGTTGGTCGCGGAGCGCATGGACGCGCTGGCCAGCGGGGCCTCGGCGGTAGCCCGCCTGGAGGCAGTCGTCCAGTTAGGCATTCCAGCGCTCACCAGCACCGGCCGGTAGGCGACTACGGACAGGGTGACGACAGCGGGGCCGTTCCGCCCACGAGGACCGTAATTAGCGACTCGTACTCTCCCTGATCGCATACGGTGCGACTCGTGACGGATGCGGCCGGGAAGCGCTCGATGGCCCGGCCCTCCGTCATCACCGTCGTCCACCCATCCTCGGACTGAAGCACGTAACCGGTCAGGTCCGCTCCGTCCGCCGTGATTGATTCGAGTGGGAGCCAGAAGCCCCTGGGCATCGCGAAGATGACCACGATGAGCACCACGGAGACGAGGAGCAGATGCGTGACGCTCCCGAGGGGCTGGCTGGCGATGGTCACTCGTACGCGCAGAGCCGTGCGCCACGGGTGCCCGGCCCGCCGCCACCTGAACACGCCGACACCCCACACTGTGAGCGCCCCGAGTGCGAGCGCACCGCCGAACCAGAGGATCGTCTCGATGGTGTCCGGCCACGGGCCGACGAGGACGTACAACAACGGCAGGGCGATGATGAGGACGAGCCACCAGTTCCTGTTCGGGGCCGTGCGCCGGAGCAACTGGCGGGTGAGCGGCGCGTCAGTGATGAGCGGCTGGAGCGCTAGCCAGAACAGAAGCGGCAGCAGGGGGAGGAGCGTCCCGAGGAGGAGCGTGGGCACGTCCAGCGTCTCGATGAGCACCCGCATGAGAACGGGGTCGCCGCCGGAGTACAGGACGATGCGGAGCGCGGCCATCGCCACGGGAAGAACGGCGACGAGCACGCCCACGTCTAGCCAGCGGGACCGGGCAACCTTCGCTTGCGCAGGGTCGGATTCCCGGATGGGATCGGGGACGGCCGGTGCCTGCGCGGGCACGGCCGCGCCGCCCAAAACCCCCGTCTCCCAGGGCTCGCCAGTCACGCCCGACGCCGCCCCTTCAGTCTCCGCCACGGCGTTAGCGTAGCGGGATGACTGAGGAAAGGGGCGCCATCGGCCCCAGCGCGCGATCGACTGGGCGCGGCACCCGGATCGATCCCCGTGGCCACCGACTGGCTAATCGCGCCGCGCCGTCAATCATTCGAACAGCGGCAAGTCATCCCAGTTGAGGGTCCAACCTTCAGTGCCAGCCACCGCGTCGGCTACCTTCCGCGCGCCGTGAGAGTAGACGCGAGCGCAGCTTATCGCGCCAGCGACCAGGAGCGAGTGTTTGCCGCTGCGCATCGGTCGCAGCACTTCTGTTGCCGGCGGATCATCGGCTCGAAGCGGTGCAGGCCAACGCTCCGCGCGCCAGCCCGTCGTCAGGCCGTGAGTGAGCGAGTGCCGCACCTGCATCCACGCGGCTCTGCCTCTGAGCGTCGGCCCAGCCGTAGGTGCGCGATGCGGGGCTACGGTAGGTCACAGTCGGAAACTACAAGATGGTCACCATCGATGGCGCGTCTATCCCCGGCGCGGCCTTGGGTACCGCTGCCTTCATGCGATTAGCGAACTCCGGGATCGCTGGGTTGTTCCATGCGCCGACTGCTTTCGCTATCTCCGCGAAGCCCGCTCCAAGGTGCGCAAGCGTGACAGCCAAGAAGTCCTCGGCGAAGCCCTCGAACGCGGAGATGCTTGTCAAGACAATCGCAGGGCTGAGCACCGCTGCGTTGCCCGGGTGCCCTATCCGACGAGAGTGCAGGCTCAACAACTTGTAGGGCGTCCGCATCGCGCGCACGTACTTGTCAACGACGGTCTGTGGGTCTGGTGCGGTGATGATTGCCACGGCTCTGAGTGTGGTCCATGGGCGCCGCCGGCGAATGTATTGGCGCGTCTTGGCACCCGGAGCACTGGGAAGCGGTGGAAGAGGAGCCATGGCCAAAGAGTGAATCCCACGGTGACCTAGGGATAGGTATGTGGAGGGGACGACGGGAGTCGCGCCCGCACCATCAGGTGGGGCTGCCACCCTCTCATCCCCACACCTCACTCCGCGCGGAGGGTCGCGTTCCCGGCCGAGACGGACACCGTCACGACACGGGATGCTCCGGGCACCGATCCGATCCGGTTGTCGAAGTCGCCCGCCGAGACGTCCGACCGCACGTCGTAGTCACCCTCGGGCACGGTGAGGTCGAGCGATCCGGCGCTCACCTCGATCGCAAGCTCCTGCGGCGGCGTGCCCGTCAAGGCCCCGACGATCTCGCCGGCGCTGACGACGAACTCGCCCTCACGGGCACCGTCGATCGTGAGGTCGGCGCGGCCGGCGTTGACCTCGACGGAGACGTCTCGTGCCGTGGCATCCAGATCGGCGCGGCCCGCATTCACCGTCAGATCCAGCTCGCCGAAGTCGCCGTCGGCGCGGAGGTCTCCCGCCGACAGATCGAAGTCGGCGTCGATGCCCTCGAGCGCGACGGGCAGGCGCAGGACGGCGTCGCCCGCGCCGCCGAAGAGCCAGCCGAGGCCGAACAAGCGAGGCGACTCGACGCGCAGGCTGTCGCCGTCACGCGTGAGCGACCACTGGCCGGCGGCCGCGGACGTCCGGACGTCGAGCTCGGCCTCGTCGATGTCGGCGAATTCGATGCGAAGGCTCCCCGCCGACACGTCGGCATCGAGCTCGTCGACGCCCGCTACGGCAACCGAGGTCGCGAACGGCTGGCCGCTCGCGCTCGCGCTGAAGACGGTCTGCACGACGGTGACCGTGACGGCCCCGAGGATCAGGACGCCACCGAGTGCCATCGCGGCGATCGAGATCGCGCGGGCTGCGGGACTCGGCGACGCGGGTGCGGGCGCCGGCGGCTGGACGGGCTGTTCAGGGGCGGGAGGGGTCATGGTGGTCATGCGAGTTCTCCTGTCGAGGGGCCGGCGGACGCACTGCCGCCGTGCTCGAGGTGGACGAGGGCGGCGAGCACCCGGCGGTTGCCGGACTCGTCCTGCTCGAGATCGAGCTTCTGGAAGACGGCGGTGATGTGCTTCTCGACACTGCCTTCGCTGATGAAGAGGGTCTTGGCGATCGCCTGGTTGGACTTGCCTTCGGCGATGAGCGCCAGCACGGTGCGCTCGCGGTCGGTGAGCCGCTGCATCCGTTCGTCGCGAGCGCGGCGTCCGAGGAGCTGCGCGACGACCTCGGGGTCGAACACGGTCGCGCCGGCGCCGATCGACTCGACGGTGTCGACGAACTCCGATACGTCGGCGACGCGGTCCTTGAGGAGGTAGCCGAGCGCGCCGCCCCGACTCGCGAGCAGCTCTGAGGCGTACCGCTCCTCCACGTACTGCGACAGGACGAGGACGGGCAGGTCGGGGTGCTGGCCGCGGAGGCGGAGCGCCGCACGGATGCCTTCGTCGGTGTGGGTCGGAGGAAGCCGGACGTCGAGGATGCACAGCTCGGGATTGGACTCGACGACCGCCTCGTCGAGCGCGCGGGCGTCGGGAAGCGACGCCACGACGTCGTGTCCGGCATCCTGCAGCAGACGGGCGATGCCCTCGCGCAGGAGTGCGGAGTCTTCGCAGATCAGAATGCGCACGGGATGCTCACCTCCACCGATGTGGGCCCGCCGACGGGGCTGTCGAGGCGGAACTGGCCGCCCACGCCGAGCACCCGATTGGCGATGCCGTCGAGTCCGCCGCCGGCGATGACGGTCGCCCCGCCGATGCCGTTGTCTTCGATGCGCGCCCAGAGGAGCCCCTCGTCACGCTGCCGCACGACGATGCGACATTCGG
Organism: Microbacterium sp. SLBN-146; assembly: GCF_006715145.1. Classification (NCBI taxonomy): domain Bacteria; kingdom Bacillati; phylum Actinomycetota; class Actinomycetes; order Micrococcales; family Microbacteriaceae; genus Microbacterium; species Microbacterium sp. SLBN-146. The sequence goes on from NZ_VFMR01000001.1 coordinate 690,544, forward strand.
TCGCGCGGGCATGCTTCGCGGCGTTCGTGAGCGACTCGGCGATGACGAAGTACGCCGCCGTCTCCGCCGCCTGACTGCAGCGTTGCGACAGGCGCACGTCGAGCACGACGGGCACGGGTGACCGCGCGGCGAGCGCTGAAAGCGCGGCATCCAGTCCTCGATCGTCGAGGACGGACGTGTGGATGCCACGGGCGAGCTGCCGCAGCTCGGTGATCGCCGCTTTCGTCGACGTGTGCGCTTCGGCGATGAGCGCCTTCGCCGCCTCGGGGTCGTCGTCGATCTTCTGCTGTGCCATGCCGAGCGTCATCCCCACCGAGACGAGCCGGGGCTGGACGCCGTCGTGAAGGTCGCGCTCGATACGGGTGCGCTCGACATCGGCAGCACGGACGGCTCCGGCGCGCTGCACGTTGGACGTCCGGGCACGCTCGGCCAGGAGCGCTTCGCGCGACGGGACGAGGATCGCGCGGGTGAGGACGCCGTGAAGGAGCGCGAGTCCGACGATGGCGGCAGCGGATGCCAGGGCGACGATGAGTCCCACGGGGATCGCCCACGCGGCGGGAACGCCGAAGCCGAGACGCGCGAAGCTGACGGCCTCGCCGCCCGCGAAGAGGGACGCGATGGCGCCGGTCAGGCCGCCCGTGAAGACACCGACGAAGGTCAGGACTGCCATGCCGAGGATCGTCGAGATGGCTGCGCTCGCAACGCCGCGCCACATCGGCGGGTCGATCGCCTGCTGCCAGAACGTGCGGAGCAGGCCACCGAAACCCGGGCGCCCGCTCGTGCGGATGCGCCGCGGCGGAAGCCCGAACCCGTAGAGCCCGTCGACGCGCGCCGCTTCGAGCCACGACGTCGCGAACAGGGCGTAGGCGAGGGCGACGAGGAACACGGCGCCGATGAGGAAGACGAGGAGGAGACTCACCCCGACACTGAAGAGGCCGATGAGGATCGTGAAGACGATCGGGCCCACGAGGCCGAGGGCCGCGAGCTGGAGGATCGCTCCGGCGACGACGCGAGGACGCGAGATGCTCACGGCGCGGGGCGTGCTCTCGACGGCTCCGATGTCAGCGGCGAGCGGGGCGGATGCTGTGGTCATGCCTCCACGGTAGGGCGCACCTCGCTCGCGCGCCCGGGTGCTCTCCGGACGCTTCTCTTCCGGTTATCCCCCAGGAACGTCAGCGTCCGCTGACGTTCCCGAACAGTTTGGCGATGGGGGCGAGGACGAGGGGGCGGGCGGCGACCCATCCGGCGGCGATCACGACGAGCGACGCCGTGAAGATCCAGAACCCCGCCCAGTTGTCGACGTAGGCGTTCGGATCGACCGATCCCTGCATCGCGTACATGTGGTTGAGGTTCCGCAGCGCCCCCGTCGCGAAGACGAGCGCGACGTGGACGATGATGAAGAACACGAAGTACAGCATCACGGGGAAGTGCACCTTGCGCGCCCACTCGACAGGGTAGATCCGGTTGAGGGTCGCGGCCTTCTTGGGCCACACGCCGCTCATGCGGACGCCCGTGATGATCGCGAGAGGTGCCGCGACGAACACGGTAGTGAAGTACGCGAGTTGCTGGAGCGCGTTGTAGTTGACCCAGCCGTTCTCGGTCGGCCAGTCGAGCGAGACATACTGCAGCGCGGCCGAGACGGCGTTGGGGAAGACCTCCCACGACGTCGGCACGATCCGCATCCACTGCCCCGTGACGAACAGCAGCACGACGAAGATGAGCCCGTTGATGATCCACAGCAGGTCGAGCGACTGGTGGAACCACAGCGTGAGGCTGATCTTGCCCTTGGGCTTGTTGCGGGGCGTCCAGAACGCGGTCGGGCGTTTCTCGGAGCGCACGCGGAGTCCCGAGCGGATGATCAGGACGATGAGGAAGACGTTGAAGAAGTGCTGCCACCCGAGCCAGGCCGGGAAGCCGACCGGCGCGCCCTCGGGCAGGTGGTACTCGCCCGGGTAGGTCTGCACGAAGCTCGAGAGCGGCTCGATCGACAGCAGCCATCGCACGGCGAAGACCGCCATGGCGGCCGCGACGAGGAGGCCGCCCCCTCCGACGATCGCGGCGCCGACCCACTGGAGCCGCGTGAACGGACCGATGCGCTTCGGCTCAGGAGTCGTCAGGGGTTTGCCGGCGAGGCGATCACGCTCGAACGCGAGGGCAGCGGCACCCTGGCGGACGGTCGGCGTGAAGGGGAGCGGAACGGAAACGTCGATGGGAGTGGGCGCAAGTGCCACGACGGCCGCCTCGGTGCTGTCGGGCGTCGTCGCCTCGACCACGATGTCGCGCGCGGGCGCCTCCGGCTCGACCAGGGTCGGTCGCGCGCTCGGGGCGTAGTCCGCGGGCGGCCAGGGCTCTCCCCCCGGCGTACGCGGAAGCCCGCGTCGCACGCTGAGTGCTCCCGCGACGGCTGCGGCGGGCACGAGGCCTGCGGATTGACTCTGGGCTGCGGCATCCGGCTGCGGCGCCTCCGCCTCACGGCTCTCCGGCACGTCGGCCGCCACTGCTCCGGCTGCGACGACATCCTCCTGAGCAGGCGCCTCCGCTTGACGGGGCCCGGAGTTCGCGACGGCGGATGCCGGGGGCCAAGGCTCCCCGCCCGGCACGCGCGGCAACCCGCGTCGCACCGCGCGCGTCGCGGCTCCCCCACCCGCAGCTTCACTTGTCGCAAACGGCGACCCCGCGGCATCCGCACCCGCCATTTGAGACAAGTGAGCGGAAGAAGGCGCCGCGGCAGAGCCCGCGGGTTCACTTGTCGCAAATGGCGACTCCGCGGCATCCGTACCCGCACTTTGAGACAAGTGAGCAGGAGGAGAACCAGCTTCACTTGTCACAGATGGCGACTTCGCGGCATCCGTACCCGCACTTTGGGACAAGTGAGCGGATGCCGCGGGAGCATCGCCGGGAGGGGGCCACGGCTCGCCGCCGGGTCGCCGGGGGAGGCCGCGGCGGAGAGTCGGCCCGAAGGTCGCCATGCGCCTACGCCTTCTTCGCCTCGAGGGCGGCGATGAGCTGCGGCACGACCGTGAAGAGGTCGCCCACAACCCCGAAGTCCGCGATGTCGAAGATGGGGGCGTCGGCGTCTTTGTTGATCGCGACGATCGTCTTCGCGGTCTGCATCCCGGCCTTGTGCTGGATGGCGCCCGAGATCCCGAGCGCGACGTACAGCTGCGGCGAGACCGAGACACCCGTCTGCCCGACCTGGTACGAGTAGGGGACGTAGCCCGCGTCGACGGCCGCACGCGACGCGCCGACGGCGGCGCCCAGCGCATCCGCGAGCTGGTCGACGAGCGCGAAGCCCTCACTCGACCCGAGACCGCGGCCTCCCGAAACGACCTTGCCGGCACCGCGCAGTTCAGGACGCGTCGAGGTGGATGCCGCGGCTTCGACGGCACCGAAGGTCGCCGCCTTGCGCCCCGATGCCTCGACGGCGAGCGTCTCGACGGTCGGCGAGGCGACCGCCTCGGCACGGGCGTCGATCGATCCCTGACGCACCGTGATGACCGGCGCACCGAACGTCGCCGCGGCGTCGACGTTGTAAGCACCGCCGTAGACGGAGTGGTGGGCGACGACACCCTCATCGTCGCGCGAGACACCGACGACATCGACGGCGAGCGCCGAGCGCGTGCGGGCGGCGAACCGCGCCGCCGTCTCGCGGCCTTCGATCGAGTGCGACGCCAGCACGGCGTCGGGCTGCACGAGCGCGGCCGCGGCGGAGAGGGCATCGACGCGGTCGCCGCTCGCGACGAGGACGGTCGGCGCTCCGAGAGCGGCCGCGTCGGCCGCGAGCTTCTCGTCGCCGACGATGAGCGCGACGGGAGTGCCGACACCGGATGCCGCGCCGAGAAGCCCCGCGCTGGACTTGGCGAGCGCGCCCTCCGTCGTGACGTCGAGCAGGACGAGGATCGAATCCGCAGCGAAAGCCATGTCCGTCATTCCTTACGCGAGTCGGTTCTGGATGAGGAACTCCGCGAGCTTCTCGCCCGCGTCGCCCTCGTCGACGATCTTGACGCCCGCTTCTCGCGGCGGCTTCTCGACGAGGCCGATGACGATCGAGCGCGCGGCGTCGGCGGGGAGCGCCTCAACGCCGAGGTCTGCCAGCGACAGCGTCTCGAACGGCTTCTTCTTCGCGGCCATGATGCCCTTGAAGTTGGGGAAGCGCGCGTCGGGGAGAGCATCGGTGATCGAGATGATCGCCGGGAGTTCCGCGGACACCTCGACCGTGCCGTCATCCGTCGCCCGCACGCCCTTGACGGAGGCCTCGGCGATCTCGACGGATGCGAGGTTGAGGGCCGCGGGAACGTCGAGGAGTTCGGAGAGCATGGCCGGCATGACGCCGCCCGTGCCGTCGGTGGAGAGGTTGCCCGTGATCGCGAGGTCGAACCCGACGTGGCGCAGAGTCGCAGCGAGCACCTCGGCGGTCAGCCCGAGATCCGCCCCGGCAAGCTCGTCGTCGATGACCTGCACGGCCGACGCGGCACCCATCGCGAGACCCTTGCGAACGGTCGACTGCGCCGACTCGGGAGCCATCGAGACCACGACGACCTCGGTGCCGGGGTTCGCGTCGGCGTACGACAGCGCGACCTCGAGCGAACGCTCACCGATTTCATCGAGCACCGATTCGGAGGCGGCACGATCTGCCAGCCCCGTCTCGAGGTTCAGCTTGCGGTCCCCATAGGTATCCGGGACTTCCTTGACCAGGACGACGATCTTCACGGGTATCACTCCTCACGCCTCGTCGAGTCTATCGAGATTCCGCTGGTGGTATCCAATCACGCCGGAACATCCCAGCTTTCACCCCTTGCATCGCCGCTTTTGTATACATTCGCGACAAAGTGCCGTCGCTCGGAGCGCGTCCCGCCCGGTCCCGGATACCGTGGATCCACACGTGCAGAGGAGTCGATCATGGTCAAGCGTCGTCCCCTTCCGGTTGATCCGATCGCCGAGGCGAAGCGCCAGTGGGTCGCCCACGGCTGGACGGACGCCGCTTCGGGCATGTCGGCCGTCACGAGCATCATCCGCGCCCAGCAGATCATGCTCGCCCGCATCGACTCCGCGCTCCGACCCTTCGGCCTGTCCTTCGCGCGCTACGAGATGCTGCGCCTCCTCGCCTTCACGCGCGAGGGACGGATGCCGATGGCCAGCGCCATCGCGCGCCTCCAAGTGCACCCGACGAGCGTCACGAACACCGTGGACCGACTCGTCCGCGACGACCTGGTCGAACGCGAACCCCATCCGGAGGACGGACGCGCTGCGATGCTCGTCCTCCTCGAGCCCGGACGCGAACTCGTCGAGCGCGCGACGGCCGCCCTCAACACGACGGTCTTCGAGAACCCCGGGCTCGGCGACGACGACACGGCGGAGCTCGTGCGCATCATCGCGCGGCTGCGCAAAGCATCCGGCGACTTCACCGACCCGCGCCCGCTCCCCGAGCCGCTCTAGCCGCGACCCGCTCTCGCCTCGACTCAGGCGCCGGGATCAGGCGTTGCGGAACTCGGGCGGACGCTTCTCGCGGAACGCCGCCATCCCCTCCTTCTGGTCGGCCGTGTCGAAGAGGCTCGCGAAGACGTGCTTCTCGAGGCGCAGTCCCTCCGCGAGCGGGGTCTCGAGTGCGGCATCCAGAACAGCCTTCGCGGCGTAGACCGATGGAAGCGACTTGGCCGCGATCCCCTCGGCGAGCTTGGCCGCCTCATCGAGCAGATCGGATGCCGCGACGACGCGCGAGACGAGACCCGACCGCTCCGCCTCCTCGGCGCCCATCATGCGCCCCGAGAGGATGAGGTCGGCGGCTTTGTAGTAGCCGACGGCGCGGATGAGCCGCTGCGAGCCCCCCATGCCGGGGATGACGCCGAGGTTGATCTCGGGCTGCCCGAACTTGGCGGTGTCGGAGGCCAGGATGATGTCGCACATCATCGCCAGCTCGCATCCACCGCCGAGCGCGTATCCCGAGACGGCCGCGATGACCGGCGTCCGCACGGCCGCGAAGTCCGCCCAGCCGCCGAAGTGGTCGTCCATCAGCATGTCGAGGCCCGACTTCGCCTCCATCTCCTTGATGTCGGCACCCGCCGCGAACGCACGCTCGGACCCCGTCACGACGATCGCGCCGATCCCGGGGTCGCGGTCGAAGACGGATGCCGCGTGCACGAGATCACGGCACACCTGGCTGTTGAGGGCGTTGAGCGCCTCGGGGCGGTTGAGGGTGATCCACCCGACGCGTCCGCGCGTCTCGACCAGGATCGTCTCGTACTCGGTCATGCGTCCTCCATCGGATTGCTTCCCTCGATCATCCCGCTTCCGACCGACATGGGTAATCCTCCCCATCGTGTTCGTCGCGAGGGTCGGGTTAGCCTGATGCCCGGCCGGGGAACTCGGCCTCAACGAATCGATAGGGGTGGATCATGGCGGATTTCAAGGCGTCTTACGGCGAGATGGAGTCGATGGCGGGCAAGCTCGAGACGGGGCGCGAGGAGATCGGCGATGTTCTGCGCCGCCTCAAGAGCGACGTCGACCGCCTGCTCGGCGATGACTTCAAGACGCAGCACGCGTCGGGCAAGTTCGGCGAGGGCTACAACGAGCTCACGACGGGACTCGAGAAGGCCATCGAGGGCATCAGCGACATGGGCGACTCCCTGCGCAAGATGATGCAGGCCATCAAGGACACCGACCAGGCACTCGCCGGCAACTGACCGACCTTCCCCTTCCGCCCTCCCCTCTCTCCGCTTCCCAATCGACTTGTCGTAGATGTCGGCGACGCGGTGCGTCCCGACGACATATACGACGAGTCGATGAGGGGGACGGAGAAGGGGGGAGGCGGGGGCGGCGCGCGATGACTGGAGGGGATCATGGCGGATGACATCGATGTCGATCTCGACGACCTGCGGCTGATGACGGCGCGACTGCACCGCTTCATCACCGAGTTCGAGGAGATCGCCGCGCACACCGACGACGTCGAAGAGGCCGTCGGACGGCCGACCGGCGACGGGCGGCTGCGCAGTCGCGTCGCCGAGTTCGAGTCGGGCTGGAACGGCAACCGCGAAGTGATCCAGGAATCGCTCACCAACGTGCACGACCATCTGCGCGACTTCATCGACACGATCGAGGAACTCGACGTCAACCTGTCTCGGAGTGACGAGGAATGACTTACGGATACGGCTACGGCGGCGAGCTGCGTTCACCCGAGCGGGGATACCGACTCGAAGAGATCGCCGGCCGCCCGGGTGAGATCGAAGCAGCCGGCGAACGCTATTCGCGTCTCGGATGGCGGATGGACTGGACCGCCGAGGAGCTCGAGAAGCTCGCGGCATCCACGAAGTACAAGGCGGAGGGGCTCGACGCGATCCGCGAGTCGGCGGGAGAGCTGGCCGCGGAGCTGCGCAAACTCGCGATCCGCTACAACGGCACGGGTCCCGTGCTCGTCACCTACGCCGAGGCACTCCGCGACGCACAGCAGACGGGGGTCGACCCGCACGTCGAGCCCATTCGCACGGCTCACCAGCGGGCACAGGAGGCCGAAGCCGAGCTGCGCGCGGCCCAGTCCGCGCAGAACGACCTCGACACGACCTGGATCTGGGAGGACGAGCCGACGCAGGCCGACCGCACCGCCGCGGCATCCGATGTCCGCGACGCGCAGGGCACGCTCACCACGGCCGAAGGCTCGCTGAGCGAGCTGTGGGTCTCGTTCGAGAGCGGCTACTCCGCGTGGGACAGCGCGTACGAAGACGCCGTCACGGGCGTCCGTGACGCGTGCGACGCGTCGGGCGTCAACGACACGTGGTGGGAAGACCTGCTCGACGGTCTCGCGGCCGTCGCGACCATCGTCGGAACGATCGCCGTCATCGCGGCACTCATCGTGACGGGGCCGCTCGCCGGCATCCTGCTCGCGATCGCGGCCGTCGCGAGCATCATCGCTCTCGCCGCCCACCTCACGATGATGATCGCCGGCTCGAAACGCGTCTCGATGACCGACATCGTCTTCGACCTCATCGGCGTGCTCCCCTTCGTCGGAGCTCTCGGGAAGGGCGTGCTCGCGGGCCGCGGCTTCTTCGCGTCACTCCGCGGCGCGGCGGGACTCGGAGGAGCATCGCGCACGACGCTCCAGGCCGGCCGCAACGCCGTCTTCGCCGATGTGCGCTCGATCTCGGGAGCCGGAGGAAGCTTCGGCGGGCAGGCGAACCGCCTCATTCGAGCCTCCGGAGTCGCCGACGACTTCCTCGCGGGGGTCCGCGGCAGCTGGGCCTCAAGCACGTGGAACGCCATCCGGCACGGCGGCACGCGGCTCGACGGTCAGGCGCTCCTCATGTCGCAGCGGATGACGACGGCGTGGCCGGGTGGCCGTATCGGTCAGGCATCGCAGGCATGGCTCCAGGGTGTCGACTCCGCAGGCTCCGTCCTCCAGGTCACGAACGTGTGGAACCTCGGCTACGGCGGCTACCAGTCCGCGCAGGAGTTCGGCGTCCCGCTCCCCGACATTCCCGACTTCGTGCCGAATCCGTTCGGCGGTCGCTAGGCTGTGGGCCGCGACCCCGACCCGGAACGACGTATGACAGCCACTTCTCTCAGCATCGATTACGACCCCGACCGCTGGATCCACATCCCGCTGGACTACGTCGACTCCCCGTGGGCGGATGCCGCGGAGTGGGCCGACGATCTCGCGGACCGTGCGACGCGGGACCGCGAGCTCGGCGAGGCCTATCGCGACGCCGTGCGCGCCGAAGCGCTCGCGACGGCGCTCTTCCCCGCCGAGCACGTGTCGTTCCGGTTCTGGCACTACCCGCTCGACGGCACGCCGACGGGATTCGCGGACATCTACGTCCAGCGGCGCGACGACGACGGCGCGTCGCCGGAGGAGCTCCTTCCTCCGCTCGGCTTCACGGCGCTCGAGCCCGTTGTGGACGCTGTCGAGGCGCCCGGGATGACGCGCGGCATCCGTCGCCTCTCGCTCGGGATCGCCCTGGCGTCCGAAGACGACGAGCCGAGCCTCCTTCCGCGCGCGGAGTGGCTCGGGCTCGTGCCCGGGTGGGTCTGCTACGTCGTCTCGAACGACCACGATGCCGGCCAGCTGACGGCGCGCCTCGACGACCTCGACGCGCTGTTCGCGCACCTCGACCTCGGAGCGCTGAACCCGCGATGACGACCGTGACCCCCAAGGTGCTGAACCGCATCGACCTTCTCGTCGCGGATGCCGATTACCCCGACTCCGCGACGGCGATCGCCGATGCATCGCGCGTCGCGCTCCTGGCATCCCGTCCCGAGGCTGCGGCGGAGCGGGAACGCGTCCGCGTCGCCGCCGTGCGCGAGGCCAACGAGCGCCGTGCGCCCGGTGGAGCCGCCGTGCGCACCGCGGGAACCGTGCACCGCGTGCTGTTCGTCGCCGCCATCGTGCTCGGCGCGGTGGCGATCGGGCTCGTCGCGCTGTCCCCGCGGACGGGGAGCGCCGCCTTCACGCTGCAGGAAGGCGCGCTGCTCGCGGGCATCATCGCGCTCGTATCTGCCGCCCTGCTCGTGTGGCTCGAGCCCGTCCGTGCGAGCGGTGAACTCTGGGGCTCCCACGCCCCCGCGGGTCTCTCTCTCCTCTTCGCCGTCCTGTGGATCGGGTTCGCGGCCTCCGTCGTGATCTTCCGCGGAGACGAGATCAACTCCTACGAGCCGTGGCCCGTCATCGCGGGGCTCGTGCTCTTCGTCGCTGCCGGGATCACCGCCTTCGTGCTGTGGCTGCGGGGGCGCTCCGCCGACCTCGGCGGCGGCCGGCAGACGGGCGTCGCGCACACCCTGCGCGGCCTCTCGGACACCGCCGACGCGCCGGCCGTGTTCACGGCGCTCGATGCCTGGTGGGCGCAGGCCGGGCCGGCCGCGGAGGCCGAGGATCGCGAAGGACTCAGTTCTGCCCGCGGCGCGGTGCTGGCGCACCTGCGTGGCGCGATGATGATCGACGCCCGCGAGGAGAAGAAGGCGGCGACGGTGACGTCGTTCGGCGAGTGGAAGGAGCGCCGACGGTGACGTCGCTACGCGATGAACTCGGGGGGAACCGCGCAGCGCCCACCCCGTACACGATCCTGTGCCCGCCCGGGTGGCGGCGGGTGCCCCCGTCGGCGATCCTCGACGATGCGATGACGGAGCGGGCCGCGGCATCCTTCGAGAGCGCCGGCCGCGCGGATCTCGTGACGGGCCTCCGGGCGCTCATGTCCCGCTTCCGCGGCGCCGTGCGCGAGTCGAAGGTGTTCGAGGTGTATCTGCCACCGGCCGCGGAGGGCGTCATGCTCCCCGCGACGATGCTCGTCTCGCCCTTCGTACTGCCGAGCGGGGTCGCGTGGGAGACGGCGCTCTCGCGGCTCGGACGCGGCGCCGCCGTGGAGAGCGCCGAGTTCACGGAGGTTCCGCTGTGGCGCTGGGAGCGCGCCGAGCAGATGTCCGACGACGATGCGCGTCTCGTCGGCCGGTCGATCCACTACCTTGTTCCCGTGCCCGAAGACGACACGCGTCGCGCGCTGCACTTCCACTTGACCGTCATGACCGCCGACGACCCCGCGGCCACAGAGCTGATCGATCCGCTCGTGACGATCGGCGACCTCATGATGTCGACCTTCCGCTGGCTCGCCCCCACCCCCGCCGCCTAGCTCGCGCGGCCGCCCGCTCGCGTCGCCGCCTGCGCGCGTCGCGGCCTGCTCGCGTCGCGGCCTGCTCGCGTCGCGGCCTGCTCGCGTCGCGGCCTGTTGTCGAGACTCCGGGTTGTCGCCGAGCCACCCCGATAATGCGCGCATACAACGGGGTGTTTCGTCGACAACCCGGTTTCTCGACGAGGAAGGCGCGGGGTGGGGCGGAGGGGTCAGCGGAGGGTGGTGATGATGGCGGAGAAGTCGCGGGTTGCGCCGGGGCCGGAGGCGAAGGACGCGTAGAGCTCGCGGGCGAGGAGACCCATGCGGGCGTCGACGCCGGTCGACTCGATCGCCTGCTCCGCCAGTCCGAGGTCCTTGTTCATGAGGGCGGTGGCGAAGCCCGGCTCGTAGTCACGGTTGGCGGGGCTCGTCGGAACGGGACCCGGGACGGGACAGTTCGTCGTGAGCGCCCAGCACTGGCCCGACGCGTTCGAGGCGACGTCGAAGAGCGCCTGGTGCGTGAGCCCCAGCCGCTCACCCAGCACGAAGGCCTCGGCGACCGCGATCTGCGAGACGGCGAGGATCATGTTGTTGCACACCTTCGCCGCCTGACCGAGTCCCGGACCGCCGCAGTGGACGACCCGCCGCCCCATCGCCTCGAGGAGCGGGCGCGCTGCAGCGACGTCCGCGTCGCCACCCCCGACCATGAAGGCGAGCGTCGCGTTCTCCGCCCCCACGACGCCTCCGGAGACGGGCGCGTCGAGCGCGCGGTGGCCCGCGATCCCGGCGATGCGATGGGCCTCCCGCGACTCTTCGACCGAGATCGTGGAGCAGTCGATGAAGAGGGTGTGGGGGGATGCCACGTCGACGAGCCCGTCGACACCGTCGCCTCCGAGGTACGCGCCGACGACCTGCGCTCCGGACTGGAGCATCGTGATGACGACGTCGGCCGAGGCCGCGGCATCCGGACCCGACTCGGCAACCGCGAGCCCCGCCGCACGGGCCGCATCGAGAGCTGCGGGGAAGACGTCGAAGCCGACGACGTCGTATCCCGCCGAGGCGAGGTTCTTCGCCATCGGGAGACCCATGTGGCCGAGCCCGAGGAAGGCGACCCGCTGGCCGGTCATCGGCCCGACCCCAGCACGTCGCGGCCGATGATGATGCGCATGATCTCGTTCGTGCCCTCGAGGATTTGATGCACGCGCAAGTCGCGCACGATCTTCTCGATCCCGTAGTCCTGCAGGTAGCCGTACCCGCCGTGCAGCTGGAGCGCGCGGTTGGCGACGTCGAAGCCGGCATCCGTCGCGAACCTCTTCGCCATCGCGCACTGCGTCGCCGCGTCGGGATCCTTCGCATCGACGGCGGCCGCGGCATCCCGCACGAGAGCGCGTGCCGCGCGCAGTTCCGTCGCCATGTCGGCGAGGGTGAACACGACGCTCTGCTTCTCGGCGAGCGCCTCGCCGAACGTGAACCGCTCGTGCACGTAGCGGACGGCACGATCGAGGGCGAACTGCGCGCCACCGAGCGAGCACGCCGCAATGTTCAGCCGGCCGCCGTTGAGCGCCGACATCGCGATCTTGAACCCCTGCCCTTCGGCGCCGAGGAGGTTCGCCGCGGGGATCCGCACTTCGTCGAGGATGACCTGGCGCGTGGGCTGCGCCTTCCACCCCATCTTCTTCTCGTTCGCCCCGAATGACAGGCCCGGCGCGTCGGCGGGCACGAGGAACGCGGAGATCCCGCGCGCACCCGGCTCGCCCGTCCGCGCCATGACGATGTAGACGGATGCCGCGCCGGCACCCGAGATGAACTGCTTGACGCCCGTCAAGACGTACTCGTCACCCGAGCGGATCGCGCTCGTCGCGATCGCCGCGGCGTCCGATCCCGCACCAGGCTCCGTCAGGCAGTAGCTGCCGAGGTGCTCCATGGATGCCACGCGCGGGAGCCACTCGCGACGCTGCTCGTCGGACCCGTAGGTGTCGATCATCCACGCGACCATGTTGTGGATCGTGATGTAGGCGGCGATCGCGGGGTCGCCCTTCGCGAGCTCTTCGAAGATCGCCACCGCTTCCCTGCGACCGAGCCCCGTGCCCCCGGCATCCTCTCGCACGTAGATCCCCCCGAGGCCCAGATCGCCCGCGCGGCGGACCGTGTCGACCGGGAAGTGCGACGTCTCGTCCCACTCGAGGGCGTGGGGAGCGAGCTCGGTCTCGGCGAACTCGCGGACGGCGTCGAGGATGGCGGCGAGCTCGTCGTCGGTGACGCTCGGTTCGAGGGCGATGGTCGACATCGGTGTCTCCTTCATGCACGGCACGAGCCGCCCTCGTGAGGCGATTCGTGCTCCTGATGCGTGCCATCGTCGGCACGCTGCTCATTTTACATGGATGTCCTACTATCTCCACGGTCGTCCACGCGGGCTCCCGCATAGCCCCCGGCGCCGGGCTCAGTACACGAGCACGGGGAGGGGGAGGAAGGTCCTCGAGTCTTCGTAGTCGCCCGCGCCCGTGAACGACGTGCGGATGAGATGGATGCCACGGCCGAGCCTCGGCAGCGCGATGTCGATCTTGCCGCGATCCTTCGCCGCGAGGGTCGCTGTCGCGATCACTCGGCCGTTGTCGGTGACCGTCACGGTTCCCACGGGGGCCGACCCGTCGGCGGCCAGCACGCGACCCTTCACCGCGACGGGGGTGCCGTGCTTCGCGAGCAGGCGGTCGGGGGCGGCGAGGACCGTCGTCGCGATCGGCTCGGCGTCGACGAGCACCGCGACGGAGCGGGCGGGCACCGTGACCGTGCCGGTCGCGGCATCCCACGTCGTCGTCTTCACGACGGGGTCGGCCCCCTCCGCCTGCGCCGACGTCAGTGCGAAACCTCGGCCCGCGAGGTCGGGGATCGCCTGGGAGACGGGATCCGGCGACGCGTTGAACACGACGAGCGCGCCGTCGAGAGTCGCGTCGACGTCGGCGCCGACGAGGTCGTCGATGAGCATCGCGATGACGCCGGGAGCGGCATCCGGACCACTCCCCGGGAACGAGACCTTCTGCTGGATGAGATCGGCAGACCCGAGACGCAGGAGATCCACGTCGGACCGGACCCGCAGGAGATCGAGAGCCGACGCCTCGGCCGCCGCGATATCCGCCGGTCCGGGCTTCAGCGCGGGGTCGGCGAGGAGCGGCGCCATGATCGGCCACTTCTCCTCGTTGTCGGCCGCGGGCGGCAGACCCGACCCGAACGTCGACTCCTGTCCCGTCCAGTCGATCCGGTTGAACCAGTCGCCCGAGTTGTAGCTGTTGCGATCGAGCGACTTCGACCGCAGGAGCTCTGTCCCGGCGTGCCAGAACGACGGCGTCTGCGAGAGCGTCGCGGTCGCGAGCGACAGCGTGTTCATGCGGACCCGGTCAGCCATCGACGTGTCGGCGGGGAGCTTCAGCACCGAGAGGTCGTAGAGCGTCTCGTTGTCGTGCGCATCGACGTAGGAGATGATCTCGTCGGGCTGGTCGGCGTACCCCGCGGGCGATCCGCGGTAGTCGAGCTCGTCGCCCGCGCGCTCCGCGCCCGTGTGGTCGATGAGCCGGTAGTCGCGCAGGTTCCCCGCGAGGCCGAGCTTGACGAGATCGGTCTGGTGGGCGAGATCGGCGAGCGCCTGCTCCGGCGTGCCGTTGATCGGCGCACCGTTGGGGTCGGTGCCGAGTCCCGTACCGAAGCCCTGCTGCTGAACGGTCTCGGATGCCACGGGGCTCCCGCCGTGGACGGCGTCGCGGAGCCGGTCGCTGAACGTGCCGATCCCGGTGCCGCCGAGCTGACCCTGCGTCGCCTGCTCGAAGAGCCGGTTGTCGGCGACCTCACCGAAGTTCCATCCCTCGCCGTAGAGGGAGATCTTCGACCCGTCGACCCCGTCCTTCTTCAGCGTGAGCGCGTCGAGAGCCTCGCGGACGGCGAGCATGTTCGCCTTCGAGTGGTGCCCCATGAGGTCGAAGCGGAACCCGTCGACCTTGTAGTCGCGCGCCCACGTGACGAGGGAGTCGACCATGAGCTTCTCCGCCGCGGCGTGTTCGGTCGCGACGTTCTGGCAGCACGTCGAGGTCTCGACCGCGCCGACCGCGTTGAGCCGGTGGTAGTAGCCGGGAACGATCCGATCGAGCACCGACTTCTCGCCCTGGCCCGACTGCGCCGTGTGGTTGAACACCTCGTCGAGGACGACCTGGAGACCCATCCCGTGAAGCGCGCCGACCATCTCGCGGAACTCGGAGACGCGCGCTCCGCCCTGCGGGTCGACGGCGTAGGAACCCTCGGGAACCGTGAAGTGGTAGGGGTCGTAGCCCCAGTTGAAGCCGTCCTCATCGGCGATCGACTGGATGCAGGCCTGCTGCTCCGGCGATGCGGGTCCGAACGATGCGAGGTCGCACGGCGGCTGCGCCTGCGCTCCGCGTTCCTCCTCGATCGTCGCGATGTCGAACGACGGCAGGAGATGGACGGTGTTGATCCCGGCATCCGCCAGTTGCTTCAGCTGCGTCGTGCCGGCGCTCGTCCGCGTGAAGGCGCGGTACGTGCCGCGCTCGGCTTCGGGAACCGATGTGTCGCCGATCGAGAAGTCGCGGATGTGGAGCTCGTAGATGGCGCGGTCCACGGGGCGGTCGATGACCGGCGGCTTCGCCTTCTCCCACTTCTTCGGCCGGTACTCCTTGTCGGCGAGGTCGATGGCGACCGAGCGGGTCGAGTTGATCGTGAGCGCGACCGAGTACGGATCGGTGACGGTGTTCGTCTCGATCGCGGCCGTCGACGGGGCGTAGACGACGACCTCCCAGAGGTACTCGTCGCCCGCCAGGCGCTTCGACCCTTCGACGGAGAAGGTTCCGGATGCCGCGTCCCACACGCCTTCATGGCGCTGCGGCTCGCCGTCGGCCCCTTCGTCCCATGTCAGGAGCGTCGCCGACTGCGCGGTCGGCGCCCACACGCGGAAGGTCGGCTTGCCGGACTTCCATGCGATGCCGAGCGTCTTCTCCGCGAGCGGTTCCGCGTACAGGTCGTCGAGGACGCCGGGGAGCTGGACCCCCGTGAGCGCCGACAACTCTCCGTCGGCGTTGCGCTGCGCGACCAGGAGCTGCGTCGTGAGGAGGTCTGCCGTGTCATCGGAAGCCACCCGCAGCGCCGCGTACCCCGCGAGCGCCGGGAACCGCTCCTTCTGCTCGGCCGTGAGACCGCCGTCGATGAGCGCGAGGTCGATCGCCTCTCCCCCCGCGACGTCGCCGTCCACGACAGCGAGCGCCGCGTCGGACGACGAGTAAAGCTCCCACGTGGCATCCGTCGCGTCGCCGAGGTCAGCGGGCCACGCGATCGTGCCGGCGTCGATCCAGTGCGCCTGCAGCTGCCCCGTCCCCGGCAGCGGCGGATCGGCGAGCTCGATGGCCAGGAGGTGGGTTTCGGGATCGTACCGGAAGGCGATGAGCTTCCCCTCCGTCGCCTGGAACGCGTAGTTCGAACCGTCGGGCGCGCCCCCCACGCCGTAGTTCTCACCCCAGCTGAGGCCGTGGGCGACCTTCGTCTCGTACGCTCCCGTCGGGAGCGCGTTCGTCGCGAACTCGTATACGCCGTCGCGATCCTTGTCGAACATGAGCGTGCGGAGGCAGTCCGGTGCCCAGTCGCCGGGGCATCCCATTTCGCTCTGCCACGAGCCCGGCAGCGTCACGAGGGGGCCCTCCGCCGTCGACTGCACCGCCTTCGTGCGCGGATCGAAGTAGAACGCGATGGGACCACCCGCGTGCGTGATCGTGATGTTCGTCCCGCCCGGCACGCCGTTCGCGCCGAAGTTGACGTCCCACGACTTCTCGGTCGCGACCTTGTACTCGTACGTGCCGGCGGCGAGGTCGGCGATCTGGAGGCGCCAGACCCCGTCGACGAGCGTCATCTGCGCTTCGTCGCAGTCGGGCGCCCAGTCCGCCGCGCATCCGAACTCGGAGTTGAGGTTGCCAGGGATGCTGACGGCGCCGAACTCCGACGGACCCTCGGGTTCCTCGGGCTCTTCCGGCACGTCGGCGAGGCTCACGCGGTTGCCGACCGAGGCGTACGTCGACGACGCGGAGCGGTTGCCCGCGGCATCCGTCGACACGGCGCGGTATTCGACGAGCGTTCCCGTCGCGAGCCCGTCGATGTCGTGGAAGACCCGCGGCGTCGTGTCCTCGGCCGTGCCGAGCGGCTGCCATTCGTCGGAGCCGACGACACGCCACGAGAAGCTCGTCTCGCGCCACGACGCATCGGCCGTCGCGCTGACGGGCGTGGATCCCGTGAGCCCGGCACCCGGCTCGGGCACCGTGACGACGACGTCGGCCGCGGACTCGGGAGCCGACACGGGGCGGTCGGCCTTCCAGACGACGGTCGAGAGCGCCGGGATCGTCACGGATGCCGCCGCTCCAGCATCCGTCGTGAGCGGACCGCCGTCGCCGTAGACCGCCGTGTAGGAGGCGCCCCGCGTCAGCGTCGCGAGATCGACGGTCTGCGCCGTCGCGGCGTTGTTGAGAGCGACGACGTACTCGACCTTGTCGTCGCGGTCGACGCGCGAGAAGGCGTACACACCGGCGCCGTCCGACGCGTGCAGTTCGATCTGGGCGCCGTCGACGAGGGCCGGATGCTCCGCGCGCACGGCCGCGAGGCCGGCGATGTGCTGGTACACCGGCACATCCGTTCCGAAACGGTCGACCTGGCCGACCGTCTCCCCCGTGATGAGGGTCTGGTCCCGGTACTCGGCGACCTGCGTCGCGAACATCGACTGGCGAGCGCTCTTGTCGTTGCCCGGCGCGACACCCGTGAAGCCCTGCTCATCGCCGTAGTAGACGACCGGCTGGCCGCGGCCGAGGAACATGAGGTCGTGGGCGAGGAGATCGCGCTCGAGCGGATTCGCGGCATCCTTCACGAAGTAGCCGACGCGACCCATGTCGTGATTGCCGAGGAAGGTCGGCAGCGCCGTCGACGACGACGATGCCGTCGTGTAGTGGTCGTCGCCCGCGTACAGGTTCTGGAGGGTCTTCGCCGACCCGCCCTTCGCGAAGCTCGTCGCGGCAGACTGGAACGTGAAGTCGAGGACCGAGTTCATGTCGGTCTTGCGCACGTACGGCGAGAGCTTGACCGGATCGGCGTCGTAGACCTCGCCGAACATGAAGAAGTCGGGCTTGCCGTTCGCGTGGGCGTAGTCGAGGACGCTCGTGGACCACTGCTCCCAGAACTCGAAGTTCACGTGCTTCGCCGTGTCGATGCGGAAGCCGTCGATGCCGAGGTCGATCCAGTCCTGGTAGACCTCGACGAATCCGTTGACGACGGTCGGATGCTCCGTCATGAGGTCGTCGAGTCCGTCGAAGTCGCCGTACGTGACCGACTCGCCCTCCCACGTCGAGTTGCCGCGGTTGTGATAGAGCGTGGGGTCGTTGAGCCACGCGGGGGTCTTGACGGCTTCCTCGGCCTCGGCGATCACGGGGGTGTAGGGGAAGCTCGTCGCGGGATCGAGAGCGGGGAACGGCTCGCCGTTCGCGGCCAGTGCCGACGGATCGAAGACGGTTCCCTCGGCGTCGCGGTACGGTTCGGTCGCCTTGTCGATGTAGGAGTACTGGCCCTCGGCGTAGTCGATGACGTCGGCGGTGTGGTTCGTGATGATGTCGAAGTAGACCGAGATGCCCTGGGCGTGGGCGTCGTCGATGAACGCCTCGAGCTCGGCGTTCGTGCCGAGATGCGGATCGATCTTCGTGAAGTCGGTCACCCAATAGCCGTGGTAGCCGGCGCTCGCGTTCGCGCCCGTGCCCTGGACGGGCTTGTTCGCGAAGCTCGGAGTGAGCCAGATGGCATCCGTCCCGAGACCCGCGATGTAGTCGAGCTTCGCGTGCAGCCCCGCGATGTCGCCGCCGTTGAAGAAGCCCTTGTCTGTCGGATCGAAGCCCGTCGCGAGGCGGTCTCCCGTGTAGCCGCCCGTGTCGTTCGCAGGGTCGCCGTTGGCGAACCGATCGGTCATGACGAAGTAGAACTGCTTGCCGTCCCCGGGCTGCCGGACGGGCTCGGCCACCAGCGCGTCGTCGGCGGTCGAGTAGTCCTCGGCGAGCCCGACGACCTCGAGGCCGACGCGGTGCGTCGTGTCGTCGAACAGGAATCGGAGCGTCGCGGGGCCCGCGACGGTCAGCGGGATGTTCGCCTCGCCGCCGTCGAGGCCGTAGGACTCCGTCCAGGAGTCGTCGACGGCGACCTTGTACTCGTAGCTGCCCGCGGGGACCTCGAACTCGGCCGCGTAGACACCGTCGGCCTCGGTCGGGGCGAGCTCCGTCTCGGCGCAGTCGGGCGCCCAGTCGGCGGGACAGCCGAGTTCGGACTGGAGGCTCCCGACGATGGCGAACGAGCGGGGCTCGACCGTTTCTGCGGTCGCTGCGGGCGCCGTGACGACGACTCCCGAGAAGAGCAGGGCCGCCGCGGAAACGACGGCGAGGGATCGGCGGACACGTACGGAGGTCGTCTTCGACACGGAGACTCCAGTGTGAGGGGGCACGTCGACGTGCCCGGTGGTGCGGTGCGGCCGACGGTAGCAGGGCGGCCGGACATCCTGCAAGCGCTTACAGGATGAGAGTGTTTTCATGTCGGGCGATGTCCGCCGAATGGGGGACTCCCGCACAGAGAGGGAGGACACTCTGCGCAAGCGCTTGCATCCGCGCTTGAGAACAGGGCTGATAGCGTCGGGGGATGCCGCTCGCTCTCGTGACAGGCGCCGCGCGCGCCGACAGCATCGCCGCGGGAATCGTGCCCCGATTGACCCGTGACGGGTGGACCGTCGTGACGAGCGACCTCGCTGGCGCCGACTACCCCGCCGACCTCTCGACGCCGTCCGGACCCGATGACCTCATCGCGGCGGTCCTTCGCGACCACGGTCCGATCACGGCGCTCGTGCTGAGCCATGCGCATGATGTGGAGTCCGGCATCCTCGACACGACGGTCGAGAGCTTCGACATGCACGTCGCCGTCAATGCCCGCGCGACCCTCCTGCTCATCGCGGCATTCGCCCGGCAGGTTCCCACGGACGGCGGAGCGGTCGTCGCACTGACGAGCGACCACACGACGGGGAACCTCCCCTACGGGGCGTCGAAGGGGGCGCTGGACCGCATCGTGATCTCGGCGGCGCGGGAGCTCGGTCCGCGGGGGATCTCGGCCAACGCGCTCAATCCCGGACCCATCGACACGGGCTGGATGGACGACGGGATCCGTTCGACGCTCGAGCCGATGCATCCGCTCGGGCGACTCGGAACCCCGACCGACATCGCCGCGATCGTGTCGTTCCTCGTCTCACCCGAAGGTCGATGGGTCTCGGGGCAGCTCCTCCACACCGACGGCGGGTTCTCGGCGCGCTTCTGAGTTGCATCGAAGGCTTATCCACAAGGAACCGTGGAGTGTCGGTGGTTGGTCGTAGATTCGTTCTATGCAGCTCACCGCCACACCCTCACCCGCCGTCGCGGCGCGGCTGACGCGTGCGGCGGTTCGGGCGGCCGTCGCGTTCGGAGCGGAGCGCGTCGAGGCGATGTCCGACGATGCGCTGCTGCAGCTTCTGGCGGATGCCACCGAAGCCCGGAATGCGCTCGAGGTGATGCTTGCGTCGGCGTCTGCAGAGGTATCCCGGCGGTCGGCGCGAGAGCTCGGCTACCAGGGCCTCGCACAGCGCAAAGGGCACCGCAACAGCACCTCACTCGTGCAGAACATCACGGGGCAGTCGACCGGCGACGTGCGTCGTGCCGTGCAGGTCGGCGAGGATCTGCTCTCCCCGAGTGGGCGCGATGGCGGTGCCGGGGATGCGGCGGATGCGGCGGTTCGGGTCGATGCGCGGTGGCTGACACTGCTGCGCGACGCGCTGGCGATCGGACGACTCGGGCAAGCGCAGTTCCAGGCGATCCGGACGGGGCTGGGCGAACCTCCCGTGGAGCGGTATCCCGACCTCGACGATGACTTCCTCCCCGATGCGTGGGCCGTCGCGGTGGAGCGTCTCGTCGAGGAGGCCGCGGTCGTTCCCGTCGAGGCACTCCGCGCGGCGGCGCGCGTCGCGCGCGACCGGCTCGACCCGATCGGAGTGACGCTGCGGTTCGAAGAACGCTTCGCCGCACGGTCGTTCCGCACGTGGATCGACGAGCACGGTCAGCACCACGGGCGATTCGTGTTCGACGACGACGCCGCGGTCTGGGTCCACACGATCCTCAGCGCCGCCCTCCGCCCGCGTCGCGGGCCGCGGTTCGTGCCGAGCGATGGAGACACGGACGCGCACGTCGGCGGGACAGACGCGAACCCCGGCGCAGACGACCGGACGAACGAGCAGCTGCAGTACGACACCGTCCTGGCGATCCTCCGCACGGGCGCCAACGCCGACCCGACGCAGGCGTTCGGCGACCGGCAGCCCGGCGTGCGGATCGTCGTCGAGGCCACCGCCCTCACCGTGGGGCACGATGGCGGTCCGACACGCGTGACGGGGGTCGGTCACGACGAGGAGCTCGGAGCAGCGCTTCCGGGCGGAGTCGTCGAGACGTACCTCTGCGATGCCGGCGCGAGCGTGCTGAGCGTCGACGCGACGGGGCGACCGCTGGATCTCGGACGCGAGCAGCGCCTGTTCTCCCGCGCGCAACGCATCGCGATCGCGGTCCGCGATGGCGGATGCATCTGGCCCTCCTGCACGGCGAGCCCTTCGAGGTGCGAATACCACCACATCGATCACTGGGCGGAGCATCGCGGCAGAACGAACGTCGACGACGGTGTTCCCCTGTGCCGGAACTGCCACATGCGGCTGCACAATCAGAACTGGCGGATCACCCGCGTGCGCGAACCCGAGACGGGGATCGACACGTACTGGCTGCACCCGCCTCCTGATACGACGTCGACTGGTGGCCCCGGGGCGGGGGCAGGACTAGGTGCCGGTGCAGGTCCGGGTACAGATGTGCGTACAGGTGCGGGTGCCGTCGGCGAAGGCAGAGGCACGCCGACTCGACTCACAACGAAGTCGCCGCGACGATTCCAGACTGCGTGATGAGCGCGCGGGTTGGAGAGTGGGTTGGCGGGTGGGTTGGCGGGCGACGGGATCGCTGCTCAGTCGGACGCGTCAGAGGCCGCGACAGGAGAGCTCGAAAGTCGCGCGGCACGACGGCCGATCGCGAGCCAGGCGATGGGGCCCAGCATCGGGACGAAGATCGCGACGAGTGTCCAGGTGAGAGCCTGCGTCGAGGTCAAGAGCTTCGCGGAACGGGAGATCGATACGAGAGCCACGACCACGAGCGCCAGGATCGCGAAGCTCACCACCGACCAGACGATGTCGTAACCGGCCGGGAGGAGCGGATTCGGACCCATGCTTCGAGCCTAAGTGTCGCGTCCGAGATCACACACCCGCGATCACCCGTCCGAAGTCGTCACCGCGGGGGCGGGATCGCGGGGCTCATCAGACTCGTCTCCGAAGACGTCACAGCACCCCGATCGTCGCCGCGGCGAGATCTCCTCACGTCCGCCGCATCACAGTCGCTCGATGATCGTCGCGTTCGCAAGGCCGCCACCCTCGCACATCGTCTGCAGACCGTACCTTCCACCCGTGGCCTCGAGGTACGCCACGAGCGTGCCGAGCAGCCGAGTGCCGGACGCACCGACCGCGTGACCGAGTGCGATCGCACCACCCCACGGGTTGAGCTTCGACGGGTCGGCGTCCAGCTCCCGCTGCCACGCCAAGGGCACCGAGGCGAACGCCTCATTCACCTCATAGGCATCGAGGTCGTCCATCGACAGACCGCTGCGCTCGAGGATCCGACGCGTCGCGGGGATCGGGCCCGTGAGCATGAGGAGCGGGTCGTCACCGACCACCGAGAAGGCGTGGAAACGCGCGCGGGGGGTCAACCCCAGCGCGGCGGCACGCTCGGCGCTCATGATGAGTGCGGCCGATGCAGCATCCGTCAACGGGGAGGAGTTGCCCGCCGTGATCGACCAG
Organism: Microbacterium sp. SLBN-146; assembly: GCF_006715145.1. Lineage (NCBI taxonomy): Bacteria > Bacillati > Actinomycetota > Actinomycetes > Micrococcales > Microbacteriaceae > Microbacterium > Microbacterium sp. SLBN-146. Next base: position 713,092 of record NZ_VFMR01000001.1, read on the forward strand.
ACGACATCGGGGAACCTCGCCGCGAGGTCGTCCGTTCGAAAGACGGGCGACAAACCGGCCAGACCCTCCACGGTCGTCGACGAACGGATCGTCTCGTCGACGGTCACCGCGCCCGATGCCGTGGGAACAGCGATCAGCTGCGAATCGAACATCCCGCGCGACGCCGCGTCGGCGGCACGCCGATGCGACTCCGCCGCGAAGGCGTCCAACTCACCGCGCCCCACACCCCACTTCGCCGCGATCAGCTCCGCCGATACCCCCTGATTCACGAGGCCATCGGGATACCGCTCGGCGATGCCCCGCGAGAGGGAACCGCCCCGAGCCGACGACCCGAGCGGCACGCGGCTCATCGACTCGACACCGGCAGCGATCACAATGTCGTACGCCCCCGCCATGACGCCCTGCGCGGCGAAGTGCGCAGCCTGCTGACTCGACCCGCACTGGCGATCGATCGTCGTGGCCGGCACCGACTCGTCGAACCCCGCCGCGAGGACCGCCTGCCGAGCGATGTTCATCGACTGGTCGCCGATCTGGCTGACGCATCCGAGGATGACGTCGTCGATCTGCCGCGACTCCAGTCCGTTGCGCTCCAGAACCGCCGTCAACACCCCCGCGGCGAGATCCACGGGATGCACGTCGCTCAGCGCACCGCCCGGCTTCCCGCGCCCCGAAGGCGTACGGACGACATCGACGATCACGGCATCCTGCATCATGGCCTTCCCCGCTCCCCCGCCGTCGAATAGGAGCTCCGCTGCTCGATCACCGCGAGCGTGCACCGCGAGATGCACACGAGTCTGCCCTCGTCGTCCACGATCCGCACCTCCCAGACGTGGGCACGACGACCGATCGCCGCGGGCGTGGCCGTCGCCGTGACCCACCCCTTCGCGATCGGACGCACGTGATTCGCGTTGATCTCCTGGCCCACGACGTGGAAGCGCTCGCGGTCGACCGCCAGGTACCCCGCCCACGACGCGAGGGTCTCGGCGAGCGCGACCGACGCGCCGCCGTGCAGGACTCCCGCCGGCTGCACCGTACGCGCATCCACCGGCATCCGCGCGACGAGGGCGTCGTCACGGAGTTCGACCATCTCGATCCCGAGGTTCGCAATGAGGCTCTCGCCCGCCATCGCGTCCAGATCGATCCCGACGACGTCACCGAACCAGAGGCTCACTCCGCGGCCTCCTCCGCCCGGTCGACGGCGGCGAGGATCGCGGCATCCGGAACATACCCGTCGATGTGGCGCTCGTCCGGGCCGTTGTACTCGGAGAGCGGGCGGATGAGCGCGTTCGACGCGAGCTGCTCCATGATGTGCGCCGTCCACCCCGTGACGCGCGCCGCGACGAACAGCGGCGTGAAGGTCAGCGTGTCGAACCCGATGAGGTTGTACGCGGGGCCCGACGGGTAGTCGAGGTTCGGGTAGATGCCCTTGCGTCCCACGAACTCGGACTCGAGCGTGTCATAGAGCGCGAGCACATCGGGACGGTCGTAGTGCTCGACGAGGGTGTCGAGGGCCGCCTTCATCGTCGGTACGCGCGAATCCCCCCGCTTGTAGACGCGGTGCCCGAAGCCCATGATCTTGCGCTTCTCAGCGAGCGCCGTGTCGAGCCACGGCGTCACGTTCGCGGCGTCGCCGATCTCGTCGAAGATGTGCAGGACGGCCTCGTTGGCGCCTCCGTGCAGGGGCCCCTTGAGCGCGCCGATCGCTCCGACGACCGCCGAATACAGGTCGGACAGCGTCGATGCGATGACGCGACCCGTGAACGTCGAGGCGTTGAACGAGTGCTCCGCATAGAGGATCATCGAGCGGTTGAACGCGTCCACGACCACGTCGTCGGCCTCCTCGCCGAATGTCATCCAGAGGAAGTTCGCGGAGTAGTCGAGGTCGTCACGGGGCGCAACGGGCTCCTGTCCGCGGCGGCGACGCTGACCGTACGCGACGATCGCGGGGAGCGCCGAGAAGAGTCGGACGCTGCGGGCGAGGTTCTCGTCGGCCGAACCGCTCGCGTCGAGCACCGACCCCGTACCCGCGAGGTCGCGGGCACCGATGAGCGACACCGCGGTGCGCACTTCGTCCATCGGGTGGGCATCGAGCGGCACGCGGTCGATGACGGCGCGCACGTCGGGGTGGAGGGCACGGTACTCGCGTTCGACGGCACGCAGCTGCGCGAGCTCGACGTCGGTCGGCAGCTCCCCGTTCCACAGGAGGTAGGCGACGGCCTCGAACGGCTGGGTCGCGGCGAGCTCCTGCACGGGATACCCCCGGTACAGCAGCGAGTTCGTCTCGGGATTGACCTTCGAGACGGCCGTGTAGTCGACGACGACCCCGGCGAGTCCCTTCTTGATGTCTGTCATGCGGTTCTCCTAGCGAGCGATCCGGAAGTTGAAGACGGAGGTGTCGAAGTGGTTGTAGGCCTCGTAGTCCACCAGGTCGTAGAGGTCTGCGCGATGCTGCATCTCGCCGAGCCGCGACGTGAGGTGCCCTTCGTCCTCGAGGGTGTCGAGAGCACGGGACGCCGCGCCCATCGCCATCCGGAGGAGCGAGACGGGCCAGATCACGATGTTGACGCCGACGTCGCGCAGCTGATCGCTCGAGAAGAGCTCCGACTTCCCGAACTCCGTCATATTGGCGAGGATCGGCACGTCGATCGCGGCGCGGACGGCGGCGAACTCCTCGAGCGAGCGCATCGCCTCGGGGAAGATCGCATCGGCGCCCGCGTCGACGAGCGCCTTCGCGCGATCCACGGCGGCATCCAGTCCGTCTACGGCGGCGATGTCGGTGCGCGCCATGATGAGGAAGTTCGGATCGCGTCGCGCGTCGGCGGCGGCCCGGATGCGCTTGACGGCGGTGTCCTGATCGACGACCGCCTTGCCGTCGAGGTGCCCGCAGCGCTTCGGATTGATCTGGTCCTCGATGTGCGTGCCGGCAAGCCCCGCGTCTTCGAGGGTCTGGATCGTCCGGGCGACGTTCATCGGCTCACCGAAGCCCGTGTCGGCGTCGATGATCGCGGGGAGATCGGTCATGCGAGCGATCTGCTGTCCGCGACCGGCGACCTCGGTCAGCGTCGTGAGCCCGATGTCGGGGAGCCCGAGGTCGGCCGACAGCACGGCGCCCGAGATGTAGACGCCGTCGAAGCCCGTCCGTTCGATGAGCCGTGCCGACAGCGGGTTGAACGCACCCGGAAAGCGCAGGAGCTCCCCCGAGGCGAGCTGCTCGCGCAGCATCCGACGCTTCTCCGCCGGCGAGACCGTCGAGTACAGCATCAGAAGAGGCCCTTGGGGGCCGGGGCGGATGCCAGTGTGCCGGGCTTCGCGACGATCGTGAGCTGCCGCACCTCGTCGGGCGTGAGCTCGGGCAGCCGCTCCGCGAGGGCGAGGAAGCGCTCGATCTCGGCGGGCTCCAGCACGGGCTCCGCGAGCGTCCGGAACTTCCGCACGTAGTCCTCCCGGGCGAAGGGCCGCGCGCCGAGCGGGTGGGCATCCGCGACGGCGATCTCGTCCTCGATGACCGTGCCGTCGGTGAGCATGATGACGACGCGTCCGCCGAACGCCTTCTCGTTCGGGTCGTCCGAGTGATAGCGCCGCGTCCACTCGGCATCCTCTGCCGTCGTGATCTTGTGCCACAGGGCCACCGTGTCCTCGCGGCCCGCGCGCTCGGGCGTGTACGAGTCGACGTGGTGCCATCCGCCGTCCTGCAGGGCGACGGCGAAGATGTAAGGAATGGAGTGGTCGAGCGTCTCGCGCGATGCCGTCGGGTCGTACTTCTGCGGGTCGTTCGCCCCCGAGCCGATGACGTAGTGCGTGTGGTGCGACGTGTGCAGGACGATCGACACGACGTTGGCGGGGTCGATCGCCTGAGGTGCCGTGCCGTGGAGCTTCCGGGCGAGGTCGATCCACGCCTGCGCCTGGTACTCGGCGGAGTGCTCCTTCGTGTACGAGTCGAGGATGCCGCGCTTGGACTCGCCCGCGGCGGGGAGCGGCACATCGTACGACGCGTCGGGTCCGTCGAGCATCCATGCGACGACACCGTCCTCGCCTTCGTAGATCGGCGACGGCGACGTCTCGCCCCGCATGGCACGGTCGACGGCCTCGACCGCCATCTTGCCGGCGAAGGCGGGGGCGTGCGCCTTCCACGTCGAGATCTCGCCCTTGCGCGACTGGCGCGTCGCGGTCGTCGTGTGGAGCGCCTGACCGACGGCCTGGTAGATCGTCTCGACGGGAAGATCGAGGAGCGTCCCGATCCCGGCGGCGGCGGAGGGCCCGAGGTGAGCGACGTGGTCGATCTTGTGCTTGTGGAGGCAGATGGCCCGCACGAGGTCGATCTGGATCTCGTAGCCGGTCGCGATGCCGCGGACGAGCGCCGCGCCATCCGCTCCCACGTGCTGGGCGACGGCGAGGATCGGCGGGATGTTGTCGCCCGGGTGCGAGTAGTCGGCGGCGAGGAACGTGTCGTGGTAGTCGAGTTCGCGCACGGCGACGCCGTTCGCCCACGCGGCCCACTCGGGAGACGTCCGGCGCTCGAGCGTGCAGCCGAAGACCGTCGCACCGTCGCCCGAAACCGACACGGGGTGGTCGAGCGCCTGCTGCCGCGCAGCGCTCACGGGCGCGCGGGTGAGGGATGCCGCGGCGACGGCCGCGTTGTCGATGACGCGGTTGATGATCATGTCGACGACATCGGCGTCGACCTCGACGGAGTCTGCCGCGATCTCGGCGATGTGCCACGCGAGCTGTCCCTCGCGAGCGAGGTGCTCGTCGCTGCGGTGGACACGGAGGTGGTGCATGACGGTCATGGTGTGGAGCCCTTCACGGATTCGAGGATGTTGACGAGCGCGTTGTGCAGGTGCACGTGCGTCGCGTGGGCGGCGAGTTCGGCATCCCCCGCCGCGATGGCGGAGGCGATGAGCCGGTGCTCGGAGGTCGACGCGGCGAGCCGCGCGGGATTGTCCCGCGCGAGACGCCGCACACGCACGAGATGCGTGCGGACGCCCCGCAGTGCGGAGGTCAGGTAGTCGTTGGCGACTGAGGCGTCGATCGCGAGATCGAACCGCGCGATGAGCGCGTAGTAAGCGTCGATTCCGTCGGTCGTGTCGCCGCGGCGCGGGGTCGCCTCCGCGAATTCGTCGGCGAGCGCCGCGAACGTCGCGGCATCCCCGCGGACAGCTGCGAGGCGGGCAGCCGACTCTTCGAGAGCCCGGCGCACTTCGAACAGCTCGCGGATGTCGTCGGCGTCGACGTCGGTCACGACGGTGACGCGCGGCGACTGCTGCGCGACGAGCCCGTCGGCCGCGAGCCGGCCCAGCGCCTCTCGGAGCGGCGTGCGGCTGACGCCGAGGCGGGCCGCCTGCTCGACTTCTCCGAGGACCGTGCCGGGAGCGAGTTCGCCCGTCTGGATCTCGGCGAGGAGGGTGCGGTACGCTCGGTCGCTCGCTCGCATCCTGCCTCCTTCGCCGCCCCCAGTGTATACATAAGCCGCACTCGTGTCGACCCTGCCGCCTTGAGCGCGGCCCTAGGTATACATAGAGCGAATCGCCGACCGGCCGGTAACCTTGCCCGAGTGACCGACCGCTACATCGTTGCCACCGACGGCGCCTGCAAGGGCAATCCCGGACCCACGGGCTGGGCGTGGGTCGGCGAGGACGGGCACTGGGCCGCGGGGTCGATCCCCGAAGGCACCAACAACATCGGCGAGCTCATGGGGCTGCTGAAGGCCATCGAGGATCACACCGACGTCGAGCACCTCGTCGTGCAGGCCGACTCGCGCTACGCGATCGACACCTACGAGAAATGGATGGACGGACACCGCCGCCGCGGCTGGAAGACGTCGACCGGCGCGCCGACGAAGAACGTCGACCTGCTCGAGCAGCTCATCGTGGCGCGTGACGCGCGACGCGCGACGGGGCTTCCCGATGTCGTCCTGGAGCACGTCCGCGGCCACTCCGGCCACGTCCTCAACGCGTGGGCGGACGAGCGCGCGGTGCGCGCGTCGGAGCATGCCGCCAAGGGGATCGCGAGCGCGTGGTCGTCGCTCGGGGCACAGGATCGGATCGACGTGTCGTCCGCCCCCAAGAACGGGCGCTGACGGGCCGACTCGCGACCCGCCAACGCCCGTGTCGAGGCATCCGGCGTCAGGCGGCGTCCTTCCGCGACGGACGGGCGCGGGGTGCGAGCATCCCCGGTCCGCTCTCGACGAACGGAGCGAACCCCCGCGCCGCGGCATCCTTCTCGTCATGGAGTGGGAGGTAGCGCGCGAAGTGGATCTCGTCGAGCCCGTCGAGGTCGCCCCGGACGACGCCCTCGATCGCGAGCACCGGCATCGAGTGGTGCTGGACGAGATGCGCGGGGGCGGCGAGCAGCCCGAAAGCGGCACCCGTCACGACGATCCGCGCGGCGCCCGGCTGCACGCCACGGCTGATCCACTCCTCCGCGAGAAGCGGCCCGAAGGATGCCTCGACGGGCGACGTCCGCAGTTCGCCGACCTCGCGGAGAGGCCGGTGGACGTGGAAGAAGCGCGCGAGCTCGGCCGTCCGGTCGCTCGGGTCGAAGTGCAGGTTGGTCTTGGCGCCTGCCCCGAGCAGCGGAACACCCTCGACGTCGTAGGACAGCGCGACCGTCGCACGACCGGGGCCGGCGTCGATCTCCTGTCCCTTCTCGTCGAGGAGCCCCCACCGCTCGAGGACCACTCGCGGGTCGCCGTGACCGCGCTCGATGCCGGCCTTCGCGAGGATCCGCAGACCCTGCGTCGTGAGGCTCTTGGCGGCATCGGCACCGAGCACGAAGTCGAGCCCGTCACGACCGTCGATCTTCTCGACGTCGGGCCAGTGCCGGCGCTCGTCCTCATAGCGGCCGAGGCGCTCCGTGTGGCGTCCGCGGATCGCCCCACTCGCGGAGAAGACCTCGATCTGGCCGTCTTCCGCGGCGGCCAGGATGCCGTGCGGGACGGCGACGCTCGTGCGGATGCGGATGCCGAGCGCGTCCGCGAAGGCGTCGACCTTCTCGCGAGCGTCGCGCAGGCAGGGATACTCGAGCACCGCGACAGGCGCCGTGTCGGGGATCTTGGGCAGGTCGACCTCGAAGGCGAGGTCGTCGAAGGAAAGCGGCATGATGTGCTCCGTTCTCTCGCGCTCAGCAGGTGCCGCGCGCGGTCCAGTAGGTGCGGCCGGTGACGGGATCGCTCGGCTCCGATGCCCGCAGCCGCTCGTTGTACGTCGGGACGCCGGGTGACGTGGCGCGCAGATAGGCCCACTGCGCCTGGCTCCCCTCGACGATCTCGTTCGCCTCGGCCCAGGCCTCGCGGACGGGGACGTCGATCCGGACAATCCAGCTGAGGGACCAGTAGTAGAAGTACGCCGCGTAGCGCGCGAACCACACGCCGCGGTCGTTCTGCCCTCCCCCGGACCAGGAGTTGGTGTGGAATCCGAACATGTAGTGGAGCCGCTCGAAGGCGGGGATCCAGCGCCCCACGGGATTGCCCGACGTGTGCTCGAGCAGCTTGCACGCGTGCGTCGCGAAGATCTCGAGATCGTTCCGACCGAAGTCGACGGCGTCACCTGTCGTGACCGATCCGCCCCAGACGCTGAATCCGTTCGGACTTCCGTGCGACGACATCTGGAGCGCGTCGACCTGATCGGAGCGGAGCGTGGAGCCCGACGTCGGCACGAAGTCCGACGTGACGACGTTGGCGTCGCCGCGATTGACGGTCCAGTCGAATTCGGAGAGGGACCCGAGCGTCGAGGCGAAACCCTCCGCTTCGAGACGCCTCCCGTCGATGCCGTCTTTGATCCACCAGGATCCGATGGCTTTTGCCATGATCTTCCCCTTACCGCGCCACATCGGCGCATTCGGGGGAGAAGAGCGAAGGCTGCGGCCGCCTGATACGGGTGCGACGGGCGCCGCGTGATCAGCTCACGGCGTCGAGGCGGGTCTGGAGCGCGTCGATCGCGGCACGCTGACCTTTCACGAGGCGGTCGCGCGCGACATCCGGCGTGACCCACTCCACGCGGTCGACCTCGGGGAACGACTGCGTGCGTCCTGACCGCGGGGGCCACTCCATCTCGAACTCGCCGAACACGAGCCCGTCGAGCGCGAATCCCGCCGCGTCGGCGATGAACACCGTGACGCGCTTCCCCGACGAGTACGCGAACGTCCCGAGCTCGGCGTAGGGGCCGTCGGGCGCCCGGATCCCGAGCTCCTCTCGGAACTCCCGCCGCGCGGCATCCAGCGCGCTCTCGTCGGCGGGGTCGAACTCGCCTTTCGGGATCGACCAGGCCGCCGCGTCCTTCGACGCCCAGAACGGCCCGCCCATGTGCGCGATGAGCACTTCGGTCCGCGGCTGCAGCCGATAGAGCAGGATGCCGGCACTCGTCGCGACCATGTCGTGAGCCTAAGCCCGACGGCGTCGGTCGTCAGCCGAGGAGACCGTCGAGTTCCGTGTCGAGCTGCTCCTGCGATGCGCCGCCCGGCCACATGCGGACGATCCCCCCGCCCGCGTCGATGACGGCGGTCACGGGAGGCTCGGCGACGGCGTAGCGCTGGAAGATGCTCCCGTCGGGGTCGATCACGACGGGGACACCGGAGGCGTTGTCGCGGAGGAACGCCTGCAGATCGTCGGGGTCGTCCGAGTCGGAGCCGACGAAGACGACCTGCACGTCGTCGCCGTAGCGTTCCGCCGTCTCGACGACGAGGCGCGACTGCTCCTCGCACTGCGTGCACCAGCTCGCCATGAACTGCACGAGCGAGACGCGACCCGTGAAGAGCTCCTCCGACGCGACGACCGTGCCGTCCGTCAGCGCCGCCGTGAACTTCGGTGCGGGAACGGACTCCGACACGACGGCGTCGGAAGCGCCCGCGCCGTCGGAGAGCGCATCGGGGAGAGCATCGGCTCCGCCGAGCGTTCCCGTGCAGCCCGTGAGAAGGAGCCCGAGAGCGGCGGTGAGGGCGATCGTCGACAGGCGTTTCATCGGGTTCCTCCGGGGGCTGCCTCGGGAATGAGGATCGTGGGGATGCCGTCGGCATCGGGCGAGTACGTGAACGCGCCGTGGGCGCGCTCCCCCACGACGACGTCGTAGGGTCCGCCGGCGGGGAGCCCTCCGGCATCCACCGTGAAGACGCAGTAGGTCGGAACGCGCGGAGTCGCCTCGAAGTCGATGTCGGTCGCCTCGACGGCGGCCCCCGGCTCGAGCGTCCGGCGCAGCACCTCGTCGCCGGCGGCATCCGTCAGGACGACCTCGACGCCGGCGTGGATGTGGCGATAGGGTCCCGTGCCGGCGCAGTCGTCGCCGACGCTCCGCAGCGACCCGTCTCCGACGGCGATCTGGAGGGGATCGGACGGTTCTCCCGCGGCCGCGCAGCCTGCGAGGAGGAGGACGGACATCGCGATGGCGGCAGCGGCGGCGCGCGCCCTCGCGGTCGTTGTGCGGGACATCCGAGCGCTTTCCTCTCCGGTGCGGGGTCGCACCTGCGGGCTGTGGGCACCGACGCGGATAGGCCGCACCCGAGGGATGCGGCCTATCCGGTCCGTGCGGCTACTGGAGCGTGAACTCCAGCGTCGTCGTATTGCCGGCGACGTCGTACACGACAAGGGTATTGGCCCCTGCCACGCCTCCGAACGTGCCCGGCTTGACGAAGTTGACGTCGGACCACGCGTTGTTGCTGAGATCCTTGACGACCCCGTTCAGCGTGACCTTGTCGATCTTGCCCGCGTCGTAGAGCTTGAAGCTCACGAGCGAGTAGACCCCGTCGGCACCGGCCGTCTCATTCGGCCCCGTCTTGATCGTCACCGTCGGCTTCGTTCCGTCGATCGTGAAATCGAAGGTCTTCGTCGCCGAGATGTTGCCCGCGATGTCCTGCGAGTTGTAGCGCAGCGTGTACGCGCCATCGGGGAGCGTCACGTTGGCCGTGTGCGTCGCCGACGTGGCGCCGTTCGCGGCGGTCTGCGTGCTCTTGACGAGCGTGCTGCCCTTGTAGACGTTCGCGACGATGCGGGCGAGACCCGTGTCGTCGGTCGAGTCGACCTGGACCGCGAGCGTCGAGAACGGACCCACCGCGGTCGGCGAGACGAGGGTCGTCTCAGGACGCTTCGTGTCCAGGACGCACTCGACCGTCGAGGTCGCTGCCGCGTTGTTCTCCGACGTGGCAGTCACGGTGATGCGGGCGCCGTTGTCGCCCGTCCCCTCGCGGTAGGCGTACACAGGAACCTGGATCGTCTCGCCGGCTGCCGCTGTCACGATGGCGCTCGGCGTGTGAACGGCCCATCCTTCGCCCGCGACCGAGGTCGAGAGGCGGTAGATGTCGCTGTTCGCCGAGGCGTCCTCCACCGCGGTACCGGTGTTGGTGAGCGGAACCGTGCAGCTGGCGATCTGACCGCTCTTGATGGCTTCCGCCTCAGCGGTGATCGTCGGCTCGGCGAGGCTCACGCCACGCGTCTGCGGACCGGGGTTGCCGATCGAGCGGACCGCGACGTCGTACTCGAGCAGGCCCGTGTCGTCACGGCGCATCTCTTCGATGTAGAAGTGCACACCGTTGAGCTCGTCGACGTACTCGTACTCCGAACCCGAGTCGACACCCGCGTGGAACAGCGCGTCGTTGAGCTGGCGCTGGTCACCGCGCGTGATCGGGATGGGCGTGCCGTCGCCGCGGATGTAGTCGAGCGTGTCGATGTCCTGCGGGTTGGCGTCGATCGTCCAGATGAACGGGTTCGAGTCGCGCACCTTCGTCTTGGCGATCATGACACCGTGGTCGGGCTGGAACGAGTCCGTGCCCATGCGGTCGATCACTTCGAGCGTGTAGTGGTTGAAGTTGCCGCCGTCGCAGTCCCACTGCGCGCGCCGCGTGCAGGTGCCCGTCGACTTGTCGCCGCCGCTGAGCTCGAGGTTGATGCCCGTGAGGCGCCCGTCCTTCATGACCGCACGGCTCAGGAGGTTCGCCGAGACGGAGCCCTTCGCGGCGAGGTCGGCCGTCGAGAGCTGCAGCACGTTGTCCTCGCCGATGACGCCGAGGTTGAGGCGGTTGCGGAGCGCGATGCCCGCGGGTCCCGAGCCACCCTGCACGGAGGGGATGTTCCACCGCGTGTGGGTTCCGCCGGGGCCGTTGAACGAACCACGCGCGAGGATGTCGAAGGGTCCCGACGTGTCGCGCAGCGGACCGCCGTCAGCGGCATCCGTGCCATACGGGTTTCCGTAGTTGTCGGAGATCTCGAGGATGTGCGCGAACTCGTGCGCGAACGTTCCCATTCCGGACGACTCGGCCTGCGTCGAGTTGCCCGCGCGGGTCGACGTGGGGAAGTTGGCGTTGGGCCAGTGGTTGATCGCGGCCTTCCACGACGTCCACGGGATGTAGCGCGTCTTGGCCCAGTTCGCCATCGGCTGGCCGTTCTGGTCGAGGGCGACGCCCTCGGCGTTCCGCGGCGGACCGAAGGCGTCCGGCACGTCCTGCGGCGTGGCGAACATCATCTGCCCGAACTCTTCCCACGTGGCCGACTCGTCGTGACCGGCGGTGATGTAGAAGACCTGGTCGAACTCGGTCAGCGGGTCGGCGATGCCGAGGTCGGTCGACCACAGACGGTTCGCGTCGGTGCGGATGACCTTGTTGCAGCTGTCGCCCTGGGGGCAGAACGCCGCGTTGGGGCGGTTGAAGCTGTCGTTCAGGCCGTACTCGTGGATCTTGCCGGGCAGCTGATAGGGGCCGAAGGCCTCCATCTGGACGCTGATGCGGCCACCCGTCTGCTCCATCCAGTACTGGTTCAACGTCATGCCGTTGTTGAGGTCGCTGGGGGTGTTGAGCAGGTCGAGGTAGTGCTGGGGAACCTCGGCGCGCTCGATCGGGTCGAAGCCCGCCGTGGGGTTCTTGAAGGGGTGCGACTCGGGCGCCTGCGTCACGACGAAGGGCTGGTCGGTGAAGTCGAGGAGGACGATGGCGCCGTTGAAGGTGCGGTCGGTCCCCTCGGAGTCGTTCGCCCAGTCGGTCCCGGGGACCGGAACGTAGTCCTCGGGCACCATGTCGTCCATGTTGACCCAGTTCTGCTCGTCCACCGGCTGGAGGACGGACGGGTCGATGACGGGATCACCGGGGGCGGCGGTCGCCTGACCGGCGACGGCGCCGGTCAGCACGACGCTGAGGCTCGCCGCAGCTGCGAGGCCGGCGCGCCACCTGGGGGAGCGCGTGCGGCGTGACGTGTGTGTCAAGGGGCTTCTCCTGTTCTCGGGGATTCGCGCCACGCCGTCCGGGAGAACGGCAACGAGCACACACGGCGCGAGGGAGGGATCTTGTTTTGTACCATGTCACAACTCACCGCCGGAGGCGACCCCGAAAAGTGGTCAGTACTGTTCAGGATTCCTGAACGTTCCGCTCAGCTCCCCCGCGAGGGCGCCGCCAATTCGCGGCGCGATGCGGTCGGGGCATCCTCGGCCCCCACTCGCGTGCGTTACACAGTCGTTACGGCTGCGCCCGATTGCGTCGGCGTACCAGGACGATCGTGACGACACCCGCCGCCACGACGACGGCGCCCACGATGACCCACACCCAGACGGCTGGGAACCCGCCGTCCTCCCCCGCGTCCGCCGCGCTCGTCGCGCTCGTCGCGCTCGGGGACGGAGTCGCCGTCGACGTCGACGTCGCGCTCGGCTGAGCGCTGTCGGTCACCGTGACGGTGACGACGGCGTACACCGTCTCACCGTCGCCGACCGCGACCGTGAAGATGCCCGTCTCGGTCGAGGCGAAGGTCACGCTCGCCTCGCCACCGCTGACGTCGGCGGCGACCGACGTCGATGTTCCATCGCTTCCCGTGAGGGATCCTCCCGGCGTCGCGTCGAGACCGAATCGGGCCGTCGTCAGCTCGCCGAGTCCCGTCGCCGTGATGGTCGACTCCTCACCGACGGCGACCGCCTCGGGGTTCGCGACGAGCGTCGTCTGCGTCGTCGGAGGGGCCGGCGACGTCACGACGATGTTCGTGATCGCGAGCACCGCCTCGCCGTCGACCACCTCGATCGTGAACGTTCCGCCCTGACTCGCCGAGAACGTCGTCGTCGCGGTCCCGTCGGTGACCGGCACTTCGGCGGACGTACCGCCGCCGGCCAGAGCCCCTCCGGGGGCGCCTGTGACATCGAAACGGATGCTGTCGATGCCGCCGAAGCCCGTCGCGGTGATCGTCGACGAGCCCCCGACCGCGATGGTCTCAGGGCTCGCCGTCACATCGACGAGCGGTGAGGCTGCGGCGGGTGCGGCGAACGCTGCGACGGCGGCCAGCGCCGCGATCATCCCCGCGATGAGTCGGACACGCATGTCGTGCTCCCTTCCCGGGGCGCGATCATCCCGGCGCTGGCCACTCTGTCAGACCAGACGGCCCTTCGGCGACACCGTGTACGTGTCGTCGGCATCGTCGTACACTGCCCCGGCGAGCGCGCCGTCGATCGCGGAGAGGGTGTCCGCGTCGAGCGTCACGCCCGATGCCTTGACCGTGTCCGCGAGCTGTTCGGGACGCGATGCCCCCACGAGCGCGGCGGCGACGTTCGGGTTCTGGAGGACCCACGCGATCGCGAGCTGCGGCATCGTGAGGCCCGCCTCGGCGGCGATGGGCTTGAGCCGCTGGACGGCCTCGAGCACCTCGTCGCGGAGGAAGCTCTTGATGAAGTTCGCGCCGCTCTTCTCGTCGGTCGCCCGCGACCCGTCGGGCACCGGCTGACCGGGCAGGTACTTCCCCGACAGAACGCCCTGGGCCATCGGCGACCAGACGATCTGCGAGATCCCGAGCTCCTCCGACGCGGGCACGACCTTGCCCTCGATGACGCGCCACAGCATCGAGTACTGGGGCTGGTTGGAGATCAGCTGGATGCCGAGATCCTTCGCCAGCGCGTGACCGTCGCGCAGCTGCTCGGCCGTCCACTCGGAGACGCCGATGTAGAGAGCCTTCCCTTGGCGGACGACGTCGGCGAACGCCTGGAACGTCTCCTCGAGCGGCGTCTCGTGGTCGAAGCGGTGGGCCTGGTACAGGTCGACGTAGTCCGTGCCCAAGCGCGTGAGCGACCCGTTGATCGAGTCCATGATGTGCTTGCGGCTGAGCCCCGTGTCGTTGGGTCCGCCGGGACCGGTGGGGAAGTACACCTTCGTGAAGATCTCGAGCGACTCGCGTCGCCGCCCCTCGAGCGCCTTTCCGAGGACCGACTCGGCGAGCGTGTTCGCGTAGACGTCGGCGGTGTCGAACGTCGTGATCCCCGCGTCGAGGGCGGCGTGGACCGTCGCGATCGCGGCGGAGTCATCGACCTGCGATCCGTGCGTCACCCAGTTTCCGTAGGTGATCTCCGAGATCTTGAAGCCGCTGTTACCGAGGTAGCGATAGTTGACCATCGTCCTACGCTAGCCGCGGTTCGGGATGCCGCGGGTCGACGCTCGTCGCCGCCGCGGGCGGTCAGTCCTCCAGTGGCGTCGCCGCGGCGACCGCGACGTCGTCCTCCGTCGCGACGAGCTGGCCGCACGCCCCGTCGATCTCCTTGCCACGGGTGTCGCGGAGCGTCGTGGGCACGCCCTTGGCCTCGAGGCGACGCACGAACTCGTTCTGCGCAGCGCGGGTCGAGGCCGTCCAGATGGAGCCAGGGGTCGGATTGAGGGGGATGGGGTTGACGTGCACCCAGCCACGGCCGCGCTCGTTGAGCTTGTCGCCGAGCAGATCTGCGCGCCAGGCGTGGTCGTTCATGTCCTTGATCAGGGCGTATTCGATCGAGACGCGGCGTCCGGTCTTGTCGAAGTACTCGCGGGCGGCGTCGAGCGCTTCGTCGACTTTCCACCGCGAGTTGACGGGGATCAGCTCGTCGCGGAGCTCGTCGTCGGGGGCGTGGAGCGACAGCGCGAACGTGACGGGGATGTCCTCGTTCGAGAGCTTGCGGATCGCCGGCACGAGCCCGACCGTCGAGACCGTGATGCCGCGGGCGCTCATTCCGAGGCCGCGCGTCTTGTCGGTCATGACGCGGACGGCCTGCATGACGCGGGCGTAGTTGGCGAGAGGTTCGCCCATTCCCATGAAGACGATGTTCGACACTCGCTCGGCGGAGTGGTCGTCGCTCTTCTTGCCGCCGAGCGCACCCTCGGCGATGACGCGGTTCGCGCGCACGATCTGCTCGATGATCTCGGCAGCCGACATGTTGCGCGTGAGACCCGCCTGTCCCGTCGCGCAGAAGGGGCAGTTCATGCCGCATCCGGCCTGCGACGAGACGCACAGCGTGATGCGCCCGGGGTATCGCATGAGCACCGACTCGACGAGCGCACCGTCGTGGAGCTTCCAGAGGAACTTGATCGTGTCGCCGCGGTCGGTCTCGAGGCGGCGGACCTCGGTCAGCAGCGGCGGGAGCATCCCGTGCACGAACTCCTCGCGACCCTCCGCGGGGAGGTCGGTCATGTCGGCGGGGTCGTGGGTCCAGTGCGTGAAGTAGTGCTTCTCGAGCTGCTTCGCACGGAAGCCGGGCAGACCCAGTTCCTTCACCTTCTCGACGCGCTGCTCGGGCGTCAGATCGGCGAGGTGCACGGGGGGCTTCCCGCGCTTGGGGGAGGCGAACTGCAGGAGCGGCCGGCCCTCGGCATCCTTCTTCTGCGACCACCCCTCGGTCGCCGGGCGCACTTGACGCGGTTTCGTGGCGCGCACGGGAGTGGACTCGATCATGCTGACCAGGGTACCGACCCACCCTGCGCGCGGGCCGGGTGCAGGTTCTAGACTGCCGTCCATGGCCGCTTCTCCAGGCGCCGCGCGAGGCGGCACGGTGGTCCACCGGGTCCTCAACAACAACGTGGTCGTGTCGATCGACGACTCGGGGCGCGAGCGGATCCTGATGGGCCGCGGTCTCGGGTTCCAGCTCAAGCCGACCGACACGATCGATCCCGACCGCGTCGAGAAGACGTTCATCCTCGACGATGGCGCCGAGGGTGAGCGTGAGCGGCAACTGCTCACCGATGTTCCCTACGCCGTCGTCGAGGCCGTGACGAGGGCCGTCGACGAGGCCGAGCGCATGCTCGCGCGAGACCTCGGTCGCCGCGTGAGCATCGGCGTTCTCGACCACGTGCAATACCTGCTCGAACGGCTCGACAAGGGCCTGCGCATCCCCTCGACGTCGATGCCCGAACTGCGCGTGCTGCACCCGCAGGAGTTCGCCGCCGCTCAGCACATGACCGCCTCCATCGGGGCTTCGCTGGGACGGGAGCTTCCCCCCGAAGAGGCCGTCTTCCTGACCATGCACGTGCTCAATGCGACCCGCGACGAGCCGAACGGCACGGCCGCGCTGCTCTTCCGCCGCGTGCAGCACGTCGTCGCGACGGTCGAGCGCTCGATCGGCGTCCGCCTCGACGTCGACAGCCCCGACTACGCGCGCTTCATCCTGCACGTCCAGTTCCTCTTGCAGCGCCTCGTGACCCGCTCGATGCTGCACAGCTCGGACACGTCCTTCTACGAATTCGCGAGGCACTCCTACCCGCGTTCGCACGCGATCGCGGAGGAGGTCAAGGCCTACGTCCGCGAAGCGACGGGGTCGGAGCTGACGGACGAGGAGCTGCTTTATCTCGTCGTCCACGTCGAACGGCTCGCTTCGCAGATTCCTCCTGGCGCAGCCGCGGATACCGTGCTACCGTGATCGCCGCAGGGTCCCGACCCTGCCGAAGTCTCTGGATTGTTACCGCGATTGCGGGCAAAACCTGAACTCACATCGTCGAAAGACGGTGAACGAGTTCAGGTTTTTTTGTTGCCCGGATACCGGTGGCAGACCGACTTCGACCCCACCAGGCGGCCGCAGGGAAGCGGCGAAAGGAAGGCGGATCACGATGGCGGATTACGCGAAAACCGCTCAAGGCGTCCTCGCGGGCGTCGGCGGCGAAGAGAACGTGCAGTCGCTCGTGCACTGCGCGACGAGGCTGCGGTTCGTCCTGAAGGACGAGTCGAAAGCGGATGCCGCGGCGCTGCGCGCGACCCCGGGCGTCATCACGACGACACAGGCGGGCGGTCAGTACCAGGTCGTCATCGGCAACGACGTCCCCGAGGTGTACAGCGCGATCGGCCGGATCTCGTCGTTCGGCGGATCCGGTGAATCGACTCCCGCCGAGGATGCCCCGAAGGGCAACCTCTTCAACCGGTTCATCAAGATGATCGCCGCCGTCTTCACGCCGCTCCTCTGGGCGCTCGCGGGAACCGGTCTGCTCAAGGCGTTCCTCGCCGCGGCGGCGACCTTCGGCTGGATCGACACCGCGACCACGACCTACGTCGTCCTCAACGCGCTGTCGGACGCCTTCATCAACTTCCTCCCGCTCGCACTCGCGATCACGGCCGCGCGGTACTTCAAGGCATCCGAGTTCACGTCCTTCGCGATCGCAGGGGCGCTCGTCTACCCGACCATCACGGGGCTCGTCGGCGCCCCCGACCTGACCTTCTTCGGCATCCCGTTCACCATGGTCAGCTACGTTTCCAGCGTCATCCCGATCATCATCATCGTGTGGCTGCAGAGCTACGCCGAGAAGTTCCTCTACGCCGTGCTGCCGGGCGCGATCCGGCGCTTCGTGACGCCCATGATCGTCGTGCTCATCGGCGTCCCCCTCGTCTTCGTCGTCGTGGGCCCCATCTCGGCCATCCTCAGCGGATGGGTCGGAACAGGGGTCGGCTGGGTCTTCGAGACCGTGCCGTGGCTCGGCGGCGCCATCATGGGCGGCCTGTGGCAGGTCTTCGTCATCTTCGGCCTGCACTGGGGTCTCGTGCCGGTCTTCAACCTCGAGTACCAGACCACGGGACAGATCCTCCTCATCGCGCCCGTCTTCGCCGCCGTGCTCGCGCAGGCCGCCGCCGTCGCCGGCGTGTGGGTGCGCACACGGAACAAGGATCTGCGCTCCCTCGCCGCCCCCGCCACCCTGTCCGGGTTCCTCGCGGGGATCACGGAACCGGCGATCTACGGCATCAACCTCCCGCTCAAGCGGCCCTTCGCCTTCGGCATCGTCGGCGGTGTCGTCGGCGGGGCGATCATGGCGATGGGCGGCATCTTCTCGACGGCGTTCGTCGTCCCCTCGGGACTCGCACTGCCCGCGCTCCTCGGGAACGGCAACATGATCATGCTCGCCGTCGGACTGGCCGCCTCGATCGTGATCCCGTTCCTCCTCGTGGTGCTCGTCGGCTTCAAGGATCCCGCCCAGAACGCCACCGCCCCGGCGCAGGCGAGCGACATCGACGTGCGGAGCCCGCTCGACGGCACGGTCGTGCCGCTCAGCGAGGTCGGCGATGCCGCCTTCGCCGACGGCTCGCTCGGCGACGGCGTCGCCATCCGCCCACGCTCCGGAGCCGTGTACGCACCCTTCGACGCGACGGTCGTCGCCGCGTTCCCCACGGGCCACGCGATCGGTCTGCGCAGCGGCGAGGGGGTCGAGCTGCTGATCCACATCGGGATCGACACCGTCCGGCTGGGCGGGACGCACTTCGATCTCAAGGTGACATCGGGCCAGACGGTCCGAGCGGGCGACCTTCTCGTCGAGTTCGACGGCGATGCGATCGAACGGGCGGGCTACGACCTGACGACGCCCGTCGTCGTGACGAACCCCGACCAGTTCCCCGAGGTCGGCAGCGCGGCATCGGGCCCCATCGCCCACGGCGAGTCCCTGTTCTTCGCCCGTGCCATCGAAGCCGCCCCCGTCGCGCAGTGAATGACCCGGGTGGGGTGCGACCAGGTCCACCCCACCCGGACCTCCAGAAGAGAGACGAACACCATGAACACAACCCCCACGACCCCCTTCCCCGACCGCTTCCTGTGGGGTGGCGCGACCGCCGCCAACCAGATCGAAGGTGCGTATGACGCGGGCGGCAAGGGCCTCTCGGTGCAGGACGTGATGCCGCGCGGCATCTCGGGGCCCCGCACTCCTGCCCCCACGCCCGACAACCTCAAGCTCGAAGCGATCGACTTCTACCACCGCTACGCCGAGGACATCGCGCTCTTCGCCGAGATGGGCTTCACGGTCTATCGCTTCTCGATCGCGTGGAGCAGGATCTTCCCGCGCGGCGACGAAGACGAGCCCAACGAAGAAGGACTCGCGTTCTACGACCGCATCCTCGACGAACTCGAGAAGCACGGCATCGAGCCGCTCGTGACGATCTCGCACTACGAGACTCCCCTCCACCTCGCCGAGACCTACGACGGCTGGGTCAGCCGCGACCTCATCGGCTTCTACGAGCGCTACGTCCGCGTGCTGTTCACCCGCTACGGCGCTCGCGTGAAGTACTGGCTCACGTTCAACGAGATCAACTCGCTCCTGCATGCCCCCTTCATGTCGGGCGGCATCAACACACCGAAGGAGCAGCTCGCCGAGCAGGACCTCTACCAGGCGATGCACCACGAGCTCGTTGCATCCGGCCTCGCGACGAAGATCGCTCGCGACCTCGCACCGAACGCGCAGATCGGCTGCATGGTGCTCTCGATGCCGATCTACCCGCTCACCCCGTCGCCCGCGGACGCGCTCGCCGTCATGGAGGCGGATCACGCGAACCTCGTCTACGGCGACGTGCACACGCGGGGTGTCTATCCGGGCTACTTCCTGCGGACGCTCCGTGAGAAGGGCATCAAGCTGCAGATCACGGATGAGGATCGCGAAGTGCTCAGCCACACGGTGGACTTCGTGTCCTTCAGCTACTACATGTCGATCGCCGAGACGGCGTCGCCCGAGCGCTCCGGCGGCGAGGGCAACATCATGGGCGGCGTTCCCAATCCCACGCTGGAAACGAGCGAATGGGGATGGGCGATCGATCCCACGGGTCTGCGGCTCGTCCTCAATCAGTTCTGGGACCGCTGGCAGAAGCCGCTGTTCATCGTCGAGAACGGTCTCGGCGCGAAGGATGAGCTCGTCGAGGTGGATGGCGTCAAGACGGTCGTCGACGACTACCGCATCGCCTACCTCAACGATCACCTCGTGCAGGTCGGGGAAGCGATCCTCGACGGCGTCGAGGTGCTCGGCTACACGTCGTGGGGCTGCATCGACATCGTGAGCGCCTCCACCGCGCAGCTCAGCAAGAGGTACGGCTTCATCTACGTCGACCGCAACGACGACGGAAGCGGAACCCTCGCGCGCTACAAGAAGAAGTCGTTCGACTGGTACGCCGAGGTGATCCGAACCAACGGAGCGAACCTGACCGCCTGACCGGAGACGACTCGGCCCGGGGTGCGCGGCATCCCGGGCCTGCGGAGCATCCCATGACACACCCCCGTATCGTCTTCCTCGACGTCGACGGAACGCTCATCGATCATCGGCAGCACCTCGCCCCGTCGGCCGTCGCCGCCGTGCGGGAGGCGCGTGCCGCGGGACACCTCGTGTACCTGGCGACGGGGCGTTCCCGCGCCGAGATTCCGGCCGCCGTCGCCGCCGTCGGCTTCGACGGCGTCGTGTCTGCCGGCGGAGGATTCATCGAACGCGGCGAAGAGCTGCTCGCGGCTCGGACGATGCCCGACGCATCCGTCGTCGGCATCGTGGAGTTCTTCCAGCGCCACGGGATCGAATACACGCTGCAGGCCTACGAGTCGGCCTATCCGAGCCCTGGGCTGCTCGCACGCCTGGCACCGCTGTTCGCCGAGAGCGACGACCGTCGCGAGCGCGGCGAGCGGCTCGCCGACACGATGGCCTATCGCGGGCCGGCGCCGATGACCGGCATCGCGAAGGCGACGTTCTTCGGAACCGACCCCGGCACGTTCGCGACCGTGCGCGACGGGCTCGGCGACCACTTCCACGTCATCACGGGGACGATCCCGTATCTCGGCGAGGCGGGTGGCGAAGTGAGCCTGGTCGGCATGAACAAGGGCACCGCGATCACGTGGCTCGTCGAGGTCCTCGGGCTCGACATCGCCGACTCCATCGCGATCGGCGACAGCGTCAACGACCTCGAGATGCTCGAGGTCGCGGGTCTCGGGATCGCGATGGGCGACGCACCCGCGCACGTGATCTCGCGGGCCGATGACGTCACGACGTCATGCGAGGAGGACGGCGTCTGGAATGCCCTCGTCCGGCATGGGCTCATCGATCACGGTTCGTCGATCCCGGTTCTCGGTCCCGCCGCGAGGAGCTGAGCGACGCACTACTGTTCAGGTGATGCCGCGACGATCCCGTAGCTGCGGCGCGGATCGCCCGAGAGGACGTCGACGACGTGGTGCCCCCCGACAACCTGCTCGCGTTCACGCTCGCGGCGCTCGTGCTGATCGCGATTCCCGGCCCGGCCGTCCTGTTCTCGGTCGGGCGCACGCTCGCGCTCGGTCGCGTGGGAGGGTTTCTGAGCGTCGCGGGGGTCACGCTCGCCCTCATCCCCATCGTGGGTCTCGTCGCCCTCGGCGTCGGCGGCATCGTGGCGCGATCGGTTCCCCTGTTCACGGCGCTCAAGATCGTCGGCGCCCTGTATCTCGTGTACCTCGGCGTCCAGGCGATCCGGCACCGGAAGCGCGCCGCCTCGGCCGCGATCGATCCGGCCGCCCTTCCCCGATCGCACGGGCGCCAGCTCTGGCAGGGGTTCGTCGTCGGCATCACCAACCCGAAGACCATCGCGTTCTTCGTCGCGGTCCTTCCGCAGTTCGTCGACCTGAGCGCCGGCGCCGTCGCCTTCCAGATGCTCGAGCTCGGCGTCGTCTTCGCCGTCATCGCGCTCCTCTGCGATTCGGTGTGGGTCATCGCTGCCGCGGCGGCGCGGACCTGGTTCGCGCGGTCACCGCGACGCATCGAGGCGCTGACCGCCACCGGCGGCGGCATGATGATCGGGCTGGGCGGACTTCTCGCGGTCACCGGGGGCGCGAAGGCCTGACGCGCACCGCGACAATGGAGCCATGAGTTCCGCACCGCGCACCGTGTTCATCGACGTCGACGGAACGATCCTCGAGCATGGTGCCGGCGTGGCTCCCTCGACGGTCGTCGCGATCCGCGCGGCGCGCGCGAACGGGCACCGCGTGCTCCTGTGCACGGGGCGCGCTCGCGGTGACATCCACCCGTCGGTCGTCGAGATCGGGTTCGACGGCGGCATCACGAACGGCGGCGTGACGGCTGAGATCGACGGCGAGACGGTGGTGTCGCGGCTCATGCCCGCGGCATCCGTCGACCGCATGGTGTCGGCGTTCGAGCGCCACGGAACCCACTACTTCCTGCAGACCGACGACGAGGTGTTCGCGAGCGCGGGGATGACGGCACTCGTCCGTGCGCACGTGCGCGAGTTGCAGGAGAAGGATGCCGCCGACGGCGTCGTCCGGGCGGAGGACTCCCTCGCGGGTCTCGCGAACCGCACGTACCGCGACGTCGCCGCTGCGCCGGCCGATGAGATCGCCAAGTCGGTGTTCGTGAGCCTCGAGGGCGACGGGCTCGAGACGCTCGCGAGCGACCTCGGCGACGAGTTCCACGTCGTGCCCGGCAGCATCCCGCTCCCCGGCGGATCGAACGGCGAGATCTGCCTGCGCGGCACCAACAAGGGCTCGGCGATCGCACTCGTCCTGGATCACCTGGGGGTGGATGCCGCCGAAGCGATCGGGATCGGCGACAGCTGGAACGACGTCGAGATGTTCGAGGTGTGCGGCACGAGCGTCGCGATGGGCAACGCCCTGCCCGAGCTCAAGGCGATGGCGGACCACGTCACGACGAGCATCGCCGAGGACGGCGTCTGGAACGCGTTCCGCCACCTCGGCCTGCTGACGCCGCGCTGACGGTTCCTTCGGGCGGCGCGGACGTCTCGGCGAGCCCGGGGACCTCGCCGAAGCAGGACGGTACGCACCCCGGTCTCGGCGAAACCCCCGGTCTCGGCGCCTGGGCCGGCCCGCGCGCATCACGTCGGGCATGTCGCAGTGCACAGCGGCATCCGTCACGGAGACCGGGAATCTCGCCGAAGCAGGACGGCACGCACCCCGGTCTCGGCGACACCCCCGGTCTCGGGGAACCCGTCGCCGGGCTACAGGAAGATGTCGGGGAAGAGCTCGGCGTTGGGCGTGCCGGGGACGGCGGCGTACCGCGCGAAGTCGGTGACACCGGCATCCGTCAGCACGTCCTCGACGATGAGCGAGCGTCCCGTGTAGTCGCGGGACGACTGCAGGAAGACCTCGTACGCGGCATCGGCGTAGATCTCGGGCGTACGGCTGGCCTTCATCATGGCGTCACCGCCGAGCGCGAACTGCACGGCCGCCGTCGCGATCGTCGTCGCGGGCCACAGCGTGTTGGCCGCGATCCCGAAGCGTCCGAACTCCGCCGCCATGCCGAGTGTCGCCATCGTCATGCCGTACTTCGCGAGCGTGTATCCCGTGTGGGCACCGAGCCACTTCGGGTCGAGGTTGAGCGGCGGTGACAGCGACAGGATGTGCGGGTTCTCGGCATCCTTCAGGATGGGCGCCGCGGCGCGCGAGAGCATGAAAGTGCCGCGCACGTTGACGTCCTGCATGAGGTCGTACTTCTTCGCGGGCAGGTCGAGCGACCGCGACAGGTCGATGACGGACGCGTTGTTCACGACGATGTCGATGCCGCCGAACTCGCCTTGCGTCGTGAGCACGGCCCCCGTGACGTCGTCGTCGTTGCGCACGTCGCCGACGATCGGGAGGGCGTTGCCGCCCGCTTCGCGGATCTGCTCGGCGGCCGAGTGCACGGTCCCCTCGAGCTTGGGGTGGGGCGTGTCGGTCTTCGCCAGCAGGGCGATGTTCGCCCCGTCACGCGCCGCGCGGAGGGCGATCGCGAGCCCGATGCCGCGACTCCCGCCCGACATGAGGATGGTCTTTCCTGCGAGGCTCTGCGTTGTCATCTCTGGGTCTCCTGGTCCGCAGTCAGTGTCGACACCCCGCGATATCGACGAGACACCCCGTAAATGCGCGCGCACGACGGGGTGGCTCGGCGAGAACCCGGGGTCTCGGCGAGGAGGGGGGTGGGGGCTGGTCAGGCATCGGGGGTGGCCCGCTTCCGGGCGGATGCCGCGAAGGCCGCGATCCTCGCGCGCGAGGCTTCCGTATCGAACGCCGCGCCGATCGTGGCGGCCTCGTCGTCCAGGTTCTCGGCGAAGGAGCGGTGCGCTCCTGTCCGCACGAGGCGCTTGGCCTGGCCGAACGCGGCCGTCGCTCCGTCGAGCCAGGAGCGCGCGATCTCGAGCGCACGCACGCCGGGGTCGGCGGCGACCTCGGTCACCAGCCCCCAGTCGAGCGCGGTCTCGGCGTCGATCGTGAGGTCCTGCAGGAGGAGCTGGAGCGCGCGGCGCTGCCCGACCGCGGCGGGGAGCAGCGTCGAGACGCCGAGGTCGGGAGTGAGGCCGATGTTGGCGTACTTGCTGACGAACTTCGCCGATCCGGATGCCACGACGTAGTCGGCCGTCAGCATGAGGCCGAGACCACCGCCGGCGACGGCACCCTGTACGGCGGCGACGATGGGCGTGTCCGACTCGACGAGCGTGCGGATGCCGTCGTGGATGACGTGCGCCGCCTCGGTCACCTGCGGTCCTGCCGCGCCCGACGTCGCCATCGCGACGACGTCGCCTCCCGCGCAGAAGGCGGGGCCCGCGGCATCCAGGAGAATCGCTCCCACCGACGGGTCGTTCGTCACCTCGTGCGCGACGTCACGCCACCGCGCGCCCATATCGAAGTCCATCGCGTTGAGGAACGCCGGTCGGTTGAAGGTGACGCGGGCGAGCCCCGCATCGATGTCAACGAGAATCGTGTCGCTCACTTGGGTGCCATCCTTATCGCTCCGTCGAGACGGATCGTCTCGCCGTTGAGATAGCCGTTGTCGACGATCGACATGACGAGCCGCGCGTACTCGTCGGGCCGGCCGAGGCGAGCGGGGTAGGGGACCTGTTGACCGAGGGAGTCCTGCGCCGCCTGCGGGAGACCCATGAGCATCGGCGTCTCCATGATCCCGGGGGCGACCGTCACGACGCGGATGCCGTGGCGTGCGAGTTCTCGCGCGATCGGGAGCGTCATCGCGTGGACGCCGCCCTTGCTGGCAGCGTACGCGGGCTGACCGATCTGTCCGTCGAAGGCGGCGACGGAGGCCGTGTTGACGATGACGCCGTGGTCACCGTCGGGGGTCGGATCGGTCGTGGCCATGGCGGCGGCGGCCTGGGCGATGACGTTGTAGGTGCCGACGAGGTTGACGCGGACGACCTTCTCGAAGAGTGCGAGGGGTGTCGGCGCCCCGTCGCGGTCGAGGACCTTCGCGGGTGGCGCGATGCCGGCGCAGTTGACGACGACACGGAGCGGACCGGTGGACGCCGCCGTCTCGACGGCCGCCGCGACCTCCGCGGGGTCGGTGACGTCGGCGGGGGCGAAGCGGGCACCGAGCTCTGCGGCGATCTCCTCGCCCGGCGACGTCGGAAGGTCGACGATCGTGACCGTCGCACCCGCTGCCGCGAGGCGACGGGCCGTGGCGAGGCCGAGCCCGCTCGCACCGCCCGTCACGAGGGCCGAGGCATCCGTCAGATCCATGCGTTCTCCTTCGAACAGGCGGGCCGACCGCGGACGTCGGTGGCATTGCATCCCAGTTTACCTGGGACTGGGTGTCACGCGATGACCTATGGATGTCCGCATCCGGTCGCGTGCGGACTTCAGTCTGCCGCGAGCGCCGTCCGAGCGCGAGCGCGGGACCGCCCGCGTGGGGCGCGGCTCGCCTGCCTGGGGCGCTGCCCCTGGCTGGCTGGGGCGCACTCCGCCCCCGTGGGGCGCGACTTGTCTGCGCAGGGCCGCCCGCCTGGCTGCGGCGCACTCCGCCTGCGCGGGGCGCACTCCACCTGAGCGGGGCGCGACATGTGCGCCACACGGGACAAACCACGCCCCGCAGCACGAACCACGCCCCAAGCGCGCGAGCCGTCCGCCCGGCTGGGGCGCACTCCGCCCGCTTAGGGCGCGACTCGCCTGCGCGGGGCCGCTCCCCTGGCTGGGGCCGCTCCCCTGGCTGGGGCGCACTCCGTCTGCGCGGGGCGCACTCCGCCTGGCTGGGGCGCGACATGTGCGCCCCACGGGACGAACCGCGCCCCGCAGGCCAAACCGCGCCCCAACTGCGCGCGTCGTCGGCCTGGCTGGGGGGGCTCCGCCTGCGTAGGCCCCACTCCGCCCGCTCGGGGCGCGATTCGACTGCGCGGGGCGCACTGCACCTGCGCGGGGCGCGACAGATGCGCCCCACGGGACGAACCGCGCCCCGTAGGACGTACCACGCCCCAAGCGCGCGAGCCGCCGGCCTGGCCGGGGCGCACTCCACCCCCGCGGGGCGCACTCCACCCGCGCGGGGCGCACTCCGCGCCCGTGGGGCGCGACATGTGCGCCCCACGGGACGAACCACGCCCCACCGGGACGAACCACGCCCCACCCGACGAACCACGCCCCGCCGCACAACCCACGCCCCGCGGGACGGACCACGCCCCAGCCGCGTGAGCCGTCCGCCGTGGCGACCCGCCGTCAGGACGGGCCGAGGATGAAGTTCCAGGTTCCGGCGACGACGGATGCCGCGACGGCGAGGCCCGCGATGCCCGCTCCGATCGCGATCAGAGCCCACTCCCGCGCCCCGAAGCGCGATTCGCGCGCCCACGTGCGAGCGACGGGAGCGCCGAACCCGCGTGCTTCCATCGCCGTGGCGAGCTTGGCTCCGCGACGGATCGAGAGGACGAGCAGCGCGAACGCCATACCGAGGAAGCGGCGGAGGCGCCCCCGGTCGGCGACGCCGCGAGCGCGCCGGGCGAGCTCCAGCGCCCGCCAATCGTCGAG
Organism: Microbacterium sp. SLBN-146; assembly: GCF_006715145.1. Classification (NCBI taxonomy): domain Bacteria; kingdom Bacillati; phylum Actinomycetota; class Actinomycetes; order Micrococcales; family Microbacteriaceae; genus Microbacterium; species Microbacterium sp. SLBN-146. The sequence continues at coordinate 739,770 of NZ_VFMR01000001.1, forward strand.
GAACAGCCCGATCATGCGGAGCCCCGCGAGCGCGCCGAGGACGAAGCGCGCGGGCAGACGCAGGATCTGGCCGAGCCCATCGGCGAGGTCGGTCGGGTCGACCGTGACGAAGAGGACGACCGAGGGGAGCGCGATCGCGAGGACCCGCAACAGCGTCGCGACGGCGAGCTCGAGAGAGCCCTCGCTGATCCGCACGACGAACCACTCGACGTAGACCGTGCCGCTCGACTGACCGTAGAGCGCGATCGTGAGCGCCGTCAGGGGAGCGGCGAGCCAGACGGGCCACGTCCGCACCCAGAACTCCCGCCACCGCAAGCCGGCGAACGGCAGCAGCAGGCACTCCAGCAGAAGGGCGACGGCAGCGGACACCCAGTCGAGCGTGAAGACGAGCGGGATCGCGATGAGCGCGCTCGCGCCGAGCTTCGCGACGGGGTTGATCCGCGCCACGGCACCGGTGCGCGCGGTCGCGTCGAGGAGGGTCACGTCCCGGCCCCCGGCATCCGGAACTCGTCGGCGTGCAAGGCTGTCACGACATCGCGGTCGTGCGTGATCGCGACGATCGCCGACCCGTCGTCGCGGAGGCGCGCGAGGATCGCGACGAGCTCCGCCCACGTGCGCGCGTCCTGCCCGAACGTCGGTTCGTCGAGGACGAGGACGCGCGGCGCCGTCGCGAGGGCGGCCGCGACCGTCAAGCGCCGCTTCTCACCCCCGGAGAGCGTGTACGGGTTGGCGCGCGCGAGCCTGTCCAAGCGCAGCCGCACGAGGAGCTCGTCGACCCGGCGCTCGATCTCGGGCTCGTCGAGACCCAGGGCACGGGGTCCGACCTCGAGCTCACCGCGCACCGTTCGCCCGAGCAGCTGATGCTCGGGGTCTTGGAAGACCGTGCCGATGCGCGTCAGGAGCTGCCGCGACGTCCAGCGGATGGGTGTGTGTCCGGCTCCCGCGGCCAGCTCCTCACTCGCCTCGATCGTGCCGCCGGCGGGGGCTGCGAGCCCCGCGAGGGCGAGCCCGAGCGTCGACTTGCCCGCACCGTTCGGTCCCGTGAGCGCGAGGGCGGCTCCGGCCCGCACGTCGAGATCGATCCCCGCCGCGACGGGTGAGCCCTTGACGCGCGCGACGGCGAGATCGCGTGTGGAGAGGAGGGTCGCCCCCGGCGGTGACGACGGTGGTGACGGATGCCGCGGCGGAACCCCCGGGACCCACACGCCGCCCGCCGCGAGCTCGGCGCCCCGATACCGCAGCACGGCGTCGGGAGAGCCGTCGGCGAGGACACCGCCCTCTCCGAGCACGATGACGCGTGTCACGAGAGGGAGCCACACCTCGACGCGGTGCTCGACGACGACGAGGGTCGTGCCGTACGCATCGAGCATCGCCGCGACGGCCGCACGCACCTCCGCGACGCCGTCGGGGTCGAGGTTGGCGGTGGGCTCGTCGAGCAGCACGAGTCCCGGGCGCATCGCGATCGCGCCGGCGAGCGCGAGCCGCTGCTTCTGTCCGCCCGAGAGCGCCTTGGTCGGGCGATCGAGGGGCACATCGAGGCCGACGCGGTCGAGGGCCTCTCCCACGCGGGGCCAGATCTCCTCGCGCGGGACGCCGAGGTTCTCGCATCCGAAGGCGACGTCGTCTCCGACGCGAGCGAGGATGACCTGCGAGTCGGGATCCTGCAGCACGAGACCCGACAGCCCCCGACGGGATGCCGCGACGGCGCCGTCCACGAGGAGTTCCCCCTCGGACTCGCCCTCCTCGTCGCCGCCGAGCACGCCCGCGAGTCCGTGGAGGAGCGTCGACTTCCCCGAGCCGGACGCCCCGAGCAGGAGCACCCGCTCGCCCGGCGCGATCCGGAACGACACGTCGCGCACGGCCCATGCCTCGCGCGAGGCGTGCCGCCAGCCCCACCCGGACGCCTCGACGGCCGCGGGACGCGGGGACGCAATCGACACGCGGCTAGACGCGCGCTCGGGCCTCACGGCCCGATGCGAAGCGGTCGAGCGCCCCCGTCGCCGCGAGACCGCGCGCGAGCACCCACGAGAGAGCACCGGCGATGACGGCCCCCGAGAGGATCGTGCTCGCGAGGTAGATGACGACGAAGGTCGCGTCGGCGCCCGCGAACCAGAGGATGAGGTTGTTGATGCCCCCGAAGAGAGCGGCACCCGCGCCCGCGAGGATCGCGACGGGCAGCGACCACCGGCGGTAGAAGAAGAGGAGGAAGATCACCTCGGCGCCGAGGCCTTGTACGAGGCCCGCTTCGATCGTGAGGAAGCCGCCCCACGTGTTGCCGACGAGCGCGGACACGACAGCCGCGAGGGTCTCGGTGTAGATCGCGGCACCGGGCTTGCGGATGATGAGGGCGCCGAGCACCCCGGCGAAGAGCCACGGCCCGTCGAGGAGCCCCTGGAGTCCTGGGGCGAGCGGCTCGAGCAGGGTCTTGGGCCCGAGGTATCCGATGTTCCACAGCAGGAAGATGAGGCCGGACGCGACACCGATGACGCTGGCGACGACGATGTCGACGATCCTCCAGCGGAAGGTTCCGACGCGCTTCTTCGTGGCGGATGCGGGCGTGGACGTGTGCATCTGATGCTCCTCCCTGCGCCGGCATGATCCGGATCAGGTTCGACGGTCGAAGCGTGGATCGCTTCCTCTCAGCCCGGCTCACCGGACTCCCGTGGTTGTGGCGTTGAGTATAACGCGGCGACCGGCGTTGTACCGTAGGCGAATGGTCCCCGACGATCCCCCGGAGCTCACGCGCCGCGCACTGCGGGACGGGACCGACGGTGCATCCGGAACGACCCTCACGCGCGACGATCCTCCTGCCGGTGCCGTGCCGAGCACCACCACGATGACGCTCGCCGAACCGGCATCCGCGCACGTCGCGCTCACGTGGGTCGACGACACCCGCGTCGCCCCACGCCCGGCGGCCCAGCCCGACGCGAACTCGACGCCCGACCTCATCGGACGACCCCCGCGCCGGTCGCCCTTCCGGGCCGCCGTCGTCGTGCCCTTCTCGCTCGTCGCGCTCGTCCTCGGGGCTTATGCGGCGACGACTCTCCTATGGCCGCTGCACTCCGTGCCGCCCACCGTCGAGGCCGTCGGACTCCAGCCCGCGGTCGCCCCCGCCGCCGCACCGGCGTGGCCGGGTGTCGGCAGCGCGGGCGTCGAAGTCGTGGGCATCGGATCCCTCGCCTCGTCGCCCGACGCCGCGAGCATCGCGAGCATCACGAAGGTCGTCACGGCACTCGTCGTGCTCGAGGAGATGCCGCTGGATGTCGGCGAGCAGGGGCCCGAATTCCGCTTCACATCCGCCGACCGCTCGGCCTACTGGCGCTACCGGGGCAATGGCGAATCCGCCTTGGACGTCCCCGTCGGGGGATCCCTCACGCAGTACCAGATGCTCGAGGGGATGCTCGTGGGCTCAGCCAACAACTACGCCGACCGCCTCGCGACGACCCTCTGGCCGACCGATGCCGTCTTCGCGGCGGCAGCCAACTCGTGGCTGCAGACCCACGGCGTCGCCGGTGTGACCGTCGCCGAGCCGACCGGGTTGGACGCCCGCAACGTCGCGACGCCCGAGGCCCTCCTCGTGCTCGCCGAGAAGGCGCTCGCGAATCCCGTCATCGCGGAGATCGTCCGCAAGCCCTCTGTGGAGCTTCCCGGAGTCGGGGTCGTCGAGAACACGAACGGCCTCCTCGCCGATCCCGGTGCGCTCGGCATCAAGACGGGCACGCTCGACTCGTGGAACCTCCTCGCGGCGAAGGATGCTGTGATCGGCGATGTGACCGTGCGGCTCTACGCGTCGGTGCTCGGCCAGCCGGGGAGCGAAGAGCGACTCGCGGCGACGCGCGCGCTGTTCGCTCAGCTCGAGGCGGAGTTGCAGCCGCAGACGGCGATCCCGGCGGGAACGATGGTGGGGCGTGTCACGACGGCCTGGGGCGACGACGTCCCGATCGACACCGCCGCCGACGCCTCCGTCATCCTCTGGAACGGCGGGACGGCGACGACGGCTCCCGAGTTCACCCTGGGGGATGCTCGTGCAGCGGGCGCCGAGGTCGGGTCGCTCGTCGTGACCGGCCCTCTCAATGGCGCGACGGTGGCGCTCGAGCTCGACGGCGAGATCACGGAACCCAGTCCGTGGTGGCGGATGACGCACCCCCTCGAACTCTGGGGCCTCACCGACTGACCCCTCCCAGCGGGGGCGGCGCTCCGCAGGGAACGCGCCGGGTGGTCAGGCGAAGCGGATGGTCTGCTGCAGGCGCGTGCGGACGTCGAAGACCTCGTTGCCGCCGATCGACCGCGTTCCCGTGATTCCTCGGCGCAGGACCGTCGACAGCGCACTGCGCGAGACGACGGCGACCTGCGTCCCCTTGACGCGTCCGATCTCGTCGATCGGCTGCTCCACGTCGTCGTCGGGCAGCACCACGATCGCGCCCCCGAACCGCACTCCCGCCGCGCGCGCCACGACCCGCATCCGCGCGAGCAGCTCGGCGATCGGTGCCCCCGCGACGCCGTCGCCCACGAGTTCGCTCCGCCGCACGCGGACGGGCCCGCCGAAGTCCTCCGACAGGACCCCGTAGAGGCCGCTCGGACCGAGGACGATGTGGTCGATCTTCGCGTCGGATTCCATTCCCCGCCCGACGGCGAGCACGTCATGCCAGATCGTGTACCCCATGCCGAGGTCGGCGACGATGCGGGCCGTCGCCTCCTCGGCGAGCGCATCGGCGAGCATCCGCCGGAGTTCGCGCGGCGCCGTCCGCACGAGCGCGGGGTCGTAGGGGTCGTCGAGCTCGACGCCGCGTCCCACCCACTCGCGCATGAGATCGAGATACCGTTCGCGGCGCCACCCGCCCGGCTGCCCGTGGGAGCGCGCGCGGGGTCGCGTGTCGGCCGCCGCGCGCGGTGGACGCCACACCGGTGCATCCGGCGAGAACGACGCGGCCCCGAAGCCGTGCCCGCGGTCGTAGGCGGCGCGGGCGGCCGGCTCGCCGACGAGCTCCCATGCGCGCTGGACCTGGATGAACACCGCCGCATCCCCGCCCGTGTCGGGGTGGGTCTGCCGCAGCCGGAGCCGGTACGCGCGTCGGAGCGCGTCGTCGTCGGCCGTGGGCTCGACGCCCAGGACGTCGTAGGCGGATGCCGAGAGGGGACTGTCGAACATCCCGTCACCGCCTCTCGTTGCGGCGCGCGTAGGCTGCGGCGCTGCGACTGGACAGGGCGAGCAGGATCAGGATGTCGAGGCTCAGCGAGACGAAGGTCGTCTGCAGCGTGATGTCCTGGCCCTGCACCCACCACGCGACGAACGACGTCGCGATGGAGGCGACCGCGAAGAACATCACGATGACGCGGGCGATGTTGCTGCCCCGGAAGACGAAGAAGGCGAAGAGCGCATCGAGCACCACGAAGACGGCGCCCACGCCGACGATGATGCCGCGCGTGAGCTGTTCGACGTCGGAATCGTCGAAGCCGTCGATGGACTCCAGGTCGATCACGACACCGTGCCACCCCAGCGCGATCCCCACGAGCATCACGATGCCGGCGACGACGCGCAGCATGACGAGCGCCACTCCCGCGTAGGTCGATGCGGGCCGCTTCATGTCGGGGTCGTAGCCCGTCGGCCGCAGCAGTCGCGTGGGGGGTTCGTAGGCGGGCCGCTTCTCGGGTGTCCTGCTCATGTGGATGCCACTTCCTCTAGCGCCCGCACATCGATGATCGGCAGATCGCCGTCGGTGCGGATCGAGTCGCCCCCGCCGTTTCGCGCGTGATAGCCCGTGGAGAAGTCCTTGATGACGTCGACGGCGACACGGGGATCGGCGGCCGTCACCGTCGCGACGATGTGGTCGCGCTCGACGTCGGTGTTCGCGTCGATGCGGTGGGTGACCTGGAGCGTGAAGAGGGACAGCCCCACGCTCGTGTCGAAAGTGCCGGCCGCGAGCCAGTCCACGCGGCGCCCACCGGGGAGCAGCCAATCGTCGGGGCACTTCCAGAACCGGACGTGGTGGCGTTGGGCGGGGTTCCCGTCGACCTCCTGCTGATAGGCGAAGTCCTGCTGCCGACCGAAGAGGAAGAGAGGGCTGACGGGGGCTTCGTGGTAGCTGCGGCGGCGGAGGGTCGACGTCACGATGCGCCACGACGACGCGAGCGTCACGGGATCGGCCTTCGTCCATCCGGCGGCCTGGAGTGCCCGCTCGATCTGGTCTCCCGTCCCCTGGAAGGCAAGATTCACGGGGTCGCCCAGCAGGCCGTCGCTCGTACGGGCGCGGCCGATGAAGTAGTCGGGAACGTAGACGGTCGTAAGGATGCGGTGCAGTCGCGGCAGCACGAGATAGGCGAGGAGCAACCAGAACAGCACGGCGACGGCCAGACCCCACCACCCCACGTGGAAGGCCTCGGTGAAGCTGAGATAGGCGAGCCAGATGGCGGCGAGTCCTGCGAAGACGAAGAAGAACCAGTCGATCGCGACGCCGACCGAGTACCGCCGCTTCACTGCCACAGCGGCACCCGTGGACGGTAGGCGAACGCGTCGTCGACGAGCCCCGCGGGCAGCTCCTCGAGACTCGCGGGTCGCCAGGCGGGTGTCCGGTCTTTGTCGATCACCTGCGCGCGGATGCCTTCGACGAGGTCGGGCTGCGTCTCGGCGAACCACATGACGAGGCCGTACTCCTGCGCGAGGACGGAACGGAGGTCGGGAAGGTCGCGCGCGCGACGGATGGCGGCGAGCGTCACAGCGAGACCCGTCGGGGAGAGCTCGCGCAGCACATCGGCCGTCGCGGATGCCGCGGCCTCGGGCCGTGCGCGCAGGCGCTCGATGATCTCGCCGACCGTGTCGCCCGCGAAGGCGTCGTCGATCCACTCGCGGGCCGCGTCGAGACCGGATGCCGCGGGGGTCTCGTCGAACAGCAGGACGAGCTCGTGGGGGGTCGAAGGATCGGCGCGTGTCGCGAGCGCGTCGCGCAGCCCGTCGAGGTGGGCTGCGGGCACGAGGGTGTCGGCGAATCCGGCGGCGATCGCGTCAGCGGCATCCATCGTCGCCCCCGTCAGCCCGAGGTACTCGCCGAGTCGGCCGGGGGCCTGCGCGAGGAGCCTGCTTCCGCCGACGTCGGGTGTGAAGCCGATGCGGGTCTCGGGCATCGCGAGCTTCGAGCGCTCCGTCACGATGCGGAGGGAGGCGTGGCCGGCGAGGCCGATACCACCGCCCATCGTGACGCCGTCGGCGAGCGCGACGAACGGCTTCGGATACTCCGCGATGCGCGCATTGAGCGCGTACTCGGCGCGGAAGAAGACACCCGCGTCCTCGGCGCGACCCGCGGCGACCTGCGTCGCGAGCCCGCGCACGTCACCGCCCGCGCACAGTCCCCGATCCCCCGCGCCGTCGAGGACGACGATCTCGATGTCGGTATCGGCCTCCCACGCATCGAGGGCCTCATCGATGAGCTGGACCATCCCGTGATCGAGCGCGTTGATCGCCCGCGGGCGATTGAGCGTGAGGCGTCCCACTCCCGCGGTTGTGCGGGCCAGAACGGTGGGCTCAGCGGCGTCGGTCACGGGAAAAGGCTACCCGTCCGGGTTCAGGCGAGGCGGGACCGGATGCCGCGGCATCCGCCCAATCCCGGCATGGGAACGCACTTTCGGCAAAGATGGGGTGAACATCCCACGACGACAAGGGGTCCCGGCATGCCCGAAGGACACGTGCTGGAGTTCGCGCACGTGACGAAGCGCTTCGGCGCCGTCACGGCGGTCTCCGACTTCTCGGCGCGCGTCGAGCCCGGAGTCGTGACGGGCTTCCTCGGCCCGAACGGCGCGGGCAAGACGACGGCGTTGCGCATCCTGCTGGGTCTCGTGCGGTCCACCGACGGGACCGCGACGATCGGCGGGAAGCCGTACGCGAAGCTCGAACGGCCGCTCCAGACGGTGGGCGCCGTGCTCGAGGCATCCAGTTTCCACCCCGGCCGGACGGCCGCTTCTCACTTGCGGGTCTACGCCCGCGCGGCGTCGATCTCGAACGCGCGCGTCGATGACGTCCTGAACCTCGTCGGGCTCGCGGATGCCGCAGGCCGTAAGGTCGGCGGGTTCTCGCTCGGCATGCGCCAGCGCCTCGGCGTCGCGTACGCACTGCTGGGCGACCCCGGCGTCCTCGTGCTCGACGAGCCGTCCAACGGCCTCGACCCCGAAGGCATCCGCTGGATGCGCGGGTTCCTCCAGCAGCTCGCGCGCGAGGGGCGGACGGTTCTCGTCTCGTCGCATCTTCTGACGGAGATCCAGCAGACGGTCGACTCGCTCGTCATCATCGCGCGCGGGCGGCGCGTCTTCCAGGGCGGCATCGAGGACCTCGTCGATCCGTCCGAGTATGCGACGGTCGTCGACGCTCCGGATCGGGCGGCGCTCACGACGGCGCTCGCGGATGCCGACATCGCCTTCGAAGTACTCAGGTCGGGCATGACGGTGCGGGGCGTCGATCCCGTCGCCGTCGGGAAGGTGGCCGCGGACGCCGGCATCGCCCTCTCGACCCTGCAGCGGCGCGGCCCTGCGCTCGAAGAGGTGTTCCTCGAGCTCGTGAGCGGCGCACGCGTGCACGCCAGCGCGGAGGACGGCTACGTTGCAACCCCGACGGCGGTCGCGGAAGACGCGGAACCCGAGGCGGAGACCGCACCGGAGCCCGAGACCGCTGCCGAGGCGGATCCCGAGGCCGGGGCTGCGCCGGTATCCGAGGTCGCCACGGAGCCCGAGGCCGCTGCCGAGGCGGATCCCGAAGCCGCTGCGGAGCCCGAGGGAGACGCCGCTGCGGATCCCGAAGCCGAGGTCGCGGCGGAGCTCGCGGGGGAACCGGACATCGACGAAGAGCCGGCGCGCCCCGCTTTCACGGTCGCGAGCACCGGCGTCATCGACATCGTGCCGCTCGAAGCCGAAGAGGCATCCCGGCACGACCATCCTGATGACCCGGATACGCCGGAGGATGCCGACCCCGACGTCGAGCAGATCGGTGAGATCGACGAGGAACTCTCCTCCGCCGTCGACCACGATGCCCGCGAGGGAGGTGACGCGCGATGAGCCTCGTCGCTGCGACCAGGTCCGAGTCCGCCAAGCAGTTCTCGACGTCGATGTGGTGGCTGCTGGCCATCATCCTCGTCGTCTACGTCGCCTTCACGTCCGCCGCCCTCGGGTTCGCGATCGGCGGCGCCGCGACGGGCGCCTTCGGATCGGGTGACGCGATTCCTCTTCCCGAGACCGGCATCGCTGCGGCGCTCTACAGCACCGCGACGTCGGTCGGCTACGTCTTCCCGCTCCTCATCGGGACGCTCATCGTCACGGCCGAGTTCCGGCACAAGACCCTCACGCCGACGTTCCTGGCGGTACCGCGTCGAGGAGTCGTCCTGGCGGCGAAGCTCGCGGTCGGGGCATTCCTGGGCGTCATCTTCGGCGTCCTGGGGATCGTTGCGTCGGTGGGTCCCGCGGCCGGATTCCTCTCGGGGTTCGGCCTCGACACCGAGCTGACCTCGTCCGACACGTGGGCGATGCTCGCCCGCATGCTCATCGCGTTCGTCCTCTGGGTCCTCATCGGCGTCGGTGTCGGCGCACTCGTGCGCAATCAGGTCGGCGCCGTCGTGGGGGTCCTCGTCTTCACGCAGTTCGTCGAGCCGATCGTGCGGACAGCCGCGGCCTACATCGACGGTCTCGGGGATGTCGTCGCGTACCTGCCGGGAGCTGCGAGCGACGCGCTCGTGGGCGGCAGCATCTTCAGTGTCGCGATGCCGACGGGTTCCGACCCGATCGAGTGGTGGGTCGGCGGCGTCGTGCTGCTGGCCTACGCCGTCGTGATCCTCGTGCTGGGCTACCTCACGAGCTGGCGACGCGACGTCAGCTGAGCCGGATCAGCTCTAGACCGGTCAGCTCAGAGCGGGGCGGGTGCCGCGACGGGCGCGGCCACGCCGCGGGGCGGCGTCGAGGTCGGTCTCGGTGGGGTTCGGCACCGAGATCGCACCTGTTTCGGCGGCGATCTCGACGACATCGGTCGCCGTGTCGCTCGCGTCGACGCGAAGCGCCTGCACCAGCGCGAGCCCGTTGCGGGTCGTCAGCACGACGCGATCGAACTCGTCGTGTCCATCGAGGTCGATGACGACCGCGGGGCGCCGACGGCGGACGATCACGAAGTCCGACGCTCCCGCCGACTTCCAGGTGCCCATCGCGATGACACCGCGGACGTGCGTCCCCGGGCTCGGAACGCCGCGCAACCACGTCCACGCGTCGTCGACGAGCTGCACCTTGGAGACGAGAGTGCGGTCGAGGAGCACATTCCCCTTGTGGAATGACAACCGACGCTCGACACCCGACAGCGCGACTTCGAGTCGCGTCGAGTCGAGCAGCAGGGTCACCATGCGTCCAGTCTGCCAGCGCCGCGACCCCGCCCGCGGCACCGTTTGCTTACAGTGGCGCAACGATCCATGGCCCTCGGCCGCGCGCACCGATGCGAGACTGGTCGGGTGACGCTGATCGAGCCTGCCTCGACCCGACGAGTCGACCTCGTCGCGGCGATGGAGCGTGCCGCGAGCGGCGATCGACTCTCGGCCGATGAGGCCGAGGTGCTGCTCGAGGCCCGGGGCGACGACCTCGAGCAGCTTCTCGCCCTCGCCTCCGCGTCGCGCGACGCCGGGGCCGCGGCATCCGGTCGCTCCGGCGTCATCACGTATTCGCGCAAGGTATTCGTGCCGCTCACGACCCTGTGCCGCGACCGCTGCCACTACTGCATCTTCGTCGACACCCCGGGCCAGCTGCTCACGATGCACAAGCCGCTGTACATGACGCCCGAGCAGGTTCTCGCCGTCGCACGGCAGGGCGCCGCGCTGGGCTGCAAGGAAGCTCTCCTGACGCTCGGCGATCGTCCGGAGGACCGCTGGCCGCAGGCGCGCGCATGGCTCGACGAGCACGGCTACGCCTCGACGATCGACTACGTCGCCGCGATGGCGCGCCTCATCACCGCCGAAACAGGACTCCTCGCGCATGCCAACCCCGGCGTCATGACGTTCGACGAACTCACGATGCTCCGCGACACGGCTCCGTCGATGGGGATGATGCTCGAAACGACGTCCCGGCGCCTCTACGAGGAGCCCGGGCAGGTGCACTACGGCTCGCCCGACAAGGATCCGGACGTGCGGCTCGCGGTGATCGACGACGCCGGACGCGCGCGCGTCCCCTTCACGACGGGCATCCTCGTCGGAATCGGCGAGACGCTCCGCGACCGCGCGGAGTCGCTCGTGGCGCTGCGGGAGGCCCACGAACGTCACGGTCACGTGCAGGAAGTCATCGTCCAGAACTTCCGCGCGAAGCCGCGAACGGCGATGCAGTCCGCTCCGGATGCCGCGCTCCTCGAGTACATCGCGGCGGTCGCCGTTGCACGGCTCGTGCTCGGACCCGCGATGCGGATCCAGGTGCCGCCGAACCTCTCGGATGCCACAGAGCTCGAGCTTCTCGTCCGCGCGGGGGCCGACGACTGGGGCGGGGTGTCACCCCTCACGGCCGATCACGTCAACCCGGAGCGCCCGTGGCCGCACATCGACGAGCTCGCGGCGCAGACGGCGGCGCTGGGCTTCACGCTCGTCGAGCGTCTGACGGCCCACCCCGAGTACATCCGCGCGCCGGAGACCTGGCTCGCGCCTCCGATGCAGGCCCCGGTGGCGGCCCTCGCCGACCCCGCAACCGGCTGGGCCCGCACGCCCCCTCCCTCTTCGCCCTCCCCCGCCTCCCCACCCTCCCGCCCTCTCTCCCGTCGAGACACCGGGTTGTCGCCGAGCGACCCCGTCATTGCCGCAATTGACGGGGTGTCTCGGCGAGATCGCGGAGTCTCGACGAACACCGACTCGACGAACACCGACTCGGCGGGTGCCGCGCGCGTCGTGCCGGGCGGGGTGCGGAGGCTCGCGGAGGTCGCGGCGGGCGACCCGCACGCGCTCGACGACGGCGAGTGGGAGCTGTTGCTGCGCGCGACGGGGCGGGATCTCGACGCCCTCGCCGACACGGCGGACAGCGTGCGGCGCTACACGGTCGGCGAGGCGGTCAGCATCGTCGTGAACCGCAACCTGACGTCGTCGGGATTCCGCGGGGCGGGTGCCGTCGCACCCGAGGAGTTCGACCTCGACGATGTCGCCGCCATCGCCGCCGACGCGCACGCGCTCGGCGCCTCGGAGGTGTGCGTGCAGGGACTCCTGCCCCCGTCGGAGTCTCCGGAGGCGTATCTCGACATCGCGCGGGCCGTGAAGACGGCGGCCCGCGGCATCCATCTCCACGCGTATCGTCCGCAGGACGTCCGCGACCTCGCCGACCGCGCGGGTCTCGGACTCGCGGATGCCCTCGCGGCGCTCCGCGATGCCGGAGTCGACACCGTGCCCGGCACGGGGGTCAAGGTGCTGAGCGAACGCGTGCGCGCGCTCATCGCGCCGACCGATCTCGGCATCGACGCGTGGATCGACGGCATCACGGCCGCCCACCGCGCCGGGTTCCGCTCGACGAGCGTGCTGTTCTACGGCCACGTCGAGACGGCGACCGAGCGGATCGCGCATCTGCGGCGACTGCGTGAGATCCAGGACGCAACGCGCGGTTTCACCGAGTTCGTGCCGATCCCCCTCCCCGGCGCGGACGGCGGAGTGCCGCTCGTCGAAGGACGCGACGCCGTCGACGAGCACCGCGCGATGGTCGCCGTTTCGCGACTCCTCCTGACGGGGAGCATCCCCCACATCCAGATCCCGTGGACGCGCGTCGGTCGCGACACCGCCGCTGTGCTCCTCCAGTCCGGCGGCGACGACCTCGGCGGGACGCTCCTCGACGGTCGCGTGCGCCCCGCCGCGGGGATCGAGCACGGTCTCGAGCTTCCCCTAACGGATGCCGCGGCCATCGCCAAGCGCCTCTTCCGCCCCTTCCGCGTGCGCACGACCGACTACGCCAGCCGCGCCGTCCCGGCCGGCGTCGCCGGCGAGGAGGGCGCGCGATGACGCGGGTCGACGTCGCGATCGTCGGCGCCGGCTTCGCAGGAATCGGGATGGCGATGGCCCTGCGTCGTGCGGGCATCGAGTCGTTCGTCGTGCTCGAGCGCGCGGCATCCGTCGGGGGGACGTGGCGGGACAACACGTATCCGGGGATCGCGTGCGATGTCCCGAGCCACCTCTACGGCTTCGCAGCGCACCCCAACCCCGACTGGTCGGGCCTCTACGCCCGCGGCGACGAGATCCGCGGCTACCTCGAGCGGGTCGCGGAGGCCGAAGGCATCTCGCCGCGCTTCGACACGCCCCTCCTCTCCGCACGGTGGGACGAAGCCGGCGACGTGTGGCGTCTCGAGACGGGCGGCCCCGCGCCCGATGCCATCGAGGCGGAGGTCCTCGTCCTCGCGTGCGGGCGGCTCACCGAGCCGTCGATTCCCGACGTCCCCGGACTCGAGTCGTTTCCCGGCCCGCTCTTCCACTCCGCGCGCTGGAATCACGACGCGGCCCTCGCCGGCAGGCGGATCGGCGTCGTCGGCACGGGGGCCTCGGCCGTCCAGCTCGTCCCCGAGCTCGCCAGGATCGCCGACGTCACGCTGTTCCAGCGCACGCCGGCGTGGATCGTTCCGCGCCGCGCGCACGCCTACTCGTCCGAGGACCGTGCCCGCTTCGCCGCGAGCCCCGATGAACTCCTCCGCCTCCGCGTGGCGCTCAACGCGGAGGGCGAGGAGAGGTTCGCGTCGCGATCGGGCGATCCGGATGCCGCGGGCCGAGCGACCGCGGAGGCCCGCGCTCACCTCGAGTCGCACATCAGCGACCCCGTGCTCCGCGCACAGCTCACGCCGGACTACGCGTTCGGGTGCAAGCGCGTTCTGCTGTCGGACGACTTCTACCCCGCCCTCGCGAGCAGCCGCGTCCGCCTGGAGCCCTCGGCCCTCTCGGCGGTGGAGGGGGCGACGCTCGTCGCCGCGAGCGGTGCGCGCCACGAGGTCGACGCCCTCGTGCTCGCGACCGGCTTCGCTTCGACCCGTCAGCCCTACGCGGATCTCGTCCACGGCGAGTCGGGAACGCTCGCGGAGCACTGGTCGGGCGGCATGACGTCGTTCGGCTCGACCGTCGTGAGCGGGTTCCCCAACCTCTTCGTGCTCAACGGTCCCAATGCGTCGCTCGGCCATTCGTCGTCGGTCCTCATGATCGAGGAGCAGGCCGAGTACGCCGTCCGGGTCCTCGCGCGCCGCGAGGGCGTCCTCCGTGTCGATCCTGCCGCCGAGCGCGCCTACAGCGCCGAGATCGATCGGGCGGCCGCCTCGACGCCGTGGCTCACGGGCGGGTGCCGGAACTGGTACGTCGACGAGCGCACCGGACGGCTCGCGCTCCTCTGGCCGGGCACCGTCACGGCCTTCCACGACCGACTCGCCGGGGCCGACGGCTCCGAGTTCCTCCCCGCCCCCGTGAAGAGAGGCCCGTCATGACGAACGACACCATCCGATTCGGCTACAAAGCGTCCGCCGAGCAGTTCGGTCCCGCAGAGCTGACCGACCTCGCGGTCTTGGCGGAGGAGGTCGGTTTCGATTCGGTCTTCATCTCGGACCACTTCCAGCCCTGGATGCACGAAGGTGGGCACGCCCCCGCCGCGCTGCCGCTCCTCGGCGCGATGGGCGCGCGGACGTCGCGCGTTCTGCTGGGGACGTCGGTGCTGACGCCGACGTTCCGCTATCACCCCGCCGTCATCGCGCAGGCCTTCGCAACGCTCGGCGTCATGTTCCCGGGGCGCGTCATCCTCGGCGTCGGAACCGGCGAAGCTCTCAACGAAGTGACGCTCGGGCTCGACTGGCCGGAAGCACCCGAGCGATTCCAGCGGCTCAAGGAGTCGATCGCCCTCATCGAGAAGCTGTGGGAGGACGAGCGCGTCACGTTCGACGGCACCTACTACTCCGTGAAGGATGCCACGGTGTACGACCGTCCCTCGCAGAAGGTGCCGATCTACATCGGTGCGGCGGGTCCGGCTGCCACGCGCCTCGCGGGACGGATCGCCGACGGCTTCATCACGACGAGCGGCAAGCCCGAGACGCTGTACACCGAGACGCTCCTCCCCGCGCTCCACGAAGGCCTGGAGAAGGCGGGACGCGCCGCCGACGCGATCGACACCCTCATCGAGGTCAAGGTCTCGTACCATCCCGACGAGCAGACCGCGCTCGAGAAGACGCGCTTCTGGGCGCCCCTCGCCCTCTCGGCCGAGGAGAAGATGGGCATCCACGACCCGATCGAGATGCAGCGGCGCGCCGCGGAGCTCCCGATCGAGCGCGCGGCATCCCGCTTCATCGTCTCGACCGATCCGGAGGAGCACGTCGAGCGCATCGCACGCTACGTCGAGCTCGGGTTCCGCCACCTGGTCTTCCACGACCCCGGGCACGACCAGGAGGAGTTCCTCCGCACGTACGGCGAAGAGATCCTCCCCCGCCTCCGGGCGCGGTTCGGCGAGTGACGGCAGCCTGGACGGTCATCGTCCCCGTCAAGGACCCCACGCGCGGCAAGTCTCGCCTGTCGGTCGCGGGGATCGACCGCGCCCGCCTCGCGCGGGCGATCGCCCTCGACACGATCGCGGCGGCAGCGGCGTGCCCCCTCGTCGAGACCGTCGTCATCGTGGGTGACGACGGCGGGCTGGTCCTCGCGGCCCTCGACCTTCCGGGCCTGAGGTTCGTCCCCGAGGGCGACGCACGCGGACTCGACGACGCGGTCGCGATGGCCGCCGGACCGTATGAACGGATGCCGCGGGCCGCGCTCCTCGGAGATCTCCCCGCCTTGCGCTCGGCCGACCTCGCGGAGGCGCTCGAGCGCGCAGCATCCGTCGATCGTGCCGTCGTCGCCGACACGGAAGGCACGGGCTCGACCCTCGTGACCGCCGCGGCGGGCGTCGCATGGCGCTCGTCGTTCGGCGAGGGTTCGTTCGCACGGCACGTCGCCCTCGGTTGCGTCGCGGTGGACATCGACGCGGGATCGACGCTCCGGCGCGACGTCGACACGGTCGACCAGCTCGACGCCGCGACGCTGCTGGGCCTCGGGCCGCGCACCTCCGCGGAACTCGGACGACAGGAGGCCCCGGCATGACGAACGACCCGACGACCGGCCCGAGTGCCGTGCGTGTGTATCGCGGCATCCGCTTCGCCGAACCGCCCGTCGGTGATCTGCGCTGGCAGGCTCCCGTCCCGCTCGCCGGGGAGCCCGACCCCCGCAACGCGTTCGGCCCCGCCGCGCCTCAGCACCTCAACCCGCTCATCGACCTCGGCGCCGGAGCGACGCAGAGCGAGGACTGCCTCACGCTGAACGTGTGGAGTCCCGAGAGCGCCACGTCGCAGCATCCGCTCCCCGTCATGGTGTGGGTGCACGGTGGCGCCTACGCCTTCGGCGGCGCGCGCTCCCCGTCCTACGACGGAACGCTCTTGGCGCAGGACGACGTCGTGGTCGTGACGATCAACTACCGCCTCGGGGCCCTGGGATGGCTCGATCTCCCCGAGCTCGGACCGTCGAATCTGGGCCTGCGAGACGTCCTGTGCGCACTGGGCTGGGTGCGCGAGCACATCGGCGACTACGGCGGCGACCCGTCCAACGTCACGGTGTTCGGCGAGTCGGCGGGGGGCGGCATCGTGACGTCCCTCCTGACGTCTCCCGCAGCGGCCGGGCTCTTCGATGCGGCGATCGCCGAGTCCTCGCCCGCAACGACGGTCTCGTCTCGAGCCATGGGAGCCGAGGTCGCCGAACGGCTCCTCGAGGCGCTGGGTGCGACGGCGAGCGACTTGAGGACGGTCGGAACCGATCGGCTCGTCGCGGCAGCCGCGCAGGTCTTCGTGAGCGTCCCCACGGCTCATCCCGGGCATCTCGCGTGGGCGCCGACGATCGGCGACGACCTTCTCTCGGCTGACCCGGCCACGATCCTCGCGGCGGGCAAGGGGCTGGCCGTCCCACTCCTCCTCGGCACGAATCGTGACGAGGCCCATGCCTTCGCGCACAGCAAGAGTCCGCTCCTCCCCGTCGGCCCGGAAGGCCTCGCAGCCCTCTTCGCCGAAGTGCGCGACGCCCATCCCGAGGACGCGATTCCCGATCTTCCGCACGGACGACGGGCGGACCTCGAGGAAGCGACGCAGGCGAGCTTCCGGATGCCGGCCGTCTGGATCGCCGAAGGACACGGCGAGACGGCCCCGACGCACCTCTATCGCTTCGACCACGCGACGCCGATGCTCCGCGTCATCGGGCTGGGCGCCGCGCACGCGACCGAGGTGCCCTACGTGTTCGGCACGTTCGGCGTGCATCCGCACGACCCGACGCTCAAGCTCGGGGGGCACGCCGAGGCCATCCGGATCTCTGCGCGAGTCCGCGCCCGCTGGACGGGTTTCGCGCGGAACCGTTCCCCTGAGGCACCAGGCGCACCGGAATGGCCCGCCTACCGGCGTACGACGCGGTCGAGCCTCGTGATCGACGTCCACGATCGCGTCGCCGACGACCTCGACGGCCCGACCCGCACCGCGTGGGGCGACACCGTCCTCGACGTCGTCACGTAGCCGCGAGCCGCGATCCCCGAGCCGCTGAGCCCCTGAGCCGCGAGGCGACACGCCCCGAGCGAACCACTAATCCGCGAACGTACGCGGCGTATCGACTCGGACGCGCCGTGTCGTTTCGGGCGCGCGTCGAACGCGGTCAGGCGGTGAGGGCGGCTTCGGCGAGCGCTGTTGAAGCGGCGGCGTCGGTCATCCACAGGGGCACCACGACGGGGCGGATGCCGAGGGCCTCGACGGCGGAGGCGGAGGCCGCGTCCTCCTCGGCGAGGAGCCACGCGTCGAGGAGACCGTCCGCCGCACGTGCGCCGTAGTGTGCGGCGACACCCGACGACGACGTGTCGACGCCGATCGCCGTGAGACAGACGTCTGCCATGCCCCGCACGACGCGTCCGCCGATGATGGGGGACACCCCGACGACGCGCGCGTCGGTCGCGCGGAGCGCCTCGCGGATGCCGGGGACGGCGAGGATCGGGCCGATCGAGACGACGGGATTGGACGGGGCGATCAGCACGACGTCGGCGCCCCGGATCGCCTCCACGACACCGGGTGCCGGGGTCGCGGCATCCACCCCGGGATTCTCGAACGCGATCGGCTCGAGCGTCGCACGGTGACGCGTCCACCACTCCTGGAAGTGCAGCCGCTCACCGTCACGGACGACGACGTGCGTATCGACCTCGGCGTCGGTCATGGGAAGGAGGGTCGCCCCCAGGTCCCACCGGCGCGACAGCCCCGCGACGACCTGTGACGGAGTGAGGCCTTCGCGGAGCCACCCCGTACGGGCGAGGTGGGTTCCGAGGTCGAGGTCGCCGAGGGTGAACCAGGGCCACCCCGCCCCGTAGGCCTGCACCTCGTGGTGGACGCGCTCGGAGTCGCCCGTGCGACCCCATCCGCGCTGCGTGTCGTTGACGCCGGCGAGCGCGTAGAGGATCGAGTCGACGTCGGGCTGGAGACGGATGCCGGTGAGCCAGAGATCGTCGCCCGTGTTCACGACGATCGTGGCCGGCGCCTCACCGCGCGACGCGAGTGCGGAGCGCACCCCCAACGAGAAGCGGGCACCGCCCACACCGCCCGCGAGGACGACGACACGAGGTGTCACTGTCACGGCGGCGATCAGTCGTTGTCGGGACGGATCGCGCGGAACACTCCCGTGCGCGGCGCGAACTCGTCAGCAGCGTGCGGCAGCGGGAAGCGGGCGACGGCGTCGATGAGGGCATCGACGGTCTGAGTCTCGGCCACGACGTCGACGGGGAGGCCCGCACGTCGTGCGTCCTTCGCCGTCCGCGGACCGATCGCCGCGATGACGGTCGCCTCGGGGATCTCGGTGAACTGCTGCCTCACCTGTTCCGCGACGGATCCGCTCGTCACGAGGATCGCGTTGATGCGACCCGACCGGACATCGCCCGCGATGCGGTCCGTCACGGGCACTCCGACGGTGCGGTAGGCCACGACGCTGCGGACACGATGACCCGCGTCGGTGAGCATGCGCGTCAGCACCGGCTTGGCGATCTCGCTCCGGAGGGCCAGGATGTCGCGCGGCTCCGGTTCGAGGCCGATGAGCTGCTCGGCCATCCCCGCTGCGGAGTTGTCTTCGTCGGGCACGAGATCGACGCGATAGCCGACGGCGAGGAGAGCAGCGGCCGTCGTCTCGCCCACCGCCGCGACCTTCGTGTTGGCGGGGATGACGGCACGGTACGCGTACAGCACATCGACCGTCGTGGCACTCGTGACGGTGAGCCATTCGAACCGACCCGCGGCGAGATCGGCGAGCGACTCGTCCAGTGTCGCCTGGTCGTTCGTCGGGGCGAAGTTGATGAGCGGGGCGATGACGGGAGTGGCACCCTGACGACGCAGGGTCGCTGCCACGCCATCACCCCACGGGCCTCCGCGAGGGACGAGCACACGCCATCCTGCGAGTGGCTTGTCCGGGGAGGACGAAGGGGTTGTGTTCATTGAGGGTCGACTCTCGTGTGGCTCGGTCGGCCGCCCAGACGTCGAGCAGCCGATGCGCGAATGAATCGGGCTCGCGCCATCGGCAGCATCCGCTCCATTGCACTGCCTGATCCCTGAGCATACCCCTCGAATCGCCGCCGACGTTCGGCGCGTCGGGGATGACGGACCAGGTCAGCGCGTGTAAAGGCGGACGAATCCCCAGACGGCGCCACCGACGGCGACGGCCACCGTGACGACGGCCACGGCGGTCGCCGCGGGGTTCCGCCGCGAGAACGCCCTCGCTTGGGCGACCTTCTCATCGACGGCACGCGAGAACCTCCGCGGCACGTTCGCCTTGTCTTCGATGGCCGCCAGCGCGGCCTTCAGCTCGGCGCGTGCCTTCTCGACGGGATCGTCGATTCCGAGGGGCACTCCGGTACGGGGCACGGGAACGGGCGCGTCAGAATTCATCGCGCACCTCCTTGACATCCTGGGCGATCGACTGGACGGGATTCTGCGTCTTGCCGATCCGTTTGAAGCGCATGACGCCGAGGAGCGCGAAGACCGCGACGAGGAGGAGCAGAGCCACGACCACGACGAGCGACGCGAGCCAGGCGGGCCACCATGACGACAGCCCGATGATCACGAACGCGAGAAGCGCGGGGATCGTCCAGAAGAGGAAGAAGAGGGCTGCGGCGAGCCAGCCGGCGCCGACCCCCGCATCCTTCGCCGTACGCGCCACCCACGCCTTGCCGGCGTTCACCTCGGCGATGACGAGGTTGCGGATGAGTTCGGGGATTTCGCCGATCAGCGTGAAGAGGCTGTCGTCGGCGCGATCGCGGAAACCGCGCGGAGTCGTCATGTCACGCCCCACCGCGACCGTCGGCGGCCTCGGTCGCAGCCTCGTCGACGGCGTCCTTGACGGCGTTGGCGGACTTCTTCGCGGCCTGCGTCGACTTCTTCGCGGCCTTCTCGATGTCGGCGACGCTGTCTTCACCCGTCTTGATCGCCGCGTCGAGCTTCTGGCCCGGGGTGTCCTTCGACGAAACAGCCTTCGTGACCTTGACGGCGGAGTCCCAGAGCGTGCTCGGAAGCGCCATGGCGGCGGACTTCGCGAAGTCGGTCGCCTTGGAGACCTGCTTCTGAACGGGGTCGGCGTTCCAGACCTTCATCCACTGCGTTTTGATCTGCTCGTAGCGCTCGCGACCTGCGCGTGTGCCGAGGACGTATCCCACGGCGATTCCGACGACGAGTCCTGCTTTGCCCCTCATGGAGTCCCCTCACGTTCAGTGGTGCGCTGCTGACTGGTCCCAGGGTAGTCCTGTATGCCGTTGCGGTTATCCACCCTTGACATCGGCCCCCGCGCCGCGTTCACTGTGCGGGCGTCGACCCGAAAAGCGCGTGACGGCGGATCCGCTCGGCGGTGTCGACGGCATCCGGAACGACGTTGGCGAGTCCACTGCCGCTGATCCAGGCCCCCGTGACCTCGAGCCCGCCGACGCGGCGGACGGCATCCCGCGCCGCACGCCCGCGCGCGACGCCCCCGAGAGCCGAGGGCGGACCGGCGGTCACGTATCGATCGGTGCGGGCATCGACGACGCGGTCCCCGAGCTCGAGCCCGAAGGCGGAGGATGCCGCTGCCACGGCGGCCTCGACGGCTGCCTCGGGCGCACCGTCCGCGAAGTGGACCTTGAGGAGATGCCGACCCGCTCCGAGGTGCTCCGCGAGCCAGGGCCAGCGGGCCGAGCAATGCACGACCGCTGTCGCGGCTCCCGTTCCGGGGATCGCGTAGACGGACCCGCCACGAGGATGCTCGTCCAGCCTCTCGTCGTCGACGAGAAGCGTCACGACGTCGAGGATGCCGTCGCCCGCAGGCATCGCCTCGAGGCTCGGGACGTGCGGCGTCAGCACCTCGCGGGCAGCCGGCTCATCCGTCGCGACCACGACGTAGGTGGCCGGGAGGAGCTCTTCCTCCTCTCCCCCCGCGGCGCGCACCGTCCATGCGTCCGCGTGCGGAGCGAGCGTCGTGACGCGTGCGGAGGTCAGGAACCGCACACCCAGGTCGTCGGCTCGCGCGCGAAGCGCCTCGACGAGCTGGTCCATGCCACCCCGGAGGGCCTCGACGCGTGACCCGCCGGACCGCTGCGACCGCACCTGCGCGACTCCGCCCGCGAGCGAACCCGTGCGCGTGAGCGCCGTGCTGAGTCCGGGAGCCGCGTATTCGACGTCGACCTCCGCGGGAAAGAGCCCATGTCGTCCCCTCGTGAGGGGAGCGACGAGTCGATCGGCGACGCGATCGCCCATACGCCCCCGGACGAGGCGATCGAGATTGCGCTCCTGGCCGATCGTGAGGGGTGGTCGCAGACGGTCGAGGTACGCGCGCCACGCGCCGCTCCATCCGATGATGCGGCGCACCGCGGCATCCCACGGATTGGCGGGGATGCCGAGAACGGTCTCCGCCGGGAGCGGCACAGGACCCCCGGGGAGCCCCGACAGCCACGCCGGGAGCGGGTCCTCTCGCGTGACGGCACCGCCCAGCCCGAGTTCGTCGACGAGGTGGCCGACGCCCCCTCCGGCCGTGGACCAGCCGTCGGCGCCCAGGTCGATACGCGTCCCTCCGAGATCTGCGGAACGGACCGTACCCCCCAGCTCCGGACGAGCTTCGACGAGCGTCACGGGCAGGCCGACCTTCGCGCATTCGAGGGCGACGACGAGTCCCGCGATCCCGCCGCCGACCACGACGACAGGCGTCTCACGGGCCTTCTCGGCGAGGGACTCGACGGATTCAGGTTCGCTCACGTCTCCATCCTCGCGCGGCACGGCTCCGGTGGGAAACTGGACGCATGGCACTGCACATCACCGGAGACCCCGCCGCGGACGACCTGCTCACCCACGATCCGCTCGCCCTCCTCATCGGCATGCTCCTCGACCAGCAGGTCGCGATGGAAACCGCCTTCGCGGGTCCGCTCAAGATCCGCGAGCGGACCGGATCGATGGATGCCGCGACCCTCGCCGGCTACGACCCCGACGCGTTCGCCGCGGCGTTCAAGACGACACCGGCGGTCCACCGCTACCCGGGATCGATGGCGTCGCGCGTGCAGGCACTGTGCTCCGCGATCGTCGAGGACTGGGGCGGCGACGCCGCCGCGATCTGGACGCGCGACGACCCCGACGGGCCCACCGTCCTGAAGCGGCTCAAGGCGCTCCCGGGCTTCGGTGAGCAGAAGGCGAAGATCTTCCTCGCGCTCCTCGGCAAGCAGTACGGCTTCACGGGCGACGGATGGCGCGCGGCATCCGGATCCTACGGAGACGAGGGGTCGTTCCGCAGCGTCGCCGACATCGTCTCGCCCGAATCCCTCGCGAAGGTCCGCGCCTTCAAGCAGGAGATGAAGAAGCAGGCCAAGGCCTGATCAGGACGCTCACGCCCCCTTGAGACGCTCCGCGAAGAACGCGGTGAGCTCGGCGAGCGGAACGCGCTCCTGCGACATCGTGTCGCGATCGCGCACCGTCACGGCGTCGTCGTCGAGCGAATCGAAGTCGACCGTGACGCAGAACGGGGTGCCGATCTCGTCCTGGCGACGGTAGCGTCGACCGATCGCACCGGCGTCGTCGAAGTCGATGTTCCAGCCGTGCGAGCGGAGCTCGTCGGCGAGTCCGCGCGCGAGGGGGGAGAGACGTTCGTTCCGCGAGAGCGGAAGCACGGCGACCTTGACGGGAGCGAGGCGCGGGTCGAGCTTGAGCACCGTGCGGGTGTCGGTGCCGCCCTTCGCGTTCGGCGCCTCCTCCTCGTGATAGGCGTCGACGAGGAAGGCCATCATGGCGCGCGTGAGTCCGAACGACGGCTCGATGACGTACGGGATGTAGCGCTCACCCGAGGCCTGGTCGAAGAAGCTGAGGCTCTGCCCCGATGCGTCGCTGTGGCTCTTGAGGTCGTAGTCGGTGCGGTTGGCGACGCCCATGAGCTCGCCCCACTCCTTGCCGGCGAAACCGAACCGGTACTCGACATCGATCGTGCCGGCCGAATAGTGCGCGCGGTCCTCCTCGGGAACGTCGAAGCGACGCAGGTTCGCGGGGTCGACGCCCAGCTCGATGAACCAGTTCCAGCACGCCTCGACCCAGTGGTCGAACCACTCGCCGGCCTCGGCGGGCGGCGAGAAGAACTCGATCTCCATCTGCTCGAACTCGCGCGTGCGGAAGATGAAGTTGCCGGGCGTGATCTCGTTGCGGAATGCCTTGCCGACCTGGCCGACACCGAACGGCGGCTTCTTGCGGCTCGCGGTGAGGACGTTGCCGAAGTTGATGAAGATGCCCTGTGCCGTCTCGGGGCGCAGGAAGTACAGGCCGCTCTCGTCGTCGACGACGCCGAGGTATGTCTTCACGAGGCCTGAGAAGGCCTTGGGCTCGGTGTACTGGCCCTTCGTGCCGCAGTTCGGGCACGGGACGTCGGCGAGGCCGTTCTCGGCGGGACGCCCCTTGCGGGCTTCGAAGTCTTCGATGAGGTTGTCGGCGCGGAAGCGCTTGTGGCAGTGCAGGCACTCGACGAGCGGGTCGGTGAACGTCGCGACGTGACCCGAGGCCTCCCACACGCGCTTGGGGAGGATGATCGACGAGTCGAGTCCGACCATGTCGCCGCGGCCGCGCACGAACGTCTGCCACCACTGGCGGCGGATGTTCTCCTTGAGCTCCGTACCGAGGGGGCCGTAGTCCCACGCGGAACGGGATCCGCCGTAGATCTCACCGGCCTGGAAGACGAACCCGCGGTGGCGGGCGAGGGCGATGACTTTGTCGAGGCGAGACTGCTCGGCCACGGTGGCTCCAATGGTCGGGAGGGCGCGATACGCGGGGGAGGTCGGGGCCCGGTTCCGGCAGGATTCCCCTCCGGATGCCGCGGCCCACGGCATCCGTCGATTCTAGCCGTGCGGGGCTGCCGGTCGTCGCCTCACGGGGCGCGGGTCACGCGCACCACTCGGTCACCCACGACAGGATGCGGGCGCGCATCTCGGGCGATGCCGCGACCTCGACCTCGCCGGGCTCCCCGTCGAGCTCCACTTCGACGGTGAAGACCGTGCCGCGCTTGTCCTCCTGCACGACGTGGGGATCGCAGCGGGCGGGCACGATCGGAAGTGCCGTGACGACCGATCCCATGGAGCCCTCGTCGACACGCAGTCCGAGCGCCAGCGCGTCTCCCGCGGCATCCGTGCCCTCGAACATGAGGAGGTTCGTGGGCTGAATCGCCACCACGGTCGCCGTGGCGCGCCCCGTCGGTGCGATGGCCAGGTCGAGCTCTGCGGGCTGACCGGGAGGCGACGGGCGGAACGAGCGGACATCGACATGCGCGGCATCCGCGAGGCGCTCGGCCCGGCACTCGCGGTCGTGGAGCGGCGCGATGACATCGAGTAGATCGTCGACGGGAGCCTCGACGATGTCGCCGGATGCCGCGAGTTCGAGCCGCGCCGTCGGGGCACCGTCGATCGAATCGCACGCCATGCGGGGGAGCACGACGCGGATGTCGACCGTCGCGCCGGGACGGACGGTCGTCGTGCGGTCGAGGTCGGTGCGGGTCGCGGCATCCGCGAACCTGGCGTCGACGATCTCGACCGCGCCGATCTCGACGGATTCCGTCGACCCGTTGACGATCCGCACTTGGGCTTCACCCGCGGCGACGTCGGAGCGCAGCTGGATGAGCCCGACGTCGATCCCGTCGGGGAGTGCCGCGGGTGTCGCCGCAGCGCCCTGGCCTGCCGGGGCCACCGTGCACCCCGCGAGCGCCGCCGCCGTGAGGAGGATCGCAGCGGTGCGCACGACGCGGCTCGTCCTCGCTCGGAGGACGCGGCGCGGGGGCGACGGCATCGGGACTACCGGCGGATCACGTCGCGAGCGACGGTGAAGTCTTCGAGGGCGACGGGGTCGATGTCGACGCCCAGGCCGGGTCCGGTGGGCACGCGGACGTGACCGTCCTCCAGAACCGCCGGCTCGGTGACGATGTCACGGAGATAGAAGCGATCGGACGCCGAGACGTCTCCCGGGAGGGTGAAGCCGGGAAGTGCCGCGAGCGCCGCGTTCGCCGCGCGGCCGATGCCCGTCTCGAGCATTCCGCCGCACCAGACGGGAATGCCCGCGTCGCGGCACAGGTCGTGGATCGCGAGGGCCTCAAGGTAGCCGCCGACGCGTCCTGCCTTGATGTTGATGACGGATGCCGCGCCGAGCGCGAGCGCGTCGGTCGCGGCCTTGGCCGACGTGATCGACTCGTCGAGGCACACGGGCGTCGTCAGCCGCGTCGCGAGCGTCGCGTGGTCGACGAGGTCGTCCTCCTGGAGGGGCTGCTCGATGAGGAGCAGATCGAAGCGATCGAGCTCGGCGAGGGTGTCGACATCGGCGAGGGTGTACGCGGAGTTCGCGTCGACCTGGAGGGGGATCGCGCCGAATGCGTCACGCACGGCGGCGGTGTCGCCGACGTCGCGCCCGGGTTTGATCTTGATCTTGATGCGGACGTAGCCCTCGTCGAGGTAGCCGCCCACGTTCTCGACGAGGGCCGCGGGGTCGCGCTGGATGCCGACGGAGACGCCCGAGGGCACGCGGTCGCGGACAGCGCCGAGGTACTCCCCGAGCGGTCGCCCCTGGGCGCGGAGCGCGGCGTCGAGGACCGCGAGCTCGAGACCCGCCTTCGCCATCCGATGCCCTTTGAAGGGTTCGAGGATCGTGGCGACCTCTTCGGGCGCGACCGAGCCGCGGTCGAGGAGGGCGGGGCCGAAGAAGCGCAGCGCGACGTCCCACGCGCCCTGCGTGTACTCGCTCGAGTACAGCGGATCGGCCTGCGTGACGATTTCGCCCCACCCGCCGCCATCGGATGTCAGCGCACGGACGACGATGACCTCGCGCACCGACTCCGTGCCGAACGACGTCGTGAACGGGGCGACGAGCGGCACGTGCAGAACGCGGAACTCGAACCCCTCGAGGGTGACCGGTGCGGCGGGAGAGGCGATCGGCATGCCCCTCAGGCTACGCCGCGACCGAGAGCGCCCGCAGGACCGTCGCGCCGGGTTCAGACGATGACGCGGCGCGCGGTGCGGGGATCGGCGGGCTGGAACGTCGCTCGTGCGGCGTGCGGGCGCAGGCTGCGCGGCAGACGCTCCGCCTTCGGTGCGTGCGCGTGCGCTCTCGCCGCGGCGAGCCCGTGCAGCAGTTCCTCGATAACTTCGCGCATCGCGCTCTCCTCCCGTGCTTTCGCAGGAAGGGAGCGCGGAGGCTCGCGCCTGATACGTCGGCGCGGTCGTCGCGGTCGTCGGATTGGGGCGCGACCCGTCGCTTGGGGCGCGATCCGTCGCTCGGGGCGCGGAAAACCCGCCCCACGCCGCCACACCGCGCCCCGCGAGAGCGCGGGAGGGGAACGCACCGGCACTGCCGGATCGCCCGGCAACGGTCGTGGCTCCGCGAACCACGGATTGAGGCGCGATCCGTCGCTCGGGGCGCGACCCGTCGCATGGGGCGCCATCCGTCGCTCGGGGCGCGGAAAGCCCGCCCCACGCCGCCACACCGCGCCCCGCGATAGCGCGGGAGGGGAACGCACCGGCACTGCCGGATCGCCCGGCAACGGTCGTGGCTCCGCGAACCACGGATTGGGGCGCGATCCGTCGCTCGGTACACCATCCGCCGCTTGGGGCGCGACCCGTCGCTTGGGGCGCCATCCGTCGCTCGGGGCGCGGAAAGCCCGCCCCACGCCGACAGACCGCGCCCCGCGATAGCGGCACACGCCCGAAGGAGGGACCACAGCACGCACGGCGTATCGAGACCACTCCGTGATGGAAGGTCGGATCTCGATACGCGCTTGCGGCACTCCCCGATCAGCGGTGAGGGCGCAGGGCGGCCGGCGCGGGCCAGGGCAGGTGGATGCGAGTCACGGGGACGTCGATCGCACCGAAGTCGTCCGTGTGCACGACGATACGACCCGCGGTTTCCGCGCCGTCGGGAGGAATGACCTCGGCGATGCGGACACGGAGTGGCGCGGCATCCGTTCTGTCGAGCATCCACACGTCCGAGAGCCACGCCAGTCCGCCCGCTTCGAGGACCTCTTCGGCGTCGAGCCAGTCCATCGGAGCGCTCGCTTCGCGCCCGAGGAGGTCGACCGCGACCCAGTCGTCACCCTCGGGTCGGATCCATCCGAGCAGCTCACGGTCGTCGCGACGGTGCGGGATCCAGTCAGCTCCGATCACGGCACCACGGTAGTCGTCGTGCGGGGTGATCGTCACGCGGGGAGCTCGGCGTATGCCCGCACGGGGAACGTGCCGAACCCTTCGACCGCCGGCGGCGCCGCCGTGAAGCGGGCTCCCTGTGCCGGGACATCCCCGAGGCGCGTCAGGTGCTCGACGACGTGGACTCCCGCCGCGAGGAGGAGCGAGTGCGCAGGGCGCTCCCCACCCGACTGCGTGTCGTCGATGTTGACCGAGTCGATGCCGACGAGCTGCGCCCCGGCCTCGATGAGCCACTCAGCTCCCTCGCGCGTCAAGAACGGAGCATCCGTGCCGTACTCGGGAGTGCCGAACAGGCGATCCCACCCCGTGTGGAGGAGCACGGCAGCACCACGGACGTCGCGATTCTCGAACGCCTCGGCACGGATGCCACGGGCCCCGGCGTCCGACACATCCGCGAGGTGGAAGACCTCGGCCCGCAGCCCGACGAGCGTCCCGAGGTCGAGCCCCGCGAGATCGGGGCCGTCGGCGTAGCGGTGGTAGGGGCTGTCGAGGTACGTGCCGGTATTGCCGATCATCGTGATGACGTCCATCGCGAACTCGGTTCCCGGCGCGTACGCCCCACGAGAGGCCGCGCGCGTCAAGTGGGGCGTGATCGACGGCGCGGGGAGACCCGGGTAGGTGACGAGGCCGGCGCGGATGGGGTGGCTGAGGTCGACGATGCGGGTCGCCGGGCGGGGCGAGGGGTCGGGCATGCCCGTCAGCGTACGAGGACGCCCGCGACCCCGACGCCCTCCGTCGGAGATTGGCGGGAATGTCGGGCTGGATCGGCAGGAATCCTCCGATGATGGGCCGGACCTCCGACCGCGTGCGGAGAGATGTCGCGCGGCTACGGGCGGACGAGGAGGTAGCCGCGCTCGTCGTCGAAGCCGCCGATCACGAGGCCGTCGGCGAGCCCCGCGAGCACCGCGTCGCGCACGCGGCGGCGCCATGCCGCGGCATCCTCGGGCGCGGTCGCCCGGAGAGCGGCGATGTCTGCGGGGATCTCGACGGACGTCACGACGCGGTCGGGCGCGGGAGTCGGTGCGGCCGGAGCGGCGAGCGCCCACGACACCATGATGCGGTCGGTCTCGTCGCCGCGGTTGACCCCGTCGTCCATTGCGCCGTAGTGATCGACGAGATACTCGGTCGCACGCGCGCCGAGGACGCGCAGGTTGAAGTGGGCGTTGTGCGCGATGAGCGGGTCGAACGTCCACGTGATGTGGCCGACGCCGCGGGCGAGGGCCCACTCGCGCTGGTGCTGCTTCAGCATCCGCCCGAGGCCCTTGCTCTGCATCCCCGGAAGGACGCCCGTGATGTGGCTGTGCATCGAACGCGCGGACGGTTCGGCGAAGAACGCGACGGATGCGCCCACCATGCGCTCGCCGCTCCAGAGGCCGACGGCGTAGTTGCCCGAGTGGGCGAGCGCACGCAGCAGGTTGGGTGGCATCCCGGAGCGGTCGCCTCCCCAGACTTCCGACAGCACGTTCGATGCCATGAACACGTCGTCGATCGCGTCAAGCGGTCGGACCTCGATGTCTGCGGAGTCCATGTGCCCAGTTTCCCACTCCGACCCCGGGGTGTCCGAACGGCGATAGCCTCGATCAAGTGAACCGGGACGAGGACGCGCGCAGACGACTCACCCGGATGCCACGGCAGGGCGCCATCGTTGCGGTGCTCGCCCTCGCGGGGCTGGCGTCGTCGTTCATGTTCACGCTCGTCGTGCCGATCCAGTCGAAGCTGCCGGAGCTGCTCGACGCGAGCCGCGAGGATACGGCGTGGGTCGTGACGTCGACGCTCGTGGCGGCAGCCGTCGTGACACCCATCTCGGGCCGGCTCGGCGACATGTACGGCAAGCGGCGCATCGTGCTGTGGCTCGTCGCGCTCCTCATCCTCGGGTCGGTCATCGCCGCGGTCTCCCCCGGAATCGTGGGAGTCATCGTCGGCCGCACCCTCCAGGGTGCCGTGACGGGCGTCATTCCGCTCGGGATCTCGATCCTCCGCGACGTGCTGCACGAGGATCGCGTGGACTCCGCCATCGCGCTCATCAGCGCGACGCTCGGCGTCGGCGGTGCATTGGGCCTTCCCATCAGCGCGCTCATCACGGAGCGGAGCGACTGGCACCTGCTGTTCTGGGTCGCCGCCGCCCTCGGGGTCATCGTCTTCATCCTCGTCCTGTGGATCGTGCCGGTGAGCGTCCTGCGCACGGCAGGGCGCTTCGACTACATCGGCGCCGCGGGGCTCGCCGTCGGACTCGTCGGCATCCTCCTTGCGGTCTCCCGCGGCAACGAGTGGGGCTGGACGTCACCGGCCGTGCTCGCGTGCGGACTCGGCGGACTCGTCGTTCTGCTCGTCTGGGCGTGGTACGAGCTGCGGCTCGCGGAGCCGCTGCTCGACCTGCGCGTCGCGGCGCGGCCCGCTGTCCTGTTGACGAACATCGCCTCGATCGCGATGGGCTTCGCACTCTTCTCGTCGAACGTCAGCTATCCGCAGATGCTCGAGCTCCCCGTCGCGACGGGCGGATTCGGGCTATCGCTCCTGGCGGCGAGCTTCGTCGTGATGCCCGCGGGACTCGTCATGATGGTGCTCTCTCCTTTCTCTGGTCGCCTCGCCCGCACCGTCGGACCCAAGCTCCTCCTCGTCCTCGGGGCGATCGCACTCGTCGTCGCCTACGGCTTCACGCTCCTGTGGTCGTCGGAGGTATGGCACCTCGTCGTCGCGAACCTCATCATCGGCGTCGGGATCGGGTTCGGGTACGCCGCAATGCCGATGCTCATCATGCGCTCCGTGCCGCAGACCGAAACGGGGGCATCGAACGGTTTGAACGCGCTCTTCCGCTCGCTCGGCACGAGCACGGCGGCAGCCGTCATCGGTGCGGTGCTCGCGACGTACACGATCGATTTCGAGGGCACCGCGGTGCCCTCCGGAACGGCATTCCAACTCTCCTTCGTCCTGGGCGGCGCGGCCGCGCTTGCGGCACTCGTGATCGCGCTCTTCATCCCGTCCCGGCGCGACGAGCACGAGCGGCATCCGTCTCTTCCGAAATAGTCCGCGCGCGGTGAGCCGCCCACTACTCTGAGCGCATGAACGTCAGCGACGACAACGAGCCGGAGCAGGTTCCCGTCGGACCTCCCGACGGCGCGACAGCGGCAGGCGACCCGCGCTCGACGACGACGACAGGCCGTGTCGCCGCCGCGGAGAGCGGAACGGATGCCGCCGCGACGGCGGCTCCGCGTGGGGCGGGCGACGCGGACACCCGATTCTTCGGTCAGCCGTTCGCGCTCGCACACGTCTTCGGCGTCGAGATGTGGGAGCGGTTCAGCTTCTACGGCATGCAGGGAATCCTGCTGATCTACATGTACTTCTCCGTCGCGCAGGGCGGGCTGGGCATCGATCAGACGATCGCCGCGGGAATCCTGGGCGCGTACGGCGGCACCGTCTACTTGTCGACGATCCTCGGCGCATGGATCGCGGACCGCGTGCTCGGCTCGGAGCGGGTGCTGTTCTTCAGCGCCATCGTCATCATGGCGGGGCACATCGCGCTCGCGATCCTGCCGAGTGTGTGGGGCCTCGGCGTGGGTCTCATCCTCGTCGCACTTGGTTCGGGGGGACTCAAGGCCAACGCGACCTCGGTCGTGGGCACGCTGTATACCCCGCAGGATCCGAGACGGGATGCCGGCTTCTCGCTCTTCTACCTCGGTATCAACCTTGGCGCGTTCCTCGGTCCGCTCCTGACGGGTCTGCTGCAGGACAACCTCGGCTTCCACTGGGGATTCGGGCTCGCGGCGGTCGGGATGGCGATCGGCCTGATCCAGTACTCGTTCGGACGCAAGCACCTGCCCGCTGAGGCGCGGGAGGTGCCGAATCCCCTCCCCCGTTCGCGGCGGGGCACGATGATCGGCATCGCTGCGGGTGGGGTGGTTCTGCTCGTCACCCTCGTGCTCCTCGGGGTGATCCGCGCGGACAACCTCGCGGTGATCGTCATCATCGTGACGCTGGGAGCGGCCATCGCCTACTTCATCGTCATCACGTCGTCGTCCGGCGTGACGCCGACGGAGCGCTCCCGCGTCTTCAGCTTCATCCCGCTCCTGATCGTCAACGTCGGCTTCTGGTCGCTGTACCAGCAGCAGTTCACGGTGCTGACGATCTATTCGGATGAGCGCCTGAACCGCGACATCTTCGGGTGGGAGATGCCGATCCCCTGGGTCAACTCGATCAATCCGATCTTCGTCATCATCCTGTCGGGGGTGTTCGCCGCGATCTGGACGAAGCTCGGAACCCGTCAGCCCTCGACGCCGATCAAGTTCGCGCTCGGCGCGATCATCATGGGGGTTGCGTTCCTGCTCTTCCTGCCGTGGGCGAATGGTCCCGCGAACTCGACACCGCTCCTCGCGATCGTCGGCATCCTTCTCGTCTTCACGATCGCCGAGCTCTTCATCTCGCCCGTGGGACTGTCGGCCTCGACGAAGCTGGCGCCGGCGCGCTTCCACACCCAGATGGTCGCCCTGTACTTCCTCTCCGTCGCGTTGGGAACGTCCATCGCCGGATGGCTCGCGGGATACTACGACCCCACCAACGAGGTGCCGTACTTCACGATCCTCGGCTTCATCGCGATCGGACTCGGTCTGGCGATGGTGGCCGCCGTCAAACCCGTGCTCGCTCTCATGCGCGGCGTGCGATAGGACCGCACTCACTCTCCGGCCGCCCGACGCTGCAGCGCATCACGCAGACGCGACGGTGACTTCGTCGTGGGTCGCCATCGCCCCGTCGCATCCCACCAGTGCGGACCGCGCACCTCGGGCACGCCGTCTCTGACGCGGATCTCCCACCCACTCGTGTCGAGTGTGCGATGGTGCCCCCAGCACAGGGCGACACCGTTGTCGGTGTGCGTCGGACCCCCACGAGAATGCTCCTCGACGTGATGCAGTTCGCACCATTCGAAGGGGACATGGCACCCCGGAATGAGGCAGCCGCCATCGCGCAGCCCGATCGCTCGTCGCTGGTGATGGTTGAAGACCCGATCCTGAATCTCGATCGCGACGATCCGGCCGTTGTCTGCCGTGACGACACGCTCGACGGCACCCGTGCAGGCGATGTGCCGCGCGACGGCGAGGGAGACCGGCTCGCTGGATCCGCCCAGCGTCGCACCGCCACGCCCGCGAACCAGGTCGGCTTCGCGCACCGAGACGATGAGCGTCGGCGCCGCCCCACCCAGAGTGGGGAGCATGCCCGATCCGGCGACCCGCATGAGGATTGCCGCGAGCGCATCGTGCTGCTTCTGGGGGCGAGTGCGGATGTCGGCAGCAGCTTCACTCGCCGCGTCGAGTTCGTCCGCACCCGCTTCGGCGTCGTCACCGGAGTCCACGAACCGCGGCCCCGTCACCGGCACCCCGTCGACCTTGGGGTTGAGGAGCGCGTCGAACCCGCGCTGCAGCTGCTCCGCGACCTCGGGCAGAAGGTTGCCTCGGATGGGAACGAGTCCGTCGCGACGCATCCCGAGAGTCAGCCCGCGCTTGCGGAGCGCCCGCGTCTCACGCGGCTCGGCGCCGTCTTGATCGAGGTGCATCTCCCACACGAGCGCCATCGTTCGGAGGTCGTCGGCATTCGCCGGCGGCGCACCGTCGGCCCCCTCACCGCGCGCGCAGGCCGCGAGCTCTTCATCCGCTGCGAGGATGCCCGCACGCCCCGCCGGACACCCCCGAAGTACGTGGGCGACAGCAACGAGGCCATCGACGCCGACGTGCCCTGCGGCGAGCGCCGCGCGCATGTGAGGAAGCTCTGCCGGCAGCCTCTCCCCCGAACTCGGCGCGACATCTTCTCGAACGGCGCGAGCAGCCGCGAGGATGTCGCCCGCGGATCGCCGGGACACACGCGTCGCACGCTGGACGAGTTCGGCGACGGACGCGCACCCTCGTCGCGTCTCGGGCCGATCGGCATGCGGCGCGGCTGCCGATCGCTCCGCGAGCTGAGCCGCCGACTCGACCAAGATGGCCTCCGCCCACCGCAGGATCCGCGCCCCTTGGACCAGGGCGGCGACGACCTCGTCATCTGCAGAGGTCGCCAGCGCACGTTCGCCGAGCATGGGTCCGACGACATCGCCGAGCGCATCGCCCAGACGGGCGAGGGAGTCGACGAAGGTGCTCATAGGGCCCATTCTGCTCTGGGCCACCGACATTGAAGTCCCAGATCAACGTCGAGAAATGTCCCCTGTTCAAACTCCCCGAACAGGGTCGCCTGGGGAGGAGAAGACGCACCCTCGAGCGACGAAGTCCACGGCGTCGGACCATGCGCGGCATCCGTCATGCGACCGCTCGACGACCTCGTCACGGTTCCCGGAGTCGGCGACCACACGACGAACGTCGAGTGACCGGCGATGCGCCCGGTCTGCGGCATCCGTCACGACACGGCAGAATCGAGGGATGGCCGCGCCCACGTCACCGCACCTCCACGCCGATCACGCCTGCCTCATCGTGCACGGCAACGACAAGCCGGGGATCGTCGCGGCGGTGTCGGCGCTCATCACCAGGAACGGCGGCAACATCGTCGCGTTCGACCAGTACTCGGACGACCCGACGGGCGGTGCCTACTTCCAGCGCGTCGTCTTCCACCGCCCCGGACTCGACGCGGTGCTGCCCACGATCGAGGCGGATCTCGCCGAGACCCTCGGTCGGGGCTTCGATCTCGAGTGGTCGATCACCGACCAGTCCGTACCGAAGCGCATGGCGATCCTCGCGTCGAAGCAGGACCACTGCCTCCTCGACCTGCTGTGGCGGCACCGCCGCGGAGACCTCCCCGTCACGATCCCGATGGTCATCTCGAACCACACGACGGCCGCCGACGACGTACGGTCGTTCGGCGTCCCGTTCTTCCACATCCCCTCTGTCTCGGGACCGGACAAGTCGGCATCCGAGGCCGAGATCCTCAAGCTGCTCGTCGGAAACGTCGACTTCGTCGTGCTCGCCCGCTATATGCAGATCCTGTCGCCGGAATTCCTCGATGCGCTCGGAGTTCCCGTCATCAACATCCACCACTCCTTCCTTCCCGCGTTCATCGGAGCGGAGCCGTACAAGAAGGCCAAGGAGCGGGGTGTCAAGCTCATCGGCGCGACGTCGCACTACGTCACGAGCGACCTCGATGAGGGTCCGATCATCGATCAGGACACCATCCGGGTCACGCACGCCGACACCGTTCCCGAGCTCGCCCGCCGGGGCGCCGACGTCGAGCGCCAGGTCCTCTCGCGTGCCGTGCTCTGGCACGCGCAGGACCGCGTCATCCGTCACGGCAACCACACGATCGTCTTCTAGCCCGACCCTGGATGCCGAGAAGACCCCAACTGCTCTCCGCCGGCACGAAACGCAGCAGTCCGAGTCTTCTCGACGGAAAGGGCCGCGGGCGCGCAGGCTGCCGAGAAGACTCGAACTGCTCTGAACGGCCGCGAAACGCAGCGGTCTGAGTCTTTTCGGCGGGTGCGGGCCGAGCCGGCGGGTGCGGGCCGAGCCCGCGGACGGACCCCGACCCGGCGGATGTACGCCGGCCGGTGGGAGACCGTCCGCGTCAGTGCACGTACTCCATCAGGTCGACGCCGAGAACACGGAATGCGTCGTGCGCGCGCAGCCGATGCGAGACCGTGAGGTCGTCGAAGCACACGATGAGCGCATACGCCACGCCCGCGCGGGGTCCCGCGATGACACCGGCCTCGCCGCGGACGCCCCTGTCGCGGCCCGTCTTGTTCACGAACAGCAGCCCGTGCTGATCGTTCTCGTGCGAGAACGGATCGAGCCCCGTCGCGGATGCCACGAGTGAGAGGTCGTGGTTGAGGCTCAGCCACTCCGCCACCTGGGCGCTGACGGCAGGCGACACGACCTGGGAGTTCACGAGCGACGCGAACACCTGCGCCATCTCGCGAGCCGTCCCGAGCGCGAAGTGCGGCGCATCGTCGGGTCCGCGATCGTCGCGGAACCGATCGAGGAGCGCGGACTGCGCGAGTCCGAGGCTCTCGATGCGAGCACGAACGGCGGGAAGCCCCACCCGCTCGAGGAGCGCATTGGCGGCCAGGGTGTCGCCCGCGGCAGCCGTCAGCACCGCGAGGTCGGACACCGGCAATGCGGGTGCGGCGAGGTGCTGCCAGACGCCACCGAGGGACACGTCGGCGACATCGGACCGTTCGACGATCTCGAGCGGATCGAGCCGCCCCTCGTCGAACGCCGCCGCGACCTCGATGAGCAACGGCACGACCCCGAGGCCCGCGACCGGCAGGGTGACGAAATCGTCGCCGTCGAGCACCGAAACGTCTCGGTCGAGGTCCGTGACGCGCACCGAGACCTTCGCCCCGGTCCTCGCGAGTTCATCGAGCGCCGTCAGCGTCGATGTGAACGACCTGCGTCCGGCCGCCGCCCTCCGCGGCAGTCGTCGGCTGCTGCGTCGCGTCCC
Source organism: Microbacterium sp. SLBN-146 (assembly GCF_006715145.1). NCBI lineage: Bacteria > Bacillati > Actinomycetota > Actinomycetes > Micrococcales > Microbacteriaceae > Microbacterium > Microbacterium sp. SLBN-146. The sequence goes on from NZ_VFMR01000001.1 coordinate 775,860, forward strand.
CCGAAGCGACTCAGCATCCCTCTGCGGCTCAGGCGGGATGCCCACGACTAGGGTTCCTTCCGATGGGGGGTCGGGGTCGGGAAGCCCCAGGTCACCAGATCGTGACGCGAGCCTCCTTGTCGAGCCACAGCTCGTCGGACTCGGTCACACCAAAGGCATCGTAGAACGCATCGACGTTCCGCACGATCTGGTTACACCGGAATTCATTGGGCGAGTGCGGGTCGATCGTGAGGAGCCGGATCGTCTCGGCGTCGCGGCCCTTCTGCTGCCAGATCTGCCCCCACGACAGCAGCACGCGCTGGATGCCCGTGAATCCGTCGATCTCCGGCGCCGGCTCTCCGCCCAGCGAGAGTTCGTAGGCGCGCAGAGCGATTCCGAGGCCACCGAGATCGCCGATGTTCTCGCCGATCGTGAGGGCGCCATTCACGGTGTATTCATCGGAAAGTCCCCGCGGCGTGAGCGCGTTGTACTGGGCGATGAGGGAGGCCGTCCGCTCTTCGAACGCTGCACGGTCCTCATCGGTCCACCAGTCGCGGAGCGACCCGTCACCGTCGAAGCGACTCCCCTGATCGTCGAAGCCGTGGCCGATCTCGTGGCCGATGACGGCGCCGATCCCTCCATAGTTGGCGGCCGCATCACGCGCGGCGTCGAAGAACGGGTACTGCAGGATGGCGGCGGGGAACACGATCTCGTTCATGAGCGGGTTGTAGTACGCGTTGACCGTCTGCGGAGTCATGTACCACTCGTCGCGATCGATCGGCTGGCCGACCTTCGCCAGCTGCCGGTCGTGCTCGTGCACGTGCGCACGGCGGACGTTCCCGATGAGGTCCGCCGCATCGATCTCGAGTGTCGAGTAGTCCTTCCACTTCACGGGGTAGCCGATCTTCGGCGTGAAGGCGTCGAGCTTCGCGAGCGCCCGCTGCCGGGTCTCCGGGCTCATCCACTCGAGGTCGGTGATGGACTGCCGGTATGCCTCGATGAGGTTCGCGACGAGTTCGTCCATCGCTTCCTTCGCCGCCGGCGGGAAGTGACGCTCGACATACACGCGCCCGATCGCCTCGCCCATCGCGGCTTCGGCGAGTCCGACGCCCCGCTTCCAGCGCTCGCGGTTGACGGGGACGCCCGTGAGCTGCGTGCCGTAGAACGAGAAGTTCTCGTCGACGAACTCGTCGGGGAGGAACGGAGCGGCGCCGTGGACGATCGCAAAGCGCAGCCATGCCTTCCAGTCGGCGAGTCGATCCTCGGTGAGGAGGCCCCCGAGCCCTTGGATGAAGCTCGGCTGGTAGACGTTGACCTCGGCGAACGCGTCGGCGTGCCCCGGCGCGACGGCGTCGAGCCACGGCTGGAGGTCGACACCCACGAGCTCCTGCACCTCGGCCCACGTCTTCAGGTTGTAGGTCGCGACGGCATCCCGGCTCTTGACGTTGTCCCAGTGGTGGGTCGCGAGCTCGGTCTCGAGCGCGAGGATGCGGTCGGCGGATGCTTCGGCGTCGGCCACTCCGGCGAGCTCGAGGATGCGATGGACGTGACCGCGGAAGGCCGTTCGCGTCGACTCGAAGCTCTCGAGGCGGTAGTAGCTCTCGTCGGGGAGTGACAGCCCGCCCTGGATGAGGAACGGCACGTACCGCTGCGGTCTTCCCGGGTCGGGCTCGATGTACAGGTGGAAGAGCCCTGCGACGCCGTCACGCTCGAGCTCTCCGACGGTGCGCAGGAGCGACGGAACGGAGTCGATCGCGTCGACCTTCTCGAGCTGGTCCGCGAGCGGGGTCGCTCCGCGTGCCGCGATGCCCTCGGTGTCCATGAAGCTCGTGTAGAGGTCGCCGATCTTGCGCGTCTCAGTGCCGTGCTCGGCGCCCTGCGCCTCCTCGACGATCGCGTGGACGTCCTTCTCGGCCTGCTCGGCGATGAGATGGAAGGAGCCCCAGCGCGCCTTGTCCTCCGGGATCTCCGTGCGATCGAGCCACGCACCGTTGACGTAGCGGAACAGATCGTCCTGCGGGCGGATGTCGGTGCTGAGCTCGTCGAGTGCGAGTCCGGACGGAAGGGCTTCAGTCATGCGATACAGGATAAGCGCCGCCACCGACGCGGGCGTCGCAGGCCCCGCCTAGCATCGAGGAGTGACCGATCGCCCCGAGACGCTCAACCGCAGCATCCTGCGACTCGCGGTCCCGGCGCTCGGTGCGCTCATCGCCGAACCGCTCTTCCTCATCGTCGATGCCGCCATGGTCGGCCACCTCGGCGTCGTCCCGCTCGCGGGCCTCGGTATCGCGTCGGCGGTGCTCCAGACGATCGTCGGCCTCATGATCTTCCTCGCGTACTCCACGACGCCGGCCGTCGCGCGGCGGTTCGGATCGGGCGATCCTTCGCGCGCCGTGTCGGTCGGCATCGACGGCATGTGGCTCGCCCTCGCGGTCGGGGCCGTGCTCGCCGTCAGCGGGTGGTTCGCCTCGCCCGCACTGGTCTCGCTCTTCGGCGCGACACCCGATGTCGCCGAGCAAGCCGAGATCTATCTGAGCCTGTCGATGTGGGGACTCCCGGCCATGCTCATCGTCTTCGCGGCGACGGGACTCCTCCGGGGCATGCAGGACACCGTGACACCCCTCTGGGTCGCAGGCGTCGGCTTCGGCGCCAACATCCTGCTCAACTGGCTCTTCATCTACGGCCTCGGGTGGGGGATCGCGGGCTCCGCCGCCGGCACGGTGGTCGCGCAGTGGGGAATGGTCGGCGCCTTCGTGATCGTGATCGGCCGTCTCGCGCGGCGCCACACGGCATCCATCCGCCCGCAACGCGAGGGCGTCACGGGATCGGCGCGCGCGGGCGTGTGGCTCCTGCTGCGGACGGTCTCGCTCCGCGTCGCCCTCCTCGCGACCGTCGGCGTCGCAACGGCACTCGGCACGGAGGAGCTGGCCGGATGGCAAGTGGCGTTCACCCTGTTCTCGACGGCCGCGTTCGCTCTCGACGCGCTCGCGATCGCGGCGCAGGCGCTCGTCGGTCGAGGGCTCGGGGCAGAGGACCAGCCGTTCGTGCGGCGGGTGCTTCGCCGCACCCTCGCCTGGGGACTCTGGTTCGGCGTGGCGGTCGGAGCTCTCATCGCCGCGTTCTCGGGCGTGCTGGGCCTCGTCTTCACGGGTGATCCGGCGCTCGCGGCCCTCGTCATGCCCGCCCTGCTCGTCCTCGCGATCGCCCAGCCCGTGTGCGGCGCCGTCTTCGTGCTCGACGGCGTCCTGATCGGCGCGGGCGACGCGAAGTACCTGGCACTCGCGGGTGCCCTCAACCTCGTGCCGTTCATCCCGGCGCTCGCCCTGGTCGCCGCCCTCCACCCGCCGGGCGCCCAGGGGCTCGCGTGGCTCGCGGTGGCGTTCTTCGGCGTCTACATGCTCGCGCGGTTCGCGACCCTCGGCTGGCGTATCCGTGGGACGGCGTGGCTCTCGGCGGGCTCATGACCTCACGCCCAGCGACGGCACCACTCGTACATGACGACGGCGGCGGCCGCTGACGCATTGATCGACCGGGTGGATCCGTACTGCGTGATCTCCACGATTCCGGATGCCGCGGCGACGGCCTCGCGCGACAGACCGGGGCCTTCCTGGCCGAACAGCAGCACGCAGCGCTCTGGCAGATCGGCATCCGGAAGAGGCTTCGAGCCCTCGACGTTGTCGACCGCGACGATCGGGAGCCCCGCGGCATCCGCCCACGCCACGAAGGCTGCGACGTCTTCATGGTGCCGCACGTGCTGGTACCTGTCGGTGACCATCGCGCCGCGGCGGTTCCAGCGGCGCTTCCCGACGATGTGGACCTCGGCCGCGAGGAACGCGTTGGCGCTGCGCACGATGGAGCCGATGTTCATGTCGTGCTGCCAGTTCTCGATCGCGACGTGGAACGGATGCCGCCGCGTATCGAGGTCGGCGACGATGGCCTCCATCGTCCAGTAGCGGTACTCGTCGACGACATTGCGGGCGTCGCCCGCCGCGAGCAGCTCCGGGTCGTAGCGCGGGTCGGTCGGCGGGTCGCCCTCCCAGGGGCCCACCCCGTGCGGCGGATTCGCGCCGGGATCGGCGGCATCTCCCGGCTCGACGTTCCCGGGCTCGACGTTCTCGGGCTCGACGTTCCCGGGCTCGTCGGAGGCGGGCTGCGCGGACTCTGTCACGCGGTCAGGCTACCCGGACGCAGCGACCGCGGCGCTCCGGCACCTCCCGGTACCCTGGGCGCGTGGCATCCCCCGCTGTCGACGACTATCTCAAGACGATCTACCACCGCACCGAGTGGCAGGACGAGCGCATCACGCCGTCGCAGCTCGCCTCCGAACTCGGACTTGCCCCCTCGAGCGTGACCGAGATGGTGCAGAAGCTCGCGGCACAGGGACTCGTCAGCCACCGCCCATACGGACCCGTCGCCCTCACCGAGAAGGGGCACCGGCGCGCCGCCGCGATCATCCGCCGCCATCGCCTCATCGAGACGTGGCTCGTGCGCGAGTTCGGCTACGCGTGGGACGAGGTTCACGATGAGGCCGAGGTCTTGGAGCACGCGATCAGCGACCGGCTTCTCGAGGGGATCGACGAGCGCCTCGGCCGACCCCGGTTCGATCCGCACGGCGACGCTATTCCGGATGCCGCGGGCCACGTCGACCGCGAACCGTTCGTGCTCCTCGCCGACGCCGCACCCGGGCACGTCGGCCGCGTCCTGCGCGTCAGCGATCGCGACCCCGACATCCTGCGTGCCGTCGAGAGCGCGGGGGTCACGGTCGGAGCCCGCGTCGTCGTCACGGACCCCGCGACACTCCACCTCGACGACGTCGTCGCGACCCTTCCCCCCGGCGCCGCGACGACGATCTGGCTCACCGCCTGACGCTCCCGGGCACTCGGCCACCCCCTCGCTCCCCTGCCCCCGGCCCGCGTCGGCCCCTCCTCGCGCGCCGCGCCAGCCGCGCGCCGCGCTGCGCCGGCCGCGGGCCGCGCTGCGCCGGCAGCTTGCCGAGAAGACGCGAAACGTCGCGGAATCCCGGGAGAACGCGCAGTCTGCGTCTTCTCGGCAGCCTGGCACCCACCCCGCGGCTGGCGCCCACCCCGCGGCTGGCGCTCGATCCCGGGCAGCGGCATCGCGGCATCCGGGCATCCCCCACGCCGAAACCGGGTACCTCGCCGAAACCCAGCCGCACACCACCCTGCCTCGGCGAAACCCGCGGTCTCGGCGCGCGACACCGCGGCCGCCCGCGGTGCGCTCGCCGAAAAGACGCGAAACGTCGCACGAACCGGCGAAAACGCGCAGTCTGCGTCTTCTCGGCACCCCGGCCCCGGCACCCGGCCCCGGCAACCCGGCCTCGGCACCCCGGCACCGGCACCCCGCCCCGGGCCCCGGCCCCGCGACGCGCGGGGTCAGGGCCAGTGGACGCCGGTGGCCTCCTCCGCGACGGTCCACAGGCGGCGGGCGATGTCGGGGTCGCGCGTGATGCGGGCGGGGGTCGCGCGACGAGGCGTGCCGTGCAGCGCGAAGCGCGGCCCCCAGAACGTGCCGCTCTCCACGCCCGCGCCGGCGAGCGCGTGCACGAGCGGGAGCGCGCCCTCCTCCTTCGACTGCGTGACGGGCGCCTGCAGATTGTCGGCGAAGCGGCCCACCTTCGACGGCTCGTTGACGCCGGCGATGCCGACCGTCCGTCCGCTCGTCGAGTACCCCGGGTGCGCCACGACGCTCGCGACGGGGATGCGCGCTGCCCGGAGCCGCCGATCCGCCTCGAGCCCGAGCGCGGTCGTCGCGACCTTCGACTGGACATAGGCGCGCCACGCGGAGTATCCCTCCGTGAGCTGCGGATCGACGGGGTTGTAGGGCGTGAGCGACGTCGACATGCTGCCGAGCCACACCATACGGCCGAGTGCCGCCGCGAGCGGGACGAGCAGCTCCCCCGCGAGCGCGAAATGTCCGAGCACGTTCGTCGCGAAGACGATCTCGTGTCCGTCGGCCGTCGTCTCCCTGCGTGACGGCGGATGGACGATTCCCGCGTTCAGGAGGAGGCCGTCGATCTTGCCCCACCCGCGGACCGTCGCCGCCGCCGCTCGGACCGAGCCCAGGTTGCTCGTGTCGAGCAGCAGGGTCTCCAACTGCTCGAGAGCGAGACCGGGCACCCGTCGACGTACGGCCGCCCGTGCTGTCGCCAGGCGATTCGGGTTGCGCCCCGTCATGACGACGCGGGCACCTGCGCGCACGAGGTGCTCCGTCGAGAAGTACCCGAGACCCGCGTTCGACCCCGTGATGAGGTACGTGCGGCCGGTGAGGTCGGGAAGGCTCCAGGCGGCTCGTGGCACGGGTTCGACGATACGCCCGCGCGCGACGATCACCGTGCGCGACGTGCGGCGATGTCGGCCGACCCCGCTAGGCTCGTCGCATGCGCACGCGCGCCGATATCGAATGCTGGCTGACCGACATGGACGGCGTGCTCGTCCACGAGAACACGCCGATCCCGGGTGCCGCGGCGCTCCTCGAGCATTGGCGCGATACGGGCACTCCGTTCCTCGTGTTGACGAACAACTCGATCTTCACTCCGCGCGACCTCTCTGCGCGGCTCCGCGCGTCGGGTCTCGTGGTGCCCGAGCAGTCGATCTGGACGTCGGCGCTCGCGACGGCCGACTTCCTGCGCAGCCAGATGCCCGGCGGCACGGCCTTCGTCATCGGAGAGGCGGGGCTCACGACGGCGCTTCACGAAGCCGGTTTCATCATGACCGAGAGCGACCCCGACTACGTCGTCGTCGGCGAGACACGCAATTACTCCTTCGAAGCCATCACGAAGGCGATCCGGTTCATCGGCGCGGGTGCGCGTTTCATCGCGACGAATCCGGATGCCACGGGCCCGTCGACCGAGGGAGTCCTCCCGGCGACCGGTGCGATCTCGGCGCTCATCACGAAGGCGACCGGGCGTGAGCCGTACGTCGTCGGCAAGCCGAACCCCATGATGTTCCGCTCGGCGCTCAACCGCATCGGGGCGCACTCCGAGACGACCGGGATGATCGGCGACCGCATGGACACGGATGTCGTCGCCGGCATCGAGGCGGGACTCCACACCGTCCTCGTTCTCACCGGCATCAGTGATGTCGCCGAGATCCAGCGCTACCCCTTCCGACCCGACGAAGTGCTCGGCTCGGTCGCCGATCTCCTCCCGTCGACCGAGGCCGAGACCGAGTTCGCGGAAGTCCTCTAGTGGGCGTGCTCGACGACGGCGAGAAGGTCGTGGCGCCGGATGCCGCGACATGGCGCGCGTGGCTCGAGGCGAACCACCGCACAGCACCCGGCGCCTGGCTCGTCCGTCCTCGCCCCGGCGCTGCCATCGAACTCGTCGCCTACGAGGACGCGATCGTGCACGCCCTGTGCTTCGGATGGATCGACGGCCCCGTCCGCACCTTCGACGAGACGACGGGAGGGTTGTGGTTCGCGCCGCGCCGACCCTCGAGCGGGTGGGCGGCGACGAACAAGGCGCGCCTCCAGCGGATCGAGGCCGAGGGGCTCATGACAGAGGCGGGGTGGCGCGCCGTCGAGGTCGCCAAGGCCAACGGCTCTTGGACGATCCTCGACAACGCCGAGGCGGGAATCGAACCCGACGACCTCGCGGCGGCGCTCGACGCCGACCCTGCCGCGCGCACCGCGTGGGATGCCTTCCCCAAGTCGACGCGCAAGCTCGGCATCACGAACGTGGATTCCGCTCGCCGGCCAGAGACGCGCGCGGCGCGGATCGCGAAGCTCGTCGCGGATGCCGCAAGAGGGGTCCGCCCGTGATCAGTCCGTTCGAGCAGACGCTTCTCTTCGCGACGACGATCGTGATCCTGTCGGGCACACTCGTGGTGTTCGCGTGGCAGTGGTGGCGCAACCGCGGCCGCGACGAGGACTGATCTCGCGTCAAGCGGTCCGGGCCAGGACGCCGCGCGCGGCGCGTTCTCCCGACCCCAGCGCTCCCTGGATCGACGGAGTGTCGCGGTGGTCGCCCGCGACGTGCAGTCCGTCGCCGAGGTGGGAGGGCGACGGCCGCTTCAGCGGCGGCGGGAGCGCGGGGAGGGCGTGTGGCAGATCGTCGCGACGCAGCAGCTCCCACGTCGCGGCATCCCTCCCCCACAGCCCCACGAGCTGGTCGCGGACGTCGCGGTGCGTCGCGGACGACGACGGCCCGAGCAGGCACGTCGCCTGCACGAGGTGGCGCCCCACCGGAGCGTACGACGGAGCGCTGAGCGACATCGCGAGCGTGTTGACGATCGGCCCGTCGGCCGTGCCGTCGAGCGTCAGGAGGGCGGAATCGGGCGGGGATTCGGCCGCGAACCACCACGTCTGAAGGCCCCTCGTCGGCGGCGGATCGAGCGGCGTGAATCGTGCGATCGTCTCGGGCCCGACGGCGACGACGACGTCCCTGGCACGCATCGCCCCCTCGCCGCGAACGGTGACTTCCCACTGCCCTCCTCGGCGCCGGAGCTTCCGTACTCGGCGGTCGAGCCGGATGTCCGCACCTGCCGCGGCCCCCCGGCGCGCGAGTTGGGCGGGAAGCGCCGCGATGCCGTGGGTGGGAACCCCCGGACGCGCACGCGCGAAGAGCCTCATGAGCAGAAGAACGTAGGAGTTCGATGTCTCCCCCGTATCGTCGGCGAGCACGCCGGACAGGAACGGTCGGAGCAGTTCGTCGCGGATCGGACCGTCGAGTCCCGCGGCATCCCACGCCTCCGCAAAGGTCGCGTCGGCGCCTGCCGTCATCGCGTGCGGCCGGACGGCGGGCGCGAGCCAGCGCAGCAGCGCACGAACCGACGCGGGCGTCACGAGTCCGCTTCCGAGCGTCGCGGGGATGAGCTGAGGATGCCGCAGCGGATGCGCGAGCGTCACGGCACCGGCCCCACGGTGCACACGCACCCCGACGGGGAAGGGCCGGAGCCCCAGCTCCGACACGTCGGCCGATGTCCGCAGTGCGGGGTAGGCGGGGTTGAGCACCTGGAAACCCCGGTCGAGGAGGAACCCGTCGACCCTGTCGGTGCGCTGGCGCCCGCCGACCCGCGACGACTCCTCGAGCACGACGACGTCGCGGCCGGCGCGCGCGAGCTCGAGCGCGCACCGAAGTCCCGCGAGCCCTGCGCCCACCACGATGACGTCGTGCGTCTGCATGCCCAGAGCCTACGAGACCTTCGCCTAGGAGACCTTCGCCGACGAGACCCTCGCGACGGTACGCTGGCGCAAGACGCCCCTGGCGGGAATGAGGACAGGATGCCGGCACGACAGGCTGTTGCGACGATCGTCGCCTCCGACGCCGTCACGAAGCTGGACGCACTCGACGTGCTCTCGCGCGTCACCGGGTCGCCGGTCGAGGGTGCGAGAACCCCGTCGCCGCGCGTGTCGCTCGGCCCCGGCGCATGGGCCCAGGTCGACATCCCCAAGTTCGGCGAGCCGCCGCCCCTCGCGATCGACGTCTTCGTCGAGGGCGACGAGAGCGACGCCCAGCGTCACGCCCTCGCTCTCGCCGAGCGGTTGCGCGCCGAGGCGGGCTGGTCGGTCCTCCCCGCTTTCGCGGTCGCCTGACGCGCGTCCTACTGCGCGTCGAGGCCGAGGTCGTCGAGGTCGACGGCGGCGAGCCACACGAGCCCTTCGGCTTCGACAGCCGCCTGCGCGCCGGTCTTGCGGTCGACGATGACGGCGACGGCGACGGGTTCGGCCCCCTCGCGGCGCAGCGCCTCGACCGCCTTGAGCGCCGACTGGCCCGTCGTCGACGTGTCTTCGACGACGACGACGCGCTTGCCCGCGACATCGGCTCCCTCGACCTGGCGGCCTCGGCCGTGGTCCTTCGGCTCCTTGCGCACGACGAAGGCGTCGAGCGGGCGGTGCGTCCGCGACGACTCGTGCATGATGGCGTTCGCGATCGGGTCGGCGCCGAGCGTCAACCCTCCGACGGCGACGATGTCGTCGACGCCGCGGATCAGGTCGAGCATGATGCGGCCGATCGCGGGGGCCGCACGATGGTCGAGCGTCAGCTTGCGCATGTCGACGTAATAGGTCGCCTGCTTCCCCGACGAGAGGGTGAAGTCGCCGTGGAACACCGCCTCGTCCTCGATGAGGGCGATGAGGTACTGGCGGTCTGCTTCGAGCTCGGGCGTCGAGGACACGGTCATGCCTGCGAGTCTATTCAGGAGCGGATGCCGCGGCATCCCTGTGTCCACCGTCGCCTCTACGCTGGAGTCCATGCGTCTGGCCACCTGGAACGTCAACTCGATCCGAGCCCGCGTCGACCGCATCGTCGACTTCGCGGTGCGAGAGCACATCGACGTGCTCGCGATGCAGGAGATCAAGTGCAAGGTCGAGCAGTTTCCGTTCGACCGGTTCGAAGAGGCGGGTTTCCACGTCGAGGCGCACGGGTTCTCGCAATGGAACGGCGTCGCGATCGCGAGCCGTGAGCCGATCACCGATGTGCGCACGTCCTTCCCCGGCATGCCCGGGTTCGCGAAAGGCCACGAGGGTCCCGACGCCCCCCAGGAGGCGCGGGCGATCGGCGCGACGATCGGCGGCGTCGAGGTGTGGAGCCTCTACGTGCCCAACGGCCGTTCGCTCGGCGATCCGCATTATTTCTACAAGCTCGACTGGCTCGCCGCACTGACCGGCTACACGCAGGAGAGCCTCGCGCAGAACCCCGATCTCGCCCTCGCGCTCGTGGGCGACTTCAACATCGCGCCGACGGATGCCGACAACGGCGATCCGACCGTCGTGCAGGGCTTCGCGACCCACGTCTCGCCGCCCGAGCGCGAGGCGTACGGTGCGCTTCTGTCTGCCGGAGTGGAAGACGTCGTGCGCCCGCTCGTGCCGACGGGCTTCACGTACTGGGACTACAAGCAGCTGCGGTTCCCCCGCAACGAGGGCATGCGCATCGACTTCATCCTCGGCTCGCACGCGCTCGCCGAAGCCGTCACGGGGGCGACGATCCACCGCAACGAGCGGAAGGGCGAAGCGCCCAGCGATCACGTGCCGGTCGTCGTCGACCTCGACCTGACGGGCGACGACGATGATGACCGCCCCATGATCTTCTAGCGGCGCGTCCCCACCCGCGCGGCCCCGTCGACACCGGGCGTCGAGACCGGGTGTTCCGCCGAACCCGGGCGGTACGCAGCCCGGTCTCGGCGAGATCCCCGGTTTCGGCGGCGCATCCGGCACGCACCCGCGCGCCGTCTACTCCGGTTCGGGGGTGCAGCCGGCGGGCTCGGAGTTGCCGCTGATCGCGAAGTCGTCGCACGTGAGGAAGTGGGGGTGGTTGATCCCGAGGAAGAGCGCACCGACGGCGACCCCCAGCACGACGACCGCGATCAACCACTTCGTGCGGCGCCGCGTCTCGGCCGCGAAGTCGGGCCACACGATGCGCACGAGCACCCAGAGGGTGAAGGGGATGCCGACGAGGACCGCCGCGAGCGCGAAGAGGTCCACGATCGCCACCGCGAGATCGGTCGTCTCGTCTTCGACGACGAAGTTGAGGAAGATCCACAGTGACGGCAGCAGGAGAAGCATCGCCCGCACGAGACGCCCACCGATCGGCTTGCGCTCGACCAGCACGAAGACGAAGGCCGCCGTCGATGCCGCCCACAGCGCCAGGATGTCGTCGAAGAAGATCTCCTGCCACGCGCCGAGGGTGAACGCCGGCCACCAGACGATGGCGGCCATGCCGACCATGACGACACCGACGGGAACGTCCCGGCGACGCTTCTCTTCGACAGCGGATACCTCGGTCACAGCCGCACGCTAGCGTGGGCCGTCGCGGCATCCGTGTTCCCACGCCGCGTCAGCCGTCTCGGTCGACGGCCTCCATGTCGCCCGTGATCGGGCTTCCCGCCGGCGCGTACCGCAGCTGCACGACGCCCCCGTCGCCGCTGATCGGCGGCTCGACGAGGCGGAGTCGGGCGGGGGTCGCGGCATCCGGGAACACTCTCTTGCCCTCACCCAGGACGACGGGATACACCCAGAGCCGGAGTTCGTCGTAGAGCTCCCGCGCGAGGAGCGTTTGGACGAGGTCGACGCTGCCGACCACATGGACCTCGGCGTGCCGGTGCCGCAGGGCTTCGACCTCGTGGCCGATGTCATCACCGATCCGCGTCGTGCCGGACCACTCGGGCTCGAATGCCCGGCGCGATGCGACGTACTTGGGCACGGCGTCGAACGTACGCCCGATGAGCCCGGCTGGACCGTCGGTGTGCTGCGGCCAGTACGCCGCGAAGATGTCGTAGGTCCGGTGGCCGAGCAGCAACGCGTCCATCGAGTGGATGTAGGCGTCGACCTGCTCGCCGACCATCGCATCGGGGATGGGAGCCTGCCATCCGCCCCACGGGAATCCGTTCGACGGGTCTTCGTCGGGTCCCCCGGGCGCCTGCGCCACGCCGTCGAGCGTCGTGAACAGGTCGATGACGATGCGTCCGCGTGCCATGGCTCCTCCTCGCCCCGACGATAGGCGTGAGGGCGTGCCGGAACAAGCGTCTCCACCCCCAGACGGATGCCGCGTGGCCGACGCCTGCGTACCGTGGAGGCATGATCGACTCATCGCCGCCGCTGCGCGCGCGCACACCGGTCACTCGTGACGGTCTCCGTGCCGACGTGTGGCTCGCGGGAGGCCTCCTCGTCGGCGCGATCCTCAGCACGGCGCTCGGCTCGGTCGCAGGGCTCTACGGCGAGGACACCCCCGGAATGGAGTGGGGCCTCCTCTACGCGGTCGGTCTGACCGTTCCCCTCGCCTTCCGTCGCCGGGCGCCGGTCATCGCGGCGGTCACGGTCGCGGTCGCGTTCTTCATCGCCGTGTCGTTCCGCATCCCCGAGGTGTACGTCGGCAACATCGCGCTGTTCATCGCCCTCTACACGGTCGGCGCGTGGGTCGACGATCGGCGCAGGGCGACGATCGTCCGCGTCTCGATCATCGTGGCGATGTTCGTCTGGCTGCTCGTGACGATGTTCCAGTCCGCCACGTCGCCCGACGACGACGGACTGTCCCGAGTCGGACTCTTCTCACCGTTCGTCGCGTTCATGCTGATGCAGCTCCTGGTCAACGTCGCGTTCTTCGCCGGCGCTTACTACATGGGTGATCGCGCGCACGTCGCCGCGCTCGAGCGCGCGGCACTGGAGGAGCGGACACGCGAGCTCGAAGCGGCTCGCGACCTTGCCGCGGCGCAGGCCGTCACTCTGGACCGCGTCCGGATCGCACGCGAACTGCACGACGTCGTCGCCCACCACGTCTCGGCGATGGGCGTACAGGCGGGGGCGGCCCGCGCGGTGCTGGAGAAGGATCCGGATGCCGCGCGCACCGCGCTCGCGGGTATCGAGGCGTCGGCGCGGTCGGCCCTCACCGACCTGCGCCAGCTGCTCGAGACCCTGCGCGAGCCCGGCGGTGAGCCGACAGAGGGGTCGACGCTGCGCCTCGACGACATCGGGTCGCTCGTAGCGCACGCGAACGAGAACGGCCTCCCCACGACGTTCACAGTCGTCGGCGCCCCTGTCGACCTTCCCGAGGTCGTGCAGGTCAACCTCTATCGCATCACCCAGGAAGCGCTCACGAACGCCCGGCGGCACAGCGGGCCCGACGCGACGGCCGACGTGCGCGTGCGGTACGGCACGGACATCGAGCTCGAGATCGTCAGCAGCGGCCGCAACACGTCATCGGGGACCCGCACGGGGCTCGGCATCGTCGGAATGCGCGAGCGCGCGGCCGCGTCGGGCGGTCGCATCGAGATCGGTCCCCGCACGCGCGGCGGGTTCCTCGTGCGCGTGAAGGTTCCCGCTCCCGCGGCGGTGCTCGCGTGAGCCCGATCCGCGTCCTCCTCGTCGATGACCACGCGGTCATGCGGGCGGGCTTCCGGATGATCCTCGAAGCGCAGGAGGACATCGAGGTCGTCGGCGAGGCGGCCGACGGTGAGGCGTCTGTCGCCGCGGCATCCGCCCTCCGCCCGGACGTGATCTGCATGGACGTTCAGATGCCGGTCCTCGACGGAATCGAGGCGACCCGCCGGATCGTCGCCGACCCCGCACTGACCGCCGCCGTCGTGATCGTGACGACCTTCGACCGCGACGACTACCTGTTCGAGGCCCTTTCGGCAGGAGCGAGCGGCTTCCTCCTCAAGAACGCCGGTCCGGAAGAGCTCGTGACGGCCGTACGGGTCGCGGCGGCCGGCGACGCCCTCCTGGCACCCGAGGTCACACGGCGGGTGATCGAGCGGTTCGCGGGGCAGCATCCCGCCTCCCCCGCGTCGTCGGCGGCGAGTCCGTCGGCCGCGCGCACGACGACCGGCGCCATCGCCGCCCCGCTCACCGACCGTGAAGAGGAAGTGCTGCGGCTCGTCGCACAGGCGATGAGCAACGCCGAGATCGCGCAGCGCCTCTACATCGGGGAGGCGACCGTCAAGACGCACGTGTCGAACATCCTGCAGAAGCTCGGGGCGAGGGACCGCGTCGCCGCCGTCGTCTACGCACACCAGCACGGCCTCGCCTGAGGCTGATCCCTCGGCGAGGCCGTGCGACGTGATGGAGTGACGAACCTGGGTCAGGCCGAGACGGGCACCCGTGCGTAGCGGTCGACGAGCGTCCCGAAGGCCTCGAGGTAGCCGACGAGGAACTCGGCCATCTGGTCGTCGGTCACTTCTCCCGTGTCGGTGAAGACACCGGGGAGGGACTGGATGTACGCCTCGGGCTGCCCGAGGGTCGGAGCGTTGTAGTGGCTCAGGATCGCCTTGAGGTGCTGCTGCGCCGCGGCCGTCCCGATCGGGCCACCGGAGGTTCCGATGACGGCGGTCGGCTTGCCGTTGAAGGAACCCTGACCCCACGGGCGCGCCGACCAGTCGAGGGCGTTCTTGAGGACGCCGGGGATCGAGCGGCTGTACTCGGGCGTCACGATGATGACACCGTCGACGTCGTCGATGGCCTGCTTGAAGTCACGCGCGACCTGCGGGAAGTCGGCATCGAAGTCCTGCGAGTAGAAGGGCAGATCCTTGATCGGGATCTCCACGAGCGTCGTGCCCTCGGGAGCCAGACGCTCGAGCGCCTTGGCGAGTCGCCGGTTGATCGACGTCGACGAGATGCTGCCGACGATGTAGCCGATGGTGCGGTCGGTCATGTGCGTTCCTCACGTGAAATGAAAGGCGTCCCCGGCGGGGACCACCGTGGACGTTCCACCGGTGTCAAGGAACCGTGTCAGCGGTCTATTCCCGCGCATAGAGTCTTCCCAGGTAACCTCGTCTCCCCCGCGAGGTGGAGAGGGCAAGACCCGCCCTGAGGGGGATGCCGCGACCCGCACCCCTCCGTAGCGTCGATGTCATGGACCACAGGAGGATCGCATGCTGACTCTGACCGGCATCACGAAGAGCTACGGCGGACGCCGCGTGCTCGACGACATCGGCTTCGACGTCCGCCCGGGGCGCCTGACGGGCTTCGTCGGCGGCAACGGAGCGGGCAAGACGACGACGATGCGCATCATCCTCGGGGTGCTCGCGAAAGACGACGGCGTCGTCGCGCTCGACGGAGCGGCCGTCACGGCCGCCGACCGGCGTTCGTTCGGGTACATGCCCGAAGAGCGGGGCCTGTACCCGAAGATGAAGGTGCTCGACCAGGTCGTCTACCTCGCACGCCTGCACGGGTTCTCGAAGTCCGACGCGACGGAGCGCGCGCGTGCACTGCTCGAGGAACTCGGCCTCGGCGAGCGCCTCGGCGACAACATCGAGACACTGTCGCTCGGAAACCAGCAGCGCGCGCAGATCGCCGCCGCCCTCGTCCACGATCCGAAGGTGCTGATCCTCGACGAGCCGTTCTCGGGTCTCGATCCGCTCGCCGTCGATGTCGTCGCGACCGTTCTGCAGCAGCGGGCAGCCGACGGAGCCTCGGTCCTCTTCTCCTCGCACCAGCTCGATGTCGTCGAGCGGCTGTGCGACGACCTCGTCATCATCGCCGGTGGAACGATCCGGGCGGCCGGCCCGCGTGACGAACTGCGAGCGCAGCACTCGAACCGTCGCTACGAGCTCGTTTCGACGGGCGACGCCGGCTGGCTCCGTGACGAGCCGGGCGTCGACGTGCACGACTTCGACGGGGGCTATGCCCTGTTCGACGTCGATTCCGACGAGACGGCGCAGCGGATCCTCCGTCGTGCCGTCGAGCAGGGAGACGTCGCGAGCTTCTCGCCGCAGCATCCGTCCCTCGCCCAGATCTTCAAGGAGGTCATCCAGTGAGCACCCTCACGACACCGGCCCGCCGCACGCAGGGGCCTGCCGCCCCCAACTTCGCTCAGAGCACGTGGCTCGTCGCCGAACGAGAGATCGGCTCGAAGCTGCGCAGCAAGTCGTTCCTCATCTCCTTCGGCATCCTTTTCGGGATCGCCCTCATCGGCGTCGTCTGGGCCGGCTTCGCGGCGGGGAACACCTCCGGCACGCCGGTCGCCGTCACGTCCGATGCGCAGCAGCTGCTGCCATCGACGGCGGGACTCGAGATCACGGAGGTGTCCGACCGCGCTGCGGCGGAAGACCTCGTGACGGCGGGCGACGTCGATCTCGCGATCGTCGGCGACTCCGCCTCCCCGACGGGGTTCACCGTCATCGCCGAGAGCGACGTCTCCTCGACCGTGCTGCTCGGACTGTCCGTCCCGCCGACCGTCGAGCTGCTCGATCCCGCGGGAGCATGGAACTTCGTCGGCTACATCGTCGCGATCGGCTTCGGGTTCGTCTTCCTCCTGTCGGCGCAGATGTTCGGCTCGACGATCGCGCAGAGCGTCGTCGAAGAGAAGCAGACGCGCGTCGTGGAGCTCCTCATCTCGGCGATCCCGACCCGCGCCCTTCTGGCCGGCAAGGTCATCGGGAACACCGTGCTCGCGATGGGTCAGATCCTCATCCTGGCGGCGATCATCGTCGTCGGTCTCACCGTCACGGGTCAGACCGAACTCCTCCAGGGCATCGGAGCGCCGATCATCTGGTTCGCGATCTTCTTCCTCTTCGGGTTCATCCTGCTCGCGGCGCTCTTCGCCGCGGCTGCCGCGATGGTCTCGCGGCAGGAGGACATCGGATCGACGACGGGCCCGCTCATCCTCCTGATCATGGCGCCGTACTTCCTCGTCATCTTCCTGTGGAACAACGCGACGGTCCTGACCGTCATGTCGTACGTGCCGTTCTCGGCTCCCGTCGGCATGCCGATGCGCCTCTTCCTGGGGCAGGCGGAGTGGTGGGAGCCGCTGCTCTCGCTCGCCATCCTGTTCGTCACGTGCATCGCCGCGATCCTCATCGGAGCGAAGATCTACGACAACTCCCTCCTGCGGATGGGCGCGCGCGTCAAGCTCATGGACGCTCTGCGCGGCTGAGCCGCGGCATCCGTCCCGGCTCTGCCGCGGCATCCGTCGAGAACCCGCGATCTCGCCGAGACTCCCCGTTGTGCGCGGTGTGCAACGGGGAGTCTCGGCGAGACTCCGGGTTCTCGACGGGTCAGGGTTCTCGACGGGTCAGGACTCGAGGACGGCGAGGACGTTGCCCGCGGGATCGCGGAACCAGGCGATCGGGGGGCCGCCGACCTCGCGGACGATGCCCTTCGAGTCGGAGGGGAACTCGTCATCCCCGTAGATCTTCGTCTGCACGCCCTTCGCGTTGAGGGCGTCCACGGCGGCGTCGATGTCGTCGACGGGGAAGTTCAGGATCGTGAAGCTCGCGGGCTCGTGGTTCGGCTTCCCGTAGATGAGGATGTGCCCTCCCGACGAGAGTCGCAGCTCGAGGAAGCCCATCTCGTTGTCGTGGACGTCGAGCTCGAGCGTGTCGCGATAGAACGTGCGCGCCGCATCGATGTCATCGACGGAGAAACCCCCGAAGGCGCGGTCGGTATCGAACATGGACGGACCTCCCGATCGTGGAGTCTCCAGCATCCGCCGATCTCCGCGCGATGTCGAGGGGGTGGAAGCTTCAGCGCTCGACGAGGATGCCGTCGGCATCGGCCCACACGTGCAGGCCAGGAGCGAAGACCACGCCCGCGATCGTGACCGGCACATCGACCTCGCCAACACCCGCCTTGGCGCTCTTGCGCGGATTCGAGCCCAGCGCCTTGATGCCGAGGTCGAGACGCGCGAGCGCCTCGCGGTCGCGGATCGCCCCGTTCACGATGATCCCGGCCCACCCGTTCTCGACCGCGGAAGCCGCGATGAGATCGCCGACGAGCGCGGACTCGAGCGACCCACCGCCGTCGACGACGAGGACGGCGCCGTGTCCGGGCGACGAGAGCACCGACTTGACGAGGGCGTTGTCGCGGTGACAGCGGACGGTGCGCACGGGCCCGTCGAACGCCGCGCGTCCGCCGAGGTCCTGGAATTGCCGCGCGACCGAATCGAGTTCTTCGCCGCGCTCGTCGTACAGGTCTGCCGTCGCGATCGTCATGCACCCACGCTACGCGGGCACGGCTCGCGGCGACGGGACAATAGACGTCTTGTCATACGTGCGCCAGTACGAGCGCGAAAGGCCCGAACGCGCCTATCGTGAAGCATGGTCCCGAGCATCCTGTCCATCGGCACGGCGGTGCCGCCGACGAGTCTGCGCCAAGACGACGTCCGCGACATGTTCGCGAGCCAACCCGGTCTGAGCCGGAGAGCCCAGCGACTCATCTTCGCCGCCTTCGAGGCCTCCGCGATCGATACTCGCCATACCGTGCTTCCGGAGCTCGCCGGTGACGCACCCGGGGGCCTCCGCGTGCGGGCCGACGGTGGCGCGCTCCTCGCCCCTCGGACGGGGGCTCGCAACGACGAGTATCGCCGGAGCGCACCCGCCCTCTTCGCCGCCGCATCTTCGCAGGCGCTGTCTCGCGCGGGTATGAGCCGCGCGGCCGTGACCCACGTCGTGACCGTCTCCTGCACGGGCCTCTACGCCCCGGGACCCGACGTCGACCTGATCCGCGACCTCGGCTTGAGCGCCGGTGTGCAGCGGTTCCACCTGGGCTTCATCGGATGCGCCGCCGCCATGCCCGCGTTGCGGCTCGCGGGCCACATCGCCGCGAGCGACCCGACAGCCGTCGTCCTCGTCGCGACGGCGGAGCTCTGTTCGCTCCACTTGCGGAGTTCGGAGGACCCGGAGCAGATCGTCGCGGCATCCGTCTTCGCCGATGGCGCCGCCGCCGTGATCGTGACGGCAGACCCGACCCATGAGGACCGCGAACGTCTCGAACTCGACGGATTCCAGACCAGGCTCCTCCCCGAAGGCGCGCAGGACATGCAGTGGATCATCGGCGACACGGGCTTCGAGATGACCCTCACGGCGCAGGTTCCGCGCCTGGTCGGCGCCCACGCCCGCGCGGCGCTCGACGGTCTCCTCGGTGGTGAGACCCCGATCGACGCGTGGGCCGTGCACCCCGGCGGTCGCAGCATCCTGGATCGCGTCGAGGCGGCTCTCGACGCACCGCAGGATGCTCTCGCCGTCTCGCGCGACGTGCTCCGCACCTACGGGAACATGTCCAGCGCCACCGTGCTCTTCGTCATCGACGAACTGTGGAGGAACGGCGTCGCCGACAACGACCGGATCGGCGCTGTCGCGTTCGGGCCGGGGCTCACCGTCGAGTCAGCGCGGCTCGTCCGGCGAGAGGGGGTCGTTGCGGCGACGCCCGTCGCCGTTTCGACCGAGAGCGGCGCGCGCGTGCGCCCCATCGAGCGCGAGACGATCCCCGGATGATCACGGCGACGCGCCTCGACCTGAGCCGACGGGACCCTGACCTCCGCGAGCTCATGGACGACCCCGCGTGCGATCCGCGGCGACTCGCGGCCACCTACGCGCGGTTCGGCGTCGTCAACCGCCTCGTCTCGGCGTGGGGGCGCGTCTATCGTCAACTCCTGCGCCCCGAGCTGCAGCGCCTCGGGCGCCCCGCCCGCGTCCTCGACCTCGGATCGGGGGGCGGGGACGTCGTCCGGCGCCTCGCGACGCTCGCGCGAGCCGACGGACTCCAGGTCACGTGGACCGGCGCCGACCCCGACCCGCGCGCGCTCGACGCCGCGCAGCGCACCTCGACACCCGGCGTCGCGTTCGTGCAAGCGACGTCGTCCGAACTCCGTCATGCGGGCGAGCGGTTCGACGCGGTCCTCTCCAACCACGTGCTGCACCATCTCGACGACGACGAGCTCCAGGTCTTCGCCGCCGACTCGCTCGCTGTGTCGACGGGCCCCGTCCTCCACGGCGACATCGCGCGCAGCGCAGGCGCCTACGGACTGTACGCCGTCGGGATCACTCCCCTCGCGCCCGGCACCTTCCTCCGGACCGACGGGCTCCGCTCCATCCGCCGCAGCTACACGCCCGCCGAGCTACAGCCCGTTCTGGGATCGGACTGGCGCGTCGAGAGCCCCGCAGCCTTCCGCCTGCTCGCAGTCGGGAGGGGCCGTGGCTGACGTCACCGTCATCGGAGCGGGGCCGGTCGGCCTGCTGCTCGCGGGACAGTTGAGCCGGGCCGGCGTCGAGGTCGAGCTGCTCGAACGCCGGCCGTCGGCATCGGCGGGCTCGCGTGCGATCGGCGTGCACGCCCCCGCCCTCGCCGCCCTCGAGCCGTCGGGCGTGACCGAGCGTCTCCTCGAACGGGCGACGCGCGTGGGGCGCGGCGAAGCCCGTTCCGCGGGTCGCGTCCTCGGCGCCGTGCGGTTCGATCGGCTGTCCGCGCGCTTCCCGTTCGTCGCGACCATCCCGCAGGCGGCAACGGAGGCAGTCCTCGCCGCGGACGCGCCGGAACCGACCCGCAGTGCGCTCGTGTCGGCCGTCCTCCCTCGCGGCGATCGCGTCGTCGTGCGGGCGGGCGTGTCGGGCTTCGTGACGGAGCGCGAGAGCCCGATCGTCGTTGTCGCGTCGGGCACCGGCGGGCGCGACCTCGTCTATCGCGACAGCGCGGCGCGTGTGCGCACGTATCCCGACCGGTATGTCATGTCGGATGCCGCGACCCCGCCCTCCGCCGACGATGAGGTCGCCGTCGTGCACCTCGATGCGGCGGGCGTCCTGGAATCGTTCCCCCTGTGGGATGGACAACGACGATTCGTCGCGTGGGATGCGCCCGACGCCGACCCCGATCCGTCGGCGCGCGTCGATCGGCTCCGCACCGCCGTCGCCGCGCGGGGCTATGACGCGAGCGGGATCAGCGAGGCGTCGGGCTTCGGCGTGCGGAGGTTCGTCGCGCCGCGCCTGCGGAACGGCCGGATCTTCACGATCGGCGACGTCGCCCACGAAGTGAGCCCTATCGGCGGACAGGGGATGAACCTCGGGTTCCTGGATGCCGCGACCCTCGCTCCTCTTCTCATCGAGTGGATCCGGACGGGCACCGCCCCCGACGCAGCGCTCGACGACTGGGAACGGCGCCGCGTGGCATCCGCACGGACCGCCGCCCGCCTCGCAACGGCCAATACGGCGCTCGGGCGTCGGCTGGGTCGCGCGGCCGACGGCGTGCGGCGAACGATCGTGCGCGCCATGCTCGCTCCGCCGATGGGCGGGGTGTTCGCCCGCGCGTACGCGATGGGCTTCGACCGCGACGCAGGCTGACGCTCGACGGAGCGTCAGGCGGCGAGCGCCGAACCCGAGGCGACGAGCTGCGCTGCGAGCAGCAGGGCCGCGCCCATGACGAGGCGGAAGAGGATGCGCCCGGGCGGACGCACAAGCGCGCGGATGACGGTGACGACCGCGACTGCGACGACACCGGTGAAGAAGATCCATGACAGGGGTGGGATCGTGCTGATGTCGCCGTCAGTCGGACCCAGCAGCACGGCGACGGCGCCGCCGACGACCGCGATCGCTGCCATCGTCGCGGAGACGCGGCCCCCGAGCCGGTGCGGGAGGCCGCGGATCCCCGTGCGCGCGTCGTCGTCGAGGTCGGGGAGGACGTTCGTGAGGTGGACGGCGGCGCCGAACGCCGCGCCCGCGATCCACGCCCACCCGGCGGCGACGGCCGGGTCGGGCGCCGAGAGCGTCGCGAGAGAGGGGAAGGCGCCGAAGCTCAGCAGGAACGGAACGATCGACGCGGACGTCGCTTTGAGCCCCGCGTTGTACGACCAGGCCGAGCCCAGGACGAGGGCGTGGAGCGCCAGCATCCGCCACCCGAGCGGTGCCGAGAGCAGGAGCGCGGCAGCGAGCGCCGTGAAGGCCGCGGACGAGGCCTGGCCGACGCGGATGTCTCCGCGGGCGATCGGCTTGTCGCGGCGTCCGACGGCGTGATCACGTACCGCGTCGAAGGCGTCGTTGGAGATGCCGACCGACAACTGACCCGCGAAGACCGCGAGCGTCAACAGCACGAGCCGCCACGCCTCGAGCGACACGGCGAGTCCGAGCGCGAGGGCGAGGGCCGACACGACGAGCGTCGGTCCCGGATGGGAAGCCCCCCACAGCCCTCGCACGATGCCCACCCTCGATGTTCTCACCCCCGCCCCCCGCCGGGCCCCGTCCGACCCGGTCCGGCGCTCGGGGTCCCGCCCCCCGTCCGCCCCGGGCGCGGGCGCGGGGTCCCACGGCATCCCGGCCTCTCTTCGCCGAAAAGACCCGAACCGCGGCTTCTAGGGCCGAACTCGCGCAGTTCGCGTCTTCTCGGCCACTACGGACAGACCCCGCGACGGATCGACCCCTCCTCGCCGAAAAGACCCGAACCGCTGATCTCGGGGTCGAAATCTCGCAGTTCGGGTCTTCTCGGCGCACCGGGGGCAGGGATGCCGCGGGGGTCAGTCCTCGACGATCTCGGCGTCGACGACGTCCTCGTCGAGGTCGGCGGGCGCCTCGCCGTCGCTCGTCAGCACGAGCGACGAGCCGTCGAGCGCGACGTCGACGCGCACGACGTCGCCATCGCGGACCGCCCCTCCGAGGATCGCCATCGCGAGACGATCCTGGATCTCGGACTGGATGAGGCGCCGCAGGGGCCGCGCACCGTACAGCGGGTCGTAGCCGCGTTCGGCGAGCCACGCGCGAGCATCCGGTGTGACGGCGAGCGTGAGACGACGATCCTTCAGACGACGCTGGAGCGCATAGACCGACAGCTCGACGATCTGGGCGAGATCGTCCTCGGTGAGCGCGTGGAAGATCACGGTGTCATCGAGCCGATTGACGAACTCGGGCCGGAACGCCTGCCGCACGAGGGCGCGCACCTGCTCGGTCTTCTGCTCGATCGACAGCGTCGGATCGATGAGGATCGGCGAGCCGAGGTTCGACGTCAGGATCAGGATGACGTTCGTGAAGTCGACCGTCCGACCCTGCCCGTCGGTGAGGCGCCCGTCGTCCATCACCTGGAGCAGCACGTCGAACACCTCGGGATGCGCCTTCTCGACCTCGTCGAGCAGGACGACCGAGTACGGACGCCGCCGCACGGCCTCCGTCAACTGGCCACCCTGCTCGTATCCGACGTAGCCCGGAGGGGCGCCGACGAGACGTGCGACGGAGTGCTTCTCGCCGTACTCCGACATGTCGATCCGCACCATGGCGTGCTCGTCGTCGAACAGGAACTCGGCGAGCGCCTTCGCCAGCTCGGTCTTGCCGACACCCGTAGGCCCCAGGAAGAGGAACGAGCCTGTCGGGCGATTCGGGTCGCTGATCCCGGCGCGCGAGCGGCGCACGGCATCCGCGACCGTCTTGACGGCTTCCTTCTGCCCGATGAGCCTCTTGCCGAGTTCCGCCTCGAGGTGCAGGAGCTTCTCGGTCTCTCCCTGCAGGAGCCGTCCGACCGGGATGCCCGTCCACGCGGCGATGACCTTCGCGATGTCCTCATCGGTCACCTGGTCGCCGACCATGCGATCGCCCGCCGTCTCGGCCTTCTCCGCCTCGATGAGGCGCCGCTCGAGCGCGGGGATCTCGGCGTACAGCAGTCGCGACGCCTTCTCGAGGTTGCCTTCGCGCTGCGCACGATCGGCGTCGATGCGCGCGGCATCCAGTTGCGTCTTGAGGTCGCCGACGAGGTTGAGCGACGCACGCTCCTCCTCCCACCGGTGCTGGAGCTCGCCCAGACGCTCCTGCTCGTCGGCGAGCATCTCACGCAGCGCCGCGAGGCGCTCCTTCGAGGCGTCGTCCTTCTCGCGCTTGAGCGCCATCTCTTCGAGCTTCAGGCGATCGACGTGCCGGCGCAGCTCGTCGATCACGAGCGGCGCGGAGTCGATCTCCATCCGCAGACGCGACGCTGCTTCGTCGATGAGGTCGATCGCCTTATCGGGAAGCTGTCTGCTCGGGATGTACCGGTGAGAGAGGGATGCCGCGGCCACCAGGGCACCGTCGGCGATCGCCACCTTGTGGTGCGCCTCGTAGCGTTCCTTGAGTCCGCGGAGGATCGCGATCGTGTCCTCGACGCTTGGTTCGCCGACGTACACCTGCTGGAAGCGGCGCTCCAGCGCGGCATCCTTCTCGATGAACTCGCGGTACTCGTCGAGCGTCGTCGCGCCGATGAGGCGCAGTTCGCCGCGCGCAAGCATGGGCTTGAGCATGTTGGATGCCGCAACGGAGCCCTCTCCGCCTCCCGCGCCCATGAGGACGTGCAACTCGTCGATGAACGTGATGATGCGGCCCTCGGACTCGGTGATCTCCTTGAGGACGCTCTTGAGCCGTTCCTCGAACTGACCGCGGTACATGGCACCCGCGACGAGCGCGGAGATGTCGAGGGTGACGAGTTCCTTGTTCTTGAGGGATTCGGCGACGTCACCCGCGACGATGCGCTGCGCGAGGCCTTCGACGACGGCCGTCTTGCCGACGCCGGGCTCGCCGATGAGGACGGGGTTGTTCTTCGTGCGGCGTGTGAGGACCTGGCTGACCCGCCTGATCTCGCTGTCGCGACCGATGACGGGATCGAGCTTGCCCTGTCGGGCACGGTCGGTGAGGTTGATGCCGAACTGTTCGAGGGGGCTTTGCTGCTCCTCCTGTCCGGGCTGGGGCTGAGCGTTCATGTGGACTCCTGAAATCTATGCGGCTAAAACTTGAGCCGTGTTGACTCAAGTTTACCAGCGACCTTCAGTTCCGTCCAGGCCCCCGCTCATGCGACCGGAACGAGCTCCGAGGCGTTCTCCCTCTCTTCGCGCGTGCAGCAGAACCGCGCGCGGTATGCCGTCGGGGTCGTGCCGAGAACACGCGTGAAGTTCTGCCGGAGCACGGCCGCCGACCCGAATCCGCATTCGTAGGCGATGCGATCCAGCCCCAGATCGGTCTTCTCGAGCAGTCGCTGCGCGTGCAGGATCCGCTGCCGCGCCAGCCAGGCCGCCGGAGTGGCTCCGAAGTCGGCCTTGAAGCGACGGGCGAACGTGCGCGGCGACATGTGCGCCTTCGCCGCGAGCTGATCGACCGTGAGATCGAGGCGGAGGTTCTCCAGCATCCAGTCGCTCACGGGAGCGAGCGACAACGACGTCACGCGCGGGAGCGGCGAATCGATGAACTGCGCCTGTCCACCATCGCGCTGAGGTGGCACGACCATGCGGCGGGCGATGCGGTTCGTCATCTCCGCACCGAGCTCCTGCCGGAGGAGGTGGAGGCACGCATCGAGCCCCGCGGCTGTGCCGGCGCTCGTGATGATGCGGCCGTCCTGCACGTAGAGGACATCGGGGTCGACGTCGACCGCGGGATACATCGCCGCCATCTTGTCGGTGTACATCCAGTGCGTCGTGGCGCGGCGTCCGTCGAGCACACCCGCCGCGGCGAGGACGAACGATCCACTGCAGACGCTCAGCACCCACGCACCGCGGTCGACGGCATCGCGCACGACGTCGAGCACACGTTCATCGGCGTGTTCCCATGACTCGCTCGGTGTGGGCGACACGACGACGAGGTCCGCTTCGTAGGCGAACGACAGGTCGGCGTCGACGTTGATCGAGAACCCCATCCTGGACGACACGGCGCCCGGCTCTGGGGTGACGATGCGGAAGTCGAAGTTCGGGATGCCGTCGGAAGACCGATCGAGCCCGAAGGCCTCGCATGCGACGCCGAACTCGAAGGGGGCGAACCCCGGCTGGACGATGCAGGCGACGGTCTTCATGTCGGCTCCTCATGGCAGTATTCGTGCGATCTATGTCCATCCTGCCAGTCGTGGCAGCTTTAACGCAAGCGTAGCGTTTCTGCCATGTTTCTCATGATCGTCATTTCAGCCCTCGCGGCCCTCGCGGTCGCCTCCACCCTCAACGCCGTGTCGCGGGACGGGTACCGTCGGGTGCCGACCGACCGCTCACGCCTCCCCTGACCCGCGCTTCGAGCCTCGGCATCCGCTCACTTGTCGCGAATGGCGGTTCGCGGCGCGCGCAGGCCGCCATTCAAGACAAGCGAGCGGGGTCAGCGGCGAACGCGGTCGTACACCTCGACCATGGCCGCGGTGCGCGATGACTGGCGGAAGCGCTCGCGGATCGTCGGATTGACGGCGACCGCGGTCCCGGACTCGAGATCGGATGCCGCGCGCCGAAGCGCTGCGGCAAGGGCGGCGACCGAGTCGTCCGCCGCGGCGGGCGCGCGATCGACATCGCCTCCGACGGCCCAGAAGCCGGACTCGAGCTCTCTCGCGAGGTCGGGGTCGCTCACGACGGACGGGGTCCCGAGAGACGCCGCCTCGAAGATCGTCATGCCCTGGGTCTCGAATCCGATCGACGTCTGCACGACGGCGTCCGCACGGCGGATGCGACGGAGCGTCTCGGCGTACGGCATCCGCCCCGCGAAGCGGACGGCCGCCCGCGGGTTCGAACGCGCCACGAAACGGCGGGCGGCCCGAAGCTGGCCCCCACCTCCGATGATCTCCACCTCCGCGTCGATACCCGACGCGGCGACCGCCTCGAGGAACGGCATCAATCTCTTCTCGGGGCTCATCCGCCCGAGCCACACGAAGCGCGGTATGCCCGCACGGTCCGGCGCGGCATCCGACAACACGTCTTCGAGCACATCGTCGTCGAGACCGTTCCAGATGACGTCGACCGACCCGCCGACCGCACGCGGCACAACCCCGTGCGCCTCGAGCCGCCGTGCGAAATGGGTCGACGGAGCCGTGACAGCGTCGGACCCCGCGGCGAGGCGACGGAGGTAGGCCCATCCGTCCGACCCGGGTGAGGATGCGGCGATCGCGCGCCGCTCCCACGCATTGAGCGCGCGGAGCACCTGCCGGGGGAAGGGGGCGGTCGCCTCGATCCCGACATCGACACGGTTGTGCATCGTGTGGACGACGGGAAGCGCATGGCGCCGCGCGAACCGGTGGCCCGTGAACGCCCCCCAGAAGTCCGCCTGCACATGGACGACATCAACGTGTCCGCGCGCGGCGATGGCGGCATCCACCCAGCGGTCCGTGCGGCGGCCCGGCCACGACAGCGAGTACTCGCGATCGAGCGTGATGGGGATGGATGGCGTATCGAGGTAGCCGGCGTCCGCTGCCGCGGCTCGGGCCCGCGACCCGTGGATCGCAGGCGCGACGATCGTGACCGTGTGGCCCGCCTTCTCGAGGAACCGGCGCTGGAGACGCATCGAGACCTGCGCACCGCCGAGCGTCTCGAGATGCTGGTCGCCGAACATCACGACGTGCACGACGTCACTCCGGCAGGGGTTCGTCGCGGTAGAGCGCTTCGAAGGTGGAGAGCGTCCGCTGGATATCGTGCACCTTGACGCCGTCGAGTGACGCTTGCTGCATGCGACGACGCTCTTCGGGAGTCTGCGTGAGCACGGTCGTCAACTTGGCCGCCAAGTCGTCCACGTCGCCCGGCTCGAACAGGTAGCCGTTCTCGCCGTCGTGGACGAGGTGCGGAAGCGCGACGGCATCGGCCGCGACGATGGGGAGGCCCGACGCCATGGCCTCCATCGTGGCGATCGACTGGAGCTCGGCGATCGAGGCGATCGCGAAGACGCTCGCGCGGGTGAGGTGTCCGCGGAGTTCCTCGTCGGACGTCCGGCCGTGGAACGTGACGCGGTCCTGCAGCCCGAGCTCGGCCGTGAGGCGCTCCAGGTTGCGCTGCTGATCGCCCTTCCCCACGACATCGAACGTCACGTCGAGGGCGGGATCGAGCTTCGTCAACGCCCGCAAGATGACATCGATCTGCTTCTCGGTCGTGAGGCGCCCCACGAAGACGATCCGGTGCGCGTCGCGCGGCGAGAAGTCGGCCGTGTAGTTGCGCGCATCGATGCCGCACGAGATGGGGATGACGTTCTCTATCGAGATGGTCGACTCCAGGAAGTCCGCCGCGCGGCGCGTCGGGGTCGTGACGGCACGCATCATGTCGAAGGTGCGCTTCGCGTCATCCCAGGCGAGCTTGACGACCACTTTGTCGAGGAACGGCGGAAGGGTCGTGAAGTCGACGACGTTCTCGGCCATGACGTGGTTCGTGGCGATCATCGGGATGCCGCGTTTCCGCGCCTCGCGCGCCAGCCCCCTCCCGATCACGATGTGCGACTGGATGTGCACGACGTCGGGCTTCACCTCGTCGAGTGTCCGACGCGCGTAGTGCTTCGACATCCATGGGAGCACGAAGGTGAGCCAGTCGTGCGGGAGATACCGCCACGCCGGCAGCCGGTGCATCGTCATCGGCTGCCCCTCGACGACCTCCGTGAACGTCCCGTGCTGGGAGTGCGTGGCGCTCGGGGCCATGACGTGCACGTCGTGACCCCGTTCGACGAGCCCCGCCGCGAGCCGCTCCGTGAATCGCGCAGCGCCGTTGACGTGCGGCAGGAAGGTGTCGGAGCCGATGAGGATCTTCAGCGGACGATGACCATCGGACGTGTTCGCCTGGCCGGGGACGGCGGGCGAATCGTCGGGCGTCGCGGGATCGGTCACGGGGAATTGCGGCCTGTCTGTGCGGCGGATCGGTGCGCGAGAGAGTGGTCGCGCGCCGCACCCCACTGTACCCGAGCACGTCTTTCGCCCCGCCGAACGCGCCCGCCTACCCTGGAGTCATGTCTCGACTGCAGGCCGATGCCGACACAGCGCTCTGGGTTCCCGTGACCACATCGCTGGGGTGGCGCGGACGCCGTCACCGCAAAGCGGCGATCCGGATGCTGCTGTCCCAGGCGAACCGCGCGATGGGAGCCGACGAACGGCCTGGAAGCGGGTTCGCGGCGTGGGCGATGAGTCAGGTGACCCCGCTCCTCATGAAGCGCGCCGCGGGACGCGTGCTCGTCTGGGTGTGGAAAGCCGACCCCGAGCTGGTCGTCGTAATGGCGCAGATACAGGAGGCGACCTCGCAGCTCCGCGCGGCGCGGGCGATGATGCCGATCGAGTACGACGACACGGAGTCCTTCCGCGGAACGTACCTGGGCGTCGGAGAGAAGCTCGCGATGCCGCTGCCGCCCGACCCGCGCACACCTCCGTTCGTGACGTACACGTGGGACACGGGGGCGCAGTTCGTGACCATCACGGCGGTCTGCGCGGACCGCGAGCGGTTCGGCCTCGTCATCGGCTCGATCGACGACCTCGCCCGCACGGTGCGCGTCGTCGACGACCTCACTGTGGGCGAAGGCCCCGAGACGCTCCGCCTCGGCCCCGCGTAGCCGCTGCGTTCCGGCATCCGCTCACTTGTCTCAAAGGGCGACCTCCGCGCCGCGGAGCCCGCCATTTGGGACAAGTGAACCGTGCGAGGCACGCGGGTCTGGCGCGGGGCGGCTGTGCGCGTCATGATGGCGGTGCCACTGCAATGCGGGAGCCGCTTTCCTGCATCCGGAAAGGGATGGTCATGGCTGAATTCCGTTACGGACCCGTCGAGCTGTACCTCGTCGGTTTCGAAGGCGAGCGCCCCGATGCCGGGACGATCGCCGCACTCGCCGAACTCCTCGAAGGCGGGCTGATCCGTCTACTGGATCTCGTCGTCATCTCGAAGGATGCCGACGGCGATGTCACCGTCACCGAGATCGAGGACGACGACTTTCCCCTCGACCTGCACGAGATCGGAATCGTGGGCGACGAGGACGTCGCGGAGCTTGCGGAGTTGGTACCGCCCGGCGGATCGGCCGTTCTCGCGGCCCTCGAACTCGCCTACGCGCGTCGCCTCGCCCAGAGCATCTCCGCTTCGGGCGCCGTCGTACTCAGCATGGAGCGGATCCCCGCTCCGATCGTCAATGCCGTCATCGATCTCGTCGACGACACCGAGGAGGAGAACTCATGATCAGAAGGATGGGACGCCCGGGGCTTCTCGGGCTCGCCGCACGGACGGCCGTCGTCGCGGGCACGGCGTC
The DNA here is from genome assembly GCF_006715145.1 of Microbacterium sp. SLBN-146. Classification (NCBI taxonomy): domain Bacteria; kingdom Bacillati; phylum Actinomycetota; class Actinomycetes; order Micrococcales; family Microbacteriaceae; genus Microbacterium; species Microbacterium sp. SLBN-146. Next base: position 805,937 of record NZ_VFMR01000001.1, read on the forward strand.
GGCGGTCTCGGGAGCGGTGTCCAACAATCAGCAGAAGAAGGCGCAGGCTCAGTACGAGCAGGAGCAGTACCAGGCCGCGCAGCAACAGGCCCAGATCGACGCCGCCGCGCAGGCCGCAGCCGCGCAGTATGCGCCCCCGGCTCCGGCCGCGCCCCCCGCCGCGCCGGCGCCGACTGGCGGCGTGGACCTCGTCGCCGAACTTCAGAAGCTCGCCGCCCTCAAGGAGGCGGGCATCCTCGACGACGCCGAGTTCGCCGCTGCGAAGGCCAAGCTCCTCGCCTGAGCGCTACCGACAAGACCCGAACTGTCGTGTGTCGTGTCGCGCGACGACAGTTCGGGTCTTTTCGGCGTCAGGGGTGGGCGACCTCGGCGGGCGCGGAATCGGTCGACGCCTCTTCGGCGTCGAGGTCTTGTGCAGCCTGCTCGAACTGCGACTGGTAGAGCCGCCAGTAGGCACCGCGCGCCGCGATGAGCTCGTCGTGCGAGCCCTTCTCGACGATGTCACCGTGCTCCATCACGAGGATGAGGTCGGCATCGCGGATCGTCGAGAGTCGGTGCGCGATGACGAACGACGTGCGCCCCTGACGCAGGAGGTTCATCGCCTGCTGCAGGAGCAGCTCCGTGCGCGTGTCGACCGAGGACGTCGCCTCGTCGAGAATCAGCGCCGACGGCTGCGCGATGAAGGCGCGCGCGATCGTGATGAGCTGCTTCTCGCCGGCCGAGACATTCGAGGCGTCCTCGTCGAGCACGGTGTCGTACCCGTCGGGCAGCGAGTGGACGAAGCGGTCCACTCGGGTCGCCGTCGCGGCGGCGATGATCTCGTCATCGGTCGCCGATTCGCGCCCATAGCGGATGTTGTCGCGGATCGTGCCGGCGAAGAGCCAGGGATCCTGCAACACCATGCCGGTGCGCGAGCGCACATCGTCGCGAGTGAGCTCGGCGATGTTCTGCCCGTCGAGCAGAATGCGTCCGCCGTCGAGTTCGTAGAACCGCATGATGAGGTTCACGAGCGTCGTCTTGCCCGCCCCCGTCGGCCCGACGATCGCGACCGTCTGGCCGGGCTCGACCCGGAACGACAGGTCGGTGATGAGCGGACGCTCCGGCGTGTACGAGAACTTGACGTGCTCGAACTCGATGACGCCGTCACCGTCGACGGGCTCGGGAGCATCCGGCGAGTCGGCCTCCTGCTCCTCCGCGTCGAGCAGCTCGAAGACGCGCTCGGCCGATGCGACTCCCGACTGCACGACAGCGGCCATCCCGCCCAGCTGCGACAGCGGCTGCGTGAACTGCTGGGAGTACTGGATGAACGCCTGCACATCGCCGAGTCGCAGTTGCCCTCCCGCGACCATGACCCCACCGAGCACCGCGATGCCGACGTACGTGAGGTTTCCGATGAAGGTCATGCCCGGCATGATGACGTTCGAGAGGAATTGAGCCCGGAAGCTCGCCTGGAAGAGCTCCTCATTCTCGGCCTCGAACTTCTCGCGCGAGTCCTTCTCACGTCCGTACACCTTGACCAGCGCATGCCCGGAGAAGGACTCCTCGACTCGCGCATTCAGCATGCCGACCTTGCGCCACTGGATGCCGAACGCCTTCTGCGACTTGGGCCCGATGACACCGAAGATGACCGCCATGAGCGGCAGCGACACGAGCGCGACGAGCGCCAGCTGCCACGAGATCGAGAACATCATGAACAGCACACCGATCACCGTCAGCACGGAGGTCAGCGCCGACGAGAGCGACTGCTGCATCGTCTGGGTGATGTTGTCGATGTCGTTCGTGACGCGCGAGATGAGGTCGCCGCGCTGCACCCTGTCGAAGTACGACAGCGGCAGACGGTTGATCTTCACCTCGACGTCTTGGCGGAGGCGCCACATCGTGCGCACCATGATGACGTTGATGACGTAGCCCTGGATCCAGCTGAGAAGCGAAGATCCCACGTAGATCGCCAGGACGGCGACGATCACCATGCGGAGGGCATCGAAGTCGACTCCCGCTCCGACGGTGAAGTCGTTCATCGCGCCGACGACGTTGGCGAAGTCGGTCTGCCCCGCGGCTTCGAGCGCCGCCACGACGTCGGCCTGCGACGTGCCCGCGGGGAACTGCTGGCCGAGGCCGGCCGAGACGGCGCCCTCGAAGATGAGGTTGGTCGCCTCGCCGAGGATCTTCGGGGCGATGACCGCCAGGACGACACCGATCGCCCCGAGGACGGACACGATCGTGAAGGCGACGGCGTGGGGCTTGAGCAGGCCGATGAGGCGCCCGAAGCTCTTGCCGAAGTCGGTCGCCTTGCCCGGCTTGACGCTGTCCCAGTCGCCGGAACTCTGGCGCGCCTGCTCTGCCAGCTCGAGTTCGAGCTGCTCTTGTTCGGTGAGGGTGTCGGGAGTGCTCATGCCTGCACCGCCAGCTGCGAGTCGACGATCTCTCGATAGGTGGGACTCGACTCGATCAGCTCCTCGTGGGTGCCGAGTCCGACCATCCGGCCGTCTTCGAGCACGACGATGCGATCGGCCTCGGTGATCGTCGACACGCGTTGGGCGACGACGATCTTCGTCACGTGGGGCAGTTCGCGCCAGAGAGCCTGACGCAAGCGGGCATCCGTCGTGAGATCGAGGGCCGAGAAGGAGTCGTCGAACACGAGGACGTCGGGCTGATGCACGATCGCGCGGGCGATCGCGAGGCGCTGGCGTTGGCCGCCCGACACGTTCGTTCCACCCTGTGCGATGCGCGCCTCGAGCTGTCCCTCCATCTCTTCGACGAAGTCGCGGCCCTGGGCGATCTCGAGAGCGGCCCACAGCTCCTCGTCGGTTGCGTCCTCACGCCCGAAGCGCAGATTGGAGGCCACGGTTCCCGAGAAGAGGAACGGGCGTTGCGGCACGAGACCGATCCCCTTCCACAGCAGATCGAGGTCGGCTTCTCGCACGTCGACCCCGCCGACGAGCACGGCTCCTGCCGTCACGTCGAAGAGGCGCGGGATGAGCGAGATGAGCGTCGTCTTGCCGGCGCCGGTCGAACCCACGACGGCGACGGTCTCACCGGGTGCGGCGTCGAACGTGATTCCCTGGAGCACGGGCGACTCCGCCCCCGGGTACGTGAACTCGGCGTCGCGGAACTGCACCGCACCGCGCGCGGGGAAATCGGTCACGGGATTCTCCGCGCGGACCAGCGTGGACTCGCTCGCGAGCACCTCGCCGATGCGCTCCGCCGACACGGCGGCCCGCGGGATCATGATGACCATGAAGCTCGCCATGAGGACACCCATGAGGATCTGGGCGATGTACTGCATGAAGGCGAAGAGCGTGCCGATCTCGATGCTCCCCTGATCGACCTCGATGCCGCCGAACCAGATGACTCCGACGACCGTGACGTTGAGCACGAGCATCGCGAGGGGGAAGAGCAGGACGAAGAGCGAGCCGACTTTGCGGCCGACGATCATGATGTCGGTGTTGGCGACACCGAACCGCTCCTCTTCGATGTCTTCGCGCACGAAGGCGCGCACGACACGGACGCCCGTGAGCTGCTCGCGCAGCACACGGTTGACGGCGTCGAGCTTCTTCTGGAACTGACGGAAGAGCGGCACCATGCGGCTCACGACGAGCAGCACCATGACGAGGAGCAGCGGCACCGCGACGGCGATCAACCAGCCGAGGCCGAGATCCTGACGCAGCGCCATGATGACTCCGCCGATCGCGAGGAGCGGCGCCGTGACGAGCATCGTCGAGCCCATCATCGCGAGCATCTGCACCTGCTGCACGTCGTTCGTGTTGCGCGTGATGAGCGAGCCGGGCCCGAAGGCCGACACCTCTCGCTCGGAGAAGGCGCTCACCTTTTCGTAGATGTCGCGGCGGATGTCACGGCCGGCCGCCATGGATGCGCGGGCCGCGAAGTAGGTCGCGATGATGGCCGCGACGATCTGGCCGAGCGAGATCACGAGCATGAGGGCGCCGGTCGACCAGATGTAGGGAATATCACCCCGCGAGACACCCTGATCGATGATGTCGGCGTTGAGCCGGGGGAGATACAGCGTTGCGACAGCCGAGGCGATCTGGAACACCAGAAGCGCGCCGAGCAGCCACCGATAGGGCTTGAGGTAGCGGAAGAGGAGTCTGCCGAGCACGGGTTCTCCAAAGCGGATCGAACGATGTGGTGATGTGCCCCGGAAGCGGGGTCCGCGAGAGCGGTTGACGAAGAGCGCACTTCAGGCTACGACCACCCGCCGACACTCGGGTCGCCGGATCCCTACGCCGAGAGCGAATCCGGCGACGCGCGCACGGCGGTATCGCCCGACAGCCACCGCAGCCAGCGGGCATCAGGGTCGCCTTCGAGCACGAGCGATCGCACGAGCAGCGTCAACGGGATCGAGAGGATCGCTCCGAGCGGCCCGATGATGAACGTCCAGAAGACGACCGAGAAGAAGCTCAGCGTGAGGCTCAGGCTGACGGCGTCACTGACGAACTTCGGCTGGATGAGCACCTGCAGCGTGACATTGACGACGCAGTAGATCGCGACCACGACGAGCATGAGCGGCCATCCGCCGACGACGAGGGCGAGGACGGCGGGTGGGATGAGGCCGAGGACGAACCCGATGTTGGGGACGAAGTTCGTCACGAACGCCAGGATGGCCCACACGACGGGCGCCGGGACCCCGAGCGCCCAGAGAGCGAGCCCGTCGATGACCGCGACGACCGCACCGAACGCCGCGTTGACGACGTAGTAGCGGCGCACCCCCGTGTTGTACGCGCGGAACCGCTCGACGGTCGGGCGGATGGAACGCCCGAGCGACGCCTCCGCACGGGAGTACCGCGCGCCGTCCGCCGCCATGAAGATGACGTACGCCAGGACGAAGAAGAAGGCCGTCAGCACGCCGAGGGCCGTGCCGCCGAAGGATGCCACGAGCGACGCGATCGTCGACGGCTCGAGGATCGAGCCCGCGGCATCCGCTGCTTCCTGATCGAGTCCCACCGACTGCAACCAGCCCACGATGCCCTCCGCCGTCGCCCGCAAATCGTCGGCGACGTCGGCGACGAGCCGCACGAACTGCGTGCCTGCGAACCACAGCAGCAGCACGAGCGCGGCGAGGATCAGGTAGGCCAGCACGATGACGGCCGTCGTGGCAGCCCAGCGTGGCCACCCTCGCTTCTCGAGAGGATGCCGGAGCGGATGGCAGATGATGACGATCACGGCGCCGAGCGCGAGCGGTCCGACGAGCTCGCGCGCCGCGGAGACGCCGGCCAGCACGACGACCGCAAGGGCGAGTCCGAGCAGCACGCGCAGCATCGGCGACAGCACGGGCGGCGCGGGGACCGGCTCCGGCCGTCTCATGGGGCGTCCCCGGTCTCGACGTTCTCGGGCGCGGATCGGGAGGCTCCGCGGCGCGGCACCAGCGGGACCGGTACGGAAGGCGCCTGCGCCACCCGCTCGACGACAGACGAGGAGATGGTCGCGACGATGAGTCCCACCAGGACTACACCGCCCGCCATGAGGACCACGGCAGCCGTCCGCCCCGGGATCGTGACGGGCACGAAGTCGCCGTAGCCCACCGTCGTGACGGTGCAGAACGCCCACCACACGGCGTCGCCGAAGCTGTCGATCGAGGCGCCCGGTGCATCTCGCTCGAACTGGAGCACAACCAGCGAGATGTACCAGATGAGCAGAAGGGCCGATCCGACACCGTAGATGAGGAGCCGCGCGCGGAGGGTCGACCCCGCTGAACGCCGGAATGCGGCGAGTCGTGTCGAGGCATCCAGGAGGCGGACGGGCCGGAGGGCGGGGACGAGCACCATCCCCAACGACACCAGATGTGCACGGAACCACGCCCCGCGCGGCCGCGACAACGCCAATCGCACGAGGTAGTCGACGACGAACATGATCCACGTGAACGCGATGATCGCCGTGGTCAGCCCCGCGAACGGCCCGCGCACATTGCCGACGACGTGGATCGTATACGTGATGAGGAACAGCAGCGCGGCGATCGTGAGCGGCCAGTACATCGCCGACGACCACCGATGGGTCGCCGCCGTCTCGCCGGGCTTCATCGTCCGCTGCGGCTGGCTCTCGTCCCGCACAGGCGCGGGTGTCTCATCCGTCACGGTCGAACTCTAGAGCGACGGCGGCGTCGCGCCTCCGAGCCTCGCCGAGCGGGCGTCAGCCCTCGGTCTCCGTGTCGATCTGGAGCGCGGAGGCGTTGCGGATGAACACGATGATCCAGCTGAAGACGAGGATGCCGGCGACGAGCTCGACCGCCGTGAGGGTGTAGTACCCGACGGCGAAGAAGATCGCCAGCACCAGGATCACGGCGATGAACACGCCGCCGAGCAGGAGGAAGACGCGCGGCATGCCCGGGATCCAGCGGTGTAGGCGGACCACGAGGACGCCGAAGGCGACGACCATCCCCGAAGCGACCGCCGTGTGGATGGCGAAATACCTGTCGACGGGGAACACGCCGACGAGGCCGAGGAAGATCCCGACGACGATGAGGCATGTCCGCACGCGTCCGATTCCGACCGGATTGCTCGTCGGGATCCCGGTCGTCGCATAGCGGGACAGCGTCGTCACGATGATGCCGGCGACGATGAGCGTCAGGTTGAAGGCGAGGGAGGAGAGGTCGTCGTTCATCCCGAGGGCGCTGAGGTTGTCCTTCCACCACAGCGGGTCGCTGGCCGTGAGCATGCTCGCGACGATCCCCTCCACGAGGAAGACGGCGAGGACGACCGCGAGCAGCTGCAGGTCCATGTGGGAGGCCGAGTAGGACACGACGTACGCCGTCACGGCGCCGACCGTGCCCGCGATGAGGATCAGAGGAAGAGCGAAGACCTCGGCGCCGATGAAGCCGCGTTCGAGGATGTCGGCGAAGAGCGTCCAAGTGAGCAGCGCGATGATCCCGTGCGCGAGGGCGAGCGCAGCGATGTCGACGACGTCCAGCACGCGAAGTCGCCTGCCGCCCCACACGGCCCAGCGCCCGCCGACGAAGGCGAGGATGCCGACGACGGCGGCGGCGATGGCCGCGAACTGACCGAGTGACCCCGGTCCCGCGATCGGTGCGTCCTGGAACCGGAACACGAGAATCGCGGCGACGCCCACGAGGACGAAGGCGGCAGCGCCCACACCGAGGGCGAGCGACTCGCGTGAGCGTTCGCTCGTTTCGACGGAGGACGCGGGAGTGTCGAGGGTGCCCACAGCCCCGAGGGTACTGCGCGCCGCGGGGTGGAGACAGACGACGATCCGTGCGCCACAATGACGGCATGTCGACACCTTCCGCCTTGACCTTCGCGGAGTCCTGGTCTGCACCGCCAACGATGGCGGCGCGGACAGCCGAAGGGCGCCTCACCCGCCAGCGCGTCGCGCGGTCCACCCTCTCGTGGCTCACGACGACGGACCGCGACCCCCTGAGCATCCTCGAACGACAGAACGCGACGCGCGTGCCCGAACTGATTCCGCTGCGCACCGAGCGGATGGCCGCGAGCCCGTTCGCGTTCTATCGCGGGACGGCTGCGCTCCAGGCCGCCGACCTCGCGCGCGACCCCCATTCGGGGATCCTCGTACCGTCCTGCGGTGACGCTCACGTCGCGAACTTCGGCTTCTACGCGTCGCCGCAGCGCACGCTCGTCTTCGACCTCAACGACTTCGACGAAGCGGCGTGGGCACCGTGGGAGTGGGATGTCAAGCGGCTCATCACGAGCATCGTGATCGGGGGACAGGCGACATCCCGGGACGAGGAGGTCGTGAGGGATGCCGCGCTCGCGGCCGTCCGAACCTACGCGCGCGCCATGGCCGCGCACGCCACGGCCAGTCCCCTGACGCGGTTCTTCGACCACTACGACGTCTCAGCCGCGGCCAGCTCGGCCGACAAGGAGACGCGCGCGGTGCTGCGCGAGGCGATGCGCGATGCGGAGAAGCGCACGGGCGACCGCGCGATGCGCAAGCTGACGGAGACGGAGCCCGGCGGACGTCACGTCTTCGTCGAGCATCCCCCCACGATGGTGCACGCGGATGACGCCGTCGAAGCGCGGCTCCGTCAGAACGTCGTGCAGTACGCGGCATCCGTCAACATCGACATCCGGATGCTCCTCACCCACTACACGGTCTCGGACATCGCCCGCCGTGTCGTCGGCGTCGGAAGCGTCGGGACGCTCTGCACTCTCGTCCTGATGCAGGACGGTGACGGGAACGCGATGGTCCTCCAGGGCAAACAGGCCAATCAGAGCGTCCTCGTGGAGTATGGCGGCATCGTTCAGCCCGAGGCCTTCACGACCTTCGTCGGCAACCACGGCGAGGGTGGGCGCGTCGTGGCGATGCAGCGCATTCTGCAGGCGGTGTCCGATCCGTTCCTCGGGCACCTGCAGGCGTATGCGGGTGACTTCTACGTGCGTCAGTTCCACGACATGAAGGGTGGCATCGACCTCGAGCAGCTCGAGGATCGCCCGTTCCGCGTCTACGCCGAGTCGTGCGCCGCCGTCCTGGCGCGCGCCCATGCGCAGTCCCCCAACGCTGCGGTCGTGGCGGGCTACATCGGCAACGGTCGTGTCATCGGCGAAGCGCTGCTGGAATGGGCGAACGCCTACGCCGCGCTCTCCCGCCAGGACTACGAGGCTTTCGTCTCGGCATCCGCCTGATCAGTCCTCGTCGACATCGTCCTGTGCGACATCGTCCTGTGCGACAGGATGCCGCGGCCGCCACACGACGATGTCGGTCGCGCGGCGGGCGCGCGCGCCGTGGCGCAGCGTGACGACGGCGCCTGTCGACCCGGCGGCGAAGACGCGGGCCCCGGGACGACGCTCGAGTTCGGCACGGACACGGTCCTCGAGGTCGCGGACGCGCAGGTGGAGATCGCGTACGCGCGCCTCGAGTTCGAGGATGCGCACGATGGCGGGGAGTCCGATTCCCTCCGCCGACATGCGTGCCACCTCGCGTAACTGCTGGACGTGCCGGAGCGAGTATCGCCGCGACCCGCCCTGCGTCCGAGCGGGAACGACGAGACCCATCCGGTCGTACTGACGGAGCGTCTGCGGGTGCATGCCGGTCAGTTCAGCGGCGACGGCGATCGCGAAGATCGGGGCGTCCTCGTCCAGATCGTCGGTCGTCATCGTTCTCACCTCCTCGTCAGCCGCGCGCCTTGGCCATGAGCTCCGCGCGCGGGTTCTCCTTCGGTTCGAGCGACTGGAACTTCTCGAGCGCTTCTCGCGCCGCGTCGTCGAGGTGCGCCGGCACCGCGACCTGGACTTCGGCGAGAAGGTCGCCCGTGCCCTTCTTCGTCTCGACGCCGCGGCCCTTCACACGGAGCACACGGCCCGACGGCGTTCCGGGTGCGACGCGGAGCTTGACGGGCTCGCCGCCGAGGGTCGGAACCTCGATCGTCGCGCCGAGCGCCGCCTCTGTGAACGTGACGGGAACTTTGACGCGTAGGTTGAGGCCCTCGCGCTCGAAGACGGGATGCGGCCGCACCGTGATCTGCACGACGATGTCGCCCTGCTCGCCGCCGTCGGGCGACGGGCGCCCGCGTCCGCGCAGGCGGATCTTCTGCCCATCGGACACCCCTGCGGGGATCTTGACCTTGAAGGGCCGACCGTCCTCGCCCTGAAGCGTGATCGTCTCGCCCTTGGTCGCCGTGAGGAAATCGATGGTCGTGCGTGCGGTCACATCCGCACCGCGCGTCGGTCCGCCGTACCCGCGGAATCCGCCCGTCGTCTGCCCGAACCGCCCGGAGCCGAATCCACCGCCGCCGCTCTGCCCGAACATCGAGAAGATGTCGTCGAAGTCCTCGGCCGACGCGTACCGTCCGCCCCCGCGACCCTGGCTGAACTGCGAGAAGACGTCCTCGAAACCGCCGGCGCTCTGGCCGCCCGCCGTGAAGCGCGCGCCCGAGCCCATCGCTCTGATCTGGTCGTACTCCGCCCGCTGCTCGGTGTCGCTCAGCACGGCGTACGCCTCGCTGATCTCCTTGAACTTGGCCTCCGCGGTGGCATCACCCTGGTTGGAATCGGGGTGGTACTGCCGCGCGAGCTTGCGGTACGTCTTCTTGAGGTCGGCGTCCGAGACGTCTTTGGAAACTCCGAGGACCTTGTAGAAGTCCTTGTCGAACCAGTCCTGACTTGCCATGGATGCCTCCTCCTGCCCTACTCGGCCGGAACGGCGACGACGACCTTGGCCGGCCGCAGTTCGACATCGCCCAGGCGGTAGCCCACCTCGACGACTTCGAGCACGACCGTCTCGGTCTGGCCGGGGGTCGGCACCTGGAAGATGGCCTCGTGCTGCTGGGGGTCGAAGGCGTCTCCCGCGGTACCGTACGCGGTCACTCCGAGCTTCGCGGCGGATGCGCGGACCTTGCCTGCGATCGCTGCGAACGGCGTGCCCTCTTCGAGGTCGCCGTGCTTCTCGGCCCGGTCGAGGTCGTCGAGCACCGGCAGGAGGCTGCGTGCCGCTTCGCCCTTCGCGCGGGCGATCTCGATCTCGCGCTGCTCTTCCGTGCGGCGACGGTAGTTCGCGTATTCGGCGGTGAGCCGCTTCAGGTCGGCGAGGTAACCCGCCGCCTCGGGCGGAAGGTCGACCGCGTCGTCGCCCGTGAGAGCGTCGTCGGTCTGGTCCGCGCCGAGGATGTCGTCGACCGTCAGGTCGTCCTGGTGCGACGCGGGGTCGGAGACGTGCGCCTCCGACCCCTCGTCGTCCGGACGGACCTCGTCGTTTCCGAAGTCCTTCTCGGTCATGTCCTACTTCTTCTCTTCCTCGTCGTCGACGACCTCGGCATCGATGACGTCCTCCTCGGGGTTCGGCACGTCGCCGTTGCCCGGGTCGGCCACCGTCGGGTCGCCCTGCTCGCCTGCCGACTGCTGCGACGCGTAGATCGCCTCGCCCAGCTGCTGCTGGCTCTGGCTCAGCTTGTCGTACGCGGTCTTGACCGCGTCGTCGTCGTCGCCGGCGAGCGCCGTCTTGAGAGCGTCGACATCACCCTGAACGGAGGCCTTGACCTCTTCGGGGAGCTTGTCGTCGTTGTCCTTGATGAGCTTCTCGATCGAGTACGCGAGCGTCTCGGCCTGGTTGCGCACTTCGGCGGCCTCGCGACGCTTCTTGTCTTCGGCGGCGTGCTCCTCGGCCTCGCGCACCATCCGCTCGATGTCGTCCTTCGCGAGCGACGAGCCGCCCGTGATGGTCATCGACTGCTCCTTGCCGGTGCCCTTGTCCTTCGCGGAGACGTGGACGATGCCGTTCGCGTCGATGTCGAAGGTGACCTCGACCTGCGGGATGCCGCGGGGCGCGGGTGCGATGCCCGTGAGCTCGAAGGTGCCCAGCGGCTTGTTGTCGCGCGTGAACTCGCGCTCGCCCTGGAAGACCTGGATCGCGACCGACGGCTGGTTGTCGTCGGCGGTCGTGAAGGTCTCGCTGCGCTTCGTGGGGATGGCGGTGTTGCGCTCGATGAGCTTCGTCATGATGCCGCCCTTGGTCTCGATGCCGAGGCTCAGGGGGGTGACGTCGATGAGGAGGACGTCCTTGCGCTCGCCCTTGAGGACGCCGGCCTGCAGGGCTGCGCCCACGGCCACGACCTCATCGGGGTTGACGCCCTTGTTGGCGTCCTTGCCGGTCTCGCGCTTGACGAGCTCCGCGACCGCCGGCATACGAGTGGAACCACCGACGAGCACGATGTGGTCGATGTCGGCGACCTTGATGCCCGCTTCTCGGATGACGTCCTCGAAGGGCTTCTTGGTGCGGTCGAGGAGGTCCTTCGTCAGGTCCTCGAACTTCGCGCGCGTGACCGTCTCGCTCAGCGACACGGGGCCGCTGTCCGTCAGCGACAGGTAAGGGAGGTTGACGCTCGTCGAAGTCGACGAGGACAGTTCCTTCTTCGCCTGCTCCGCGGCCTCCTTGAGGCGCTGCAGCGCGATCTTGTCACCCGACACGTCGACACCCGTCGTGTCCTTGAACTGCTTGATGAAGTAGTCGACGAGGCGCTGGTCCCAGTCGTCTCCACCGAGGCGGTTGTCACCGGCGGTCGAGCGCACCTGGATGGTCGAGAAGTCGTCGTCCTTGCCCACTTCGAGCAGGGAGACATCGAACGTTCCGCCACCGAGGTCGAACACGAGGATGAGCTCGTCTTCCTTGCCCTTGTCGAGGCCGTACGCGAGGGCTGCGGCCGTCGGCTCGTTGATGATGCGCAGGACGTTGAGGCCTGCGATCTCTCCGGCCTCCTTCGTGGCCTGACGCTCGGCGTCGTTGAAGTACGCCGGGACGGTGATGACGGCGTCGGTCACGGTGTCGCCCAGGTACTCCTCGGCGTCACGCTTGAGCTTCTGGAGGATGCGCGCGGAGATCTCCTGCGGCGTCCACTTCTTGCCGTCGACCTCGAAGGTCCAGTCGGTGCCCATGTGGCGCTTGACGGACGCGACCGTGCGGTCGACGTTGGTGACGGCCTGGCGCTTCGCGGTCTCGCCGACCAGCACCTCGCCGTCCTTCGTGAACGCGACGACCGACGGGGTCGTGCGGAAGCCCTCGGCGTTGGCGATGACCTTCGGCTCGCCACCCTCGAGGACGCTCACGACGGAGTTCGTCGTCCCGAGGTCGATTCCCACAGCACGTGCCATGTGTTTCTCTCCTTCTGTCTGGGCCGTGACGGATGCCGCGGCCCGAGGTGTCAGCGCAACGGGTTCGTTGCGAAAGTCGTGGCGGCTCGCACTTGAGCCGTGATGACTCAAGGCTAACGCGGCATCCCGGATCCTGTCAATTCAAACTTGATATGAATTGGCTCAACTTTCCATTCCGCGCACGATCCGCGACGTCGGAGTACCGTGAACGGAGCCGCAACGGCGCGGCCGCCCGGGCTGGGGCCCAGGGGCGCAGAAACCCGATGTTCATCGAAGGGTCGTACCGTGACGAACATGTCGCATCCCGAACACCCGTCCGTGACGCCGCCCCCGGCCACCGCCGACAGCGGTGCCGTCCCGGTCATGGGACTCGATCTGCGTGACAACACCCCGGCACCGCGCTCGACGATCTTCTCGTGGGCGCTCTGGGACTGGGCGACACAGCCGTTCAACACCGTGATCCTCACGTTCATCTTCACGGCGCTCTACCTCACGACGGAGGCGTTCCTTCCCGCCGACGTCGCCTCGCTCGCTGAGAACGACCCCACGCGGCTCGCCGCCGAGGCAGGACTCGCATCGGGACTCGGCTGGGGCACGACGATCGCGGGCGTGCTCATCCTGCTCATCGCGCCGGTCCTCGGTCAGCAGGCCGACGCGGCCGGCCGACAGAAGCTGTGGCTCGGGATCGGCACGGGAGCCCTCATCCTGTGCATGTTCGGACTCTGGTTCGTCGAGCCGACTCCCACGCTCTTCTGGCTCGGCGTGGCTCTCATCTCAGCGGGGACCGTCTTCAGCGAGATCGCCGGAGTCAACTACAACGCGATGCTCATCGGGATCGCGACGCCGAAGACGATCGGCCGCGTGTCAGGTCTCGGGTGGGGCTTCGGCTACCTCGGCGGCATCGTCGCCCTCGTCCTCGTCGTCGTGTTCTACATGTCGGACTGGTTCGGTCTGAGCGAAGAGGGCGGACTGCCGTTCCGCATCATCGCCGTCGGGTGCGCGCTCTGGGCGATCGTCTTCGCCCTACCGATCTTCTTCCGGGTCCCCGAGCCGTCTCTCGGTCGACCGGAGCGGCGCGCCGGGATCTTCCGCGCGTACGGTCTCCTCGTCCGGGACGTCGTGGGGCTCTACCGCAACCCGGGGTCGCGCCCGACGTTCTGGTTCCTCCTCGCGAGCGCCGTCTTCCGTGACGGACTCAGCGGCGTCTTCACCTTCGGCGCCATTATCGCCGGCCAGGTGTTCGGGTTCAGCTTCATCGAGCTCGTCATCTTCGGCATCGCCGCGAACCTCATCGCGGGGATCTCCACGCTCCTCGCGGGTCGCCTTGACGATCGCCTCGGTCCGAAGACGATCATCATGTTCTCACTCGGCGCCATGATCGTCGCGGGCGTCGGCGTCTTCCTTCTCGTCGATGCCGGCACCGTCGTCTTCTGGGTCGGTGGGCTTCTGCTGTGCGCCTTCGTCGGTCCTGCGCAGGCGTCGTCGCGATCCTTCCTCGCGCGAGTGACCCCCGCCGGTCGCGAGGGTGAGATCTTCGGCCTGTACGCCACGACGGGGCGCGCCGCGAGTTGGATGGCCTCGCTCCTGTGGGCGGTGCTGATCACCCTCACGGCGACGACCGCATACGGCATCCTCGGGATCGTCCTCGTTCTCGCCCTCGGCCTCGCGCTCCTCATCCCCGTGAAGGCCCCCCCGCGTATCGCCGCCTAGGAACCCGCCCGCGCTGGGTCGCCGCCCCGGTGCCGCCCACCCGCGTGCCGCCCGCCCGTGTGCCGAGAAGACCCAGACTGCTGCGAACACGCCGAAATTGCAGCAGTTCAGGTCTTCTCGCCCGGCCGGTGCCCGACTCCGCGTGCCAGCCCGCGCCGTGCCAGCCCGCGCCGTGCCGCCCCGCGCCCTGTCGGTCCGAGCCGGGTCGTCGCCGGCTACCGAGAAGACCCATACTGCTGCGAACGCGCCCGAATTGCAGCAGTTCGGGTCTTCTCGCCCTGGGGTGGGGTCCGACGTCGCAGCGGCCTTCGGCGCCGAGAAGACGCCAAACGCTCGCGCGAGGCCCGATTTCGAGCGGTTCGGGTCTTCTCGGCGTGAGGGGGTCCGGCGTCAGCGGGGGCGGGGCCAGGAGGCCGCGAGCTTGGCGAGGAGGCGTGCCAGTTCGTCGGCCTCTACCGGCGTGAAGTCGGCGAGCGCCGCTCCCACCGCCTCGACGCGGGCGCCGCGGGCCTGCGAGACGACGGCCCTGCCGGCATCCGTCAGCACGATGTCGGTGCGCCGCGCGTCCGCGGCATTCGCCTCACGACGCACATGCCCCTCGGCCACGGCGGCCTGGACGAGACGGCTCGCGCGCGGCTGATCGACGCCGATCCGCTCCGCGAGCTCCGAGACCGAGAGTGGGGCGGATGCCGCGGCGAGAGCCTCGAGCAGACGAAAGCGCGCCGCGAATCGCGCCATCGGACCGTGCTCGCCCCACTTGCCGCCGAAGGGACCGCGTCCGCCGTGCGGGCCACCGTGCTCGCCATGACCGCCGGCACCCCAGGGCCCTCCGCGCCCGGGACTGCCCGGATGCGCCCAGGGTGGCGAGCCGGCACCCGGCGATGGGCGCGGGCCGCGCAGCTGCGCGAGGGCGGCGGCGATGCGCTCGGACGGAAGCGCGGCATCCTTTTCGGTCACTTCGTCAGGATACATGCCACTTGACATGCTTCCCGATTGCATGTCACACTGCATGTGCATGTCAGGCGACATGTAAATACTCGGATCCCCCCGGATCCCACGAAAGGACTTCACATGACCACCGAGAACGCACCACACACACCGCCCCAGCGGCCACTCGGCTCCTGGCTTCGCGTCGTCGACGGACTCATCTCCGCCGAGTTCGCTGAGGCCTTCGCCGCCGAGGGCATCGACCGCCGCGACTGGATGCTGCTGAGCGTCATGGCCGGCGAGGCCGACGTCCCTCCCTTCGCGGCGAAGCTCGCTCGTCGCGGCAAGAGACTGCGCCGCCTCGAGGAACGAGGGTGGGCCTCCGAGCAGTCGGACGGCACCTGGACCCTCACCGATGAAGGCCGCCAGGCGAAGGAGCGCCTCGGCGCGATCCTCGACGGCATCCGCCAGCGCGTCGCGGGAGCCGTGTCTCCCGAGGACTTCGCCACGACGATGGCCTCACTCGAGGCGATCGCCCGCGAACTCGGCGGCGACGACCCCGACGCCCACGCATGGCGAGGCGGACGCGGCTTCGGCCGCCGCTTCGGTCACCGCGGCGCGCCCCGTTTCGAGCACGACGGACCCGGCCCGTTCGGACCAGGCCCGTTCGGACCCGGCCCGTTCGGACCCCGCCACCGGCGTGGGCACGCACCGTTCGGGCACGACGATTTCGACGTTTCGGACGGTCGGCGGTTCCGCCCCGGCCCGCACGGTCGCCGCTGCCGCAGCGAGCATGCGCACGGCCGGCCCGAGCACGCGACCGAGCACGCCTACGAGCGCGGGTTCGAAGCAGGGCTCGCCCACGGACGCAGCGCGTAGCCGCGGCATCCACACATCCCGAGGAGGGGCGTCGCGTGACAGCGGCGTCCCTCCTCTGCGTCGTGCTCGCGACTCAGCGCAGCGGGTCGCGCCCATCGTCGTCGGTCGACCGGTCCGGAACATCCGCGACGTCGCCGGTCGGCACACCACCGGGCTCGGCGTTCGCGGCATCCAGTGCGGCCCGTGTGGCCCGACGCGACGGCTGGTCGCCGACCACCGGCACAGCTGCTGTCGGGGGGTCGTTCCGCAGGCCGATGCTCCGGCCGAGGCGGCGCAGCCACGACGGTTCGTGGATCACGCCCTCCTCGGCAGGCGCCTCCACTTCGAGTCCGTAGTACTCGCCGATCTGATCGACCAGCTGGGCGCGCGCCGCACGATCGTACGCCCGCCGCTCGCGACTGAACGCGACGACCGTCGACCAGCACATGAGCAGCATGATGACGCTGAAGGGCAGGGCGATGATGATCGCCGCGGTCTGGAGAGCCTGCAGCCCTCCCGTCAGCAGGAGCGCCACGGCGAGCACGGCCGTCGCGAGCGTGAAGAACACACGTACCCACTTGCGCGGATTGATCTGCCCGCCCGTCGCGATCATGCCCATCACGAGCGCACCCGAGTCCGACGACGTGATGAAGAAGATCGTGATGAGGAGGATGACGCCGATCGTGAGCACGGGTGTCCCCGGGATGTACTCGAGCAGCTGGAACAGCGACGTGTTGAGGTCGACAGTGCCCTCGGGCGTCGTCATCGACCCCGGCTGGGTCAGCTCGAGGTAGAGCGCCGAACCGCCCAGGACGGCGAACCACAGGATCGTGATGAGGGTCGGAACGATGATGACGCCCATCACGAACTGGCGGACGGTGCGTCCGCGCGAGATGCGGGCGATGAAGATCCCGACGAAGGGTGCCCACGAGATCCACCACCCCCAGTAGAACGACGTCCATGCGGCCTGCCACTCTTCGCCCGCGGCTCCCTGGAAGGCGCTCACGTTGAACGAGAGCCCGATGAATCCCTGGATGTAGTTGCCGATCGATTGCACCCACTCGCGCAGGAGGAACTCGGTCTGGCCGAAGATCAGGAGGTAGAGCACGAGGAGCCCTGCCAGGACCAGGTTGATCGAGGAGAGCCACTTCATGCCCTTCGTGACCCCCGACAGCACCGACATCAGCACGAAGACGGTGATGACCGAGATGATGCCGATCTGCACCGGCTCGGAGGGTTCGAGGATGCCGGCCGAGTCGAGGCCCGCGCTGATCTGAAGGACACCGAGGCCGAGCGATGTCGCGACGCCGAACAGTGTGCCGACGAGCGCAACGACGTCGATCGCATTCCCCCACCCGCCGCGGACGCGCTTGCCGAGGAGAGGTTCCAAGGCCCAGCGGATCGAGATCGGGCGTTTCCGCCGATGGATCGCGTAGGCGAGGCCGAGGCCGACGACGACGTAGATCGACCAGGCCTGAACGCCCCAGTGCAGGTAGGTCTGGCTGAGGGCCGCCTGCGCGAGCTGCTCGGGCGTACCTGTCAGTCCGGGGCGCGGGGTGACGAAGTGGCTGAGGGGTTCACTGACCCCATAGAAGACGAGTCCGATACCCATGCCCGCGGCGAACAGCAGCGAGAACCACGCGCCGAGCGAGAACTCGGGCTTGTCGTCGTCGGCACCGAGGCGGATGTCGCCGAAGCGGCTGAATCCGATCGCGAGCGCGAAGACGACGAAGAAGGCCGCGATGAGCACGTAGTACCAGTTGAACGCGTTGACGATCGAGGTCTGGATCGCATCGAACGCGGCCTCGGCGGCGCTGGGCGCGAGGAGCGCGAACGCGCTGAACGCCACGACGATCACCGCTGCGGGCCAGAAGACCCACCTCTTGATCGTGCTCTTCGGTTGCGGGCTTGTGGGTGTCGCGGAATCCGCGCTCGCCGTCGTAGCCATGCCTTTCACCCTAGCGACGCCCACGACGGCGTCCCGGGTGGCGACGGATCAGCCCCCGAGCGAGCCGGAGTCCGTCGCAGCGACATCCGTGCGATGGAAGTTCATGAACGAGCGGGATGCCGTCGGGCCCCGCTGCCCCTGATAGCGGTTGCTGTAGGGGCCGGTTCCGTAGGGGTTCTCGGTGGGCGAGGTGAGGCGGAAGAAGCACAGCTGGCCGATCTTCATCCCCGGCCACAGCTTGATCGGAAGGGTAGCCACGTTCGAGAGCTCGAGCGTCACGTGGCCTGAGAAGCCCGGATCGATGAAGCCGGCCGTCGAATGGGTGAGGAGGCCGAGACGTCCGAGCGAGGACTTCCCTTCGAGGCGCGCGGCGACATCGTCGGGCAGCGTGACCTGCTCGTAGGTCGACCCAAGAACGAACTCCCCGGGGTGCAGGATGAACGGCTCGGCGGGTTCGACCTCGATGAGGTGCGTCAGCTCGGGCTGATCCTCGGCGGGGTCGATGAACGGGTACTTGTGGTTGTCGAACAGCCGGAAGTACCTGTCGAGGCGCACGTCGATGCTCGACGGTTGCACCATCGCCGGGTCGTAGGGTTCGAGGCCGATCCGTCCGGCGTCGAGTTCGAGTTTGATGTCGCGATCCGAGAGCAGCACGAGTCCAGACTAGGGCGATCGGATGCCGCCGACACCGGCCTTTGTTATGCTGGCGTCACCGCGGGGATGTAGTTCAATGGCAGAACTTCAGCTTCCCAAGCTGATAGCGCGGGTTCGATTCCCGTCATCCCCTCCATCGCCCTCGTCATCGCGCCCGTCCAGTGGTATACCTGCTGTCGGGGGAGCTTCTTCAGGGGTGAGGCTCACGTGTTCACGACAGTTCTTCACTACGACTTCGGGGCCCAGGCTGCAGCCATCGACGTGAGCGGCCGTAACGTCCACGGCGTTTCGACGGGTCTCTCCTTCGCGCCCGACGCTCAGGCGCCGGAGCGCGGAGCGGCCGTCTTCGGGCAGCCGGGAAGCAGGATCCGGACCATCACGCGCGAGCCCTTCCGCAGGCTCACCGCGCTGAAGATCGAGGCGACCGTCTTCCTCGAATCGACGGGCGCGCGCCAGAACCTCGTCGAGGGTTACCTCTCGTTCGCGTTCTACGTCAGCCCGTCAGGCGCGCTCGTCGGCACAGCTCGCGCACCGGAGAGCGCGGGAGGCGCCTGGCGCGGGATCGACAGCGTCGCGAACAGCCCCGATGGAGTCGCGCGCACCGTCCCCTTCGGCCGGTGGTGCACGCTGACGTACATCCACGACGGCTACACGAACCTGGTGCTTCTGATCGACGGTCAGCCGGTGGCGACGACCGACTCGGCGCCGGCGCCGCTCCAGACGGTGGGATGGCGCGGCGTCCACATCGGCAATTGGCCGGATGCCGATCGATTCACGCTCCGGGGCAGCGTCGGGGCGGTTCGCCTGTGGAGGTGGGATCCCTCGAGCGTCGGCAAACAGTTCGCCACGCGTCCGCTCGCACCGTGCTGGGCCGACGTGGGAAAGGCCATCAACGTCGCCGGGGCCGATCGCAAGCGTCTCGCGGCGCTCTACCGGTGCGTCATCGAGAACCAGCAGCGGGTCATCGCGATGATCCGCCGTCGGCCCGACGGACGTGAGCTCGTACGCGGCTTCGCGGAGCGGTATCGCGAGCTGTGGGCAGCGGGGAACATCGGCGGCGCCGAAATGGGCGAGCTGCTCGAGCATCTCCTGGGTGAACTGAGCCCCGACGAACGAGCAGCCTACGACCGCGCGATCAGCGCGATGTCCGACTGCCTGGCGGCTATCGAGTGGGATACCTCTCACGTCGATGCGATCGACATCGGGACGTGCGACCCGGATTTCGTGGAGTACATCCGCACGTTCTCGAAGATGGTGGAGGCGTGATCATGGCTCTCACGACCGAGCAGAAGCTCCAGTTGATCGAGGCGTACGCCCCGGTGCTGATCTTCCACCCCGACGAGACCTACGTTCCGATCAAGCCGCAGCTCTTCCTCGAGGGCAGCGCGCTGTGGAGAGTCTCGCCGACCGACGACGACAAGGCGCACTGGGGCAAGCCGGCCGTGCACGGCGAGACCTTTCCCAGGGTCGCGAACATCCCCCAGCGGGGCATCAGCCTCGACCCGGGCGCTGACGTGGAGGGCGCGTCCGACGTCGACGGCGACGGCGTGCCGGATTGGTACCTGGGGCACAAACAGGGGGACCAGATCCTGACTTACCTCATCGGCACGGAAGGTACCGAGAACTTCCTCGAGCACGGCTCCTGGATGCACGCGACCGAGGTCACGAAGGACTCCGACAACCGTCTCGCCGACATCGACGGTGCGGCAGCCCGGTGGAAAGAACTTCCGATGTCCTTCGAGCGCACGATGACCGATTGGTATCACGCCGACGTGAGCGAACCGTCGGACATCGAGCGCCTCCTACTGTCCTTCGGCGCCTCGGGAGGAGACGCGGTCGACACTTTGCGCAGGCTGCTGGGCGAGATCTGGGTGGTCTGGTACTACTTCTTCTACCCCGCGCACGAGGGCACTCTGCGGCGATGCGAGTTCTTCCTGGACGGCGGTCATGTCTCCAGCACAGAGGGTGACTGGCACGCGATCGCGGTCGTCGTGCCCCGGCCGTTGACGCTCCCCTGGGAGGCGCCGGGGAACCCCTTCCCGGATCCGAGCCACGTCGGATACAGCGCGCGCCTTCGAGGAGTGAGCAAGTACCTCACTCCCGACCTCGCGACGACCGGGATGTTCATCCGCGAATGGAAGGATGCTTCTCGCCTCGGCCTGCACCCTCGCGCGTTCGTGGCGAAGGGGTACCACAACAACCATCCGCAGCCGGGGTCGCAGCCGCCCGCCAACTTCGAGCTCCTCGGCGTTCCCGTCGAGGAGCTCGGATGCGGACTCCTCGAGTCGTTGCAGGACGTCAAGGAGGACGTCGAGGATTTCATCGACGACCTCGGAGACTTCGCGGAAGGAGCGGGTATCACGATCGCGAAAGCGGTCGCAGGCGCGAGCATCGGCGCCGGATTCCTGGGGATCGGGGCGGCTCTCGGTGCCGCAGCCGGGCTCGCCGCCGGTATCGCGGAAGCACTCGCCGGAAGCGACGACGACGATCGCCCGACTCCCGAGGAGATCGCCGCCGCCGAAGAGGAGCACGCACCGGATCGGGAAGCGGGCTACGGGACCGTCCTCGCACCGGAGGGGCTCGCGGACCCGCTGACGCAAATTCCTCGCGAGTCGGCGACCGAGATCCGACGCTGGCTCGGACCCCCCTCCGCGCGGCTCATCGACTACTCCACGCAACTGTGGTGGCCGAGCAACGACGTCCGCCCGGGCTTCGAGGGGCGCTGGGGCGTCCGCGTGACGGACGACCCCCACGATCTGCGATCGGGGCGCAAGTTCCCCGCGTTCGGCCTGGCTCTCATGAACGACCTCGCGATCGGCTTCGCGAAGCTCCACGGCTGACTGCGCGACGAAAGACGGGCTCGGCCGCGGCGATCTCTTCGTCCGTGGCGATCCGGAACGCCCCGGCTGCTTCCGTCTGCACCTCGCGGCGCCCTTGACCGCGGGTGGCGACGAGGCTCGCGGCGACGGAGACCCCGATGATCGTCGCGACGACGGCCAAGCTGAGCGTCGTCGGGATGTAGAAGACGTCGAGGAGAAGCATCTTGACGCCCACCCAGATCAGGACGAATGCGAGACCGACCTTCAGGTAGACGAAGCGGTGGATGAGGTCGGCGAGGAGGAAGTACATCGCTCGGAGTCCCAGGATCGCGAAGGCGTTGGCGGTGAACACGAGGAACGGCTCGCTCGTCACGGCGAAGATCGCGGGGATCGAGTCGACGGCGAAGATGATGTCCGTGATCTCGACGAGCACGAGCACGGCGAGCAGCGGCGTGGCGACGACGATTCCGGCCTCCCGGATGAGGAACTTCTGTCCGTGATACGCGTCGGTCATCGGGACGAAGCGGCGGAACGCCTTGAGGATCCGCGACTTCTCCGGGTGGACGTGGTCGTTGCGGGAGCGGAACATCCGCCAGCCCGTGTAGATGAGGAACGCCGCGAAGACGTACAGGATCCACGAGAAGTTCTCGATCAGCGTCGCACCGGCGGCGATGAAGATGCCCCGGAACACGAGCGCCCCGAGGACGCCGAGGAACAGCACGCGGTGCTGGTACTCGCGGGGTACGGCGAACGCCGCGAAGATGATCGCCCACACGAAGACGTTGTCGACGGCGAGCGACTTCTCGATCAGGTAGCCGGCGAAGTACTGCTGTCCGAACTCCGCACCCCAGAGCGACCAGACCAGGATGCCGAAGCCGACGCCGAACGCGACCCACACGATCGACCAGACAGCGGCCTCACGGACACCGATGACATGCGCTTTACGATGCGCGATGAGGTCGACGGCGAGCATCAGGAGGATGACCCCGAGGACAGCGAACCACGCCCACAACGGAACGTTCATGACAAAGACCTCCACGAAGATTCGTGAAGGTCTCATCGGCTCCCGGTCTCAACGACTCGAGTGCCCCGCGCACCGGGTCCCCCAGCGGGACCGTCCTGACGATGCGGAGCGAGGATTACTCCCCTTCGAAAGACATTAAACATGTGAAGCATGCTTCACGTCAAGTCGACGTCCGCCCCGTGAAGATCTAGTGGATGTCCAGCAGAGCGCGGATCAGGTCATCCACCGTGTGCGCCGCGTTCGAGGGGTGTCGGAGCGGCTTCTCCGGGTGCACGACGTAGTGATTGCGCCGTCCGCGCTTCTCGCGCTCGAGGTAACCGGCATCCTCCAGATCGTTGAGGATCGTGACGGCCGAGCGGGTCGAGATCTCGACCTTCTCGGCGATGTGCCGCACGGTGGCGTCGTTGTTCGCCGCGACGGCGAGGAGCACGTGCGCGTGATGGGTCAGGAACGTCCACTGGGCCACTCGCCCATCTTCCCAGCCCTCAGAGGACGAGCGCGAGCCAGATGAAGAACGGTATGCCGACGGTCAGGTTGACGGGGAAGGTGACGCCGAGGCTCGCCGCGAGCGGGTACGCGAGGTTCGCCTCAGGAAGTGACATGCGAACCGCCGCGGGGGCTGCGATATAGGACGCGCTCGCGCAGAGGACTCCGAGGACGGCAGCTCCTCCCGTGTCGAGTCCCGCGAACGTGCCCGTGACGACCGCTGCGGATCCGACGACGAGCGGAAAGAGGATCGCGAACGTGACGAGACCGACCGCACCGGTGCGGAGAGCTCCGAACTGCCGGGCGGCATCGATGCCGAGCGCGAGGAGGAACAGCACGAGGGCACCCCGGAAGGCGTCACCGAAGAACGGTTCGACGCCGGCGTACCCCGCCTCGCCGATCAGCGCGCCCATCACGAGGCCGCCGACGAGGAGGAGGATCGACTTGCCCGTGAGGATCTCGTGCACGGTGGCTCCCCACTTCGCATGGCGAGCGGTGTGACGACGGGCCAGCAGCAGGCCGATCAGGATGCCGGGAACCTCGAGCACCGTCAGTATGGTCGCGGCGTATCCCGGCACGGCGATCTGAGCTGATTCGAGAGCGACGATCGCGGCGGTGAAGGTCACCAACGACGTCGACCCGTAGTGGGCGGCCACCGATCCGCGATCCACGGGCCCCAGCGGCGTCAGCACGCGCAGGGCGAGGTAAGCGAGGACGGGAGTTCCGAGTCCGAACGCGATGGCGAGACCGAGAGGCACCGCGAGCGCGGCGGGATCGGTGCCCGCAAGCGCCACTCCGCCCTTCAGGCCGATCGCGAGAAGCAGGTAGATCGACAGCGCCTGCGTCATCGCGTCGGGCACCTTGAGGTCCGATCGCACGGCGACGGCCAGAACGCCCAACACGAAGGCGAGCACCGGCGCGCTCAGCAGGTTGGTCATCGCCGACGAAGCATCCATTCGCTCTCCTCAATGCATGAAGTCAAGTTCACCCATCGAAGAATACATGAAACTTACTTCACCCAATGCGGAGCGCGACAGGCGCCCACTCCCGCCTCGCAGGCACGACGAATACCGCCCGGGTCGGGCACCTCGGGGTCGGTCAGCCGCCGATCCCGACCGAGCGCGACAGGCGCGCGATCTCGTCGGCGCTGAGCTCGAGCTCCACGGCTTTCGCGGAATCCTGGATGGACTCCGCGCGACGCGCACCGGGGATCGGGATGACGTGCGGATCGAGCGCCAGCTCCCACGCCAGCACGATCTGCTGCGGGCTCACGCCGTGGTCTTCACCGACCTCGCGGAAGTCCGAGAAGCGGTCGCCGACACTCCGCGCGCCGCCGCCTGTCCCGCCGAGCGGACTCCACGGCAGGAACGCGATGTCGCGCTCCGCGCAGTACTGCAGCTCCCCGATGCTGCCCGGATGCCGCGGGGAGAACTCGTTCTGCACGCTCGCGAGATTGCCTGCGCCGAGAACCTGTTCGGCGATCTCGATCTCCTCGACGCTCGCGTTCGAGATGCCGACGGAGCGGATGAGGCCCTCCTGCTGGAGGGCCGCGAGCGTCGCCATGACCTCGCCGTAGATCATCCACCGGTCCGGCCGGTGGTACTGGTACAGCTCGATGACGTCGACACCCAGGTTCTCCATCGATGCTTCGACGGCAGCGCGAAGGTAGACGGCAGAGCCGTCGCGTCCCCAGATCTCACCCTCGCTGCGCGTGATGCCACCCTTCGTGGCGACGAGGATGCCGGAGCTGTCCCCGCTCCACGTGCGGAGCGCTTCTGCGACGATCCGCTCGTTGTGGCCCATCTGATTCCATGCGGGTGCGTAGCAGTCCGCCGTATCGATGAAGGTGACTCCCGCGTCGAGCGCGGCCTGCACGGTGGCGACGGCGTCCTCGTGCGACGGTGTCTCTTTGTCATTGTTCATCGACAGCGGCATGGCGCCGAGCCCGATCGCCGATACCTGCCGCCCCGCGAGTGTGCGCTGCTTCATGTGGCCTCCTTGCCGTCGAGTACTTCCAGCCTGCCAGGTCTGCGGGCGCGTGGGACGGGGGTGGACAGCGGCAGATGAAGGACCCGACCGCGGGGGCGCGTCACTCAGCCGGGGGCGTGCAGACCGCCTCGGCGGCGATCGAGTCGTGGAACTGCTGCGGCGTCCAGGGGAGACCAGCCTCGGGGGCGACCTGTCCGCTCGCGGCGGGCGCCTTCGAGGCGATGGCCGCCATCTCCCACGCGAGGTTGCCCGCGGGGGAGGCCCCGTTCGCGGAGTTGTTCAGCACGACGACAACCGTCAGACCGGATTCCGTATCGGAGAAGGCCGCGGTGGCGTATCCGGGGACCGTGCCGTAATTGCCGACGAGGGACCCGAAGAGCACTGCGCCACCGGCCGCGTTCATCCATGAGGGGGCGTCCTGGAAGAACGGCTTCGGGTCGGAGAACCGATCGTCGGCGAAGGCGGACGGCGTCGTGATCCCCGCGGCGAGCGCCTGGGCGTATCTGCCCAGGTCGTGCACGGTCGACACGACCCCCGAGTCGGTGTATCCGATGCTCGCCGACATCGTGGTGACGTCGAGGGGTGCGGCGCAGTTCATCGTCCCGTCTTCTCCGGGAACGGACTTCTGACCGGTGAGTGTGCCGCCGGCACCTTCCGGCGCCGCCGCCTTACCGGACGGCAGCCGGGTGCCGGTCAGTCCGAGCGGTTCGGCGATGTACTCGCGGATCAGGACCGCCGCGCGGTCGCCCATCGCGCGCTCGAGCGCGAGCCCGAGGAGCACGTAGCCGGTGTCGGTGGGGCGGTAGGCGACGCCGGGCTCCGAGACCCGCGGTTGCCCGAGGCCGTAGCTGGCGAGCTCGCGGGGGTTCCACGACCGGGCAGGATTGCTCGTCCACAGCGGGCTCAGCTGGGTCGCGTACGTGCCGATTCCCGACGTACCATCGCACAACTGCTGCAGCGTCACATCGTCGAGATCGGCGACTCCCGAAACCCACTGCGAGACCGGATCGTCGAGCTCGACGAGCCCGTCGGCGGCTGCCCGGTAGAGCAGGTCGCAGGTCATCGGACGTGTGACCTGCGCGGCCCGGAACGCCATGTCGGCGGTGACAGCAGCACCGCCGGGAGTCTGCGTGCCGAGACCCGCGACCCACGAACCGCTCCAGGGTGCCCACACCCCGACGATCGCGCCGGATGATCCCGTCGCGCCCATCGCGTGCGTGACGGCAGCCTCGAGCTGGGTCTGCGTCTCCTCGGGAAACGCTCCCTCGACCTGCGTGCGCTGGTCGATGTCGCCATCCGGCGAACCCGTGCACGCCGCGAGCGCCAACGCAGACGCGAGGGCGACAGCGATCGTCGCGGCGATCCGCCGCCGTGCGGTGCCTCGCCGCATGATCACCCCCCGATGATGGTCTGAACGATTCAAACACACACAGATCACGACAGTGTCACGGCCGACCGTACGCTGGACGATCATGACGCATATCTTCGACGACGCCGTCCGCTCCGCGGTCCTCGGTCACATGAACGACGACCACACCGACGACAACCTCCTCATCGCACGCGCCTTCGGTCAGGATGCCGCGGCTCGGAGCTCGACGATGACGGGCTTCGACGGCGACGGCGGCGACTGGTCCGTCGAGAGCGCCGAGGGTGTCGCGAGCGAGCTCCGCGTGCCGTGGCCCGGGGGCCCCATCAGCGAGCGGGCGGAGGTGCGTCGAGAGATCGTCGCCCTCTACGACGAGGCGTGCGCGCGGCTCGGGATCGAGCCACGCCCGCACGCGTGAGGTCGCGGCATCCGCCGGCGAGAAGTCGGAGTAGGTTAGGGTTCCCTAAGTCCTCTATGCTGTGAGCCATGAGCGATCTCATCCCCTTCTCGACCGCCCTCCGCGAGCGCTCCTCGAACGCCCACGCGGGCAGCGAGCACGCCGGCTTCATGGCCGACCTCGTCAAGGGCGAGGGAACCCGCGAGGACTACATCGCGCTGGTCGCCCAGCACTGGTACATCTACGAGGCTCTCGAGCGCACGGCTGAGCTGATGCGCCGCGACCCCGTGGCATCCGTCTTCATCACCGACAAGCTCACGCGGCTGCCCGCGCTCGAGGCCGACCTGGAGTTCCTCGTCGGACCCGACTGGCGCGACCGCATCGCGCCGCTGCCGACGACCCGCCGCTACGTCGACCGCATCAATGAGGTCGGGGCGACGTGGGCTGGCGGGTTCGTCGCACATCACTACACGCGGTACCTCGGCGACCTGTCGGGCGGCCTCTTCATCGGGCGCCTGATGGCCCGCCGGTTCGGCTTCGAGACGAACGGCATCGGCTTCTACGTCTTCGACGACATCGCCGACCCGAAGGCGTTCAAGGACGTGTACCGCGAGCAGCTCGATGCCGCCCCGTGGGATGCCGCGGAGCAAGACCGCATCATCGAGGAAGTCCTCCTGGCCTACCAGTTCAACACCGACCTCTTCGAGGACCTCTCCGCCGCCAAGTCGGCCTCCGCCGTCGCCTGACGCCCCCACCGCCCGCTGCCGCGCCCGCGCCCGTGCCGCGGCTATCGGGCCCCTCCGCGATGCCGGGCCGCTCCGCGACTGCCGGGCCCTTCCGCGACTGCCGGGCCCCCGCTCGCGGCGGAGACGTCCGTTCGCCGAGAAGACCCAAACCGCTGGGTTTCGAGGCCTAATCGAGCAGTTCGGGTCTTTTCGGCGGAGAGGGCCTGCCCCACCCCGGTGCTCGTCCCTCCCGCGAGAAGACCCAAACCGCCGGAATTCGACCCAGAGGCGAGCAGTTCGGGTCTTCTCGGCAGACGGGGCCCGGGCGGCGGAGGGGGCCGGGGTCAGCGGGAGGGGGGGAGTTCGGGGGTAGAGGCACGGCTGCGGACCGCGGCCATGAAGCGGCGGACGTCGCCGTCGACGCGGATGTCGCTGGGGCGGAGCGGACGCGTCAGGTAGAGGCCATCAAGGGACGTGAGGCGCGACAGCGCGACGTACGTCTGCCCGGGAGCGAAGGCGCCCGACCCGAGATCGACGATGGCGCGGTCGTACGTCTTGCCCTGCGACTTGTGGATCGTCACCGCCCACGCCAGCCGCAGGGGGAACTGCGTGAACTCCGCCACGATGTCGCGCGTGAGCGAACGGGAGCCGGGATCGTACGCGTAGCGGTACTTCTC
Source organism: Microbacterium sp. SLBN-146 (assembly GCF_006715145.1). Taxonomy (NCBI): domain Bacteria; kingdom Bacillati; phylum Actinomycetota; class Actinomycetes; order Micrococcales; family Microbacteriaceae; genus Microbacterium; species Microbacterium sp. SLBN-146. The sequence continues at coordinate 834,086 of NZ_VFMR01000001.1, forward strand.
CCACACCGCCGGCTCGACCTCGACCTCGTCGCCATCCACGTCGACACGGACGGTGCCGCCCGCGATGCGCGTCACGCGTCCGATCGTGCCGTTGACCCAGCGCGGTGGATCGGGGAAGCCGCCCCGGTCGTTGCGCAGGAACATCACCTGAGCGCCCACCTTGAGCTTCAGCTCCGGGTCGGCGGGGTACGCGGCATCCCCCCGCCCGAAGTCGCCGCTCACCTCCGCCATCGCCGTCTGCTCCCGGCCCTTGAGCGCCTCGAGGTGACGACGATTGATGCCGTTGACGATGTCGTTGCGCGTCGCGAGCGTGATGATCGGAGTCTCATCGTCGTCCGAGGGGTCGGGGGGCGTCCGCGCACCGGCGTCGTTGAGCGCCTGGGCGATATCTGCGGTGACGATCCCGTGACGGACGGCGTTGAGCATCGCCTTGAAGTCGGTATCGGACTGCCGGTGGATGTCGACGAGCTCGCGGATGTGCAGGTCGGCACCGTGACGCCCCAGGTCGATGAGCCCGTCCGCGGCCGGCTCGGCCCCGGCCCACACGTGGGCGTCGAAGAACCAGAACGACCGGTAGTGGTCCTGGACGTACCGCAGCTCGTCGCCCTTCGGCGGAACCGGCGCGAGCTGATACGGGTCTCCGAACATGACGATCTGGACTCCCCCGAACGGCTCCGACCGACGGCCGCGCGCGATGCGCAAGGACCGGTCGATCGCATCCATGAGGTCGGCGTTGACCATCGAGATCTCGTCGATGACGAGCGTCTCGATCGCGTTGAGGATCTTTCGCGTGGCATCCGTCTGCTTCTCGTCGGTCGTGCCGATGAGACCGATCGGCAGCCGGAAGAGCGAGTGGATGGTCTGGCCCTCTACGTTGAGCGCCGCGACGCCCGTCGGCGCACACACGGCGATCTGCTTGGAGGTATGCCATGCCAGGTGCTGGAGCAGCGTCGACTTTCCCGTGCCCGCGCGGCCCGTGACGAAGACATGCTCGTTAGTGTCCTCGATGAGCCGGTACAGCGCCTCCTGCTCGGCGGAGAGAGAGGGCATGGTCACCGATTCATGCTAACGAGCGGATGCCGCGGCCCGGCCACCCGCGCGGAGTTCGGGCGACACGATGTCGCCCGGCGTCGACGGGTTCTGAGCGGCACGGGGGAGATTCGTAGACTGGGACGGTGGACCAAGGGGCGGGGGACCAGGGCGCGGACGGCCGCACGGCTCTGTCCGCACTGCCCTCGGCGGCTCCTCCCGTTTCGGCGCCGCGAGCGCTGACACCCCCGCCGCGACGCGCAGGGCTCGCCCTCGACATGACGATGCTCGCGATCGTCGGTGTGCTGCTCATCGCTGCCGTGGCCGCGACGGTGGCGACGCTGTACCGCGAGGTGTACTCTCCGTCGGCCTTCGTCGAGCGCTACCTGTCGATGCTCAGCGATGGCCGCGCCGCCGAAGCGCTCGCCCTTCCGGGGGTGACGGTCGACTCGGCCGACCTGGACGCCGCGGGACTCCCCGCGTACGCGTCGGATGCCTTGCTCCGCCGCGCAGCCCTCGCCTCGCTGACCGACATCGACACCGTCACCGAGGTGGTCCAAGACGCCGTCACGCTCGTCACGGTGACTTATCGGGCGGGGAACGTCGAGGGCCAGACGACGTTCGAGGTCGCGCAGGACGGCATGATCGGTCTCGCCCCGACCTGGCGCTTCGCGACGTCGCCGCTCGCCGTCGTGGATCTCGTCGTCCGCGGGTCGATGAAGTTCGCCGTCAACGGGTTCGAGATCGACAAGAGACAGGTGTCTCCCGACGGCGCCGACGCCGATCCGCTCGCCCCGCTGGCTCTTCTCGTCTTCTCCCCCGGCCTCTACTCCGTTTCGGTCGACACGGCGATCTCGGCCAGCCCGGGCGTCGCGGTCCTGTCCGACAGCCCCTTCGCGTCGGTGCCCGTCGACCTGCAGGCCGAGCCGACGCCCGAGTTCGTCGATGTCGTCCAGACTCGCGTCGACGAGTTCCTCGCGCAGTGTGCGACGCAGGAGGTTCTGCAGCCGACGGCCTGCCCGTTCGGGTTCCTCGTTCAGGATCGGCTCGCGTCGACGCCCCGCTGGTCGATCGTGGACCAGCCCGTCGTGACGGTCGTTCCGGACGGTTCGGGATGGGCCATCCCGGCGACCGAAGCGACGGCGCGGATCGATGTCGAGATCCGGTCCCTCTTCGACGGGTCCGTCAGTACCGTGAGCGAAGACGTGCCGTTCGTGCTGACCGGCAAGATCGCGATCCTTCCGGACGGTACGGCGACGATCACGGTCGGCGGTCCCGACGGCAGATGACGGATGCCGCGGCATCCGCCCTGCTCAGCGAACCTGACGTGCGTCCTGCTCGGCGATCTCCGCGAGCCGGGCGTTGTACTCCTCGAGCTCGGCGTCGCCGGTGCGGTCCGCGTGGCGGTCACGTCGCTTCTGGATCCGCTCGTCGGAGCGACTCCACTGGACCGCGACGACGATCGCGAGGATCAGCGTCGGGATCTCGCCGACCGACCACGCGACGCCGCCGCCGACGTACTGGTCCTCGAGCGGTGTCGCGCCCCACGTGCGCCCCATCGAACCGAACCACTCGGCGACCATGAGCCCGGACTGCATCATGATCGCGATGCCGAAGAACGCGTGCATCGCCATGACGCCGATGAGAAGCAGGAGCCGGCCCGCGTAGGGCAGCCGCCACGCGACGGGATCGATGCCGATGAGCGTCAACACGAAGAGGTATCCCGTGAGCAGGAAGTGCGCGACCATCCACTCGTGGCCCAGGTGATCGTAGAGCGACCACCGGAAGAGGTCGGTGTAGTAGAAGACCCAGAGCGACCCGATGAAGAGCCCCGCTGCGATGAACGGGTTCGTGAGCACGCGCGCAACGGGTGAGTGGACGGCCCAGAGGATCCACTCGCGACCACCGCGCGTCCCGTCGTCCCGCTTGCGGATGGCGCGCGCGGCGAGCGTGACGGGCGCCCCGACGACGAGGAGCGCCGGGATCGCCATGCTCAGGAGCATGTGGCCGATCATGTGGATGCTGAAGAGGTAGTCCTGGTAGACGTTGACGGGTCCGGCGGTGACCCACAGCAGCAGGAGCAGTCCTGCCGTCCAGGAGATTCCGCGGAGCACGGGCCAGCGGTCTCCGCGCGTGCGGAGGCGCGCGAAGCCGACCCAGTAGAAGAACAGACCGAATCCGACGGCGAACGCCCAGATGAGGTCGACGTTCCACGACGTGAACCACCGTTCGAGCGTCAGTTCGGGTGGCAAGGGTGCGCCCGTGAGCACTTCGGCGGGAGTGGGGACGGGCGGAAGCGTCCTCGCGACGGGCGGGGGCGTGCGGGCGAGTGCCGCGGCGGCGCCGCTCGCGATTCCCATCAGGGCGAGCTCGAAGGCGATGAGGCCCCAGAAGACGCGTGACTGCGCGTCTTGCCGCATCCGACCGATGAGGCGCCGCCGGTACATGGCCCCCAGGGCCCCGATCAGGACGAGCGCGACGACCTTCACGATGAGGATGACACCGTAGGGCGACGCGAGCGCCGAGAGGTTCAGAAGTCCGAGTGCCGCCCGCACGGTGCCGCTGATGGCGACGACGAGGAACGCGACGAGCGCGATGCTCGAGTAGCGTTCGAGCATCGCGGCGACGGACCCGCGGTCGAGGAGCGGACGGACCAGCACGACGAGGATCAGTCCACCGAGCCAGACGGCCGCCGCGATGATGTGGATGATGAGGGCGGTCATCGCCTCGTGGTGGAACGCCTCTTCGCCGGAGTGACCCTGCGTGCCCATCGGCACGAGCGAGGCGATGGCGAGCAGCGCGATGAGGAACGTCGGCGTCCAGCTCCGGACGGCGAAGGTCAGCACGGTCAGGATCGCCGCGGCGACGGTCGTGATGAGCCACACACGCCCGACCTCGGTCTCGACGAGGAATCGACCGAGCTGCGCGCCGAACTCGGGGCCCGCGTCGAGTGCGGGGTTGAACGCGTCGACGAACGTGAGGAAGCCCGTCGTCGCCGCCGACACCGTGAAGACGGCAGCAGAGACGGATGCCGCATCGAGCGCCGTGTCGAACGATCGCTCTCCTGCCTTGAGGGTGAACAGCGCCGTCACGAGGACGCCGACGACACCCGCGGCGGAGATGTTGACGAAGAGCTTCGCGATGGGAAGACCCCACCGGGCGAAGGGCCCGGGGTCGGCGATCGCGAGCGGATCGGCACCCCCGCCGAAAAAGAGCCCCCAGACGATCGCCGCGAGCGCGGCCACGACAAGGATCGTCGGGCCGGCGGCCCGCAGGAGGCGGGGGTTCACTCCTCTACCTTATTGGGCAAGGAGAAGGGGGATGCCGCGCATTCGCGGCATCCCCCTGTCAGACCTGAGGGTCGTTACTTGACCGCTGCCTTGAGCTTCGAGCCGGCGGTGACCTTGACGCGCTTGCCCGCGGGGATCTTGATCTCTTCGCCCGTCTGCGGGTTGCGGCCCGTGCGAGCCGACGTCTCGACCTGCTCGAACGAGATCCAGCCGGGGATCGAGACCTTGCTGCCCTTGGCGACGGCCTCCGAGACGGTCGAGAAGAGCGAGTCGAGCACGCCCGAAACGGCGGCCTGGCTCTGGCCGGTTGCGCTGGCGATGCTCGCGACGAGCTCGGTCTTGGTGATGGACTTGTCAGCCATTGGGTTGTCCTCCAAGGCGGCAGGTGCGCCGCCCCTATTGCTGGGACCGGTTGGCGAACGCCCCCCGGCTGGTCGGATCGACCGCCTCGACTATAGCCAGGATCCGCGGAATTCCGCGGATTTCCGACCACATTCGGCGTCATTGCACGGCGTGTCGGGGGCGGATGTGACAAAAGGGGCCCGTGTGAACCCTCCGCGCGGCATCCGACTCACGACCTGCTCGTCGCACCCGCGACCCGACTGCCGCGTCGAGACCGGGCATCTCGCCGAGACACAGCAGCACGCAGCCCTGTTTCGGCGGGATCCTCGGTCTCGGCGATGGATGTGCCCGCACGGGGATGCAGAACGGCCCGGGGTTCCGAAGAACCCCGGGCCGTTCCTGTGCTGTGGTGCTTACCAGCTCGACTTGGTCACACCGGGGAGCTCCCCACGGTGGGCCATGTCACGGAAGCGGACACGCGAGATGCCGAACTTCGTCAGGACACCGCGCGGGCGGCCGTCGATGACGTCACGCGAACGCAGACGCACGGGCGACGCGTTGCGGGGCAGCTTCTGGAGGCCGACGCGAGCGGCTTCGCGCTCTTCGTCGGTCGAGGTCGGCGAAACGAGCGCCTTCTTCAGCTCTGCACGCTTCGCGGCGTAGCGGTCGACGACCACCTGGCGCTGCTGGTTGCGCGCGATCTTGCTCTTCTTGGCCATGCTTAGCGCTCCTCTCGGAAGTCGACGTGCTTGCGGATGACCGGGTCGTACTTCTTCAGCACGATGCGGTCGGGGTTGTTGCGGCGGTTCTTGCGCGTCACGTAGGTGTACCCCGTGCCGGCGGTCGAGCGCAGCTTGATGATCGGACGGACGTCCTGTGCTTTCTTCGCCATTAGAGCTTCACACCCTTCGCGAGGAGGTCCTTGACGACGGACTCGATGCCGCGAGCGTCGATCACCTTGATGCCCTTGGCGGACACGTTGAGCGTGATCTTACGACCGAGCGACGGGACGAAGTACGTCTTCTTCTGCACGTTCGGGTCGAAGCGGCGCTTCGTCCGGCGGTGCGAGTGCGAGATGTTGTGACCGAAGCCGGGAACTGCTCCAGTCACCTGGCACACTGCTGCCATAGTGATGTCTCCTTAGTACCGTGGAGCCGGACGGCCCCACCCAAGATCCCTTGTCTGCACCCGCGTTTCATGCACCCATTTCAGGGTGAAATGAGGGGAGCGGATACGAACTGCGTGCTGGAGTGCGCGCAGACAAAGAGTCAGTCTAGCACGGCGGTGCTCGCGGCTTCGGCGCCGCGGCCCCAACGGAAGGGCGAGACGGTCGGGTCGCCCTCGATCCAGAAGCGCCAGGGGAAGACAGCGGTGCCGGCCGTCCCCGCGACACCCACGCGGGGCCCCGCCGCGATCGCCGCGTGGGGCTCGTCCCGCAGCCAGAGACGCGCGACCGCGCCGTCCTGCGCGGACCCGTCGACGGCGTCGAGCCCGTCGTGGATCGGATGCCGCAAGCCGACCGCCGACCCGAGTCGCCCCGGGCCGCGCGCGAGCTCGCGCGGTGTGCGAGCGGTCGGACGGCGGCGGAACGCGGCATCCGTCCCTTCGACGATCTCGCCCGCCCGCAGGAGCACACCACCGGCCGTGCCGGCGGGACCGCACACGATGTTGACGCACGAGTGGATGCCGTGACTGAGGTACACGTACAGGTGTCCGGGGTCGCCCCACATCGTCGCGTTGCGCGGGGTCGGCCCCATGCGGGCGTGGGAGCCCGGATCCGCCACGGTGCCCGTGCCGCGTCCGTGGTAGGCCTCGACCTCGGTCAGCCGCACGGCGACCTCGTCGCCGTCGACGATCGTGCGCAGGATGCCGCCGAGGAGGAGAGGTGCGACGTCGACGGGGAGCGCCGCCAGCTCGGGCCGGCGAGCGGGATGAAGGCTCATCCCGGGGGGACCCGGCACCACGAGATGTCGAAGCCCGCGAGCGCCGTCACCTGTTCACCCGTCGCGATGTCGACGACGCGCGTCTCGAGGCGTTCCGGCAAGGGCATCGTGTAGCCGTCGTAGGCGTTGTCGACGGCACCCGGTGCGACGAGGAGGGCCGCGTAGCGTCCGCTCGGCGCGACGCACGTCTGTACGAGCGCGTCGGCGGGGTCGATGTCGGCGACGACGGAGTCCGTGCCGTCGTCCGCCACGTACGCGACGGTGATGCCGAGCGCGCGGACGCCGCTCTCGTCGAGCTGCACGATCGTTCGGAGCGTCCCGCCGCCCGGGACGGGGACGACGTCGCTCGGGATGCCGATGTCGGCGGTGGGCTCCACGAGAGGAGACTCCGACCCGTCGGTCAGGTCGATCACCGTGAGCGACTCGAGTCGCTCGACGATCGCCGAGGTGCCCGCGATCCCGTCGATCGCGAGCGCCGTCCCGAGGAGCGTCGCCGCGCCGCCGTCGGCGCCTGTCAGCAGGAGTGACCCGTCGAAGCCGAGCAACAGGATGCTGTTGGTGTCGGGCACGAAGCGCCAGTCGGCGATGCGGGGATCGGAGCCCTCGACCTCGATCGGCGTCGGTGTGGCATCCGGTTGCGATGCAGAGGCCGTGAAGAGCGCGCTCTCGAGGCCGCCGTCCTCGCCCAGGTCGGCATCCGTGAAGGTGTAGCCGATGGTCTCTCCCCGATCGGCGGCCTGGAGTCCCGTGATGGTCCCCTCGTCGCCCGGCAGCGGCAGCTCGCGCGCCCCGCCGCCCGCGAGGTCCGTCACGATGAGCGCAGGACGATCGTCCTCTCTCACCGACACGACGAGATGGGATGCCGTCGCCCGGAAGTCCTCGATGTGGGGATGCGTGAAGACGGGGGTCGCCGACTCCCCCTCGAGGTCGGTGCGGAAGATCGTGTCGCCGTCGGCCGTCGCCCGCTGCAGCAGGTGGAGCTCGAGAGCGGGGGTCTCGAAGGTCTCGACGACCGCGGTCTCCGGTCCTCCGCCGAGGCCCTGGAGACCCTCGATCGACACCGTGTACCGCGTCTCGTCCCAGAGCGGCAGCGCGAAGCGGATTCCGACGCTCCGCCCCGACGTGTCGACGGCGAACGGAACAGCGGGTTCGACCGTGACCTGCGACGCATCCACGGGCGCGAGAGACTGCGTCGTCGTCACGATGAGCCGTGAGCCGGATGCCGTGACGGCGGCCTCCGGATCGACCTGGACACCCGTGATGCGCGGACCCTGAATGACGCCGATCGCCGCAGCCCCGGCGCCGACGAGCGCGAGCGAGAGCGCCACGAGGCCGAGCGTCGTGAGGAACGCGCGACCGCGGCGGGCACGAGAACGCCCCCGACGAGTGTCAGTACTCATAGGGGTCACCGGGCTCGTCGATCTCGGCGATCTCGTCCGCCGAGATCGACAGGCGTCCGTCCTGCGTCGCGCGGACCGTGCCGGTCACCGTCACCCACTGGCCCGTGTCGGCAGCGGCGGCGGTCCCCCCGTCGACGGACACCGGCACGCTGGCCGACTGCGCATCGATGACGCAGTGCGTGATGACGAGCCGCGTCAGGGCGAATCCGTCGTCGCCCGGAGTCACGAAGCCCGTGAGCGTGACGGGCGTGCCGTCGAACGCGTCGGGATTCGTCGCAGTCGCGAAGACGGCAGACCACTCCCCCACGCCGAATTCCGCCGTGTCACCGGTCGTCGCAAGGCTCACGACGTCCGCGCCGGCGAAGAGGGGCGGCGCCCCGACGTCGCGCGACATCGCGAGTTCCGCGCTGAGCGAAGCGGGCGGGAGGACGAGCGTGAGGACGGCGATCCCGGATGCCGCGACTCCGCCGACGACGGTCGCGGCAACGCCGAACGGACTGAGCCGGTGGTGGTCGTGGGGGGTGGCGTGGTCGTGGTGGGTGGCAGCCGCGTGGGGCGTCGCGGCCGCGGCATCCGGTGTCGCGACGGGCACGATGTCGTGACCGTGGTCGGCCTCGGCCCCGAGCGGCAGAGCGAAGGTCGCGATCGTCCCGATGAGGATCACGACGGACATGCCGACGGCGAACCACGCCGACGAGGGGTTGATGTAGAGGGCGAGTCGGTCGGTGACCGTCAGGACGATCGTCACGACCGCGATGATCGAGGCGAGCCCGACCCCGAGCCAGCGGGTGCCGAGAGAGCGAGTGCGCGAGTCAGCCAATGAGGTTCACCACCGCTCCGATCGCGAACGCCGACAGCACGACGATGACGACGATCCCCGCGAGGGCGCGCGTCGTGAAGGTCGTGCGCAGGAGGGCGAGCATCTTGACGTCGACGAGCGGGCCGACGAGGAGGAACGCGATGAGCGAGCCCGGCGTGAACGTCGACGCGAACGAGAGCGCGAAGAACGAGTCGACGTTCGAGCAGATCGAGACGATCATCGCCAGGGCGATCATCGCGACGATCGACAGGGCGGGGTTCGACCCGATCGCGACGAGCGCCTCACGCGGCACGAGCACCTGCACGGCGCCGGCGAGGGCCGATCCGATGATGAGCGCCGGCATGACGGCGCGGAGTTCGACGACGAACTGCGCGAGGGTGCGACGCGTCTTGCCGTTCCTGCCGCCGCCCTGCTCCGCCTGTTCGAGCGAGAGGGCGCACGTGTCGCGGAAGCGGTCGGTGAGGAGGGCGTCGGGCGAGGGATGCCGCGAGTACAGCCATCCGATGAGGTTCGCGATCGCGTAGCCGCCGAGGAGGCGGGCCACGAGGATGCCGTCGTCGAAACCGAACGCCTGGTGCGTCGTGATGATGACGATGGGGTTCACGATGGGAGCCGCGATGAGGAACGTCATCGTCTCGGACACGCTGAAGCCGCGCATGAGGAGGCCTCGTGCGAAGGGCACATTGCCGCACTCGCAGACTGGGACGAGCATCCCGAGGAGCGACAGCACGGCGCGGCGCGCCCACGCGCGTCGGGGGAGCCACCGCTCGATGACGCCGGGCGGAATCCACACCTGCACGACGATCGACAGCACGACGCCGAGGGCGACGAAGGGAAGGGATTCGATCAGGACGCTGACCGCGAGCGTCAGTCCGTCCTGCGCGCGGGTGGGGAGGGATGCCGGGAAGAGCGTCGGCGCGAAGGCGTCGATGGCGAAAAGCGCCGCGACGATGGCCGCGCCCACGCCCATCCACAGCAGGGCGCGCGCCCGCGCGGATGGCCGGGGTTCGGCATCCGGTGCGGACGGACTCCGTCGGCGCGAGGCGCGCGGCGCCGACGCGAGGGTGTCAGTCCCCGGCACGCTCACGGTTCCGGGACGTGCAGGCGGCGCACAGTCCGAAGATGTCGACGACGTGCTCGGCCTCGGTGAAGCCGTTCCGCTCGGCGGTGCGGCGGGCCCAGGCCTCGACCTCGTCGGCCTCGATCTCGACCGTGAGGCCGCACGAGCGGCAGATGAGGTGGTGGTGGTGTCCGGTCGTGGAGCAGGCCCGGTAGAGCGCTTCACCCTCGGGGCTCTGCAATGAGTCGGCCTCACCGACCGTGGCGAGTCCCGCGAGGGCCCGATAGACGGTGGCGAGTCCGATGCCCGTGTTCTCGTCGCGAAGGGTGGCGTGCAGCGTCTGGGCGCTCACGAACCCGGACGCATCGGCCAGGGCCTCGCGCACGCGTTCGCGCTGCCACGTGTTTCGCTGGGCCATGCCGGGGAGTCTACCGGCGCGCGCTGGACGCCGCCCGGGAGCCGCCCCCGCGGCATCCGCCCCACCGCAGCCGCCGAGCCCGAGCCCCAGGTGCCGAGCCCGATGCCCCCGGCGCCGAACCCCAGGCGCCGCGCTGGGCCCGATGCCCCAGGCGCCGAACCCCAGGTGCCGAGGCCCAGGTGCCGAGAAGACCCGAACCGTCGAAAGTCGCGCCGGATCGCAGCAGTTTGGGTCTTCTCGGCGGAAGGGGGGCCGAGCGGACGCGGGCGGACGAGGGGCCGAGCAGACGCGGGCGGACGCTCCCTCGCCGCCGACTCGCCCAGGTGCCGAGAAGACCCGAACGGTCGAGGATCGCGCCCGATCGCAGCAGTTTGGGTCTTCTCGGCGGACGGGGGCCGAGCAGACGGGGGCGGACGCTCCCAGGAGCCGCGGGTCAGGGGGTGCGGGTGACGCGGCCCTGGCGGGAGCCGACGATGCGGCAGACGAGGTAGATCGCGAAGGAGATCGTCGTGATGTAGGGGCTGACGGGGAGCGTCCCCATGATCGCCAGAAGGATGCCGCCGACGGCCGACACCAGACCGAAGGATGCCGCCAGGACCGGCACCGCGACGGGTCCCGACGCGATGCGCATCGCCGCGGCGGCCGGCGTGACGAGAAGCGCCATCACGAGGAGCGCGCCGATGATGTGGACGCTCACCGCGACCATGAGCCCGAGGAGCAGCATGAACCCGAGCGACACCGCCGTCGTCGGCACGCCGCGCGCCGCCGCCGACTGCGGGTCGAGCGAATCGAACCGCAACGGACGCCAGATGACGAGGATGCCGATGAGGACGAACGCGCTGATGCCGATGAGCCACCCGAGCTGCGCCGTCTGCACCGACACGATCTGCCCCGTGAGAAGACTGAATCGGTTGGCACTTCGACCGTCGTAGAGCGACAGGAACAGGATGCCGAGACCCAGACCGAACGGCATCAGGACGCCGATGATCGAGTTGCGATCGCGGGCACGAGCTCCGAGCCAGCCGATGATCGCGGCGGCGATGAGCGAGCCGACGATCGAGCCCGTCACGACGTCGACGCCGATCAGGAGCGCCGCTGCAGCCCCCGCGAACGAGAGCTCGCTGATCCCGTGGACGGCGAAGGCCATGTCTCGCTGCATGACGAAGACGCCGATGAGCCCGCCGACGAGCCCGAGCACGGCCCCCGCGATGACGGAGTTCATGACGAGCGCGAGGATGTCGGCGTAGTCGGGGAGGCTGCCGAACATCGCGTCGGCGATGTCCGCCCAGTTCATGCGTGCTCCTCGTCGTGATGGTGGTGCGAAGTCTCCGCGTCGGGAGCGCCGACGACGACGAGCCGATCTCCGGCCCGCAGCACGAAGACGTGTGCGCCGTACAGATCGGTGAGGACGTCCGAGCGCAGGACGTCGACGGGCTTGCCGAGCATGAAGCGGCCGTTGGCGATGTAGAGGATGCGGTCGACCTTGCCCAGCAGGGGGTTGATGTCGTGCGTGACGAGGAGCACGGCGGCATCCGTCTCTTTGCGATGCCGTTCGAGAAGCCCGATGATCGCCTGCTGGTTCGCGAGGTCGAGACTCGTCAGTGGCTCGTCGCAGAGGAGGAGCCGCGGGTTGTCGGCGAGCGCCTGCCCGACCCGGAGCCGCTGCTGCTCGCCGCCCGACAGCACTCCGACCGGACGATCGGCGAACTCGCGCGCGCCGACCGCGTCGACGAGGGCGTCGATCCTCGCCCGGTCGCCCCGGCGCGGGAACGGGAACCCGAAGCGGTGACCGTCGACGCCGAGGGCGACGAGGTCGCGGCCGCGCAATGACGTCTCGCGGGCGAGCGGGCGCTGCTGGGGGATGTATCCGACGTGCCGGTTGCCGCGGTGGCGCACCTCGTCGCCGAGCACGCTGATCGAGCCGGCGCTTAGGTCTTCGAGACCGAGGATTGCCCGGAGGAGCGTCGTCTTGCCGGTTCCGCTGGGTCCGAGGATCGCGATGAGCTCACCGGGCTCCACCTCGAGATCGAGACCCGACCACAGTTCGCGCCCACCCCGGCGCAGCGCCGCGTCACGGATGACGAGCGGAGACGTCACCCCTCCAGGGCGCTCTCGAGCGCCTCGATGTTCGACTGCATCCACGAGAGGTAAGTCTGGCCCTCGGGGAGCGTCTCTGCGAACTCCACGACCGGAATCGACTGCGCCTCGGCGTCGTCCAGGATGGCGGTCGTCTCGGCGCCGCCCGTCTGCGAGTTCGTCACGACGACCTTCACGGTGCCACCGTTCAGGAGGTCGAGCGCTTCGAGGAGCGTCGCGGCGGGTACGTCCTGGCCCTCCTCGACGGCTTCCGTGAAGGCCCCGGGGGCGACGTTGACGAGGCCCGCGGCCGAGGTCAGGTAGAGCGGAACGGGCTCGGTCACGAAGATCTCGGTGCTGCCGTAGTCGGCGTCGAGGCTCGCGAGCGACGCCTCGAGTTCTTCGATGCCCGCCTCGAACTCCGCGAGGTTCGCCGTGAACGTCTCTGCGCTGTCGGGAGCGAGCTCCGTCAGCTCTTCGGCGATGGCCTCCGCGACGTGGACGACCGTGTGCGGGTCGTACCAGACGTGCTCGTTGAAGCCCTCGACGTGTCCGTGGTCGCCGTGATCGTGGTCGTGATCGTCACCCTCGTCGGCGTGGTCATCGTCGGCGGCCGGGGTCGCGGCATCCGCCTCGTCGTTACCCTCCTCTTCGTGGCCCTCGTTCTCGGGCCAATCGTGCGAGTATTCCGCCGCCGTGATGACGTGCGCCGTCGATCCGCTCGACTCGATGAGCGCATCGACGAACGAGTCGTAGCCGCCGCCGTTCTCGACGATCAGGTCGGCGCGCGAGATGAGGAGCTGATCCTGCGCGCTCGGCTCGAACGAGTGCGGGTCCTGCGACGCCGACGCGACGATCGACGTCACATCGACAGCGTCGCCGCCGATCGCTTCGACGATCTGCCCGTACACATTGGTGGACGCAACAACCGTGACGCGGTCGTCTCCCGGCGCATCGGTCTCGCTGCTATCGGATGCGGACGCGCAGCCGGCGAGAGCAAGAACGGATGCCGCACCGAGAGCGGCAGGAAGGAGGAGACGTCGGGATGCCATAGGCCCAGGCTACCGCGAGTGATAATCGTTCTCAAACCGGCGTGGCGGAGGCTCGAAGGCCTATCCGCCGAACTCGCCCATCGTGATGAGCGGTGTCTGGTTCACGTTGCAAGTGCGGCTGATCTCGGCCATGATCTCGTACCCGGCCGCGGTGATCGCATGACCGACCTGCCGGCCGGGATCGCTGACGACGGACTCGAGCGCCCCGAACTGCTCACGGAGCTCGGACTCTGCGTCTTCGACCAGTGCGCGGAGCCGCGGCTCGGCGCCAGCAATACGCGCAGCCCACTCGTCGGCATCAATGGCCTCGTAGTAGGTGTAGCCCATGTCGGCATTGGACAACTCGCTAGATACGGAGGCGAAGGCTTCGCAGTCTGCCTCGATGGCCGCGTCGTAGGGAAACTCTTCGGCCGAGAACGTGGGCGTCGCTGTCCAGGCGACGTCGTCCGGAAGAGTAACGCCGAGCGTATGCCCCGTCCGGTCGGTGATCGGCCAGGCGAGTGTGGTCGCTCCTTCGCACGAGCCCTCGACTTGCGCTTGTCCGAGCGCCATCGAGTCTCCGACCTCGACGTAGAACGTCGCCCCACCGGAGCATTCGAATTCGATAGCGATCGATCTCGCCCCTTCGGCGAGCGCAAAGTCGACGCCGGGATACGTGGTCGGTCCCACTCCCGACACGGTCTCGCCCTTCTCGAAGGACACCGTGCTCGGTGACTCCGTAGGCGTGCTCGAGGCCGCCGGGGCCGCATCGCCGTTCGACGTACAGGCGCTGAGAAGCAGGATGAGCGCTGTCGCACCGACGGCCAGGACCCCCTGCGGTGCGTAACCGACTCGTTCTCGTCTCCTCATGGCGGCAGCCCGGCCCTCTCGTCGCATCAGCGGGGAGTCGACGGGACACCCCGCCTACTATGTAGTCGTCTGGGGAGGGCGATTCCTTACAGGTGCGGCACGATCGTGACCTTCAACCCGTCGCAGGCCCCGAGCGATCCGGGCCGCCAAGCGCGCCAGCCGGGATGCAAGCATGGGGTGATGGACTCCACTGCACCGATGGACGAATGGCCGCAGATCGGGCGTGTCGAGGTCGAACCGGGATCTCTCGACGGACCGGGCGTCGCGCTCACAGTGCTCGCGACGGAACTCGACATCGACATCGACGAGAGCACCAGAGGCGAAGTTCCGGCTGACGGCTGGCGCGTCATTCGTCGACACCCCGAGGGTGGGGTCATGTTCGCCGCCCCTGTCTCCGCCGACCGAACGCGTTGGCACGTCGGGTCGGCGAGGCCAGGCACCTCCCAGACGTTTCACGTGAGCCCGGAACCAGAGCGACTGCGTCCCAGTCGCGCCGATCGCCGCGGTGGCCTCGTGCTGAAGTGGGCGCCGCACATGGTCGACACCGGCATTCCCGACGATTTCGTCGTTGAAGTCGTCAATGAGGGGGATGCGACGTGGTGGCCGGACGGCGACAGCTTCCACGTCGTCGGCGTGTTCACCGAGCCGGGTCGGTCCGACTTCTCCTTCGGCTGGGCGGGCATGCACCGCGACGGCGGGGTGCCACTGCGTCCGGGTGAGTACGCGCGCATGCGCGTCGACGTCAACAGCGGCGTGTGGGAAAACATCGAGCCGGGTACGTACAACGTGCAGGCGGTCCTCGTCGACCTCGGCATTCGAGCCGACCCGCCACTGACCGTCACCCTCACGAAAGACGCGATCGCGGCCCGGCGCCACCGGCATCCATCACGCCGCTCGGCGCGTGACGAGCGACGGATGATCGAGCACGACATCCAACGGCTGCACGCGATCACCCTCGCGGCAGAGTCGCTCGACATCGTCCTCGCCGCCGTCCGGGATGCGGAATCGGCCGATGATGCGGCCACCGCTCTCGCGACGGCCCTGGACTGCGACCAGGATGTGGCCCGCCTCATCGTCTCCTCGCCGCTCAGTAAGTTCAACGCGGTCAGCCGCGACAGGACCGCCCAGCGGATCGCCCAAGCCCAGCGCCGGATCGACGCTCTCTAGCGCGGCGACCCCGCGGCATCCCTCACACGGGTTCCGTCGTGCGGATGAGTCCGCAGTTCACGCACGACCACGCCACGAGGAACCGCTCGTCATCGAGGATCTCGAACCGCAACGGGTCGCCGCACGTCGGGCAATGCAGCGGGTACTCCATCCGTGCCATCACCCCGCCACCCTACGTCCGCCGCGGCATCCCGTGGCGCTCCGGGGACAGCTCCTCGGCGCGAGACTGCACCTTCCGGCCGAGGCTGCACTCTGAGCCCCCACTCTCGGCCGGAGGATGCAGTCTCGCGGACGCCCGCCCCCTGAGCCCGCAGTCTCGGCCGCAAGGTGCAGTCTCGCGGACGCCCGCCCCCCGCGCCCGCACTCTCGGCCGGAGGATGCAGTCTCGCGGAGAAGTGCCAGACGGCGGACGCCGGGCCCCGCGCGGGCCCGGCGCGGCCCGGCGCCGGGGTCAGTCCAACAACAGCGCGGGTTCCTCGAGCACCGAGGCGATGTCCGCGATGAAGCGCGAGACGCCGTCGCCGTCGACGACGCGGTGGTCGAACGACCCCGACACCGTCGTGACCCAGCGGGGGCGCACTTCACCGTCGACGACCCACGGCTTCTGACGGATCGCGCCGAGTGCCACGATGCCGACCTCGCCCGGATTGATGATCGGCGTTCCGGCATCCACGCCGAACACTCCGATGTTCGTGATCGTGATCGTGCCGCCCGACTGGTCCGCGGGCGTCGTCTTGCCCTCGCGCGCCGTGAGCGTGAGCTTCTCGAGCGCGCGGGCGAGTTCGCGGGTGTTGAGGGCCTGCGCGTCCTTGATGTTCGGCACGAGGAGGCCCCGCGGGGTCGCGGCGGCGATCCCGAGATTGACATAGTGGCGCACACGGATCTGCGCCCCCTCGTCGGAGTCGATCCAGGCCGCATTCACCATCGGCGTGCGCCGGACGGCCCAGATGACGGCGCGCGCCATGATCAGCAGCGGCGACACCTTGACGTCGGCGAAGTCGGGCGAGGACTTGAGGCGCTTGACGAGCTCCATCGTCCGCGACGCATCGACGTCGACCCACACCGACACGTGCGGGGCCGTGTAGGCGCTCGACGTCATGGCGCTCGCGGTCGCCTTGCGCACACCCTTGACGGCGATCGTCTCCTCGCGGGCCTCGTCGACAGGCGCGGATGCCGCGGCGGGAGGCGCCGCGACGGGAATCGTCTCCTCGCGCACGTCGCTCCACTCCGGGGTCTCGATGTTCCGGAAGACGGACGCCTGCGAGGCGTGCTTCATGACGTCGTCGCGCGTCACCTCTCGCGAAGGGCCGCTGGGCACGACGTCGGCGAGGTCGACCCCGAGGTCGCGGGCGAGCTTGCGGATGGGAGGCTTCGCGACGACACCGACCGACGAGCCGACGCGCTCCTCCGCGACCCGCGCCGGGTCGACCTTCTTGCGCCGCGACGTCACCTGCCCGCCCGTCCCGTAGCCGACGAGGACGGCGCCGCCGTCGTCCGCGGCGTCGGCGCCGGGCGCACCGTGCTCGGACTGCCCGACGGTCGCGGGTGCGGCGGCCGCGGCATCCGCGATCGTGATGATGGGTGCTCCGACGTTGACGGTGTCACCCTCGGCGACGAGGAGCGAGCCGACCGTGCCGCCGAAGGGCGACGGGAGTTCGACGAGCGACTTCGCCGTCTCGATCTCGACGAGCACGTCGTTGACGGCCACGGTGTCACCCGGAGCCACGCGCCAGGACACGATCTCAGCTTCGGTGAGGCCCTCGCCGACATCGGGGAGGACGAACGTCTGGGTGCTCATGGGAGCTCCTTCGTGATCAGTACGCCAGAGCGCGGTCGACCGCCTCGAGGATGCGATCGGCATCCGGGAGGTAGGTGCCCTCGAGCTTCGCGGGCGGGAAGGGCGTGTCGAGGCCCGACACGCGCAGCACGGGGGCCTCGAGGGCGTAGAAGGCCTTCTCCATGACGGTCGCCGCGACCTCGGAGCCGAGCGACGTGAAGCCCGGGGCCTCCTGTGCGTAGACCATGCGCCCCGTCCGACGGACGGAGTCGAGGATCGGGCCGTAGTCGACGGGCGACAGCGAGCGGAGGTCGACGACCTCGCACGATGTCCCCTCCGACTCGGCGAGCGCCGCGGCCTGGAGGAGCGTCGTCACCATCGCGCCGTGTCCGACGAGGGTGACGTCGGTGCCGCGGCGGACGAGGCGCGACGCGTGGAGCGGAACCGCACGCGCCTCGGTGTCGACCTCGCCCTTCTGCCAGTACTTCGCCTTGGGCTCGAGGAAGATGACGGGGTCTCGCGACTCGATCGCATCCTGGATCATCCAGTACGCGTCGTTGGGCGTCGAGGGCGACACGACCCGGAGGCCCGGCGTGTGGGTGAAGTACGCTTCGGGGCTCTCCTGGTGGTGCTCGACGGCGCCGATGTGACCGCCGTAGGGGATCCGGATGACGACGGGAAGCGACAGCGACCCCTCGTGCCGGTTGGTGAGCTTCGCGAGCTGCGTCGTGATCTGGTCGAACGCGGGGAAGACGAACCCATCGAACTGGATCTCGATGACGGGACGGAAGCCCGCCATCGCGAGACCGATCGCCGTGCCGACGATGCCGGATTCGGCGAGCGGCGTGTCCAGCACGCGCTGGGGGCCGAAGTCGGCGAGGAGTCCTTCGGTGACACGGAAGACGCCGCCGAGACGGCCGATGTCCTCTCCCATCATGAGGACGCGGTCGCTGTTCGTCATCGCCGCGCGCAGACCGGCGTTGAGCGCCTTGCTGAACGGCATGGTGGTGATGTCGCTCACGATGCGCCTCCCTCGAAGGATGCCTCGTAAGACGCGAGCCACGCGCGCTGCTCGTCGATGAGGGGATGCGGTTCGCTGTAGACGTGGTCGAAGATGAGGTCGGTCTCGATGCCGCCGAGCGCGGTCGTCCGGACCCGGACGTCCTCCGCGGTCGCGGCCGCTTCGGCGTCGACGTCGGCGAAGAAGGCCGCGGACGCGCCGCGTCCCTCGAGGTAGACGCGCATCCGGGTGATCGGGTCGCGCTCCGCCCACGAGGTCTCCTGCGCGGAAGTGCGGTACTTGGTGGGATCGTCGCTCGTCGTGTGCGCGCCCATCCGGTACGTCAACGCCTCGATCGCGCGCGGTCCGAGACCGGAGCGCGCTTCGTCGAGCGCCGTCCGCGTGACGGCGTAGCTCGCGAGCACGTCGTTGCCGTCGATCTGGATGCTCGGCATGCCGTAGCCCTCCGCGCGACGAGCAAGCGGCACGGGTGACTGCGTCGACACGGGCACGGAGATCGCCCACTGGTTGTTCTGCAGGAAGAAGACCTCGGGCGTGCGGTAGCTCGCGGCGAAGACCATCGCCTCGTGGACGTCTCCCTGGCTCGACGCTCCGTCGCCGTAGTAGACGATGACGGCTTCGTCGCGCTCGGGGTCGCCCGTGCCGCAGCGCTTGTCGAATACGAGTCCCATGCCGAAGCCCGTCGCGTGCAGCGTCTGCGCGCCGAGCACCAGGGTGTACAGGTGGGTGTTCCCGTTCTTCGGATCGGACGGATTCCATCCGCCGTGCGTGAGCCCGCGCATGAGTCGGAGGATGTCGACGGGGTCCACTCCGCGGATCTTGGTCACGACGTGCTCGCGGTACGACGGGAAGATGTGGTCCTGGCTCCGAGCCGCGCGGGCCGAGCCGACCTGAGCGGCCTCCTGACCGTAGCTCGGTGGCCACAGCGCGAGCTGGCCCTGCCGCTGCAGGTTGGTCGCCTGACGGTCGAACGCCCGGATCACCGCCATGTCGCGGTAGAGACCTTCGATCTCGCTGTCGGGGAGCGCCTCGATGAGCGGAAGGTACTGCTCGGCAGCGGGGCTCGGAGCGAAGGTGCCGTCGGCGGCGAGGACGCGCACGACACCCGGCTCCTCGGCGAGAGTCGGCTCGTCGGCCAGTTCTTCGAACGGGGTCACCGTTCTACGCTAGCCGTCGGCCGGAATGGCCTTCTGGGAGGTCGTTCACAACGGATGCCGCGATCCGTAGGACCTTCTCGACAGACTCCTCTTCGCCGACCGAGATACGGATGCCGTCTCCCGCAAAGGGCCGCACGATGATCCCGGCCGCGTCGAACGCCTCGGCGAGCGCCATCGTCTCGTGTCCCGCGGGCAGCCAGACGAAGTTCCCCTGCGCCTGTGGGACGGCCCATCCGGCATCGCGGAGGCTCGCGGCGAGCCGGTCCCGCCGCTCGGCGATGACGCTCACGCGCTCGCGGAGCGCGTCTTCCACGTCGAGGCTCGCGAGCGCGGCTTCTTCGGCCTGGGCCGTGACCGAGAGCGGGATCGCGGTGCTGCGGGCAGCGTCGAGAAGGCGCGGGTGTCCGATCGCGTAGCCGACACGAAGTCCCGCGAGTCCGAACGCCTTCGAGAACGTCCGCAGCACGACGACGTTCGGGCGCCCGGCGTTGCCGAGGACGTACATTCCGTCGACGGCGTCCGGGTCGGTCACGAACTCCGCGTACGCCTCGTCGAGGATCACGAGAACGTCGGCGGGCACGTCGGCGACGAACGCGTCGAACTCGGCCTGCGTGACGATGGGCCCCGTCGGGTTGTTGGGGCTGCACACGATGATCGCGCGCGTGCGTTCCGTGATGGCGCGGGCCATCGCGGGAAGGTCGTGGCGCGCGTCCGGCGTGAGCGGCACGTGGACGGCCGTCGCGCCCGCAACGACCGCGAGCCACGGGTAGGCCTCGAAGGAGCGCCACGCGTAGATGACCTCGTCAGCCGGACCCGCCGTCGCCTGGACGAGTTGCGCGAGGATCGCGACACTCCCCGATCCGACGTGCACGGAGTCGGCCGTGACACCGAAGCGCTCCGCGAGGCGCGCGCGCAGGCGTCCCGCCGAGGCATCCGGATACCGGTTGAAGGATGCCGCGGCCGTGACCGCCTCGACGACGCCGGGCAGCGGATCGAAAGGGTTCTCGTTGCTCGACAACTTGAAGGCGTCGGCCCCCGCCTGCTTTCCCTGCTTGTACGGGGGCAGCGCGGCGATCTCGGGCCGCACACGGATGGGGATGTCGGAGGCTTCGGTCACGACCCGAGTCTACGAGCGGGAACGGATGCCACGTCAGCGGGTTGCCGGCGATCGTCGATACCGATCTGGTATCGCGGTACCATTCTGGTATGGCCATGACCCTGCGGATTCCCGAAGAGCTCGACCGTCAGCTCGAAGAGATCGCCGCGGCCGAGCACGTCTCGAAGCACACGCTGTTGTTGCAGGCTGCGCAGCAGATCGTCGATCGACGCGAACGTCGAGCGCAGATCGCCGGCGCCGTCGATTTCGTGCTCTCGCACGACGCGGTGCTCCTCGAGCGACTCGCCGACGCGTGACGCAGTATCTGACCCTCGACGACGCGCTCCATGTGACGAGCGTCTTCGGATTCCACGTTCGGGATGCGGGGCTCCTGTCATCCGCGCTGGCCCGCCCGGCGGCGTCGATGTTCGGAGACGAGGCCTATCCGACGATCGATGGCAAGGCCGCGGCCCTGCTGGAGTCGCTTCTGCGCAACCACGCTCTCGTCGATGGGAACAAGCGCACAGGCTGGACGCTCATGGTCGCCTTCCTCTGGATCAACGGGGGGGTTCACGAGTTCGACACCGACGGCGCTTTCGACCTGATCGTCGGCATCGCTGAGGGCCGCATCGATCTGGAGACGACAGCCGCCGCGATCGCGGCACACCGCGCGGCCCGTCTGAACTGACGCACCGACCGCCGGCTTCGTCGCTGTCAATCCGTTTCGTCGGCGAACTTCGCGTGGAAGACTCCCGGTATGCGATTCATCGTCCGTGTCGTCGTCAACGCCTTCGCCATCTGGGTCGTGACCCTGATTCCCGCCCTGCAGGTGTCGGTCATCGCCTTCGCCCCCGGCGAGACGCTCCAGCTCGTGCTGACGCTCCTCCTCGTCGCGCTCATCTTCGCGCTCGTCAACACGATCATCGGCACCGTCTTGAAGGTGCTCGCGTTCCCGCTCTACATCATCACTCTCGGTCTCATCGGGTTGATCATCAACGCCTTCCTCCTGTGGCTGACGGGCTGGATCACGTCGTTCTGGGACTGGGGTCTGCGCGTCGAGAGCTTCTGGTGGGGCGTTGTGGCGGCGCTCATCATCTCGCTCATCAACTGGGTGTTCGGGATCCTGCTCCGCCCGAAGACGAAAGACTGACACCCGGCACACGCTCGGCGCCGTACTCGGTGACCTCGACCCGGGTCGCCGAGGCGAGGTCGTCGAGAACGGCGCGCACCGCATCGACCCGCGGATCGGTCGAGTCGTCGACGAGCGCGGCGGTCTCGATGTAGCTCTCGAGTGCGTGCGGACCCGGGCCCCCGGCAACGCCGGTGGGATCGTAGGTCGACCGCTCGACGACGATGCTGCCGGGCGCTCCGACGCCCGCCGCGTGCCCTCCTCCCGCGAGCGCGGCGACGGCGTCGTCGGTGTGGCGCATCGAGACGGCCAGGGTCCCGTCGCCGACGTCGGCCTCGACGGGCGAGCCGAGCGAGACGAGGGTCTGGACGTCGAAGGGTCCGTCGAGCGCGAGGTGCGCCGTGATCATCGCGCCCTGCGAATGGCCGAAGGCATGGACGGTGTCGCCCGGACGCGCTCCCGCATCCTCGAGCGCCGCGACTGTCGCCTGGTACGACGCCGACTTGCGTCCGAGGACGAGATCGGAGTTCGATGCCATGTCCCACGCTTCGCGTCCACCGACGTCGGCGGACCTCGTTCCTGAGACGTACACCGCGAACTGCGCGGTGCCGTCGCGCGAGACGTATTTCTCCACGCGGACACGACTGTCACCCGCCCCCGGCATCCGCGAGGCTGCCGACGCGAGGCTCGTCGGGGCGGACCCTGCACGCGTGGGAGCGACGGGATGCACGACGACCTCGTCGCGACCCGGCGCGAGCGTCGCGTTCTGCGGAAGCCGCCCCCACCCGCCGATGCCGACAGCCGTCGCGGCGACGATCGTGCCGAGCCCGCCGACCGCGCCGCCCACGACACCCCCGACATCGGCGATGGTCCGCCCCCACGGCCCGACCTTCTCGAGGATCTCGAGGAGGCCTCCGGCGTCCATCCCCGTCTCGGTCGCGGACCGGACGAGGTCCGAGGGCCACATGATCGTCCGCTCGAGCTCGAGGATGCGGGCCGCCTCCATCGCGTCGGGGAACTCGCGCATGAGCTCCGTACGGTGCCGCTGGATGCGGGCGGCCGAGACTCCATCGCCCGCATTCACGGCGGCGGCATGCTGCGCGTTGAGTTCGACGAGTTCGTAGACACCTGCGGCTTCGCGCAGACTTCCGGCGATCATCGTCGCGTCGGCCATCGACTCCGAAAGACGCGTCGACAGAACGGATGCCGCGCTCACGGCCCCCGCCGCGACATCGCGTTCCACGAAGAGCATGTTGTGCAGCGATCCGAGCCGATGCGCGATGGCTTCGAGACCGGCGGCGGCGGTCACGAAGCGCGCGGCGGTCATGCGCAGCGTGTCGGTGTCGACCGCGATCGCGCCGCCACCGCGGATTTCGAGATCGTCGCTCACGAGCAGCTCGTCTCGACACGCGAGTGAGCGACGGCTCGCGCCTGGACCGACTCGATGCGCGCGACCTCGGCAAGGTCGGCGAGCCGCGCGATCGACTGCGCCCACGCCTCAGCGCGCTCGTGGAAGACGGTCGCCGCCGGTGCCTGCCAGTCTGTGCCCGCCGCAATCCCGCGGGCTTCGTGCGCGGCGGCGACGAGGCGCTCCGTCAGCCCGCCGAGTTCGCGGATGACGACGTCGAGCTCCGGGGTGTAGCGGGGCGCACAGAGGGTGTCGAACGGCATGCCCCTATCGTGGGCGCGCACATCGACGGCGCGGCATCCGTTCGTCACATCTGTGAACGGATGCCGCGCCGCGACGATCTGGGGAGGAATCCCCGATCAGTTGAGCGTGAACGTGTACGTCTGCGTGTTGCCCGCGACGTCGTAGACGACGAGCGTATTGACGCCGCGCACTCCACCGAAGACGCCCGGCTTGATGAAGTTGATGTCCGACCAGGTGTTGTTGGTCAGGTCCTTCAGCTTGCCGTTGAGCGTGACCTTGTCGATCTTGCCCGCGTCGTAGAGCTTGAAGCTCACGAGGTCGTAGGTCTCGCCCGTCTTGACCGTGAACGACGAGCCCGTCTTGACCGTCGCCGTCGGCTTGACCAGGTCGGGCGCCTTCAGGTTCAAGCCGACCACGATCGGATCGTGGTCGCTCGACCGATACGCGTCCGGCGCATAGAGCGCGTCCTGCGCGGGGGCCTTGAACGACATGTCGTAGTCGATGAGGCTCGGCTCGTCGGCGTTCACGTTCCACACGGCGGCGCCGGCGACCTCACCCAGGATCGCGGAACCCGCGAGGGCGTGATCGAGCGACCCCAGCATCCCGTCGAAGATGTAGGTGTACGAGTCGTCGTCGGCCAGGTCGGTGTACCCGGCCGCGTAGAGCGCCTGCATGGGGTCCTCCTGCGCGTAGGCGTTGAGGTCGCCGAGGATGAGCTCGCGCCCCGCGCCCTGACCCGTCGGGTCGGTCGCGAGCCACGACGCGAGCGCTGTCGCGGCCTGCGTGCGCACGCCGTTGCAGTTGCCCTGCCCGTTCGGGTCGGTCGGGTCGCCGACCGCGTTGCAGTCGGATCCCTTCGACTTGAGGTGGTTGACGACGACCGTGAACGTCGCGCCGCGTGCGTCCTTGAAGCTCTGCGTGAGCCCGGGACGGTTGAAGGCGTCGAGCCAACGTGCATCCTTCGACTGATCCATCAGCTGGAAGGCGCCGACGGGCGTGACCGACGCGGGCTTGTAGAGGAGCGCCGTCGTGATGGCGTCACCCCCGATGACGCCCGTCTCGACGTAGTCGTAGACATCGCTGCCCAGCCGCGCGTTGAGCGCGTCGGTGAGGGTCGCGACCGCCGTGCCGTTGTTCTCGATCTCGATGAGCCCGAACACGTCGGCGTCGATCTCGGCGAGTGCCGTGACGATCTTCGCCTCCTGCCGTTCGAACTCGACGGCGTCGTTCGCTCCGCGCGCGTCGGGTCCCGTCAGGGTCGTGAAGTAGTTGAGCACGTTGAAGCTCGCGACCGTGAGGGCACCGGCGACCTGCGGGGCGGGCGCGCGCGGGTTGCCGACCTCGACCTCCGCGCCCTGGGTCGGCTGGATCCCCCAGGTGTCGAAGCGGTAATCGAGGACGCCCGTCGTGTCCGTCACGAGGTCGCCGCTGCGGAACAGATTCGCGAGCGTGAACTCCTGGCCGTTCGGATGGATCGCAGGGTCGGGGTTCTGGTTGCTCCGGCCGTCGTCGACCGTGATCGATTCGACGAGGTTCTTCTCGGCGAGCGCGATCGCTTCAGCGGATCCCGCGTCGTAGAGCTGCGTCGGTTGGAACTGGCGACCGAGCGTCAGC
This sequence comes from Microbacterium sp. SLBN-146, assembly GCF_006715145.1. Lineage (NCBI taxonomy): Bacteria > Bacillati > Actinomycetota > Actinomycetes > Micrococcales > Microbacteriaceae > Microbacterium > Microbacterium sp. SLBN-146. The sequence continues at coordinate 858,977 of NZ_VFMR01000001.1, forward strand.
GTGATCGTGCCGAAACGGCCGAACTCGAAGGTCTCGCCGACCGCGAGCTGTTGCGGCAGCGTCACACGCATGCCCTCGAGGGCTTCGCGCTGCTCGGTCGTCGCGGGAAGCGTCAGCTCGGTGGCTGCGGGCAGCGCCGCCCCGGTGGTGCAGACCTCTACGTCGGCGAGGCGGACCTGCGTCATGCCGAACGCCTCTTCTGCCGTGCCCGCGACGCTGACCACGTCTCCGAGGCTCACCTCGGCGCCGCCCGGCGCGTAGACGAAGACCGCGTCAGACGTCGCAGGGTTGCCGTCACCGGCATCCTGCACGTAGTAGCCGTCGAAACCACCCGACTGGAAGTCGCCGACGACGGTGCCCTCGATGAGAACCGTCGACCCGGCGACGGGAGTCGTGGCGCCGGAGCCCTGGACCGATCCGATCGTGACGGGCTGCGCGTTGCAATCGGCGGCGCCTTCGCCCGGGCCCTCGGGCTCGAGCGTGAGAGCGTTGGGCGCGCCGGGGGTGTTGACGGCCTCGCCCGTGGCGAGCGTGCCCGTGAAGCCGTCGATGCCCGCGAGGTCGAAGTCGTTCCGGGTCCAGTCGGACGTCGCGTCGGTGTCGACGCCGTCGGGGATGCGGGACGCGCCCCCGGGCGCGAAGGACAGTCCGTCGTAGGCGACGCCGAGCGTCACGGTGCCGTAGGTGCGGTCGCCCGCGCCGCCGTCGTTGACGGCGACCGAGTCGACGATCTCGAAGCCGAGACCCTCGTCGATGACGCCGTCGTCGTTCGCGTCGATGTCGGAGCCCGCCGCGGGGATCGTCCCCGTGACGAGGAGGAGGCTCAGGGTGCCGTTCTCGAGAGTGTTGGCGGGGAGCTCGAGGAGCGAGCGGCCCGTGGCATCCGGTGCCGGGAAGGTGAGGACGTTGTCGACGACACCGAAGACGGGCGCATCGCCCTCGATGCCGAGGAGGGCGTAGCCGGAGAGGTCGCTCACGCCCCGCGCGAGCAGCTCGACGTACTCGACGTCGGTACCCGCGGTGGAGGCCGAGAACTCGTTGATCACGACGGACGGCTCGACGTCACCGCAGTCGGCGGTGTGGGTTCCGATCCCGTCGAACGTGTCGGTTGCGAAGCCGTCCCATTCGGATGCCGGGTCGAAGGCGTCCGAGCCGCTGGGGTCGCCCGCGCAGACGTCCGCCTGACGACGCAGCGTGTTGTCGGCCGTCGACACGAGGCCCGTGCCCCACTCCGTGCCCGGGTCGAACCCGATCTGCCCGAAGACGTCGATGAGGACGCCCCCCTTGACGAGCGCGATGGCGTCGTCGCCGTTGAACCAGCCGGCGCCGTTCGTCTGGTCGGCCGCCTCGAGGAGCACGGCGTTCGCGGAGGACTGGGCGACGACGTGGACGTCTCCGGAGGCGACGGTCCCCGTGAGGGTGATCGTGAGCCCCGCGTTGACGCCGCCGTTGAAGAAGTACTGCAGCGCGTAGCCGCCCGCCGAGAGGTCGACCGGAGCGCCCGTGCCGTTGTAGATCTCGACGGCCTTGTTGTTGGACGAGCCCTCGACGACCTCGCTCAGGAACAAGTCGGACGGCGGTTCGGCCGAAGCGGCCGGCGCGACGCCGAGAAGAGCGACCGCCGTGACGGCTGCGACGGCGAGAGCGGACGATCGAAGCGGCAGGCGCACGAGTACCTCCATCGGGACAGGCGAAGGCGGCCTTGCGGCCCCCGGGGTTCTCCACGCTAGGCGAGGTCACCGACACGCGGAAGCCCTGTAAGCGACGAACGGGTTAACTCTCACTGGTCGCGACGGACGACGCGCGCCATGATGGAACCCATGACCGCGACCGCCGTGGATCCGTTCCGCGTCGTGTTCGTCTGCACCGGGAACATCTGTCGTTCGCCGATGGCCGAGGTCGTCTTCCGCTCCTTCGCGGATACTGCGGGACTCGGCTCGCGCGTCGTATCCACGAGCGCCGGCACAGGCGACTGGCACGTGGGTGAGCAGGCCGACCGCCGCACCCTCGACGCGCTCGCGCGCCGGGGATACGACGGAGCCCGCCACCGCGCGCGCCAGTTCACGCTGACGGATTTCGCGACGAACGACCTGGTCGTGGCGCTCGATCGCAGCCACGAGCGGATCCTGCGCGGCTGGGCACGCGACGAGGCCGACGCCGACCGGATCGCCCTCCTGATGCCGTTCGACACGAACGCCGGAGCCGTCGACGTCCCCGACCCGTACTACGCCGGCGCCGGGATGTTCGACGAGGTGCTCGCTATGATCGAGAGCGCAAGCCGGGCGCTCTTCCGGCAACTCGAACCCGCGATCCGCCCGGTGGCATAGACGCCGGCATCCGGCTCGCGCTCCGAACGGGAGTTCCGTGACGTCTCTGCCTCCCCAGCCGCTCAGCCCTCTCGACGGCCGCTACCGCGCCGCCGTCTCGGGCCTCGCCGACTACCTCTCCGAGGCGGGCCTGAACCGCGCTCGCGTCGAGGTCGAGGTCGAGTGGCTCATCGCCCTCACCGACCGGTCGCTCTTCGGGACGACGCCCCTGTCCGACGGCGACAAGACGCGGCTGAGGGCTCTGTACGTCGACTTCGGTCAGGACGAGATCGACTGGCTCGCCGCGAAGGAAGCGGTCACACGCCACGACGTCAAGGCCATCGAGTACCTCGTCCGCGACCGGCTGACGACCCTGGGGCTCGACGGCATTGCCGAGCTCACGCACTTCGCCGCGACGAGCGAGGACATCAACTCCGCGTCCTATGGCCTGACGGTGAAGCGCGCCGTCGAGCGCGTGTGGCTGCCGAAGCTCCGCTCCGTCATCGAGAAGCTGCGCGGCCTCGCGATCGAACACCGGGATGCCGCGATGCTGTCGCGCACGCACGGTCAGCCGGCGACCCCCTCGACGATGGGCAAGGAGCTCGCCGTCTTCGCGTGGCGCCTCGAGCGCGTCGCCGCGCAGATCGAGGGCGGCGAGTATCTCGCGAAGTTCTCCGGCGCGACCGGCACGTGGTCGGCGCACCTCGCCGCGGAGCCGTCGGTCGACTGGCCCGAACTCTCGCGGGGGTTCATCGAGGGCCTCGGGATCGGGTTCAACGTCCTCACGACGCAGATCGAGTCGCACGACTGGCAGGTCGAGCTCTACGATCGGGCGCGGCATGCCGGTGGCATCCTGCACAATCTCGCGACGGATGTCTGGACGTACATCTCTCTCGGCTTCTTCTCGCAGATCCCCGTCGCCGGTGCGACCGGGTCGTCGACCATGCCGCACAAGATCAACCCGATCCGGTTCGAGAACGCGGAGGCGAACCTCGAGATCGCCGGGGGGCTGTTCGCGACGCTCGCCTCGACCCTCGTGACATCGCGGATGCAGCGCGACCTCACCGACTCGACGACGCAGCGCAACATCGGCGTCGCGTTCGGTCATTCGCTCCTCGCGCTCGACAACCTCGAGCGTGGCCTCGGCGAGATCTCGCTCGCGCAGCCGGTTCTCGACGCCGACCTCGATGCCAACTGGGAAGTGCTCGCCGAGGCCATCCAGACCGTCGTTCGCGCCGAGATCGCGGCGGGTCGGTCGCGGATCACCGACCCGTACGCGCTCCTGAAGGACCTCACGCGCGGCCGCCGCGTCGGCGGACCCGAACTCGCCGAGTTCGTTCGCGGACTCGACATCGGGGATGCCGCGAAGGAGCGCCTCCTCGCTCTCACGCCCGCGACCTACACGGGCCTCGCTTCGCGTCTCGTCGACGAACTCGGCTGACCCGGCCCCGCGGCGGATCCGGTCCCCGGCGCGGCCCCTCGCTGCCGCGCCGCGCTGCGCGCAGGCCCGCGCCGGGCCGGTATAGGCCGCGAGACTGCACCGTCCGGCCGAGACCGCGGCCCCAGCGTGCAGTCTCGGCCGCAAGGTGCAGTCTCACGGCCCCGCGGTCAGGCGGCTCACGGCTAGGCGGCTCGCAGGCCCAGACCGGATGCCACGCAGCCGCACACCGCACTGCCGGAGCCGTCGCCCGCGGCCGACGCCCGCGAGACTGCATCCTCCGGCCGAGACCGTGGCCCCGCAGCGCAGTCTCGGCCGCAAGGTGCAGTCTCACGGTCAGGCGGCTCGCCGCGACCGGACCGGATGCCACGCAGCCGCACACCGCACTGCCGGAGCCGTCGCCCGCGGCCGACGCCCGCGAGACTGCATCCTCCGGCCGAGACCGCGGCCCCGCAGTGCAGTCTCGGCCGCAAGGTGCAGTCTCACGGTCAGACGGTCAGGCGCTCAGGCGGCGCACGGTCAGGCGGGCGCGCAGCCTCGCGGACCCGCGGGACCGCGGTCAGGTGCGGGGTGCGGCGGGGCCGGAGGCCGTGGCATCCGGGGTTTCGGGCTCGTCGTCAACGAGAACCGGGCGATCCACGGTCTTCGTGACCTGGGCGGGGTCGACCGCGAGCAGAAGCAGGGCGACGACGACGAGCACGACGATGAACGTCACGCCCGCCACGACGGCGGCGACGACGAGCGCGCGTTCGGACTGACCCTCGAACCGCTGCTGGAAGAAGCCCATCGAGATGAGCGTCACGATGCCTGCGAACAGGGCGGAGCCGAAGGCGAGCCCGAGCAGCTGCACGGGCTTCATGAGGTCGCGACGGGTGGGGCGGTCGGTCACGCGGATTCCTTCGTGGGGGCGTCGGCCTGCGACGCGGGAGCGGTCCGCGGAGAGAAGCCCGCGATGCCGAGGTAGACGGCGACGATCGCGGCGTAGGCTCCGAAGAGACCGACGGCGATCGTGATGCCCGTGAGCGTGTAGGTCGCGTCGGCCTCTTCGATCGTGTAGTCGAGCGCGTAGCCCGGCTGGACGAGAAGAAGACCGAGGGCCAGGACGAGTCCGACGGCGCCGATGACGATCGCATCGCGCGCTTCACCGCGGGGCATGAGGGTGCGCGGCGTCCCGTCGCTCCAGGGGGCCACCTCGCCGGGTCGAACCGCCACCGTGCGCGGACGAGCGGAACGGATGCCGACGATCCCCGCGACGAGCTCGATCACGCCGGCGATGACCGCCCACGTGATGACGACCGCGAAGAACCCGATCGTCTCGCGCACGGGCCCGAGACCGCTCACCATGCCCGCGCCCACGGTCACGATCCCGAGCAGGACCGCGGGCCAGCGGACGCCTGCCGGGTACACGAGCCACACGGAGAGGAGGAGCACGAGACCCGTCGCGATCGCGAAGCCGCTGAACACCGCGAGACCGACCGCCGCCGAATGATCGGGTGAGAACGTGATCATGACCGCCGCGATCGCCGCGAACGCGGCACGCGCGAGCTGCACGTGGCGCACCTCGAAAGTGCGGGCGGAAGGAGCTGAGGTCACGGAGATTCCTGCAGAAGCGGTTCGCGGGAAACGCGAAGAGGACGACCCCATTCTAGATCGCACGCCTGAACGGTCCCTCCGCTGCCGTTCCGCGGTCACGGATGAGGCGAGGAACGATCAGGACGAGCACCACCATCGCGACCAGCTCGACGAGGGTCTGCGTCACGACGACGAGCGGCGCGAGCGGTTCCGGAAGCGCGAGCGCGAGAGGAAGCACGACGAGAGAGTTGCGCGTCGTCCCGCTGAAGACGACCGCCCTCGTCGCGGGAACGTCGAGGCGTGCCGTGCGCGCAGCGAGCGCGGCGACCGACACCGCGACGAGCACGAAGGCGACGAAGACCAGCGCGACGGGCGCGAGTCGCGCGAGCTGACCGCCGACAGCGGAGACCTGCGACGCGACGACGACGGCGAGCGTCGCCATCATGAGCGGCACCATGACGACGGATGCCACGGCGACGATCCGCCGCGCGAAGTCGACACGCCGCGCCCACGCCTGCGTCGCGGCGGCGAGCGCGAGGGGAAGGACGACGAGGAGGAGGAACGCCTCCACGAACGGGCGGGCGTCGAAGGAGGTCAGGACGTCGGGTCCTGCCATGAGCCAGAGGTAGCCCGGGAGCAGGGCGATCTGCAGCAGCATGAGGAGAGGCGTCGCGGCGAGCAGTCGTTCCCGGTCGCCCCCCGCGATCCCCGTGAAGACGACGACATAGTCGATGCACGGCGCCAGGAGGACGAGCAGGACGCCGATGAGGAGCGCGGCATCGTGGGCGACCACGCGCGAGAGCGCCCAGACGATGAGCGGCACGAGCACGAAGTTGACCACCAGGACGACGGTGATGAACCTCCCATCGCGCACGGCGCGGACGACGCGCGCGAACGGCACTCCGAGAAAGGTCGCATAAAGGAGGAGCGCCAGAATCGGGGTGATGGCGTGCTCGAGGGGCAGCGCGGCATCCGGAGCGGCGAAGCCGAACACGGCCGCGACGGCGATCGCTCCCAGGTAGAGCGCGACCTGATGCCGCTCAGCCCCGTCCGCCCAACCCGGGCCGCGCCGCGTCATGCCGCGGGGAAGATCTGGCCTATCGGCTCCCGCTTCTCGGCTTGGAAGCGGTCCTCCGTCCGGCCGCGGGCCCAATACCCCGAGATCGACACCTGGCCGCGATCGAGTCCGCGGTCGTCGAACAGTGCGCCGCGGAGAGCCTTCATCGACTCTCGCTCCCCGTGAGCGAAGACGTCGACGTGACCGTCACGCCACGCCAGTTCGCGGACGGCGGCGGCGAGGCGTCCGGGCTCGTGCGACGGATCGACGATCCAATGCACCTCGACCCCCTCGGGCCCGGCGAGTCGAAGGATCGCCTCGTCGGACTCGACCTCGATGAGCGCGGTGCCCACGGCGTCGGCGGGCAAGGCATCAAGCGCCGCCGAGATGGCCGGGACGGCGGAGAGGTCGCCGATGAAGAGGTGCCACGCGGCATCCGGATTCGGCCGATACCCGCCACCCGGACCCATGAAGCCGATACGGGCGCCGGGCTGGACGGATGCCGCCCACGGCCCCGCGAGTCCGTCGTCGCCGTGCACGACGAAGTCGATGTCGAGCGTCTGCGCCTGCCGGTCGACGTGACGGAGGGTGTAGGTGCGGGTCACGGGGTGGCCGTCGGGGTCCGTGAACTTGAGCTTGACGTACTTGTCGGTTTCGTCGCGGTCCTCGAACTGCGCGAAGCCCGCACCCCCGAGCCGGACGCGTACGAGCTCCGGGCTCAGTCGCTCGACGGAGATCACCTCGAGTTCGACGACAGGACGGGGTGCGCGGGGAGCGGTACGAGAGGAAAGGGCCACGCATCAACGCTACTCGGCACGCCAGAGCCGGAGGCCGTCGCGAGACGCGTCGAGACCGGGGGATCGGCGATCCCTGGGTGAGCGCTCCCTGAACGCGCGCGGCGGATCCGATGAGCATGGGATGCAGCAGCCACGACAACCGCCGGAGCCCCCGGCATCCGAGGAGGAGACCATGCCGAAGAAGCCGATCGACATCGCCGTGCCCGACCTGACCGGAAAGCGCGCCCTTGTGACGGGTGCGAGTGACGGCGTCGGCGTGCACATCGCGATGCGCCTCGCACGCGCGGGCGCCGAGATCCTCATGCCCGTGCGCAATCCGGAGAAAGGGAAGGCGGCGGTCGAGCGCATTCGCGACGCCGTCCCGACGGCCCAGCTCGAGCTGCGGTCGCTCGACCTGTCGTCGCTCGCCTCGGTCGCCGCTCTCGCCGACGAGCTCCTCGACGAGAGCCGACCGATCCACGTGCAGATCAACAATGCCGGGCTCATGACGCCTCCCACGCGGCACGTCACCGCCGACGGCTTCGAGCTCCAGTTCGCCACCAACCACCTCGGCCACTTCGCGCTGACGACACGGATCCTTCCGCTCCTTCGCGCGGGCAGCGCCCACGTCGTGAGCCAGGTGAGCATCGCCGCGAACTCGGGGGCCGTCAACTGGGATGACCTGTCGTGGGAGAACGGATACCGTGCGGGGAACGCCTACAGCTCGTCGAAGATCGCGCAGGGGCTCTTCGCGATGGAACTTCATCGCCGGAGCCTCGAGGGCGGGTGGGGCCTCCGCAGCAACCTGTCGCACCCCGGCATCACCCCCACGAACCTGCTCGCCGCGCAGCCGCAGGCGGGGAGGGATGCCCCGACCCGCGCCTTCCGCGTCATCACGGCACTGTCGCGTCGTGGCATCCTGGTCGGCACGCCCGAATCGGCGGCGCTTCCCGCCGTCTACGCAGCGACGCACGCTGCCGCGAAGGGCGGACACCTCTATGGCCCCAACGGGTTCCAGCACCTCGGCGGTCCGCCCGCCGAGCAGAAGCTCTACTCGCGGCTGGAGAGCGCGTCGGAGGGGCAGCGAATCTGGGACATCTCCGAGGCGCTGACCGGCGTGCACGTCGCGTAGTCACGACACCCAGGGATGGACGATCCCTTGCATCCACGGCGAACGGATCGGAGACTCAGCGCATGGACCGGACACAGCTCGCCGACTTCCTCCGCCGCCGGCGGGAGTCGCTGCAGCCCGAAGACGTCGGCCTCGCGCGAGGTCCCCGTCGCCGCACGGCGGGGCTCAGGCGCGAGGAGGTCGCCGCACTGTCGGACATGTCGGTCGACTACTACAGCCGTCTCGAGCAGCAGCGAGGGCCGCAGCCGTCGGAACAGATGCTGGCCGCGATCGCCCGCGGGCTCCGGCTGACGATCGAGGAGCGCGACCACCTCTTCCGTCTCGCCGGGCACACGGCTCCCGTGCGCGCCGATCGCGGCGACCACGTCTCGCCGGGCATGATGCGGATCCTCGACCGGCTCGCCGACACCCCCGCGCAGGTCATGACGGTCCTCGGTGAGACGCTCGTACAGACGCCGGCCGCGCGGGCGCTGTTCGGCGACGAGACCCGGTACCAGGGCATGATGCGAAGCATCGGATACCGGTGGTTCATGGATCCGAGCGTGCGAAGCGTGTACCCCGACGATGACCACGAGATCCACTCGCGCGGGTTCACGGCGGACATTCGTACGGTCTACGCGATGCAGGGAGCCCGATCCCGAGCCGGCGCGATCGTCCACCGGCTCCTCGAGGAGAGCCCGGAGTTCACGCGCATCTGGGAAGACCACGAAGTGCGCACGGGTCATGCGCGGGAGAAGCGGCTGCAGCATCCCGAAGTCGGCGTCATGCACCTGCAGTGCCAGGTCATGATCGACCCGGAGCAGGGGCAGTCGCTCCTCGTCCTCACGGCGACACCCGGCACGGAGGACGACGACAAGCTGCAGCTGCTGTCGGTGCTCGGCACCCAGCGGGTGACGTAGCGCGCTGTCACCGGTGCTCGAGACCGGCGGCTTCGCCGACGCCGAGCGGCACGCGGCCCGGTCTCGGCGGTATCCCCGGTTTCGGCGTCGTGCGATGCGGGCGTCAGTCCGGCGTGCGCAGGCGCAGCGGGACCCGCGGAAGCCAGCCGGCGACGCCGAGCAGCGCGAGCACGAGCACGAGCTGGGCCGTCCCGGTCGCGAAGTACAGATCCTGCAGGAAGGACGATCCGGCGATCATGGCCGTCTCGACGTAGATCCAGATCATGACGCCGAACCCGGCGACGGCCGTCCACAGGAGCGCCGACTCGCGCCTCGCCAGCAGGAGGACGGTCGCGAGGGTCTGCGTGCCGCCCAGGACGAGGAGCAGGATGAGCCCCGGGATCAGGAACGACGTGAAGACCCCCGAGTCGAGGAACGTCGTCGGCATGCCGAGCCCGTTGGTCGCGAGGAGGCCGATCCCGCCCGCGAGCGCAGACACGGCCTGAAACGCGGTGACGCCGACGAGCGACCAGTACGCCACCGATCGGATGCGTCGAATCCGGATGCCGGGGACAGTCGAGGCCGTCGGCACGGGCGCTGCCGCCCTCGCGCTCGTGGTCATGGCGCTTCCTTTCGTCCGATCCAGTACACGCCGGCGTCGCCTCCGCGAAGAGGGCGAAAGTCCCGCGGGTATCTGGCGGAGGATGCGGGAGCGCAGGACAATGGAGTCGTCATCGCGACGGGCGATGGCGCAGGACGTGAGCGAGGCCGACGAATGCCCGAGACTCCAGCGATGCTGCCGTCCGACCTGCCGGTCGAGGTGGCTCTGGACCGCGCGACGGGACCCCGCCGCGCCGAGGCCGAGGAGCTCCTCACGCTCTACCGCGAGCTCACGGGCGAGGAGCCCGTCGTCTGGGCCGGTCGCATCATCGGTTTCGGCGAGCACGAGTACCAGTACGAGTCTGGCTGGAGTGGCCGGTCCCCCCTGCTGTCGTTCGCGCCCGGCGCGAAGCACCACACGATCTATCTCGCGCATGACTTCTCCGAACGGTGGCCCGAACTCACCGCGCGGCTGGGGCCGCACCGGGCCAGCAAGGTCTGCCTCTACCTCACTCGACTCACGGCGGTCGATCGGGACGCCCTCCGGACGCTCCTCGAGAACACGCTCGCCGAGGCGAGGGCGCACGCGCGCTGACGCATGTACCGCCACCGGACTGCGCACCGATCGGTCAGGATCGGAGAAGCGTCCGGTCGCTCGGTCGCCGTACCGTGGCATCCGTGCAGGATATGCCTGCCGACGGAAGGAGGACGGGATGGCCGGCGGACTGTCCAAGGGGGAACGCGACGCCGTCAAGCAGCGCGCGAAGGAACTTCGAGCCCAGGAGAAGGCGGGGAAGAACCGCGAGGCCGGCACGAAGGCCGTCCTCGAAGCGATCGCGGCGCTGGGAGACGACGACAGGGCGCTCGCCGAGGGCCTCCACGACATCGTGTCGGACGTCGCACCGCACCTCGTCCCGAAGACCTATTACGGGATGCCGGGATACGCGAACTCCGACGGCAAGATCGTCGTCTTCCTGCAGCCCGCGGGCAAGTTCAAGACCCGCTACTCGACGGTGGGTTTCGAGGGGACGGCCCAGCTCGACGACGGCGACATGTGGCCGACCGCGTTCGCTCTGCTGAAGCTCACGCCGGCGACGAAGAAGCAGCTCACGGAGCTCGTACGTCGCGCCGCTCCCGCGGACGCGGATGCCGCGGCATCCTGACGGCAGTCCGGGTCACGGCGCGATTCCCCCTCGCGACGCAGCGCGTCGGGGGCACAGTGGCGACCTGAGTCCCTGGTCGGCGTGACTCGGAACCCCGAGTGTGGAAGGGGCCGCGAAAGTGGCCGTCTTCACAGAAGGGGAACACCGTCATGTCCAATCCAGAACCCGTCCGCACGAGCGAGGCGTCGCCCGCTCCGCGCCCGGCGCCGTCGTCCGTGCCCCTGTCGGCACCGCTGTACGGAACGACGCCCGGACCAGCGTGGTCACGATTCTGGCGGAAGTACGCCACGTTCGACGGGCGCGCCAGCCGAAGCGAGTTCTGGTGGGCGTGCCTCGTCCTCGCTGTCATTCACGCTTTCGTGGTCGCCATCGCGTACGTCATCGCGGGCATCGACGCCCAGCCGGCGGGAATCATGGGCGCCACGGCGATCTACGGGGTGCTGGGTCTGTGGGGGCTCGTCATCCTGATTCCGTCCCTTGCGGTGGCGGCACGCAGGCTGCACGACGCGAACCTCAGCGGCGCGTGGCTGTTCGTCCTTCTGGTTCCCGTTGTCGGATTGATCATCCTGATCTTCCTGCTCGCGCGTGAATCCCGCCCCGAGGGAGCACACTTCGACCGCGGCACGGCCTAGGCGACCCCGCGGTTAGACTCGTCCGGATCCAGCGAGCAGAGCGAGGGAAACGGACAGCGACATGACGCGGCGGGAACGAAAGATCCTGGCGTCGCTGACCCACCTCGTCCGGTCGGAGAGATCGTCGGAGTCCCTCACGGCGGTGCTGCCGGTCGTCGATGATCGACTCGCGGTCCGGATCCTCGACCTCGCGGTTCGGATCGGCGAGACGATGCTCGTCGCCGGCGCCAACGCGAGCGAAGTGACGACGACGATCGTGCGCGTCGCGGGCATCTACGGGCTGGATCCCGTCCACGTCGACGTCACGTACAACTCGATCACGGCCGCCCATCACCGGAGCGGGGCCGCCCATCCGGTCACGCTGCTGCGCGTCGTCCGCGGTTCCTCGCCCGATCACTCACGGCTCCAGCGCCTTCAGGCACTCGTCGTGTCGATCGGTGGAGGACTCGATCTGGATGCCGCGACGGAGAGCTACCGCAGTATCCGCCGCACGCCTTTCCGCTACCGTCCTTCCGTCGTGATCGGCTCGCAGGCGCTCCTCGCAGTCGGCGTCGCCGTCATGTTCGGCGGCAACTGGCTCGTGATGGTGCTCGCGTTCGTCGCCGCCGCGCTCGCTGCTCTGACGCAATTCGGGCTCGCCCGCGCGCAGGTGCCGTACTTCTTCAGCCAGATCGCCGGCGCCTTCGTGCTGACGGTCATCGCGGCGCTCTCGCCGCTTCTCCGGGCGACGGGATGGGATGCCGCCCTCGAGCTGCGGCCCACGGTCATCGTGGCATCCGGTGTCGTGCTGATGCTGGCGGGACTCACCGTCGTCGGCGCCGCCCAGGACGCCATCGACGGCTTCGCCCTCACAGCGATGGGGCGCATCCTCGAACTCATGACGCACACTCTCGGCGTCGTCCTCGGGATCCTCGCCGGCTTGGAGACCGCACGGGTGCTCGGACTGGCGATGGCTCCCCCGAGCGAGGCACTGCCCCTCGGGCCTGTGCCCCTCCAATTCCTCGGCGCTGCCCTCATCGCCGTGTCGGTGGCGATCTTCAACGGGGCCGGTGCGCGGGTCATCGTCGTCAGTGCCGCCCTGAGCCTCGTCGCGTGGCTCGTCTATCTGCTCGCTGCGCAGGTGGGCTTCGAGGTCGCGGCGGCGAGCGGGCTGGGAGCCTTCGCGGGGAGCTTCGTCGGCACCCTCGTGGCCTACCGCCTGCATGTGCCGTCGGTGGCGATCACGACGGCCGCGATCCTGCCGATGGTGCCCGGTGCCGCCGTGTTCCGGGGCCTGCTCAGCATCGTCGAATCCGGTGACAGCTCACCCTTGCTTCTGGGCGGGTTCACGATCCTCGCGGGCGCGGGCATCATCGGGGTGAGCCTCGCGGTCGGGGCGTCGCTCGGGATCTATCTGGGTCAGCCCGTGCGCGCCTCGCTCGGCGGCGTGGCACGGGCACGAGCCCGTCTGCTGCGTTAGCGCCCGGTCGCAGAGCTGCGTCGATGCCTCCGCGCGACGCGGGATGGTACCTTCATCCCCCGCGCAGCGGAAGGACTCGCCCGATGCTGCGAGGGCACGGAGACTGGATGCATGGACCACGCCAGCGACCATGAAGCCAGCGACCGGCAACTCACCGAGGAACAAGCCCACGAGCGAGCGGATCTCGACAGTGTCGTCTCGCGCGTCTCGGATCGTTTCCCGACGGTCGACCGCGAACGGGTCGAGTCGGTCGTCGATGACGAGGCGGCGCAGCTCGAGGATGCGCGCGTGCGCGACTACATCCCGGTCCTCGTCGAACACGAGGCGGTGGATCGTCTGCGCCAGGAGGCCGATCCGGTCTCGCTCGTGAAGCGTCAGACGGATGACACCGACGACGAGCCGCAGGATGGCGACGGCCGAGACCACGACCCCGCGCTCCGCCCCGAGCGAGAGGGAGCGCAGACGGACACCGCCGCCTCGGCGGGCCCCCTCCTCGGCGGGCTCCGCGGCGGCGACTGACCGACCGGCACGCCCGCATCAGGGGAGCCAGCCCCCGTCCCCGGGCGGCTCGGCGACGTCGAAGACCGCCTGCGCGAACGCGTGCGGCGCTTCAGCGGGCAGGTGATGCCCGGCATGCGCGACCTGGCGATGTTCCCAGGGGCCGTCGAAGCGGTGCGCGTACGGCGAGCCATCGGTTGCGGGAAAGTTGCCGTCAGCGGTTCCGTCCATCGTGATGGTGGGAACGGAGATGACGGGCTGCGTCGCGAGGTGTGCCTCGAGCGGTTCGTAGCGGGGCGAACCGGCCGCGAGTCCGAGCCGGTGGCGGTAGGAGTGGACGACGACATCGACATAGTCCGGGTTGTCGAAGGATGCCGCCGCCCGCGCGAGCACCTCGCCGTCGAAAGCCCATTCGGGCGAGTTGTGGCGCCAGATGACCTCTGCGATCTCACGGGCGTTGGCACGCAGGCCGGCTGTGCCGCGCTGCGTCGCGAAGTACCAGAAGTACCAGAGTCCTGCTTCGAGGTCAGGGCGCGCGGGCATCGCGGCTGCCGCGATGTCCTGGATCAGGTAGCCGTTGACCGACACGAGACCCGAGATCCTGTCGGGCCAGAGGGCGGCGACGACGCACGCCGCCCTGCCACCCCAGTCGTATCCGGCCAGGATCGGTTCTTCGAGCCCGAGAGCGTCGATGAACGCGAGAACGTCTGCCCCCAGCGCGGCCTGCTGCCCCGAGCGCGTCGCTTCGGGGTCGAGGAACCGCGTCGGTCCGTGGCCGCGCAGGTGCGGCACGAGAACGCGGAACCCGGCGTCCACGAGGAGCGGAACGACGTCGACATAACTGTGCACGTCGTAGGGGAAGCCGTGCAGGAGGACGACGGGTTCCGCCCCGGGATCTCCACGATCGAGGTAGCCGACGCTGAGCTCACCGGCATCCACAGTGCGTACGTCGAGCTGGAACGGGTTCATGAGTCCTCCGACGTGGCGCGCACCGCGCCCGCTGCCTCGACGATGATCTCGGCGACGGCGCGGGGCTGCGAGACAGAGATGGCATGCGACGCCCCCGTGACCTCACGGGTCGCACGAGCAGCGGCGCGTTCTGCGCCGGCGCGGTGCACCGCGACGGGGATGTTCAGATCCTGGTCGCCGAACACGTGCCACGACGGGATGTCCTTCCACGCCGGGCGGTCGGTGGGCAGTGGCTCGGTGAGCGCAGCTTGGGTGATGGGTCGCTGCGTCGCGCTCATGAGAGCCGCCTCCGCGGCGGGAACGTCGGCCGCGAACTGGTGCGGGAACAGCTCCGCGCGGATCGCGAACTCCGTTCCCCCATCGGCGAGCGGGTAGGCGGCGAGCGCATCTCCGAGGGTGCTGCCGGGGGCACTTCCCGACAGCTCGAACGCGGTCTGGCCGGTCTCGGGGACGAAGGCGGCGACATACACGAGTCCGACCACGGCGTGGTTGTGGGATGCAGCCTCGGTGATGACGAGTCCTCCATAGGAGTGGCCGACGAGGAGGACGGGGCCATCGACCGACGAGATGACCGCGCGGATGTAGGCGGCATCGGAGGCGACCCCGCGGAGCGGGTTGGCGGCGGCGACCACGGACATCCCTCGCTCCTGCAGGTGCGCGATGACGCCGTTCCACGATGCGGATTCGGCGAAGGCGCCGTGGACGAGGACGACGGTGGGCTGGGGCTCGGTCATGATCGTTGCTTCTTTCTGGAGAGTTGGGCGGTGGTGAGGTGGTGCTGTCAGAGATGACCGGAGGCGGACGCCCGGTGTGACGTTGACGCGTCTTTCGCTGGTGCGGTCACAGATCGCGTGGCCGCTCGGTCTCTTCTGGTGAGCGCGGGCCGCACGACCGCGCGAGCGGCACCGTCGAGCATCGGAGAGCACATGCGAATCGTCGTCATCGGAGGAACCGGCCTGATCGGAGCGCGGCTCGTGGACCAATTGCGGCGGCGCGGGCGTGAGGTCCGCGCCGCCGCCCGGTCGACGGGCGTGAACTCCTTCACAGCGGAGGGACTGGCGGAGGCGTTGACGGGCGCCGACGTCGTCGTGGACGTGTCGAACTCGTCCTACGTCGACGAAGCA
Organism: Microbacterium sp. SLBN-146; assembly: GCF_006715145.1. Lineage (NCBI taxonomy): Bacteria > Bacillati > Actinomycetota > Actinomycetes > Micrococcales > Microbacteriaceae > Microbacterium > Microbacterium sp. SLBN-146. The sequence continues at coordinate 874,581 of NZ_VFMR01000001.1, forward strand.
GCTGCACGCGAGTTCTTCTACGCCTCGACGCTGAACCTGCTCACATACGGAGCCGCGGCAGGAGTTTCGCACCACGTGGCTCTGAGCGTCGTGGGGACCGATCGCCTGGCGCGAGCCGAAGGAGGCTACTTTCGGGCCAAGGCGTCGCAGGAAGCCTTGATTCGGGCATCGGGCCGGCCCTTCACGATCGTCCATGTCACCCAGTTCTTCGAGTTCGTCAGGAGCATCACGGGACACGCGATGCGCGGCGGCGCGGCTCACGTTCCCGATGTCCTCATCCAGCCCATGGCCGCCGACGATGTCGCTTCCGCTGTCGCGCGTGTCGCTCTCGGCGAGCCGCTGCAGCGGATGGTCGAGTTCGGTGGTCCCGAGATCTTCGATCTGCCGGACCTCGCGCGCCGTGAACTGAGGTGGACGGACGACGCCCGCGACGTCGTCGCCGATCCTCTCGCCACGTACTTCGGGTCACGGCTCGACGTCGGCGACCTCCTGCCCGCACCCGACGCGACGATCGCGCCGACCCGTCTGCATGATTGGCGCGTCGGCTCCTCCCGTGTGCTGTGGTCGGCCGACGCGCAGTCGGCTGTTCAGCCCGTCCGTTCCCCCGCGATCGAGCCGACGACGTGACGGGGCATCGTGGGCTCGGGGCGACGGGACTAGCCTTCGAGAAGGAGAGCGACATGGAACCGGATCCACTCGAGGTCTTCACCCCGCTCCGGGGCCGGCTGTTCGGCGTGGCTTACCGCATCATCGGCAGCGCCGCGGAGGCCGAGGACGTCGTGCAGGAGACCTGGCTGCGCTGGCAGCTCTGCGATCGGGCAGCCGTGCGTGAGCCGATTGCCTTCCTCATGACCGCTGCGACACGGATCTCCATCAACGTGCTGCAGAGCGCCCGAGTGCGCCGCGAGACCTACATCGGGCCGTGGCTGCCGAGCCCCGTCGACACCAGTTCCGACCCGACTCTCGGTGCGGAGCGCAGCGAGGCGCTTCATCTTGCGACGCTCATGCTGATGGAGCGCCTCACCCCCGCTGAGCGGGCGGCGTACGTCCTGCGCGAGGCCTTCGACTACCCCTATGCGAGGATCGCGGAAATCGTCGACACGACCGAGGTCGCGTCGCGGCAACTGGTGAGCCGCGCCCGCAAACACCTCACGTCGACAACGAAGCGAGAAGCCAGCCGTGAGCATCACCAGCGCTTCTTCTCCGCCTTCCTGGATGCCGCGCGTCGCGGCGATGCGAGCCGTCTCGAGGCGCTTCTCGCCTCGGATGCCGTCAACCACACCGACGGCGGGGGCGTCGTCGAGCACACGGCGCGCCGCAGCATCCTCGGTCGCGACAAGCTCGTGCGGTTCTTCTGCGGTTTCGCCGAACGGTTCCGCTTCTGGGATGACCTGGAGGTGCGAAAGATCGAGGCGAACGGACGCGAGAGCGCGCTCCTCATTCGCGACGGACGTGCGTATGCACTCGTGTCCGTCGAGGTCGGCGAGGACTCCATCGATCAGATCCTGTGGGTGATGAACCCGGCCAAGCTCTCCGAGATCGCGGAGCGGCATCACGTCGCCATCGGCTGAGTGGCCGATGCCGGACCTCGAGGTCGAGCGGTGGTACCGCCCGTGCCGGTCGGCACGGACCCGAACTGCACGCCGCACCAGGAACGCCGTCCTGCGGTTGCGCGATGCGTTGCACACGTGCGATGTCGGTGCATTGCGGAGGCTGCTGCATCCGCGTGTCTCCCTCGTGATCGACGGCGGCGGGATTCTCCCTGCGCCCGCGCACGCTGTGACAGGCGGCGTCGCCGTCACAAGGGCTCTCGTTCAGGCCATCGCCGGCGTCCCCCGGGCATCGATCGAGGAGGCGCACGTCAACGGGCAGAGCGGACTCACGCTCCGCGTAGCAGGAAGGGTCATCGCCGTGATGGGGATCGGCGTGCGCGGGCAGCGGATCCATCAGATATGGCTCATCGCGAATCCGGTGAAGCTCACCGACTGGAATCGGCCCTGAGTTCGCGGGGTCGTCACAGGCGACGACGCCATCCGGTCTTCCTGGTAGAGCGTGCCGACACGAGGCGCGCGACCTCATCGAAAGGCACGAACATGGCAAGAATCGTCGTCATCGGCGGCACGGGGCTCATCGGATCGAAGGTCGTGGCGAAGCTGACCGCGCAGGGACACGACGTCGTCGCCGCCTCACCGGCGACAGGCGTGAACAGCATCACGAATGAGGGAGTCGCCGATGCCCTCGTCGGCGCGAACGTGGTGGTCGACGTGTCCAACTCACCGTCCTTCGAAGAGAGCGACGTGATGGAGTTCTTCACCACCTCCACCACCAATCTGCTCGCCGCCGAACACGAGGCGGGAGTCGCACACCACGTCGCCCTCACGATCGTCGGTACGAATCGGCCGCAGCGCATCCCCTACTTCCGGGCCAAGACCGCTCAAGAGAAGCTCATCCGCGACTCGGGAATCGGCTTCTCCCTCGTGCATGCGACGCAGTTCTTCGAGTTCGTCGGGAGCATCGCCGACATCTCCACGGACGGTCTCACCGTCACCCTTCCGGGCGCGCTCATCCAGCCGATGGCTGCTGACGACGTCGCAACGGCCGTGAGCGACGCGGCCGGTGGCGGACCGGTCGGCGACATCGAGGTGGCGGGGCCGGAGCGGTTCGGTCTCGACGAGTTCGTCCGCCGCGGTCTCACCTTCCGAGGCGACCCGCGCACGGTCGTCCGCGACGACGATGCCCCCTACTACGGCGCGAGGATCGAGGAGCGCACGCTCATCCCCGTCGACGGTGCGCGCATCTTCGAGACCCGCCTCGACGAGTGGCTCCCCCTCAACCCGCCTCGGACGTAGCAGCGCGAAGCGCCGCGATCCGGCGGGTCAGGAACCGGCGCTCGGGATCGGACGGCGCGAGTTCGAGTGCGCGCGTGTAGTGCGCGAGAGCCTCGGCCTCCTGCCCGCAGCGGCGGAGAAGGTCTGCGCGCGTCGCGTGGAACAGGTGGTATCCGCTGAGCCGGGCGTCGTCGATGCCGTCGAGCACGACGAGCCCGGCCTCAGGACCCCGTGCGAACCCGACCGCGACCGCACGGTTCAGTTCGATCACAGGAGACGGCGAGACGCGGGCGAGTCTCGCGTAGAGTTCCGCGATCCGTTCGAAGTCGGTCGACTCCGCCGACGGGGCGGTCGCGTGGTGCTTCGCGATCTCGGCCTGCAGGCGGTAGGGGCCGGCGACCCCGTCGAAGCGTCGTCGCGCCGACTCGGATGCCGCGAGCGTCGCAACACCGGCGCCGATCAGCGTGGCATCCCACCGTCGCCGATCCTGATCGTCCATGAGCACGAGCTCGCCGTGCGCATCGAGGCGTGCCGCTGCGCGCGAGTGCTGGAACTGCATGAGTGCGAGGAGCCCGAGGACTTCAGGCAGGAGCGGCGAGTCGGACATGAGCGACGCGACGAGCCGCGTGAGCCGGATCGCGTCATCGGCCAGCGAGACGCGTATGAGTTCGGCGCTGCCCGAGTACCCCTCCGTGAAGAGGAGGTACAGCACCGACAGGACGCCGTCGGTGCGTTCGGGGAGTCGTTCGGGACCGGGCACGCGGTAGGGGATCCCCGCCTCACGGATCCGAGCCCGGGCCCGAACGAGTCTCTTCTGCATCGCGGACTCCGCCACGAGGAATGCGCGTGCGATCTCGCTCACATCGAGGCCGACGACCGTTCGGAGCGTCAGCGCGACACGCGCCTCGAGGGAGAGCGCCGGGTGGCAGCACGTGAAGATCAATCGGAGCCGGTCGTCGTCGAAGACGCCGTCCGCCGGCTCCTCCCCGGGGGCACCGAGCGACCGTGCGCGCTCTTCCGCGAGGTCCACGATCACCTCGACGGCCGCCTTGCCGGCCGCCGTGCGCTCGGTCGCCCGTCGCCGCAGGGCATCCACGGCGGCATTGCGCGCCGCCGTCGTGAGCCACGCGGCCGGGTTGTCCGGGATGCCACGCCGCCGCCACGCCGTCAGGGCGTGGGCTACGGCATCCTGGAGCGCATCCTCGGCGAGCTCCCAATCCCCGGTTCGACGGATGAGCGTCGCGACGATACGGAGCCGTTCGTCGGCGACCGCCGAGGCGAGCACGTCGCTCACCTCGGTGGCCGTCGGCAGAACCGTCATCGAGTCACTCGAACGGCCAGACAGGCCGCACCTCGACACGCCCGAACCGAGCCATCGGGTGCTTCGAGGCGATGTCGACGGCCTCGTCGAGATCGGCGACGTCGATGAGGTCGAAGCCGGCGATCCACTCCTTCGTCTCGGTGAAGGGACCGTCGGTGAGGATCGTGCGGCCGTCACGCACGGTGACCGTCGTGGCATCCGTCGGCGGACGAAGTCGGTTGCCGACTCTCGCAGCGCCGCGGCTCTCGACATCGGCCGACCACTCCTCGATGTTGTCCTCCTCGGGCACGTACTCGGGCGCGGCAGGGTCGCTGACGATGAAAAGCAGATACTCCATGGGTGTCCTCCTCTGGAAACCGTTCTTGTCAGGACGACGGATGAGATGAGCCCGGGAGGACACTCACCCGTCGAATTTCTCCCAATTGCCCTCGGAGACCACAGACGCGACGCCGTCGACGATCGAGATCGCCGTCTGCTCGTCGATCGCGTACGCGGGGCCAGGCATCTGCTCAGCCCACCGGCGTGCCCGCTCGGTCGTGTTGCCCGTCCATCCGGGGTAGTCGAGGTGGGGGAAGATCGAGAAGTCCACGACTCCGAGCGTTTCGTCGGTGCCGTCGGGCTGCCAGTCGACGAACTCGCGGCCGATCCGCGGCGTCATGACCATGCTCCCCGCGCTGACACCGACCCACACGGTCTCGTCCAGCGTGGGGATGAGGTCGGCGAGGCCGGACTCCCGCATCCAGCGCGCGAGATAGACGGCTTCGCCCCCGTCGACCAGAAGCACGTCGGCCTCGCGAACCCACGGAACCCACCGCTCTTCGCCGATGCTCGGGAGCGCCGTCAGTTCGAGCAGCCCGATGGATTTCCAGCCCAGTTCCGTCAGTCCCGTCTGCCCCTCCCACCGGCCGGCCACCGTCTTCCATACCGTCTCGGGCGTGCACATGGGCTGACCCCACTGCGCCGTGACGATGAGGAGCGCGCGGCAGTCGGCGATCGGTTTGCCGAGAAGGTCGACGAGCGTGCGACGGATGCTGTCGTTCGTGATGCCGCCGGAGGTGAGGAGGAGCTTCATCGTGTGCCTTCGCGCGTCGGTGGACTGCCAGTAGGGGCGAAGCTAACAGAACCCACCGACGTCGTCGATGGCGGCGGTTGAGGTTCGGCGATGATGGACGAGATCCCCGCATCCTGTTCCGAGGAGGACGCATGAGCGACATCCGAGACCGCACCGACGAGGTCGTCATCTCCCCCGCCGCGCTCGCGGCGGCGCTCGGTAGCGAGGCGCCTCCCGTCGTGCTCGACGTCAGGTGGCGCCTCGACCGACCGGACCGGCGCAGCGATCACGCGAGCGGACACATTCCAGGCGCCGTATACGTCGACCTCGACCACGATCTCGCCGATCACGGTGCGCCTGCGACGGAGGGCCGTCATCCCCTTCCTTCGACCGCACACCTCCAAGCGGCGGCGCGATCGTGGGGGATCTCCGAGGGCGACGCGGTCGTCGTCGCCGACGACCTCAACGGCATGTCGGCGGCGCGGGCGTGGTGGCTGCTGCGTGCAGCGGGTCTCGCGGACGTGCGCATCCTCGACGGCGGCCTGAGCGCATGGCGCGCCGCCGGGCTCCCGCTCGAGGAGGGCAGCGTCGTCCCGGTCCCCGGCGATGTCGTGCTCACGTCGGGCGCGCTTCCCACGGTGGATCTCGACGAGGTCGCCGCCTTCGCGGCATCCGGCATGCTGATCGACGCCCGCGCGAGCGAACGCTACCGCGGTGACGTCGAACCCATCGATCCCCGCGCGGGCCACATCCCGGGTGCCGTCAATCGACCGACGACCCAGAACGTCGTCGCGGGTGCGGGATTCAAGCCCGCCGCGGAGCTTCGTGCGGAGTTCGAAGCGCTCGGCGTCCGGACAGATGTGCCGACGGCGGTGTACTGCGGATCGGGCGTCACCGCCGCACACCAGATCGCGGCGCTCACGATCGCCGGATTCGATGCGGCGCTGTTCCCCGGTTCGTGGAGCCAGTGGTCGAACCATCCGGATCGCCCCGTCGCCACGGGAGACTGACGCCGCGCGCACGCGGCCGATCGCGAACGCTCAGGATGCCAGCTTCCGCAGCGCGCCGCCCTTGTGCGTCGCCCGCGCACCCGTCTTCTCCGACTCCACCAGGTAGGCAGGATCCTCGGTCGATGCCGTGAATTTCTGACCGTCGAACTCGAAGTCGGCGGTCTTCTTCTCGACGATCGATCCTCGCGTGCGTCCCTGCGACGTGTTCCAGCTGACCCGATCGCCTTTCGCCAGATCCTTCGCCATGGCGCCATCCTCTCGCTCGATGCGGACATCGTCTCCGAGCGACGGCATGGCTGTCTCGGGGTTGACAGCCTCGTACATCCGCGCGCACTCGCTTGACATGGATACCCCTGGGGGTATTCTTGTGTCATCACTTCCGCGAAAGAGGACGACATGCTGCTGGAGCGCTTCTACGACGATGACCTCGCTCAGGCGAGCTACGTGATCGGATGCCAGGCCACAGGCGAAGCCATCGTGGTCGACGCGCGCCGTGACGTGCAGATCTACCTCGACGCCGTCGCGAAGCACGGCATGCGCATCGTGGCGGTGACCGAGACGCACATCCACGCCGACTACCTGTCAGGAACGCGGGAGTTGGCGGGCGCGACCGGTGCCGCCATCCATGTCTCCGGGGAGGGAGGGCCCGACTGGCAGTACGGCTTCGATGCGAATCTGCTGCGCGACGGTGATGTCCTCACCGTCGGCAACATCCGCGTTCAGGCCCGCCACACTCCCGGCCACACGCCCGAACACCTCGCCTTCCTCGTGACCGACGGGGCGTTCGCCGACGAGCCCGGATACATGCTGTCGGGAGACTTCGTCTTCGTCGGCGACCTCGGCCGACCCGACCTGCTGGACGAAGCGGCCGGCGGGAAGAACACGCGGTTCCAAGGAGCCCAGGATCTGTTCGACAGCCTCCGGCGTGTGCTCCTCGAGCTCCCGGACCACGTGCAGATCCATCCCGCGCACGGAGCCGGGAGCGCGTGCGGCAAGGCTCTCGGTGCGATCGCGTCGACGACGGTGGGATACGAGCGTCTGCACGCGTGGTGGGGTCCCTACCTTGCCGCCGACGATCGTGACGGGTTCGTCGCGGAGCTTCTGGACGGTCAGCCCGACGCCCACGCGTACTTCGCGCGCATGAAGCGCGAGAACCGCGATGGTCCCGCGGTCCTCGGGACTCTCCCCGCGTTGCGCGAGCTCGGACCCGCCGAGACCCTGACACTGATCAGCGCCGACGAGGCGGTCTTCGTCGACACCCGCGAACCCGACTCGGTGCGGGCGGGAACACTCCCCGGAGCCTTGGCGATCCCCGCGGTCGGGAAGACGGCGATGTGGGGCGCGTGGGCGCTCGACCCCGAGCGCGAGAAGCGGCCGCTCATCCTCCTGGCCCGCGATGAGGCACAGGCAGAGGGCATCCGCGCACACCTGATCCGGGTGGGGATCGACGCGTATGCGGGGTATCTCACCGACCTCGGGTCGCTCCCCACGGTTTCCTCCGCGAGCGTGACGCCGCAGGCCGTGAGCGAACTCGATGACGTGTTCGTGGTCGACGTCCGTGAAGCGAGCGAGTACGCCGCCGGGCATGTTCCGGGGGCGACCCGGATCGGGGCGGGACGAATCCTGTGGGAGACCGATCGGCTCCCCACGGATCGCACGATCGTCACGTACTGCCAGAGCGGTGCCCGCAACATCGTCGTGAGCCAGGCGCTGCGTCGCGCTGGCATCCCGGTCGTCGAACTCGCGGGCAGCTACGCCGGCTGGGTAGACGCTCAGGCGTCGGCCGGCGCCAGGCGTGGCCTGACCCCTCGATCTCAGAACCGCAGGAAACGGAGAAGATATGTGTGCACGGGTGACGTGTGACCAGTGCGGCAAGGCGACCTGGGAGGGTTGCGGCCAGCACGTCGAAGAAGCCCTCGACGGAGTGCCGGCCGACCAGCGATGCCCGGGGCACCCCCGTGCCGCGGCGTAGTGGCGTGAACGAAACAGCGAAGGCCACGGGCCTCGAGATCGTTCAGTAGACGCATGCCTTCCACACTCGAGAGCACCGCTGGACGGTCGGTGCCTCACGACAGTGACGCGCAGAAGCGGATCTCGCACCGCTTGCGACGAGCTCGGGGTCAGCTGGATGCCGTCATCGCCGCCGTCGAGGCGAATGATCCCTGCCGTGACGTCGTCACTCAACTGGCGGCCGTCACGAGCGCGCTCAATCGAGCGGGCTTCACGATCGTCTCCACAGCGATGAAGGAGTGCCTTGCGACTCCCGAAGACTCTCGGACCGACACCGACCCGACCCCCGAAGAGATCGAGAAGCTCTTCATGATGCTCGCGTGACGCGAGCGACCAGAAGGAAAACCCATGTGTTACCCAGCGACATGCAAGAAGTGCGGCAAGGCGACCTGGAAGGGCTGCGGCCAGCACGTCGACCAGGTGATGAGGGGCGTTCCGTCGTCTCAGCGGTGCACGGGGCACGCGAACGAACCTTCGACGGGATTCTTCGCGCGTCTCTTCGGTCAGTGAGCGGAACGGTCAGGCGGAACTGCGGAACGGGCGAGAGTGAGAGTCAGGCGAGGGTGAGGAAGAGTTTCTCGAGTTCCTCTTGCGTGAGCGATTCGCTCTCGGGATCGACGATGCAGTTGCGCATGGCCGTCGCGACGATCGCGTAACCGGCACGATCGAGGGCCTTCGACACCGCGGCGAGTTGGATCACGACGTCGCGACAGTCGGCCCCGGAGTCGACGGCCGTCACGACAGCGGCGAGCTGACCCTGAGCGCGCCGCAACCTGTTCACGATCTTCCGCTGCTGCGCCGCAAGTTCGGCTTCGCGCTCGACAGCGTCTTGAACCTGTACCGAATCGGTCATCGCGGCGTCCTCCTATCGGGGACTGCCATTCTCCCACGCTTCGGATACCCCTAGGGGTAGCGCAGGCTCGCCATGACGGGGCCGTCAGAAGGGTGCAGCGTGGTTGGCGTCGACACCGGTGCCAGTGCCGGTGTGGGTGGTTTTGTCGGGTGTGGTGTCCCGGAAGACGGGGACGCGGCGTTCGGGGGGAACGAGGTATCGTCGCCCGGCAGGGGAGGTCCACTCCACCACACCCCCACTGTCAGGAACCTGCCGCAACCCCCACCCACCGTGGTGTTTCACCCGATGATGCCCCTTGCACAACGGGGCCAGATTCTTCAGCGACGTGTGCCCGCCGTGTTCCCACGCGACCGTGTGATCGATCTCACACCGTGACGCGGGAACCCCGCACCCCGGCGCCATACACCGATCCGCCCGCCACCTCACCAACCGCCGCAACGACGCTGGCGGGGTGTACCGGTCACGGCCCACCGAGAGCACCATCCCCGTCTCCGGATGCGTGAGCACCCGCATCCACTGCCCGTCCCCACCGCAGAGTTCCCGGGCGCGGGCGATCGGGATCGGACCGAACCCCTCCACCACCGCCGGATCACACCCCGCACCGGCCACCCCGGCATCATCGGCCTGCAACAACGCCACCGCGGGAACGGTGACGACCACCGACGCCCGGATCCCTCGTGAGGAGTCGGGATGCGACGACACGACCCCGTCGATCAGCAGGTCGGCGACCACATCCGCGCGCACCTGATCCAGACTCCGCGTCTCCCCCTCCCCGGTGAGGATCGTCTTCGCGATCGCCGTCACCCGGGTCTGGATCGCATGCGCCTCGACCGTCGGACCATACACATGGATCCACGACATCCCGTCCCCCTCGTGCTCCACCCACACCCGCCGACGCGCCAACGCCTCCTCCTGCCGCGCAGCCAACGTCACCACCCGGGCAGTATCGATCAGCGTCCGAAGCTTCCGGCGGAACACCCCCACCGGCTCCCCCTCCGCCAACACCAACGCCTCCCCCGCCAGCTCGTCCCGCACCCCGGGTTCCAGCTCGTCCACCCCCGTGACCAGCACCTCGACATGCCGCTCCGTGATCCGCGCCTCCCGCAACGCCACCCACACCTCCGGGTACCGGTTCACCACCGCCTCCGCCAGCCCGATCAGCCTCCCCGCCGCATGCTCCGTGATCCGCAACGCCCCCGCCAACTCCAGCCGCAACCCCCGCAACACCACATCCGTCAACACCCGCCCCGCAGCACCCGCCCGCGCGAGATGAAAATCACGCAACTCATCCACCCGCAACAACCGCTCCGCCGCGAACCCCGCCATCACCCCATCCAGATCCTGCACAACCTCCAACGGACCAGGAACCGGCCAATCCAGAACAGTAGGGTCGTCGTACATACCCCGACAGTAGAACAAACCTCCGACACTCCCCCGGCCACCCCAACACACATCCACAGGACCGAAGCGCCGAAGTGGGGCGTGTCAGAAGGGGAGTGTCAGAGGGGGGTCGCGAGACCTTCGATGACCTCGGCGTGGGGCAGCTCGGCGAGCACGCGACCCGGCAAGAAGAGTTTCGCGCCCCGGATACCCGCCCCGATGATGATCCTCGGCAGGACCGCGACCCGCGCGTCGACGAACAGACGCCACTCTTCAGGAAGACCGAGCGGTGTGATCCCGCCGAACTCCATGCCCGACATGGCCACCGCGTCGTTCATCGGAGCAAAGCTCGCCTTCTTCGCTCCGAGGAGCCGGCGGACGGTGCCGTTCACGTCGGCGCGCGTGGTCGCGAGCACGACACACGCCGCGAAGGTCGTGACGTCGCCCCGTGTTCCCGCGACGACGAGGCAGTTCGCCGAGGCATCCAGCGGCTGGTCGTACTCCGCGCAGAACGCGGCGGTCTCGGCGAGCGCGGGGTCGACGGGCGCCACCTCGATCTGCGCCGCGCTTTCGGCAGGAAGGGATGCCAGGGCTGTCACGACCGGCATCGCCAACAGGTCGAGGTGTCCCAGGACGGGTGTCAGGGTGAGCGTGCTCATCAGCTCGATTCGGTCGGCTCCGGCTCGGGCGTCGCAGAGACCTTCGCGGCTGCTGCTCCCCCCTTGGTCGGCGCGGTGTCGGCGATCCCCGCTCCGATTCCGCGGCCCACGGCCTGACCCTGGATGATCGCGGCGAGGTCGAGACCCGTCGCGGATTCGACGCTGTCGAAGACCGAACGCAGCGCTTTGGCGCTGTCTCCGCCGACGACGCTGCTGGCTCCGTCTTCGGCGCTGCCGCCGATGATCGAGACGTTCCCGATCGTCGCGTAGCCCTTGGCGAACTCGGCCATGATCGAGGGCAGCACGTCGAGGACACGCTGCGAGAGGAAGGCCTCCTGGTTCGACGCGATCGCCTCGGCTTCGGCCTCGAGCGCGCTCGCCCGGGCTTCACCTTCGGCGCGGATCGCGTCAGCCTCAGCCTGCGCACGCAGGCGTCGAGCGGATGCCTCCGCGTCGGCGAGCGAGCGCAGTGCCGCCGCTTCACCGGCAGCCTTGGCCTCGGCGGCCGCCGCTTCCCCGGCTGCGCGAGCCTTGTCGGCTTCCGCCTGCTGCTCGGCGATGCGCGTGCGCGCTTCGGCCTGCTTGACCTGCTCGATCGCGCCAGCCTCGGCAGCGCGCTCACGCGTGTAGAGCTCCGCCTGCGCGCGGGTCTCAGCCTCGTAGCGCTGGGCGTCGGCGACACGCTTGATGTCGGCATCGAGCTGCGCCTGCTTGTTCTCGGCTTGCTGCTGGAGAACGGCCTGTTCGGCCTGCGCACGTGCGAGGTACTCCGCCTGCTCCGCTTCGGCTCGCGCGCGGCCGACCCCGGCGTCGGCGTTGGCGGTGTTGGTGTCGAGTGCCGTCTGCTCGACGAGGTTGGACTCCTGGTTGGTGATGACCTTCTGGTTGATCGCGCGATCCGCGTTGGTCTGCGCGATCTCGGCCGCCTGCCGCTTCGCCTGGATCTCCGGGGCACCGAGCGACTGGATGTAGCCGACGGCATCCGTAATGCCCTTGATCTGGAAGGAATCGAGGATGAGGCCCTGCTCGGCGAGCTCCTGCGAGACGTCGGCTGCGATCTGGTCGGAGAACTTCTTGCGCTCGCGCATGAGTTCGACAACGGACAGCGTGGCCACGATGCCACGGAGCGCGCCCTCGAGCTGCTCGGTCGTGAACTGCTCGATCGCCGAGTCCTGGGAAGCGAAGCGTTCAGCCGCACGGCGAACGAACAACGGGTCGGAGCCGATCTTCACGATCGCGACGCCGTCGACGTTGAGCGTGACATTGTCGAGCGACTGCGCCTCGGCGTTCAGCGACACCTGCCGCGAGCGCAACGAGATGATCTCGTGACGCTGCGTGATCGGATTGACGAGCGACTTGCCGTTGACGATCACCGTGACCGGCGACTCCGACATCTCGGATCGACTGGATCCGTCGGCGTCGAGGATGGTGCTCTGCACCTTCTGCTTGCGCCCCGAGATCACGAGCGCTTCGTCAGCACGTGCGACCTTGATCCAGCTCCGTGCGAACAGCAGAACGATCAATCCCACGACGACAGCGGCCACGACCGCGATACCGACGATGATCAGGATGCCAACGGCTCCGGCGATCTCCATGGGCGACTCCTCCTCCATCAGGGCCACGGCCGTGTGCGGTCGCCCACCTCCACACTGCCAGATGTGAGATGCGCACGCCCATCGCCTTCCAGGGCTGTGGACGAACGGTCTCGACGGGCGGAGTCCTCAGGCTTCGGCCGAGGGCTGCGGCATCCGCCTCTCGATGACGTACATCACGGCGATCGAGACCATCGCGACAGCCGCGAGAAGGATGGTGAGCACCGCGAGTCCTTCGAAGAGGTTCCACTCGGCGAAGACACCACCGAGGATGTTGCCCAGGAGGTAGCCGGCACCCACGACCACCGAATAGACACCCATGATGAGGCCGCGGTTCTCGCGGAATTCGGAGGAGATGTCACTCAAGTGGGTGAGAGCGGCCGGAGTGAAGCCGGCCTCGAGGAACACCCCGATCAGCACGAGAGGCAACGCCACCCAGAGGGAGACTCCACGGTTGGCGAGCAGGAGGCCCACCGACGCGAGGACCGCGCCGAACACCGTCACGAACAGAGTCGGCACGGTCGGCAGCTTTCCGATGAAGAACGCCCATGCGACGATGCAGAGGCTGAAGACGAGCACGTAGATGCCCAGCACCGCCGACAGCCCCGCCTCGTTGTCTGCGAAGGCCCCGGGGAAGAGTTGGCCGGGCGCACGCTGCTCGCCGGCGAGGACGAACGTGATCTGCGACGTGACCCAGGTTCCGAGGATCGCGTTCACGGCGATCCACGCGGGGAGGAACGCGATAAGGCGCGGCTGGGCGAGCACCCGGATGCGGTCGCCCACGCTCGCCCGTTTCAGCACCGGATGCGCACCCGCGGTCGGGCGCACGAAGAGGAGCACGAGAAGCGCCGCGATGACGTAGACGCCGGCGAGCGCGACGAACGACCAGAGACCGAGCGCTCCATAGAGCAACGGTCCCGCGACAGCTCCCAGCGCGATGCCGCCCGACGATGACAGCTCGTAGAGGCTCGTCACGCGCCCGCGCCGCATCCTGTCGTCGTCGCTCGCGTCGGCGAGGAGGCCCAGCGTCGCGGGTGCCGAGATCGCCGCGCCGGCTCCGTCGAGGAGGCGCGCCGTCCCCACGATCACCACGACGAGGACGATCGACGGCGCTGCCGCGACGAGCGAGGCACCCGGCGTGATCAGGATCCCCGCCGCGGCCAGCAGCGGCGCAGCGATGAGAAACACGCGACGTCCGCGACGGTCACTGGCAGAGCCGGCGATCGGGGCCAGGACAAGCTCGGCGAGGAAGCTCACACCCGACAGCACTCCCAGCAGGAGCGCCCCCACGGGAGCGCCCTCACGGGAGAGGTCGACGAAGTACGCGCCGAGCGCGAGTGCACCCGCAGCCGAGGCGCTCCGCAACAGCAGCTGGGCGACGATGACCGCACCGGTGCCGCGGCCGGCGATGCGTGAGTTCTGTGCGGATGCCACGATCTCACCCTCCCATCGAACGGTCGTCTTAGGCCTGACGGATCCACGACTGTATCCGCGGGTTAGAATCGCGTCACGCGCGCACCCCCCGCGCCGCTGAGTGGTTCGAGGAGCACGGCCATCGACGATCACCTCCCACCCGCGTCTCGCCCATCGGATCGGGACTCCCATCGCTGATGGCGCCGGGGTCGCGCCCCGGACCCGAGCCTCGGACGTGTGGTCGACCGTCACACGCCTGATCCACATCTCACGCCCCGTGCTGTGGATCAACACGATCGGGACGGGCGTGCTCGGCATGTGGCTCACGGGCCAGCTGCTCGACGTTCAGGCCATCCCGATCATCCTGTGGCTCACGCTTCCCTTCAATCTCCTGATCTACGGCGTCAACGACATCTACGACCAGGACACCGATGCGCTCAATCCTCGAAAGGGGTCGATCGAGGGTGCCCGGATCACGCCGAACGAGGTGCGGCTGATCCTGTGGGCCGTCGCACTGACGAACGTGCCGTTCCTCGTGTACTTCGTCGTCGCGCTCCCACCGATGGCGATCGCCCTCATCCTGCTCTACACGGCCGTCTTCGTCTTCTACTCCGCCCCTCCGCTGCACTTCAAGAGACGCCCGTTCCTCGACTCGCTGAGCAACGCCGCCTACGGCCTGCCCTTGCTGATCGTCCCGGTGGCACTCGACGCTCCACCCGTGTGGCCTGCTGTCGTCGGACTGCTCACCTGGAGCGTCGCCAAGCACGCCTTCGATGCCGTGCAGGACATCGAGGAAGATCGCGAGGCGGGCATCACGACGACGGCCGTCCTGCTCGGCCCACGCAGGACCGCGATCTGGAGTGCGGCGTGGTGGCTCGCGTCGACCGTGCTGTTCGCGCTCGTCAGCATCCCCGTCGCCGCAGTGAACCTCGCGATCGCGGGCGTACTGGTCGTCTGGCTGCTCGTCCGACCGACCCCCGCGACAGGGCGACGCCTCTACCCGCTGTCGGTCGCCTTCCCCTACATCGCGGGCTCCGTGGCGAGCGGGCTCCTCCTCGCCGCGATGTTCCTCGGGATCTACCCGTGAGCCGGATCGTCGTCGTCGGGGCGGGCCTCGGCGGTCTCGCGGCATCCACGCTTCTGGCCCACGCGGGGCATCGCGTCACGCTGCTCGAGGCCGGGCCGACCGTGGGTGGAAAAAGCCGGCGTCTCGACGTCTACGGCGAGCGCATCGACACGGGTCCGTCGATCGTGACCTTCCCCGGCGTCTGGGAGGGGCTGCTGCGCCGGCTCGATGACGGGCCCCGCTCGATCGCCGGCGTCGCCGAGCTCGAGCTCGTGCGCCTTCCCGAAGTCGGCCGCTACTACTACCGGAGAGAGGAGACGTCGCTGCCGGTCGCGCCGGATCACCCGTGGTATCCGGCGTGGAAACGCTTCAGCGACCTGCACGCCCCCCTCGCCGACGACGTCACGGCGCTGCTCGTCGCCGACCCGCTCGACCGCGCGTCACTTCCGGCACTGCGGCGACTGCTCGCCGTCTACGGCCCTCGACTGAGCACACGCGCGTACCTCGACAGTCTCACGTGGCTGCCGGAGGGCCTCCGCGAGATCATCGCCATCCACACCCTCAACGCCGGAGTCTCCCCCGCCCGCACACCCGCCCTCTACGCGAGCATGCCCGCGATCATGGCGGAGACCGGTGCGTGGGTGCCGCGCGGGGGCGTGTACGAGGTCGTCCTCGCCCTCCAGCGACTCGCGGATGCCGCTGGCGTCGACGTGCGCACGGAGGAGGCCGTGACCCGGCTCGAACGAGGGCGGGTCACCACGACGCAGGGCGTGCACCACGCCGACCTCGTCGTGAGTGCGGTGGATGCCGAACGGCTCACCTCCCTTCTGGGACACACCCGCCCGCGGCGTTCTGACCGCACCCTCTCGTGCTCCGCCATCGCCGTCTACGGGGTGCTCGAGGAGCCGCTCCCGGACGACATCGCCGCACACAGCGTCATCCTTCCCACCAAGCCTGACGCGCTTCATCGGAGCCTCGGCGCCGGCGACGAGCCCGCCGACACGATGACCTTCGTCAACCACTACCGCGCGGGCGAGATCTATCCGAACGACCGCAGCACTCTCGGCATCCTGCTCACCGCCCCTGCTGACGGGCAGGAGTACACGCTCGATCACCCGTTCGTTCGCCGCGAGATCGCGCGCGCCTCGACCGTGATGGGGATGGATGCTCCGTTCACCGACGCCATGATCGACACCGTCGTGCTCGACCCGCGGTACTACGGGTCGTTCGGCGAACCACACGGTGCTCTGTACGGGACGGCACGTCCCCTGTGGATGAGCGGACCTCTCCACACGCCGGCCCACCACGACCTCCGGACGCCCTGGCTCTGGCGGGTCGGGGCCTCGGTGCACCCCGGCGGAGGCATCCCCGCTGTCATCGGCGGCGCGATGATGGTCACGCGGAAGCTGCTGTCGAAGCATCCTGCTGAGCGGAAGAGCGATCGGTCGTGATCGTCCGCGTGTCCGAAGCCCGCGTCCTGCCGGACCGCGGCGAAGAGTTCCTCGAGGCACTTCGCGCGCTCGTCGCCGAGTTCCCGGCACGATACGAGGGACTCGTCTCCCACGAGATCCTGATCGACGCCGCCGATTCGACCCGCGTCCAGTACGTCAGCCGATGGGTCGACGAGTCTGCTCTCGTGCGGTTCGCCGGCGAGAACTGGGCCGTGGACCCCGTGACCTTTCCTGAGGAGGAGAGCTACCTCACCGCGCCCCTCACGCTGCGCCATTTCGTCGTATGAGTGAGGCGGGTGCGAGGCTCCGGCGCCTGGTCATCGTGCTCGGCGATCAACTCGATCCAGAAGCGAGCGCTTTCGACGATTTCGATCCGCAGCTCGACGCTGTGTGGATGGCCGAAGTCGACGAGGAGTCGACGCACGTGTGGAGCAGCAAGCCCCGCACGGCGCTGTTCCTGGCGGCGATGCGGCATTTCGCGCGGGACCTCGAGGCGATGGGGCGAACCGTGCACTACACACGGCTCGATTCCCCCGGCACTCGGGGGAGCCTCGCTGCGCAGCTCGCCGCCGACATCGAACGCCTGCGGCCGCACGGACTCGTCATGACGGCGCCCGGAGAATGGCGGGTCCTCCAGGCGCTGCGCGACGTGGCCGCAGCATCAGATCTGCCCTTGGAGATCCGTGAGGACCGCCACTTCTTCTGCACCGTCGCGGAGTTCAGGGACCACGCCGCGGGTCGCTCGACACTGCGGATGGAGTACTTCTATCGCGAGATGCGGCGCCGGCACGGCATCCTGCTCGCCCCGGACGGCGAGCCGGAGGGCGGCTCGTGGAACTACGACGCCGACAACCGCGCGCCCTTCCCGCGGCAAGGACCCGGTCTGGTTCCCCCGCGCGCCGCGTTCGCGCCGGACGACATCACGCGCGAGGTGCTCGAGCTCGTCGAGGAGCGGTTCGCCGACCATCCCGGGTCGCTCGGCACGTTCGCGTGGCCCGTGACCCGCGACCAAGCGCTCGAGTCGCTCCGGCTGTTCATCGAGGAGCGCCTGCCGCAGTTCGGCGTCGCCCAGGACGCGATGTGGCCCGGTGAGCCGTGGCTCTGGCACGCGCACCTCTCCGCCGCCATGAACCTCAAACTCCTGCATCCGCGCGAGGTCGTGGCCGCGGCGGAGGCCGCGTATCGCGAGGGCCGAGCGCCGCTCGCATCCGTCGAGGGCTTCGTCCGGCAGATCCTAGGCTGGCGGGAGTACGTGCGCGGCGTGTACTGGACGCAGATGCCGGGATACCTGGGGCGCAATGCCCTCGAGGCGCACGAGCCCTTGCCGGACTGGTACTGGACGGGCGACACACCCATGTCGTGCCTGCAGGATGCCATCGGGACGACCCTCGAGAACGGGTACGCGCACCACATCCAGCGCCTCATGGTGACGGGGCTCTACGCGCTGCTGCTCGGCGTCGAACCGCGGGAACTGCACTCCTGGTACCTCGCCGTATACGTGGATGCCGTCGAGTGGGTCGAGCTTCCCAACACGCTCGGGATGAGCCAGTACGCCGACGGCGGTCTCCTCGGCAGCAAGCCTTACGTGGCATCCGGCAAGTACATCGACCGCATGAGCCCGTACTGCCGCACGTGTCCGTTCGACCCGGCGAAACGGATCGGCGATGACGCGTGCCCCTTCACGACCCTGTACTGGGACTTCCTGATGCGGCACGAACAGGCGATGGCCGCCAATCCGCGGATGGTGCTGCAGGTGCGCAACGTCGGTCGGATCGACGAAGACGAGCGGGCCGCGATCTCGCGACGCGCGACCGCGATCCGATCGGGCACGATCAGCCCTGAGTAGAGGCCACGTGGTGACAGCACGCGGGCACGCCGAGAAGCCTCAGCGCTTCGAGTCCGGCCGTGTCGACCTGACCGGATGCCGCGGCGAAGGCCTCGAGGTCGATGCGAGCGCCGCTCAGCCACGTGCCCTGCACGCCGATCGCACCGAGCGTCGCGGGATCGACCGTGAACGGATCGGCGTCGAGCGCGACGAGATCCGCGAGCTTGCCGGGTTCGAGCGACCCGACGTCGGAATCGGTACCCAACGCGAAGGCGGCATTGATCGTCTGTGCGGCGAGCGCCTCTTCGAGCGTCGTCGCTTGGTCCGCGCCCCGTATCGCTCCGCTCGACGTCCGCCTCGTGACGGCGGTCTGGATGTTGAGGAGAGGAGTGGGCGGACTCACGCTGCCGTCGTTGTGGAAGGACGGATGCACGCCCGCGTCGAAGGCGTCGCGGAATCGCTGCCACTCCGCCCCGATCGCGGTGTCGAACATCTGGCCGTCGAGCAGGTCGCCCCAGTAGTAGAACTGGAACGGCCCCATTGACGCGACGACGCCGAGATCGGCCATCCGGTGGAACTGGTCGTGACGCGCGCCGCCGATGTGTTCGACACGCCACCGGTGGTCGGTGTGCGTGAGGTCGTGTTTGTCGAGTGCCCGGCTGAAGGCATCCAGCACGATGTCGAGTCCGATGTCGCCGTTGACGTGGAAGGCCATCTGCCAGCCCTCTCCGGCATGCGCGTCGAGCAGACTGTCGAGCTGTGCCCTCGTGTAGTTCATCGGCTTCTGGCCGGTGACACCCGTGGGGATGCCGGCGGCCCGCGTCGCAGCCGTGTCGAGGTACGGCTCCGACATCGCGATGTTGCCCACCCACGGCGACCCATCCGCCCAGAGCTTGATGCCCTGCTTGTGCAGCATCGTCGAGGGGACCGACGACGTGAAGGGATCTCCGCAGTCCGCCTCGGTGGACATGTGGTACAGCGTGATCCGCAGCGGAGAGCTCGGCAGCGAGGCCAGCGTCTCGTACGCCTGCTTGAGCGGTGTCTTGTACGTGTGCTCGGATGTCGAGGTGATGCCGGCATTCGCCATCAGCATGTAGTACTCGACGGCGCCCTGAAGCGGCGACGTGCTCGCGGCGATCGCGTTCAGCACCGGGGCTGCGAGTGCCATCGCCGCGGGGACCTCGGTCGCACGGCCGTCGAGCGCGCCGTCCGGCAGGCGTCCGAAGAATCCGCCGACGGGATCACTGGGCGGATTCTCGATCCAGCCGAGCTTTCGCATGACCGCGGAAGTGACGTACGACGTATGTCCGGAATTGCCGAACACGAGGACGAGTCGATCGCCGAAGATCGCGTCCAGCACCGCCGCGGTGGGCTCTTCGTGCTGCTGCAGCAATCCGTCGAAGCCGAAGAACGACAGCGGAGACCCAGCATCCGTTTCGGCGATGGCCTTGTCGAAGACGGCGAGCACGTCGTTCCACGTGGGTGCGAACCACGGCGCGATCCAGTAGGCGGGATACATCGTCGCCATACCGCTCAGCACGGGATGCGAGTGGGAGTCGATGAAGCCGGGAAGGAGGCACGCGGCGCCGGAGTCTTCCACCGCGGCATCGGGGAGCGCCGCCCGGCACTCGTCGAGCGAGCCCACCGCGACGATCCGCTCGTCCCTGACCGCGATCGCTTCGGCTCGGGGCCGACCGGGATCCATCGTGATGATCGTGCCGGCGGTGAGGATGCGCTCGTTGGGCATGGTCACACTCGACCACATCCCGCACACGCGAGCAAATGTCGGCCGTCAGCGATTCGAGTAGGCCCGGTTCGGGTCAGTCGTCGACGCGGGAGTGCTCGCCGAGGCGATGCCACGCACGGTTGTGGTGGACGAGTGCGTCGCCGGCCGCGCCGGGTGAGACGTCGCGTGCGATGTGAGATTGCAGCGCGTGCGCTGCGATGACCATGGAGGTCCCCGCATCCATGCGATTGACGACGGCGCAGCGAACCCACGCGCGCACGTCGCAGTAGACGGGCTCGCCGGTGACAAGTCGCGACCACTGGGTCTTGTCGGCGAAACGATCGATACCGCTCGTCGCACCGAGCTTCGCCACCTCGAGGTCGTGCGCGTCGAGAAGGTGCACGATGACCGTCTCGGCGCGGGACAGCACGTCAGCCGCCGACGACAGCGTCGAGATCGAGAAGATGAGCAAGGGAGGTTCGGCGCTCACTGACGACACGGAGGTCGCGGTCAGCGCGACGGGACCGCTGCCGGCGTCGGCCGTGATGACGGCAACACCCGCGGGGTGTCCGCGGAACAGCGCCTTGAAGTCGTCGGGCGAGAGGCTCGAGGGCAGACCTCGCTCGCCAGCCGCGACCGGCTCTACGGCACGCACAGCTGCCGACGGATGATCGGAACTACTCACCGGTCACCTCCTCACGAACGATTCTCGTTCCCGCGCTGAGCGCGCTCAACTTGGCCAGCGCGACGTCACGGGGGAATGGTGCCATGCCGCAGTTCGTGCTGGGAACGAGTTTATCCGCGTCCACGAACTGAAGGGCCGTGCGGAGGGTGTCGGCTACCTCCTCCGGGGACTCGATCGTCTCGCTCGCGACGTCGATCGCCCCGAGCATGACCTTCTTTCCGCGGACCAGCTCGATGAGGTCCATCGGCACATGGGAGTGGTGGCTCTCCAACGAGACGATGTCGATCGAGGAGCTCTGCAGAAGAGGGAACGACTCCTCGTACTGTCGCCACTGCGATCCGAGGGTCGCTTTCCAGTCGGTGTTCGCTTTGATGCCGTAGCCGTAGCAGATGTGCACGGCTGTCTCGGCGCGCAGGCCCTCGGCCGCTCGCTCCAGCGCCGCGATCCCCCAGTCCTTCACTTCGTCGAAGAAGACGTTGAAGGACGGCTCGTCGAACTGGATGATGTCGACTCCCGCTGCTTCGAGCTCTCTCGCCTCCTGGTTGAGGATCGTCGCGAACTCCATCGCGAGCTCTTCGCGGCTCCGGTAGTGGGCGTCGTAGAGCGTGTCGACCATCGTCATCGGACCAGGGAGAGTCCATTTGATCGGACGATCGGTGGATGCGCGGAGGAACCTCGCATCGTCGACGAAGACGGGCTGCTCGCGACTGACCGACCCGACGACGGTCGGCACGCTCGCGTCGTAGCGGTTTCGGATGCGAACGGTCTCGCGCCGCTCGAAGTCGACACCGCTGAGGTGCTCGATGAAGGTCGTGACGAAGTGCTGTCGGCTCTGCTCGCCGTCACTGAGGATGTCGATGCCGCGGTTGCTCTGCTCTTGGACGGCGATCCGCAGAGCATCCCGCTTGCCCTCCCGCAACGCGTCGCCCTCGAGCTTCCAGGGGGACCAGAGCTTCTCGGGCTCCGCGAGCCACGACGGCTTGGGAAGGCTCCCGACGATCGCGGTCGGCAGGAGCGTCGGGGCGGTCGCCGAATGGCCGCCGGTCATGCGACGCGAGCGGGGTAGCCCGCCGACCATCGGGCGAGGACGTCCTTGTGCGGAGCGATGAAGTGCTCTTCCGTGTACTTTCCCTGGATCGTCGCGAGCTGGCTGCGCTCGACCCGGTCGTACTCGATCTCGGTGCGGGAACAGTCCGATGCCCCGAGGCTCGGCCGGTAGACGGCGGGGGCGGCGGAGTTCGCGTTGTAGATCTCGGGGCGGTAGATCTTCTGGAATGTCTCCATCGTGCTGATCGTGCCGATGAGCTGAAGGTTCGAGTAGTCGTTGAGCAGGTCGCCGCGGAAGTAGAACGCGAGCGGTGCCACGCTGCCGCGTGGCATGAAGTAGCGAACCTTCAGCCCCATCTTCGCGAAGTACTGATCCGTCAGCGAGTACTCGTCCTGCTGGTACTCGACGCCGAGAACCGGGTGGTGGTTCGACGTGCGGTGGTAGGTCTTGCTCGTCGAGACGCTGATGCAGATCACGGGCGGCTGCGAGAAGCGCTCCGTGTAGGCGTCGGAGTCGAGAAAGTGCTGGAACAGCCGACCGTGCAGGTCGCCGAAGTCGTCGGGAATGGCTGGTCCGTTGGCGCCGGCACCCGCCGCCGGGAGCACGACGCTGAAGTCGTAGTCGCGGACGTAGGAGGAGAAGTTGTTCCCCACGATCCCGGCGTGGCGGACGCCGGTCCACAGGTCGACGATGCGGGTGTCGAGGATCTCGAGCAGGGGGAACTCCCGATCCGCGTCGCCCGAGGTGAAGTTCAGATGCGCCGAAACGATCTCGAGTTCAACGGCGTAGCGGTCTCCGCTCGGATTGTCCCAGTGCGCCAAGTCGTTGAAGCGACGCGTGATCATCGTCAGGGCGTTGCGGAGGTTCTCCTGACGGCGGTCACCGCGTGCCAGATTGGCGAAGTTCGTCGTGATCCGCGAACCCTCCGACGGCGAGTAGTCCTCGTTGAACGGGGTGGTGGTGATGCTGAACGTGAACTCGTCCGTCATGGTGGCCAATCAGATGAGGGCCGGTACGACCTTCGGAAGTGGATGGATCCATCGTGCAGGCGGCGACGAGGTATCGGGTAACTCCCCGTAACTATGCTCGGGTATAGCATTTGCCTATGCCACAGGGTCCGAGCAGCCTCACGTTGCAGCAGCTTCGCTACTTCGTCGAGGTTGCTGCTGAGGGGTCCATCTCCGGCGCGGCAGACCTGCTCTACGTCGCCCAGCCGACTATGTCGGCGGCGATGAAGGACCTCGAGGCGCGGGTGGGACGCGCGCTCCTCGTACGTTCGGCCCGCGGAGTCACCCTCACGGCCGACGGCATCGAGTTCCTCGGATACGCACGACAGGTCGTCGAGCAAGCGGCGCTCCTCGAGCAGCGCTATCTGGATCGACCACCGTCTCGACGTCTGCTCGGGGTGTCGGCGCAGCACTACTCGTTCGCGGTCGACGCGTTCGTCCGGATGGTCAAAGCCGCGGATGCCGCCGAGTACGAGTTCTCGCTCCGTGAGACCCGCACGTGGGACATCATCGAGGATGTCCGGACGCTCCGCAGCGAGATCGGCATCCTGTACCGGAACGACTTCAACGGCAGGGTCATCGACAAGCTGCTCCGCGACTCCGGTCTCGCGTTCCGCCCGCTGTTCCTCGCCGAGCCGCACATCTTCATCTCCCGGCAGAACCCTCTCGCCCGTCGCGATGGTGCGACTCTCGACGATCTCGCGGAGCTTCCCCGACTCACATTCGATCAGGGCACGAACAACTCGTTCTACTTCGCCGAGGAGATCCTCTCCACCCTGTCGAGCGCGCGGGAGATCCGAGTGTCCGACCGCGCCACGATCTTCAATCTCATGATCGGACTGGGCGGCTACACCATCTCGACGGGCATCATCAGCGAGGAACTCGATCCCGAGATCGTCGCGATCCCGCTCGACGTCGACGAACGCATCGAGATCGGCTGGATCGACCACGCCGCCATCCCGCTCACGGACCAGGCCCAGCGCTACCTCGCCGAGGTGCGCGCGGTCGTCACCGAGTTCGACGTCGCACTGATCGATGAGGTCCCCAGCGGAGACCGCCTCATCGCGGCATCCACAGAATCGCAGCGAGTTGCGATCGAATGACCTCCTTGACGTCACCGGGGCTGTCGCGAAGGTGCAGCGTCGCCGTCATCGTGACGTGGATGATCGATGTGATGACGCGCGCAAGGGTGGCCCGCGCATCCGGATCGACGTCGGGGACCGCACGCAGGAGCTCGGCGATGGACGCCTCCAACCGCCATGCCTCCGCGAGTCCCGCGCTTCGGTGCTCCTCGCCGGGGTCGCCGAAGATCAACTCGTGCAAGTAGAGGCGACCGTTCTCGGGCTGTTCGCGCACGCAGTCGATGACGGGCGCCAGGAGTGCCATGACGGCATCCTCCGCTGACGCGCCTCTCGCTGACAGCGCTCCGGACGTCACGAGGCCGTCATCGATGGCCGTTCGGAACTTCTCGTTCTGCACCATGATGAGCAGCTCCGCCTTGCTCGCCGCGTAGCGGAACAGCGTCCCGATGGCGACGTCCGCGCGGTCGGAGACCTCCCGCGTCGTGACGCCACCCACCCCCCGTTCCGCGAAGAGCGACCGTGCCGCCTCCATGATGCGGCGACGCTTATCGGCCATGGCCCTCTCGCGCCGACCGACGCGGCCGGGTTCCTGATTCATGTCGCCCCCTTGACAAATTAAATGAGTCGACTCAGTATTGAGCTTACTCGCAGATTTCGAGATTCGCACCCGCCCTCGACGGACGGACGACAGGAGCAGAGATGACCCCGGCAGCGCACAGCAACCATGTCGCGACCTCGTTCGTCGACGCTGCGACGCAGTTCGCACGGGTCGACGGCGCACACATCGCCTACCGCGAGGTCGGATCGGGCCCTGGGCTACCGCTCGTCGCTCTCATGCATCTCGGCGGCAATCTGGATGCGTGGGATCCCGAGGTCATCGACGCGCTCGCGCACGAGCGGCGCGTCATCGTGCTCGGCTACCGCGGCGTGGGTCGATCGACCGGCCGGGTGCGGCACAGCCTCGAGGACATGGCCCGCGACGCCGTTTCCGCCGTGCGCGCACTCGGACTCCGCCGCATCGATCTCTTCGGCCTCTCGATGGGGGGCATGGTCGCCCAGGCAATGGTCGAGCAGGAGCCCGACCTGGTGGACCACCTCGTGATGTCCGGAACGGGCCCCCGGGGCGGCGAAGGTCTTACGCGGATGACGGGCGTCATGCTCCGCGGTATCGCGCGCAGCGTCGTGACAGCGCGTCCCGCGACCTCCGTCCTCTTCTTCACCCGCACCGCCGAAGGACAACGCGCCGCCGCCGCCTATCAGGGCCGGTTGAAGCGCCGACGCGCGGACCGCGACTCGGCCGTCACGCCGGGCGTCATGCGCGCGCAACTCCGCGCCGTCGCGCGTTGGGGAGCAGAGCCTCGCACGGTCGACGTGGAGACGGACACGCCTTCGCTCACCTTCCACGGCGTTGACGACATCCTCGTCCCGCCGGTCAACGCGATGCAGTTGCGTCAGACGTTCTCCGCCATCGACATCCTGACGTTTCCGGATGCCGGACATGGTGTCGTTTCGCAGCACCGCGACGTCGTGACGCGCCGCATCCAGTCCTTCCTGCGCGTCTGACGCAGGACCCACACACCTCATCCAGAACAGGAAGTCGCGACATGCGTGCATTCATCATCGACGGGTACAAGAAGCCCCTCCACGAAGCGGACGTCGCCGAGCCGACCGTGGGTCCGAACGACGTGCTGATCTCGGTCGCCGCCGCCGGCATCAACGGCCTCGACGAGCGGATCCGCACGGGAGAGTTCAAGGCGTTCCTCCCCTACCGGCCGCCGCTCACGCTGGGCCACGACGTCGCCGGGACGGTGATCCGCGTCGGCTCGCAGGTCCGTTCGTTCACGCCCGGCGACGAGGTGTTCGCCCGGCCTCGCGATCATCGGATCGGCACGTTCGCGGAACGCATCGCCGTCGACCAGGCCGATGTCGCGCGCGCGCCCTCGTCGGTCAGTGTCCTCGAGGCGGCATCCCTTCCCCTCGTCGCGCTCACCGCGTGGCAGGCCCTCGTCGAGAAGGGCGGCGTGACGGCGGGCCAGAAGGTCCTCATCCACGGCGGCGCCGGCGGTGTCGGAACGATCGCGATCCAGCTGGCGAAGCATCTCGGCGCGGAGGTCGCGACAACGGCCTCGGCGAGGAACGCGGAGTTCGTGCGGTCACTCGGCGCCGACGTCGTCATCGACTACGCGAGCCAGGACTTCTCCGAAGAGCTGTCGGGGTACGACTTCGTGCTCGACAGCCTCGGAGGCGAGAACCTCACGAAGTCGCTGCGTGTGCTGCGTGCAGGCGGGATGGCCGTCGGAATCTCCGGCCCGCCGACGCCCGCATTCGCAGAAGAGATCGGTCTGAACCCCGTTCTTCGCATCGCGATGAGCGCATTGAGTCGCAAGGTCCGCCGGCAGGCGAAGAAGCTCGGCGTCACCTACGAGTTCCTCTTCATGCGCGCCGACGGCGAGCAGCTGCGAGCGATCGCCGAGCTCGTGGATGCCGGTGCGATCCGTCCGATCGTCGGCGCCACGTACACCTTCGACGAAGCGCCGGAGGCTCTCGAGGCGCAGCACCGCGGCGGCATCCGTGGAAAGTCCGTCCTGCTGGGCGCGTGACCGCCCCTCTGCTCATTCCGCTCGGTACTCAACCTCAAAGGACACCCCTCATGAACGAATCCATCATCACCTCGTACGCCCAGGCCCCCGCGAAGACCGTCAGAGTCGGTCGGGACACCTTCGCCTATCGCGAGCTCGGACCGAAGGAGGAGATCCCCGTCGTCTTCTTCGTCCACCTCGCTGCGACGCTCGACAACTGGGACCCCCGCATCATCGACGCGATCGCGAAGACTCGTCATGTCATCACGTTCGACCAGCTGGGTGTCGGGGCATCGAGCGGCCGCGTCCCGGACACCCTCGAAGACGCCGCCGACGACGCCTACCGGTTCATCGTGGACGGTCTCGGCTATACGAAGATCGACGTGTTCTCGTTCTCCATGGGCGGGATGATCGCGCAGGACCTCGTCGTGAAGCACCCCGATCTCGTGCGGGGCCTCATCCTCACCGGTACAGGGCCGCGTGGCGGTGAAGACATGGACAAGGTCGTCGGCACGACCTACTGGGACATCTTCCGCTCGGTGATCACGCGCTCCGACCCGAAGGAGTTCCTCTTCTTCAACCGCGATGCCGAAGGCAAGAAGGCCGGCAAGGAGTTCGTCGAGCGGCTCAAGGAGCGCACCATCGACCGAGACAAGGCGATCTCCAACAAGGCGTTCAGCACGCAGCTGAAGGCGATCGTCAGATTCGGCCGCTCCGCGCCGTCCGACCTCTCGGTGATCACGTCACCGACGCTCATTGCCAACGGCGACAACGACCGGATGGTGCCGAGCAATCTCTCCGAAGACCTCCACCGCCGCATCGCCGACTCCGAGCTGATCATCTACCCGAACTCAGGCCATGGGGGGATCTTCCAGTACTGGGAGAAGTTCGCACCTGTCGCCGCGAACTTCCTCAACGACGTCCGCGGCTGACCTTCCACCCTCGAAGGTCACGATCACGAGCCGGAATTGTCGGGCTGAGGCGACGAGCGCGGCGCGATAACGAGGCAAGTGCTGGATGCGGTGGCCAGCACCCGGCCCTCGGCATCACGGATGTCGGCCTCGGCGAATGTCGCGCTGCGTCCTCGGCGCGTGACCCACCCGTGCGCCGTGACCGGCCCCGTGTCGGCGCTGAGAGGGCGCAGGAACGACACCTTGATCTCGAGACTCGTGTATCCGACGCCGGCTGGCAGGGTCGAGTGCACGGCGCATCCACAGGCCGAGTCGAGCACCGTTGCGAAGAACCCCCCGTGGATCGACCCGATCGGGTTGTAATGCGACTCGTCGGGGACTGCCGTCATCACGACGTCGCCGTCCGCGACACTCACGAACTCGAGCCCCACATGGCTGCTGATCGGGGGTGCAGGATGCCGCCCGTCGATGATCGCTTGCAACTGCTCGAGACCCGATGAGGCGAACGGTGCCCGAGCATCGCGGCTCGGAACGTCGTAGTGCAGCGTGCGCGTCCGCGCCGTCGAAACCGTCTGATCGGCCATGCCCGTTCGCTATCCGTTCTGATCGTGTGCCAGCACCGCTTCGACCTGCGTGCGGACGACCGCGAGGATGTCGTCGACGGTCGTCTCGGCCGTAGGTGCGGATGCCATCGCCACCAGCAGCCCGGACGAGATCATGCGCGCCAGGACGCCGGCATCCGCCTCGCTGCGTCCGGCGCGGGTGACGATGAGTTCCGTGAGGGTGTGCTCGGTTTCACCGACGACGCGAAGCGCCTCGGCGTGATGCTGCTCGCCCGCATCACCGAAGATCATCTCCCGCAGGTAGGTGCGGCCGTTGTCGACCTGCGTCCGGTTGCACGCGACGACCGGTGCGAGGAGCGCCATGACTCCGTCGACCGCTCCGGACGTGGCAGCGGCGGCGCTGCGGCCTTCGTCGAGGGCGCGGACGTAGTGAGCGTTCTGCACGAGGAGGAGCAGCTCCCCCTTGGTCTTGGCATAGAGGAAGAGTGTGCCCGTGCCGATATCGGCAGCGTCGGCGATCTCCTGCGTCGTGACATCGTCGACGCCACGCTCGGCGAACAGAGCGCCGGCAGCGGCGACGATGCGCTCGAGCTTCTCCTGCTTGTTCCGCTCGCGGCGACCAACGGGCGGTGACGTCACCGACATCTCGCTCCTCCCGGAATCGATCATGAGTGGCCTCGGTTATGAGCGTAGTCACTGCATGATGGGGTGTGGTTCATTCTCCCATCTCCGACCCGGTGACGACCCGCTGAGGGCACTCTGCGGCCACCCGAATACCCACTCACGGCCAATCACAGATAAGAAGAGAGCGACACGCATGACCTCACTCAACGGAGCAATCGTCCTCGTCACCGGCGCGAACGGCGGCATCGGTACTCACTTCGTGCGCGAGGCGCTCGCGCGCGGAGCGGCGAAGGTATACGCCACGGCTCGTACCCCCCGTGAGTGGGACGACGAGCGCGTCGTCACCCTGCCGCTCGACGTGACGGATGCCGCGTCGATCGACGCCGTCGTCGCGGCAGCGCCCGACGTCACGATCCTGATCAACAACGCGGGCACGTCGCCCGCGAGCTTCGGCATCCTCAACCACACCGATGACGAGATCCGCAGCAACATCGAGACGAACTTCGTCGGACCGCTCATGCTCGCGCGTGCGTACGCGCCGCTGCTGTCAGCACAGCCTGGTGAGACCGCCATCATCGACATCCACTCCGCGATGTCCTGGTTCGCCGTCGGCGGGATCTACTCGGCGACGAAAGCCGCCCTCTGGTCGGCGACGAACTCGATGCGCATCGAGCTGCACCCCGCGGGCGTGCAGGTCGTGGGAGTCCACGTGGGCTGGGTCGACACCGCGATGGCCGCGGGATCCACCGACGCGAAGCTCGACCCCGCCGTGCTCGTCGCGAAGGTTCTCGACGCCACTGAAGCGGGCGAGTACGAGGTGCTGGCCGATGAGACGTCGGTGCAGCTGAAGGCGGCGCTGTCCGGCCCGATCGAGGCGCTGTACCCGCAGCTCGCGAAGTAGGCGTACGCCGCTTCGACAAGCGCTAGGTGCCCACGTACTCCTGCCGGACAGCGCCTCGCGTGGCGATCTCGATGAACTCGGCGGCGCACTGATCTCGGCGACACAACTAGCCGAAGTCGCCAGGGGCCATGTCGGTGAAGCGGGAGAAGTGTCCCTGGAAGGCGACGGTGATCGTGTCGGTGGGGCCGTTGCGGTGCTTGGCCACGATGAGGTCGGCTTCGCCGGCCCGGGGGCTGTCCTTCTCGTAGGCAGCCTCACGGTGAAGGAGCACGACCATGTCGGCATCCTGCTCGATCGAGCCGGACTCACGGAGGTCTGACAGGGCGGGCTTCTTGTCGGAGCGCTGCTCGGCACCACGGTTCAGCTGCGACAGCGCGACAACGGGAACGCCGAGCTCCTTCGCGAGCAGCTTGAGCGCACGCGAGAACTCCGATACCTCTTGCTGGCGCGACTCGACGCGCTTTCCTGACGTCATGAGCTGGAGGTAGTCGATGACGACCATCTTGAGGCCGACGCGCTGCTTGAGTCGACGGCACTTGGCGCGGATCTCGACGAGCGTCATGTTGGGCGAGTCGTCGATATAGAGAGGCGCGTCGTTGATGCGACCGCGGGTCGCGGCGATCGTCGTCCAGTCGCGCGAGTCGAGCGTGCCCTTGCGCATCGCCTGAAGCGGGATCGCGCCCTCGGCGCTCATGAGACGCATCGCGATTTCGCTGCGACCCATCTCGAGCGAGAAGAAGATCGTCGGCATGTCGTGCTTGATGGCAGCGGAGCGCGCGAAGTCGAGCGCGAGCGTCGACTTACCCATGGCAGGACGCGCGGCGATGATGATCATCTGGCCCGGGTGGAGGCCGTTGGTGAGCTGGTCGAGTCCGCCGAACCCCGTGG
This sequence comes from Microbacterium sp. SLBN-146, assembly GCF_006715145.1. Classification (NCBI taxonomy): domain Bacteria; kingdom Bacillati; phylum Actinomycetota; class Actinomycetes; order Micrococcales; family Microbacteriaceae; genus Microbacterium; species Microbacterium sp. SLBN-146. The sequence goes on from NZ_VFMR01000001.1 coordinate 905,054, forward strand.
GGATGCCGGTCATCTGACCGTCGCGGCCACGCGCGGCCTCGATCTCGTCGACGGCTGCATCGACCGCGATCGTGAGGGGGACGTAGTCTTCAGCCGCCTCGGCGCCGGTGACAGAGTAGATCTCGGCCTGCGCGTTGTTGACGACGTCGACGGCTTCGCCCTGACCCGAGTAGCCCATCTGCACGATGCGCGTGCCCGCCTGGACGAGTCGGCGAAGGAGCGCCCGCTCCGAGACGATCGTCGCGTAGTAGCCCGCGTTCGCCGCCGTCGGCACGATCGACGTGAGGGTGTGGAGGTAGTCGGCGCCACCCGCGCGCTGGAGCTCGCCCGTCTTGATGAGCTCGTCGGTCACGGCGACGACGTCGGTCGGCTCACCGTGCGAGTAGAGCGTGAGGATCGCTTCGAAGATCAGCTCGTGCTTCGGGATGTAGAAGTCAGGGCCGCGCAGCGTCTCGATGACATCGGCGACGGCGTCTTTCGAGAGCAGCATGCCGCCGAGCGTGCTCTGCTCGGCGAGGAAGTCGTGCGGGGGTGTGCGCTCGTGCTCGCGGGGTGCTCCTAGTCGGTCTTCGGAGATGTCTGCGATCGACATGCACCTGCCCCTTTCCGCGCGAATGCGCGCTCCCCCGACTGGACGACGACCACGCTATGGACGGGTTCCGACACCCGCAAACCAGCCTGTGGATAACGCTGTGGAGAGATTGCGGGAAACGCCGCGCAGGCTGTGAGCAAAGGGTGTGGAGAACTTCTGGGGATGACTTCGGATCAGAAGTTTATTCTGTATCTGACCGGGTCATTTTTTCCACACAGCCTGTGGATGGAGATGTGGTTGAAGTGCGTGTTGAAGGTTGCGGATGCTACGTGAGGTTGTCCACAGTTTGGGGGACAACGTGATATGCGCCGAGTGCTTCGCCGCCACGAACACCCCTAGACAAGCCCCCGACATAGGTCTAACGTGCCTTCCACCAGGCACATCACGGACGTTCAACCGAACGTGCGAAAGACGTTCATCATCTTGGGAGACGAACGTGGAGATCGCTACCTGGCGTGGGTTGAGAGTTTTCGCACGCCTCGCGTTGTGCGGCATCGTCGCCGTATTCGCCTTCGTGGCGCTCTCGCTCCTGCTCGGACCCTCCACCGCTCACGCCAGCGATGACGATGGCGACCGCCCCGGACTTCTCGGTGCGGTCACCAATGTTCTCGACGGCGCGACCGACGTCGTCGGAACCACCGTGACCGAGGTCACCTCCGTCGCGACAACGACCGTCGAGAAGGTCGTCGCCGTCGCGCCGGCTCCCGTGCAGCCGCCCGTCACCGCGGTCACCGAGGTCGTCACCACCGTTACGGCTCCTGTCAGCGACGTCGTCTCCAGCGGCGTCGTCACCACCGTCACCGAGCCGGTCGTCAGAGCCGTGACCGAGATCCCCGTCGTCGGCGATGTCGTCACCGGTCTCGGAGCGGACGATCTCATCGCCGAGGTCGGAAAGACGGTCGACACGACGCTCGAGACGGTTGTAGACGCGATCGATGAGGCGGGCGCTGCGGTCGGGTCGCCGACGCCGACCGCTCCGCTGATCCCTCTTCCTCCGCTCCCACTGCCGTCCCCGACCCACGACATCGGCCTCGACATCGACCTCGCGGACCTCGGCCCAGCGGTCAGCGCCGCGAGCCTCACGTCGCCCTCTGCGGTCGCCGCAGCTCGCGTCTGGGCCTGGACTCCTGCGGCATCCCTTCCGTCGCTGCACGCGCTCGCACAGGCGGCGCCGACAGCCTCTTCCGCCGTCACGGCACCCGCGGAGCGCTCGGGGAGTGCTCCACCCTTCAGCGGGCCGTGTGCGACGCCGACGTCATCTCTCGGATCCGGTGGTTCGGGTTCCGGTGCCTGGGCGCTTGCCGCCTTCCTTCCCCTCGTCGCTCACCGTGCCTGGGTGCGACGTGCGGGACCGAAGGACGACGACGTGCCGGCATCACCCGCTCCCTCCCACGACGTCTCCCCTGACTGAGTGAGCCTCGGTCGCCCTCGCGGCGACAGAGACTCTCGCGCGCTCTCGCGCGCACTTCACTCACTCTCTGAAGGGGAAAGACCATGAACACATTCGCAAAGCGCGCCCTGTGGGGCACGCTCTTCGCGGGCGGCATCACGCTGCTCGGCGCAGCCGCCGGCGCGAGCGCGGCGGACACGACAGGGGACGAGGGCCTGCTGTCGGGTACGCAGGCTCTGCTGAACGTCTCCGTGCCCGTCTCCATCGACGGCACGTCCGTTTCGCTGCTCGGCGACGCGACGAGCGAGGCGTCGGCCCCACCGGCGGCACCCGCTCCGGCAGCGCCTGCACCCGCCGCAGCGCCCGTCACGAGCGGAGACGACAGCGTCGGCTCCGGCTCGCAGGCGATCGTCTCGGTCGACATTCCGGTGACGATCGGCGGCAACGCCGTGTCGGTCGTCGGCGATTCGTCGTCCGAGTCTCCTGCCGCCCCGGCTGAACCGGCGCCCCCGGCTGAGCCGGCAGCACCTGCGCCGTCCACCTCGGGCGACGACGGAGTCGGGTCGGGCACGCAGGCGGTCGTTCCGGTCGCCGTGCCCATCACGGTGGGCGGTAACGCGATCTCGGTGCTCGGCGACAGCCAGTCGACGGATGCCGCGACCTCCGCCACACCGACGACCGCCGCCCCCGCGGCGACAGACGCCGGGACGTCGGGCGACGACGGGATCCTCGGTGGCAGCCAGATCGTGGCACCCGTCACCGCTCCGATCGCGGTGACCGGGAACGCCATCTCCGTGATCGGCGACAGCTCGTCCGAGGGCGCGACGACGATACCGGGCGCATCGGCTCCCGGTGGCACTGACGGCGCGTCGACGACCGGCGATGACGGGATCCTCGGCGGGACACAGGTTGTCGCGCCGATCACGGCTCCCATCGCGGCAGGCGGCAACGCCATCTCGGTCATCGGGGACAGCACGTCGACCGGTGCAGGGTCAGCGGCTCCCAGCGGTCCCGGCGCAGGCCTCGGCCTGCCCGTGACGTCGGGCGATGACGGCATCCTCGGTGGCAGCCAGATCGCGCTGCCGGTCGCCGTTCCCATCGACCTCGGCGGCAACGCCATCTCGGTCATCGGCGACAGCACGACGACAACGCCGTCCGCGGGCGACCCCGGTACCCCCGGAACCCCTGGTACGCCTGGTACGCCTGGTACGCCTGGTACGCCTGGTACCCCGGGTACGCCTGGTACCCCCGGAACCCCGGGTACGCCCGGCACGCCGGGAACGGACGGAACCTCGGCCGTCGTGGCCGGCAGCGGAAACGCGGTCGTCGGCTCACCCGCCGGTGCGCGCGTCACGGCTCTCGCCGACACGGGCCTCGAGGCCACGCTGCTGCCGCTCGCCGCGGGCGCGATCACACTGCTGATCGCGGGAGGCTTCGCCCTCCGTGCACGCCGCAAGGCGTGACGCTCGGATGACCGTGGAGTCTCGCACCGTGCCTGGCACGGGACTCCACGGTCGCCGAACGACGGATGCCGCGAACCCGAAGGTCCGCGGCATCCGTTCGCCCTCGTGAGGGCTGAGCCTTATTTGGCTGCGACCACCTGAAGCGTGATCACGGCGGTGAGGTCGTCACGAAGACGGATCGTCGCCTCGTGCTCGCCCACCGACTTGATCGGCGAGGTGATGTGGATCTTGCGCTTGTCGAGGTCGCCCAGACCGGCGGCCTTCACGGCGTCGGCGACGTCGACCGTCTTGACCGAACCGAACAGGCGACCTTCGGCGCCCGCCTTGACGGCGAGGCGCACCTTGTTGCTCTCGAGGGAGTTCTTGAGCGCCACGGCCTCTTCGTGGTCGTGGATCGCACGCGACTCGCGAGCGGCGCGAATCGACGCCACCTGCTTTTCGCCGCCACGCGACCACGCCACAGCGAAGCCCTGAGGGATGAGGTAGTTGCGGGCGTACCCGTTCTTGACCTCGATGACGTCACCGGCGCTTCCGAGCCCGGCGACCTCGTTCGTGAGAATCAGCTTTGCCATCGGATGCTCCTTAGCGGCCGGCGCCGGCGTAGGGGAGCAGAGCCATCTCGCGTGCGTTCTTGATCGCACGGGCGATGAGGCGCTGTTCCTGAACGGAGACACCAGTGATACGACGGGCGCGGATCTTGCCACGCTCCGAGATGAACTTGCGAAGAGTTGCGACGTCCTTGTAGTCGATGACGCCGACACGGATCGCCTTCGCGGGGGCAGCGTTCTTCGCGCCCTTCCGCGGCTTCCGACGATCGCCGGTTGCCTTTCCAGCCATGATTTTTCCTTAATGAAGAAGAAGTGGGATGCCGGGTGTTCCGGCCTTCTGAAGGGGGAGGGTCTCGATACGCCCGCTGCGCGGGCTACTCGACCTTGACCCGAGTCGCATCAACGCGGCTGCGCCGCGGTGATCCGCCTCGCGTCAAAACGGCGTGTCGTCGCCGTACGACGTTCCGGGCGCTGCCCAGGCGTCGCCGCCGGCAGCATTCGAGGAGGAGCCGGGCGTCGACCACGGCTCGTCGGCGACCTGCGCGGGTCGCGCCTGTCCACCTCCGCCGCCGAAGCTTCCGCCTCCACCGCCGCCACCACTGGCAGCACGCGTGACCTGAGCGGTCGCGTAACGGAGCGAGGGGCCGATTTCGTCGACCTCGAGCTCGATCGCGGTGCGGTTGTTGCCTTCGCGATCCTGGTAGCTGCGCTGCTTGAGGCGGCCGGTCGCGATGACCCGCATGCCCTTCGTCAGCGATCCGGCCACGTGCTCGGCGAACTCGCGCCACACGCTCGCGCGGAGGAACAGCGCTTCGCCGTCCTTCCACTCGTTGGCCTGACGGTCGAAGTTGCGCGGCGTCGACGCGATCGTGAAGTTCGCGACGGGCAGTCCGTTCTGCGTGTACCGCAGCTCGGGATCAGCCGTGAGGTTTCCCACGACGGTGATGATCGTCTCGCCGGCCATCGCCCTTACGCCTTCGCTGCCTTGGCCTCAGCGGCTTCGCGACGAGCAGGGGCAGCAGCCTTGCGGGCCGCCTTCTCCTCGGAGCGCTTCGCCTCGGCGGCCACCAGAGCGATCGCCTCTTCAGCGCGGAGCACCTTGGTGCGCATGATCGACTCGTTCAGCTTCAGCTGACGGTCGAGTTCCTGCGTGGCAGCGCTCGTGGCGGTGAAGTTGACGACGGCGTAGATGCCTTCGGTCTTCTTCTGGATCTCGTAAGCGAGACGGCGGCGACCCCAGATGTCGATGTTCTCGATCGTGCCACCATCGTTCGTGATGACCTTCAAGAACTTGTCGAGGTTCGGAGCGACCTGGCGCTCGTCGATCTCGGGGCTGAGGATCACCATGAGCTCGTACTGGTGAGAGTGCGTCACTGACCCACCTCCTTCGGACTAGAACGGCTGCAGGGCATTTCCCCGCAGCAGGAGGGTGTGTATGCACGTCATCCGGCTTCCAGCGCGTCGGGCGCATGCGGACAACCCTCCTATGGTACCGGAAGCCGCACGCCACCGCGATTCGGCGCCGAATCGGTCAGCGGAAGGCGCTGAGCCCGGTCAGGTGCTGGCCGAGGATGAGTGTGTGGACCTCGTCGGTGCCCTCGTACGTGCGGACCGATTCGAGGTTCGCCGCATGCCGGATCGGTGAGTGCGCCAGCAGCACGCCGTCGCCCCCGAGGATCGTCCGCGCCGTCCGGGCGATCTCGATCGCCTCACGCACGTTGTTGAGCTTGCCGAGTGAGATCTGCTCGGGCCGGAGGCTCCCGGCATCCTTGAGCCTGCCGAGGTGCAGCGCGAGCAGCGCGCCCTTCTGCAGCTCGAGCGTCATGTCGACGAGCTTCTGCTGCGTCAATTGAAAGCCCGCGATGGGCGTTCCGAACTGCTCGCGGGCAAGGGCGTGGCGGAGTGCGTCCTCGTAGCTGTCGCGTCCGGCACCGAGCGCGCCCCACACGATGCCGTACCGTGCGTCGTTGAGCGCCGAGAAGGGACCGCGCAGTCCGCGCGCGTCCGGCAGCATCGCCGAGGCGGGCAGGCGCACCCCGTCGAACCGCACGTCGCACTGCACTGAGGCGCGCATTGATCCCTTGGGTCCGAGCACGACCGCCTCGAACCCGCGAGAATCCGTCGGCACGAGGAAGCCGCGGACACCCTCGTGCGTCTGCGCCCATACGACCGCGATCTGAGCGATCGACGCGAGTCCGATCCAGCGCTTCTCGCCCGTCAGGATCCAATCGTCGCCGTCGCGCTGGGCGTAGGTCTTCATGCTCGACGGGTCGGATCCCGCGCCCGGCTCGGTGAGGGCGAAACTCCCGATCGCCTCGCCGCTCGCGAGCTGCGGCAGCCAGTCGTTCTTCTGCTCGTCGCTCCCCCAGCGGTGGATCGAGCCCATCGCGAGCGAGCCCTGCACAGAGACGAGCGTCCGCAGACCCGAGTAGCCCGCCTCGAGCTCGAGCGCAGCGAGACCGTACTCGACGGCGGTGCCCCCGGGGCATCCGTACCCGTTCAGACTCATCCCGAGCACCCCGAGCTGTCCGAGCGCCGGCACGATCTCGCGCGGGAACCAGCCGCGGTCGAACCAGTCCGCGATGTGGGGGCGGATCTCGGCGTCGACGAAGCGGCGCACACGATCGCGCACGGCACGCTCTCCATCCGAGAGCAGCGCGTCGATCCCCAAGACATCGGATGCCGCGCGCAGAGCCTCGAGGTCGTCCGTATCGTGCGCGCCGGTCATGGTCGCCTCCTCATCGAGTGGGCGCCGAGGTGCGGCATCCCTTCGTCGATTCTGCCTCCCGGTAGCGTGGTCGTGCACGAGAGGGGGATGCATGAGCGGGATGCCACGATCAGCCACGCCGTTCGACGCGCGGCCTCTCACCGAGCCGGTCGACCGTGCCGCCGTTCAGGCTTTCACCCGCCACTTGCGTGCCAACGGGATGCTCGGGAGCACGTCTGCCGCGACCGTCATCGGCATCGTCGTCGGTGTCTTCGTCGGAGGCGTCGTCCTCACGATGTTCGGCACATTCGGCGCGGTCGTGCTGTCGGCGATCGGCTCGTCGGGGGCGCCGGCATGGCTCCTCCTGCTCATCGGGTTCGTCCTCTTCCTCGTCTTCGCCGGCATTCTGACGCTCATCGGGTTCGTCGTGGTGCGCGCCGTCAGAGGAAGCGGGGTCCGCCGCTACCGCCTCGACCGCTTCGCCCGGGCCAACGGCATGACGTACCTCCCGGGGATCTCGAACCCCAGCCTTCCGGGGATGATCTTCGACATCGGCTCGTCTCGCCAATCGCTCGACCTGGTGCGTGGCACGAGCCCGCGGTTCGTCGAGTTCGCCAACTACCGCTTCACGACGGGTTCGGGCAAGAACTCGACGACCCACGAATGGGGCTACGTCGCGGTCAAGCTCGACGTGCCGCTGCCGCACATCGTGCTCGACGCCCTCGGCAACAACAGCTTCTTCGGCTCCAACCTGCCCGTGTCGTTCGGCAAGGATCAGCGGCTGAGCCTCGAGGGCGACTTCGACCGCTACTTCACGCTCTCGTGCCCCAAGGGATACGAGCGCGACGCCCTCTATCTCTTCACGCCCGACATCATGGCGCGCTTCATCGACAACGCCGCGGCCCTCGACGTCGAGATCGTCGACGACTGGCTCTTCCTGTACGCCAAGACCGACTTCTCGACGCTCAACCCCGCCGTGTGGGCGTGGCTCTTCTCCGTCGTCGGCGCGCTCCTCGACAAGCTCGCGCAGTGGGAACGCTGGCGCGACGAACGCCTCGAGTCCGAGCGCCGTGCGGCCGCGGCGCTCCCCGCCGGCGAACAGGGCGTCCCGTTCGTCGCGCCCGTGGAAGCGCTGCGGCCACCGCCCGGAGTCGCGGCCCCCGGACGGCGATTGCGTCGCGGCATCCCGTGGTGGGCGATCGTCGTCGGAGCCGTCGTGGTCGCCGCGTGGGTGCTTCCGCAGTTCCTTGGCCTGTTGTTCGCGGCGTTCGGTCCCTGAGCCCGGCGCCGCCGGGGAGCGTGGTCAGCGGAGGCCGAAGGCGGTCAGTTCGGCGTCGTCGAGCATGCGCGAACGGATGAGGAAACGCATCCCCGTCGGACCCTCGACCGAGAACCCCGCACCGCGGCCGGGCACGACGTCGATCGTGAGGTGCGTGTACTTCCAGTACTCGAACTGCGCCTCCGAGATGAAGACCTCGATGGGGTCGTCGAGTCCGACGTCAAGGGTGCCGAGGTGCACGTCCGACGGGCCCGTGAGGAACATGCCGACGGGGTAGCACATGGGTGCGCTCCCGTCGCAGCATCCGCCCGACTGGTGGAACATGAGCGGTCCGTGCTGCGCCGTGAGCTCGCGCAGCAGCGCCGCCGCGGCATCCGTCACCGCCACCCGGCTGTGGGTGTCCGTGTGATCCATGGCCCTCTCCGTCCTGTCTCTCATCCCCCACGCCCGCCCGCACGCCCGCCCGCACGACCGCCCCGCGCCCGCCCCCGCGCCCCGCCCCCTCGCCGAGCACGCTCCCCTCGCCGAGACTGCATCCTCCGGCCGAGACTGCGGCGTGCGCGTGCAGTCTCGGCCGCGAGGTGCGGTCTCGCCGGCGACGGCGGCGGGCCCGGTGGCGGATGCCGCGAGCCCGGCGCCCCGGGAAGGTCCGCGCCGCTCAGAAGAAGCCCATGGGACCTTCCGCGTACGAGACGAGGAGGTTCTTCGTCTGCTGGTAGTGCTCGAGCATCTTCAGGTGGTTCTCGCGGCCGATGCCGGACTGCTTGTATCCGCCGAAGGCCGCGTGCGCGGGGTACTGGTGGTACGTGTTCGTCCACACACGGCCGGCTTCGATCGCGCGTCCGGCACGGTACGCCGTGTCACCCAAGCGGCTCCAGACGCCGGCGCCGAGTCCGTACAGGGTGTCGTTGGCGATCGAGATGGCGTCGTCGAAGTCGTCGAACGACGTCACCGAGACGACCGGCCCGAAGATCTCCTCCTGGAAGATCCGCATGTCGTTCGTTCCCTCGAAGACCGTCGGGGCGACGTAGTAGCCGCCCGACAGCTCGCCCCCGAGGTCGACGCGCTCGCCGCCCGCGAGCAGCTTCGCACCACCCTGCTTGCCGATGTCGATGTACGACAGGATCTTCTCGAGCTGATCGTTGGATGCCTGTGCGCCGATCATCGTCGCGGGGTCGAGCGGGTTCCCCTGCACGATCTTCGAGACGCGGTCGAGACCGTCGCCGAGGAACCGATCGTAGATCGACCGCTGGATGAGGGCGCGCGAGGGGCACGTGCAGACCTCGCCCTGATTGAGCGCGAAGAACGTGAACCCCTCGAGCGCCTTGTCGTAGTAGTCGTCGTTGTCGCGCGCAACGTCTTCGAAGAAGACGTTCGCCGACTTGCCCCCCAGCTCGAGGGTCACGGGGATGAGGTTCTGCGACGCGTACTGCATGATCAGGCGGCCCGTCGTGGTCTCACCCGTGAAGGCGACCTTGCGGATGCGCTTGTGCTGAGCGAGCGGCGCACCCGCCTCGATACCGAAGCCGTTGACGATGTTGACGACGCCCGCCGGCAACAGGTCGCCGATGATGTCGAAGAGGAAGAGGATCGACGCCGGCGTCTGCTCGGCGGGCTTCATGACGACGCAGTTGCCGGCGGCGAGCGCGGGGGCGAGCTTCCACGTCGCCATGAGGATCGGGAAGTTCCAGGGGATGATCTGCCCGACGACTCCGAGCGGCTCGTGGAAGTGGTACGCGACGGTCTCTTCGTCGAGCTGGCTGAGCGATCCCTCCTGTGCACGGAGCACGCCCGCGAAGTAGCGGAAGTGGTCGACCGCGAGCGGAATGTCGGCGGCGAGGGTCTCGCGGACGGGCTTTCCGTTCTCCCACGTCTCGGCGACGGCGATCCGTTCGAGATTCGCTTCGATCCGATCGGCGATCTTGTTGAGGATGTTGGCGCGCTCGGTCGGGCTCGTCCGCTTCCACGACTCGAAGGCCTTCCACGCGACGTCGACGGCGCGGTCGATGTCCTCCACTGTGCCCCGCCCGACCTCGGTGAAGGGCTTCCCCGTGACCGGGGTGATGTTCTCGAAGTACTGCCCCTTGACGGGCTCGACGAACTCGCCGCCGATGTAGTGGCCGTACCGGGAGCGGTACTCGGCAACGGCTCCGCGCTGTCCCGGCGCTGCGTAGACGCTGGATACGCCCTCTTCCACGATGGTCATGCTGGTCTCCTTCGACGCTGGCGCGACATCCCTCGTCGCGATGCGTCGACGGTAGGCGGCGGAACGTTGCATCCTGTTGCATCCGCATGCCGCACACCTGAGGGGATCCGCGATGCTGAGGACGGATGCCGCGCGAAGGCCCTCGCGAACGCCGATCTCCTCAGTACTGCGCGTCAGTCCGCGGCATCGAGCCGCTCGATCCGCGCCACGAGACCCGCGCGCTTCGGCGAGCGCGGCGGCAGCATCGAGAGACACAGCCGCAGCAGGTCGATGTCGTCGGACGCGGCGTCCGTCTCGGCGAACGCCAGCAGGACGTCGACGGATGCCTCGGCCATGAGCGCCTCGCGAAGGCCCGTGCGCACGGTGTCGCGGAACTCCTCGACGCCCGGCGCGGTCGAGTCGGGGAGGACCTCCCCGCGGTAGGCGGCGAGCGCGACGCGGTGGGCGCCCCGGTCGAGGAGCGACAGCACGTGGTGCGCGTCGGTCTCGAGCGCGGCGGTGAGGCGGTAGGGGCGGGATGCCGGTACGAGCTGCGGCGCGGACTTCTCGAGGACCCTGCGGAGTCGCACGAGTTCGGGTCGCAGGGTGTCGACGGCCGCGGCATCCCCGTAGACGAGCTCGCCCAGGCGCTCTGCCGACAGACCCTGGCGGTGCACGGCGAGCATGAGGAGGATCTCGGCGTGCCGCGTGCCGAGCTCTGTCACCGTCTCGACCTCGGTGCCCGCGAGCTCGAGGAGAGCGCGGTCACGACCGAGGACGCGGAGCGTCGCGCGCGCGGACTCGACACGACGAGGGGTCCGCCGGCGCGGCGGCGTGCTGGCCCGTGCACGCAGCCGGGACACGAGCAGCTCCCCTTCGATCGCGCGTGCCGTCGCGTCGACGAGCAGCTGCGCCTGGGGCGTCACGGCCTCCGCGCCTCCCGTGACGTCGATGACTCCGAGGAGCCGGCGCGTTTCGGGGTCGTGGACGGGCGCCGCCGTGCAGGACCACGGCTGCACGAGCCGATTGAAGTGCTCCGCGCCCCGGATCTGCACCGAACGGCCCACGGCGATCGCCGTCCCCGGGGCCGACGTGCCGATGGCCTCCTCCGACCAGTTCGTTCCGGGGACGAAACCCATGTCGCCGGTCAGGTTCCGGATGCCGCGGTCTCCCTCTACCCAGAGCAGTCGGCCCGCGGCATCCCCCACCGCCACGACGACACCGGAGTCATCGGCGCCGCCGGGGAGGAGGAGCGTCCGGATCATCTCGATCGTGCTCGCGAGGGGATGCTCACGGCGGTAGGCGTCGAGCGCGTCGTCGCCGAGCTCGAGCGGCGGAAGCCCTTCGGCACCGACGAGCGAGGCGAGCGATCGGCGCCACGACTCGCGGACGAGGGCCCGGACGTCGAGCAGCCGGTGGTCGCTCGCATTGCCCGCGAGCAGCTCGTCGTGCGCGCGCTCGATCAGCAGGCGCGAGTCCTCGGGCGAGGCGTCGCGTCGCACAGACCAGGACGACGGCATGCTGCTCCGATCGACATCGAGGAGCCTGCGACCAGTGTAGGTCCGCCCCTCCTCTTTTCGTCGAGACTCCGGGTTGTCGCCGACCCACCCCGTTACGTGCGCGCAACAACGGGGTCTCTGGGCGACAACCCGGAGTCTCGACAGAAATGAAGAGGGGCCCGAGCCAGCGGCCCGGACCCCTCTGCGACCAGAAGGTCAGTTCAGTGTGAACGTGTAGGTCTGGGTGTTGCCCGCGACGTCGTAGACGACGAGGGTGTTCAGGCCCTGCACGGCACCGAACGTCGGCGGCTTGATGAAGTTGACATCGGACCACTGGTTGTTCGACAGGTCCTTGACCTTGCCGTTCAGCGTCACCTTGTCGATCTTCTGCGCGTCGTACAGCTTGAACGAGATCATGTCGTACGACTCACCCGTCTTCACCGTGAACGACGACCCGTCCTTGACCGTCGCGGAGGGCTTGGTCGCATCGATCGAGAACGCGAACGTTCCCGTCTGCGCGACGTTGCCCGCGAGGTCCGACGCGTTGTACTTCACCGTGTACGCACCGTCGGGCAGAGTCACGGATGCCGTGTGCGTCGCCGCCTTGGCTCCGTTCGCCGCCGTCTGGGTCGACTTGACCAGCTTTCCGTCCTTGTAGATGTTCGCGACGACGCGGTTGAGGCCGCGGTCGTCGGTGGCATCGACCTGGATGTTCAGGACCGGGAAGGGACCAGCCGTCGTCGGCGCCACGAGCGTCGCGACCGGCTTGATCTTGTCGGCCGGGACGGGCACGGGCGTTCCCTCGAGGGCACCCCAGTGGATCGCGCGGGCGATGTCGCTGAATGCGCCGACCGGGTGGTTGCGGTACGTCGGCGTCGAGCCGAAGACGAAGGCCTTCGACCCGGTCGGTCCGACCGCCGAGAACGCGGACGGCTTGCCCGCGGCATCGGCCTGCGAACGACCCGCCGACGCAGCCCAGTGGCCCGAAACGAACGGGTCCGACGCGGCGTAGGACTGCTCGACGACCGCGTTGGGTCCGAGGTTCGAGAACCACGAGAACGGCGATCCGAAGACGGTGTCCTGCGGGTAGTCGCCCAGGACGCCGTCCGCGGGCGTGTCGACCCGGCTGATGCCGTTCGATCCGCTCGTGCCCGACGTCGTCGAGGCGGTCGTGATGCCGAAGCCGTTCACGAACGTCGCGGCGGCGGAGCCGACACCCACGACGGGCTTGCCCGTTGCGAGGTAGGCCTCGACCGCGGCCCGACCGGCAGCCTGCGCCGCCGAGAAGGTGAGGTTTCCGCCCACGTACAGGACATCCACCGTCGACAGGTCGACGGCGCCCGACGTGATCGTCGCGCTCGTGACGGGCTGCAGGTCACGGAAGCCCATCTTGGTGAGGGCGTCCACGACGTCGGCCGAGCCGACGTAGCCGACCTTGACTGGCTTGAGCGCCGTCGATTCCTCGTAGGCGAGCGCGAGACCGTCGGTCGCGACGAAGTCGACGCCGTAGATGTCGGCGACGGCCGTCGCGGCGGCGTACGTCGCGGCATCCGGTCCGAGGATGATCGTTCCGTCAGCGAGCTGCGACAGCGCGACGCCCTCACCGAGCAGTTCGTTGACCGCCTGGTAATCGGCGAGACCGCGCGGCTCGAAGGACAGGTACGTTCCCGCCGCGGGGATGGACCCCGTGAGCGACGCATCCGTGACCGTCTCGAGAGCGGTCGTGGGAGCGGCATCCGTCGTCGAACCGATCGAGACCACGTCGGCACCCCACAGGAGCGCGAGGCTCCACGCGGAGATGTCGTACATGTCGGGCACGCGCTCGGAGATGTCGCTTCCCTCATCGAGAAGGACGTTGGCGAGGCCGCGCAGCGGCTGGTGCATGTCGACGTAGTACGACCCGGCGGGGTACGTCACGTCGCCCACCGTGAACGGAGCCGTGGTCTTGTCGACCTCGATGTCGTTCACGAGGAGCGCCTGCACGAGCGTTTCGGCGTCAGACGTCGAGCGCTGCGTGTCGTCGGCCGGGATGACGTAGGCACGCGGGTACTCCGCGTTGTAGACGTCGGCCTCGTTCCAGATCTCGACCCATTCGGTCGGGACGCCGGGTGCGAGGTCTTCTGCGGAGATGTCGGCGGGGATGACGACGCTCGGCTCACCGGCGAGACCGCGACGGAAGATCTCGATCTGGTTCTCGAGAAGCGCACCGCGGTGCTCCTGGACGTAGTCCGACACCGTGTCGATGACGATCTCGGCGACCTCGATGTTGATCTTCGCGCGAGCCGGCTGGTCACCGCTGCGGCCGAGGGGCAGCTCGACGGTGTTGGTGACGGCGCCCTGGTACGCGACGTACTGCGGAGCGAAGATCGGGGGCCAGTCATCCCAGCCCGCACGGATGTCGCGGTAGGGGATCTTGATGAAGCCTGTGTTGGTCGTCGTCGTGGCGCCGGTCTCGCGGTTGAGGTACGTGTTTCCGGGGATGTTCGCGGCGACGACGTTCTTCTCGATCTCGAGGGCTGTCGCGTAGGCGTGCGGCACGAACAGGTCGTACTCGTAGTTCTCACCGTGCGGGGGACCACAGGGCTCGACCTGGAGCACGTTGGTGTATCCGTGCAGGTCGATGAAGTAGGTCGGCTGCAGGACGCTCGCGAGGTCGCGCACGATCATGGCCTCGGCCGTCGCACCCGTGATGAGGTCGCGGTTCGGGTCGTAGCCGTTGACCGTTCCGCGCTGGCCGAGAGCACGACCGTCGGGGTTGTTGGTGACGGTGAAGTAGAGGCGGTTGTCGGACAGGAGCTCGCCGATGGCGGGGTCGGTGCTCGTCGCGAGATCCTCGATGTAGTTGAGGGTCGCGTCGGTGCCCTCCCACTCGTTGCCGTGGATGTTGCCGTTGTACCAGATCGGCACCTTGTAGCCGGCCTGGAGAGCCTCATCGGATGCCGCGGCAGCCGGCTCGTACTTGACCTTGTTGCGCCACGCCGTCTGCTGCGCGACCTCGGCGGCCGTCTCGGGCTCGGTCACGGTCACGAGGTAGATGTCACGGCCCTGGAAGGACTTTCCGACGACCTGCGCGGAAACGCGGTCGCTCTCGTCCATCAGGTCGTTGATGAAGGGGGCGATCTCGTCGTACGGCATGACGCCACGGGCGATCGATGCGTCGGTGGGCAGATCGGGGAAGACCGTCAGCTCGGGCTGCGTCGGGTACTGCGTCGGCATCTGGATGTACGGCGATGCGGGCCGCACGATGTCGAGGGCGGGCGGTTCGACGGCGGCGGTGGCGGGCGTCGCCACGAGTGCCGTCGTCAGGACCACGGCGCACGCGCCGAGTCCTGCGATTGTGCGTCTGAGCACGGGAACTCCGTTCGGGGGGATCGGACGGCGCGATGGAGCACGGGTGTGTCGCCGCGACGTGTGCCGGCGAGGATCATTCCTCACCGGCATCCGGGTTCGGATTTCTCGCCACAGTATCGAAGGGCGTGTTACGAGGACCAGCCCCAAAATTACGAACAGATGACGCGGCGACGGGGCAGAGTGCCCGACATCGATTTCATCCCGTGTGCATCATGCGCGTCGAAGCGGCGGTCAGGTCGCGGGCTCGAGGTTCTCCGATGCCCATGCGCCCAGCTGGTCGAGGATGGGGAGGAGCCTCTCGCCCGCTTCGGAAAGACGGTACGACACGCCGACGGGCGGCCCCGGCTCGACCGAACGCACGACGATGCCCGCGTGGGCGAGTTCGGCAAGGCGATCCGACAGCACGGCGTCGCTGATGCCGGGAACGGCCCGACGCAGACCCACGAATGTCGCCGCCGCCGTGCCGAGGGCCGACACGATCATGCCGTTCCAGCGCTTGCCGAGTACCGAGAACGCGAGCGTCACCGCAGCGTCGCACGCGCTGCGCTGCTCGTCGATGTCGGCCACCGCTCCATCGTACCCGTGCTACTCTCACCAGAGCCGCTTTGCTTTTCATAGCGACTCTTCTTTCACGATCGGAGCGTCATGTCCCTCTTCCGTCTCGATGCCAGCATCCTCCCCGCGACGTCCGCCAGCCGGTCGCTCGCCGACCTCGTCGAGGCGGAGTGGGTCACCGCGCATCCGGCCGCGTCGATCGTGCGACGCGACCTCTCCCTCGAGCCCGTGCCGGCGACAGCGTGGGCCGACGTCGTGACCTCCGGGTTCGTCGAGGATGCCGACCGCACCGAACGGCAGCGCGCCGCGCGCACCCTCGCGACGACGATCGCCGAGGAACTCGTGTCCGCCGAGGCGCTCTTGTTCGCCGTACCCCTCTATAACTACGGCGTCTCGCAGCACTTCAAGACCTGGTTCGATCTCGCCTACACAGACCCGCGCATCGATCCGCAGGGAACGGCGCTGCGTGGAAAGCCCGCGACGCTCGTCACGGTCCTCGGGGGCAACTACGCTCCTGGCACGCCGAAGGAAGGCTGGGACCACTCCACCGCGTGGCTCCGCCGTGTGCTCGCCGATGTCTGGGGACTCGATCTGCGCGTCGTCGAACGGCCGTTCACCCTCGTGGGCGTCAATCCCGCGCTGGATTCGTTCGCCGACGCGGCCTCGGTGCTCAAGCAGGGCGCCGAGGCGGACGCGCGCCGCTACGGACAGGAGATCGCGGCGCTGCGCCGCTCCGCCTGACTCAGCCGCGCGCCGCCCACCACTCGCGCAGGCGGCGTTCCGCCTCGTCGGGGCCGAGGATGCCCTCGTCGAGGCGGAGGTCCAGCAGGAACCGATACGCCTCACCGACCACCCTGCCCGGCTTGACGCCCAGAATCTCCTGGATGCGGTTGCCGTCGATCTCCGGGCGGATCGAGTTGAGCTCCTCTTGCGCCGCGAGCTCGTCGATCCGCCGTTCGATATCGTCGTAGGCCCCCGCGAGGCGCGCCGCCTTCCGGCGATTGCGGGTCGTCACGTCGGCGCGTGTGAGGATGTGCAGCCGCTCGAGTTCGTCTCCGGCGTCGCGCACATAGCGCCGCACGGCCGAGTCGGTCCATGCCCCCTCGGCGTACCCGAAGAACCGCAGGTGCTGCTCGATGAGCTGCGTGACGCTCCCGATCGTGTCGGAGTCGAACCGCAGAGCCTGCAGGCGCTTGCGGGCCAGGCGCGCACCCTTGACGTCGTGGTGGTGGAACGTCACCCCGCCGCCGGGTTCCAGCCGCCGCGTCGCGGGCTTGCCGATGTCGTGGAGGAGAGCTGCCAATCGCAAGGGCACATCGGGGCCCGAACCGGGATGCCGCGTCTGCTCCAGCTCGATCGCCTGCCGCAGCACCGTGAGCGAATGCTCGTAGACGTCCTTGTGATGGTGGTGCTCGTCGACTTCGAGCCGCAGCGCGGGCACTTCGGGCAGGAACTCCTCCATGAGACCCGTCTCGACGAGCAGACGGATGCCACGCAGCGGATCGCGCGTCTGGAGGAGGCGCACGAGCTCCGCCTGGACCCTCTCGGGACTCACGATCGCGAGGGTCGATCGCAGTTCCGCTATCGCCGTGACCGTCGGCGGGTCGACCTCGAACTCGAGCTGCGACGAGAAGCGTGCGGCCCGCAGCATCCGAAGAGGATCATCGCCGAAGCTGATCCGCGGGTCGGCGGGGGTCCGCAGCACGCCGCGGACGAGGTCCTCGACTCCCCCCGTCGGATCGACGAGCGTTCGCGCCGGAACGCGCAGCGCCATCGCATTGACGGTGAAATCCCGGCGCACGAGGTCGCCCTCGATCGTGTCGCCGAACTCGACGGTGGGCTTGCGGGTGACGCCGTCGTAGCTGTCGGCCCGGTAAGTCGTGATCTCGACCTGTTCGCCCGCTACCTTCGCCCCGATCGTGCCGAATGCGCGCCCGATGTCCCAGTGCGCCGTCGAGATCGGCTTCACGATGCGCAGGATGTCGTCGGGCCGGGCATCGGTCGTGAAGTCGAGGTCGTTCGTCACCCGGCCGAGCAGCGCGTCGCGCACGGGCCCGCCGACGATCGCGAGGTCGAAGCCCGCATCGGCGAACGCGTGAGCGAGCGTCGCGACGACGGGTGACTCGGCGAGCGCGCCGAGGCGCGCGATGCCCTCGGCCATGTTGAGCATGACGTCGAGCCTACCGAGCAGAGCCGGGCGCCCGTGTGCGGGCGGTGGCCCGCCCGGACTATGCGAAACGCAGGAACCCCGTGAAGAGGAGCTCGCGCGCGCGCGGCAGCAGGTCGTCGCGCAGCGCTCCCGCGTCGACCTCGAGCAGGTGGGCGATCGCGTCGACGAGGACTCCCACCGTGAGATCGCCGTCGCACGCGCCGACGAGCGCTGCCAGGCCCGGATCGACCGACAGCGAGCGGGCGAGCCCACCCCCCTGCCGGAGTTCGATGACGGTCGGCGCCTCGGCGCCGGGGAGCTGGTGGCGGGCCTCGGTCACATCGGGTGAGACGAGGAGGACGGATGCCGCGAGCCCTTCGTCGTCCAGCACCTCCAGCCGATCGTGGTCGGCGAGCGCGTGAGCCAGATGATCGCCGAGTCCACCTTCGGGGAGCGACTGCGGCATCCGTTCGTATCGCGACAGGGTCGGCCCACCGGACTCGGGCCGCCGGAGAAGGATGTAGCCGAAGCCGATGGCCGTGACGTCGCGGGAGGCGAAGTCGTCGAGCCACGCGTCGATGAGCGCCGCGAAGCCCGGCGTCCCCGGCAGCGTGCCGCCGTCGCGAACCCAGAGCTCGGCGTACGCCAGCGGGTCGAGCAGATCGCGCTCGATGACCCACGCATCGAGCGGAACCTCGGATCCGGCCACCCACTCGCGGACGCGGTCGAGTCCGTCGAGGCCCCCGCGGCTCTCCCAATTGCCGAGCAGTTGGGCGATCCCGCCCGGTGCGAGGTGCCTCCCGACATCCGCCACGACACGCGCGACGAGATCGTCGCCCGCGAATCCGCCGTCCCGGTACTCGTAGTGCGGCACGCCCGCGACACGCGGGGTGATGACGAACGGGGGGTTCGACGCGATGCGGTCGAAGACTTCACCGCGCACCGGGTCGAAAAGGCTCCCGTGGCGCGTCTCGATCCCGTCGATCCCGTTGAGGAGGGCGTTCAGTTGCGTGAACCGCAGAGCTCGCTGCGAGACGTCGGTCGCCACCACCCGGCCGACGTCGCGCCGCGCTCGCAGCGCCTGTATTCCGCACCCCGTGCCGATATCCAGGCCGCGGGCTGCGCGAGTCGGGACCTGGAGCGATGCGAGGGTCAGGGAGGCCCCACCCACCCCGAGCACGTGATCCTCGGGCAGGGGACCGCCGAGCGCGGACTCGTCGAGGTCACTCGCGATCCACCATTCGCCTTCACCGTGCGCGTCGGCGAAGGACTGGGGCCGCACGAGCGCCTGAGGAACGACGACGTCGTCGCGGCGGACGAGTCCCAGCGCCTCGAGCCCCTCGGATCCTGTGCGCGGCAGAGCGAGATCGACGGATGCCGCGGACTGCGGCATCCCGAGCACGAGGAGACGCCCGACAACGGCGAGCGGGTCGTCGCGGCCGTCGAGCGCACGGCGCGCGGGCGAGGGAAGCCCGTGAGCCAGCGCACGGTCGGCCGTGTCACCCCACGCCTCCCGCAGGGCGCGCGACGTGAAGTCCGCCGCTCGCAGATCGGCAGCGAGAGACAGGCAGAGGGACGCGTCGGGGCACGGCAGAGGGCGATCGGTCACCGCACCATTCAACCGCGGGCCGTCGGCATGCTCAGAGAGTCGGACCGTAGAATCGCCGACGAGTGCGGTCGCCCATCGCACAGGAGCGAAGAACCAGAACCATGACCGTGCCCCCGCTGCGAACGACCACGCGTCGGCGCCTCGCCTCGCGGCTCCTCGCGATCCTGGCGGCGTCGGCGCTCGCGACGGGACTTGCGGGGGGAGCTGCCGCGGCATCCGTCACCCCCTCCCCGACACCCACGGCAGACGTGTCGACGGGAACGACGGAGTTCACGCTCGCACCGATCCGCAACGGCATCCTCACTCCTGGCGAAGCGCTCACCACGTCGGTGACGCTCGAGAACGGGACGGCCCTCACCGTCGCCCGCACCGACGTGAGCCTCGAGCTCGGAACGAGCGCGCTCGCCGACCGCGGTCGCCTCACCGCGTGGTTGGCCGGGGATGTCGCGGGAGTCGACCTGCAGCCCGCGGGCTCGGCATCGATCGATCCCGTCGCGCCCGGCGAAACCCGGACCGCCTCGATCCTGGTGCCCCAGGACGCGCCGATCCTCACGGCACTCACGCCCGGTGTGTACCCGATCGTCGCGACCTACACCTCCGACGACGGTCCCGTCCGATCGACGAGCGTCATCGTCGTGCCCCGTGGCGACCAGCCATTCGGCGTCGGAGTCGTCGTACCGATCACGGCCGACCCCATCACGGAAGGACTCCTCACGTCGGAGGAGCTCGCGGTCCTGACGGGCGAAGACGGCGAACTGACGACACAGCTCGACGGTGTCGAGCTCACGAGCGCGATCCTCGCGGTGGATCCTGCGATCGTCGCCGCGATCCGTGTGCTCGGAACCGCTGCACCCGCCTCCGCGAGGGTCTGGCTCGAGCGCCTCGAGTCGATGCCGAACACGCGGTTCTCGCTGCAGTTCGGCGACGCCGATCCCGCCGTCCAGGTCGAGGCCGGTCTCGCGCAGCCCGTCGGACCGCTCTCGCTCGACTCCTACCTCCGCGTCGCCGACTTCCCCGCGACCCCGACACCGACCCCCACGGCGACCTCGACTCCCCCCGCGGCCTCCGAGACGTCCCCGTTCCCGCCGCTCGCGGACCTCCTCGACACGGAGGCGTCGCGCGACGCGGTCTACTGGCCCGCCGTGGCCTCGGTGACACCGGCGGCCGTCGCGGCCCTCGGCGCCGTCTCCAGCGAAGACGCGCCGCTCACCCTCGTGCCCTCGACGTCCGCGTCGACGGGAGGCGCGCGAGCCGTCGCGGGCGACGCGGGCGTGCTGGTGTACGACGCCGACGTTTCGCGCGCACTGACCGCCGCGTCATCCGTCGGTGAATCGGCGCTCCGGGCCGCCCCCCTGGCCGCAGCGAGCGGATACCTGTCGTTCGCGAGCATCGAGGCCGGCGAATCGCCCATCCTCGCGGCGATCGACAGAGGTACCGATCGGTCGTACATCGGTCTCCAGACCGCCATCGCCGCGGCGGCCGAGTACCCCGGGGCCACGACGCACTCCCTTTCAACACTGTCCGCGGGGACTCCGCGCGACGTCACGATCGCGGACGCCGCGGCACCCGAGGAACGCGTTGCGGATGCCCAGGCCCTCTTCGGCGACGAAGGCGCGATCGCGAGCTTCGCGACGATCCTCGACGACCCCACTCTCCTCACGGGACCCGAGCGCGCCCGCATCCTGCAGCTGCTCGCCGTGGGGTGGGCCACCCGGCCGGATGACGCGAGAAGCGCTGTCGCGGAGCACCGTATTGACACGCAGGAGACCCTCGACTCCGTCGCCCTCCTGCCACCCACGACCATCAACCTGTTCGCCGCGGGCGCCGGGCTTCCCTTCACGGTGCGCAACGACCTGCCGTACGCCGTCAATCTCGTGCTCTATGCAACGCCGGACGACCTGCGCCTCGGGGTGCGCCGCGCCAACGAGATCGTGGCGACACCACAGAGCAACACGCGCGTCGAAGTGCCCGTCGAGGCCCGCGTCGGGAACGGTGAAGTGACGCTCGGCCTGCAACTGCGGAGCCCGTCATTCGTCGGGATCGGACCTGCCCAGTCCGTCGACATCAACGTGCGCGCCGAATGGGAAACCGTCGGCATCGTCGTCCTGTCGGTCCTCGTCGGCGGCCTCCTCCTGCTCGGGATCCTCCGGACGGTGTTCCGCGCGCGCGCCCGCCGTCGCGCGCCGAACGATGAGGATGCCGACGCCCCGACGACCCCGGAGGATCCGACGTGAGCGGGGTCGGACGCGCGAGCATCCTGATCGGTGCGGGAACCATCGCGTCACGCTTGACGGGTCTCATCCGCACCATCGTGCTCGTCACGGTGCTCGGAGCCTTCGCGAGTCGCGCGGGTGACGCGTTCACCGTCGCCAATCAGCTCCCCAACACGATCTACGAGATCATCTCGTACGGCCTGCTCACCGCCGTCATCGTGCCCCAGATCGTCAAGGCCAGTGCGCACGCCGACGAGGGCCGCACCTTCATCTCGAAGCTCTTCACGCTGGGCACCGTCGTACTGCTCATCACGGCCGCCGTCGCCACCGTGTGCGCCCCACTCCTCGTCGAGCTCTTCGCTCCGAGGTTCAGCCCCGATCAGAAGGCCTTGGCGACGGCGATCGCCTACTGGTGCCTGCCGCAGATCTTCTTCTACGGCATGTACGCCCTCATGGGCGAGGCGCTCAACGCCCGCAAGGTCTACGGACCGTTCACGTGGGCCCCCATCGTCAACAACGTCGTCTCCATCATCGGGTTCGGCCTCATCGGGATCTTCTTCGGCACCGACCTGACCGACGTGATGGACTGGACGTCCGGGATGATCGCCGCCCTCGGCGCCACCGCCACGGGCGGCATCATCGTGCAGGCACTCGTGCTGCTGCTGTTCTGGCGGCGAACCGGCCTGCACCTGCGGCCGGACTTCCGCTGGCGCGGTGTCGGCCTCGGCGACGTCGGACGGCTCGCAGGCTGGACGTTCGCGATGGTTCTCGTCCGCACCGCCGCGGGCATCGTCCAGACGCAGGTCGTGTCGGATGCGTCGGGTGATGGCGCCTCCGCGTTCGCCATGGCCAACGCGTGGCTCGTCTTCATGCTCCCCTATTCCGTCATCGTCGTCTCGATCGGTACGCCCTACTTCACGCGGCTCGCCGAACACGCGCAGGGCGGCCGCCACGACGAAGTGAAGACAGACCTCTCGGCAAGCATCCGTGTGACGGGGATGCTCATCACGATCGCCGCCGCCGCGCTCATCGTCGCCGCAGTCCCCGCGACACGCGTCTTCGTCAACAGCGACGACCACGCCGTCGACGCCGCGCCCGTGCTTGTGGCCTACCTTCTCGGACTCATTCCCCTCTCGATCCTGTTCGTCGTGCAGCGCGCTTTCTACGCGTACGACGACACTCGGACCCCGTTCATCTTCACGGTCGTGCAGTGCGTCCTGTTCGTCGGACTCATCCTCGCGGCGCAGGCGTTCCTCCCCCTCGACCAGCTCGCGGCAGGCGTCGCGCTCGGGCAATCGTTCGCGACACTCGTGCAGGTTGTCATCGCAACGGTGCTCCTCCGTCGCCGGCTCGGAAGCCTCGGGATCCGTTCGTGGTTCGTCGCGTACGCGCGGTTCATCGTCGCCGCCCTCCCCGCCGCGGCAGCGGGATGGCTCACCTTCGAGCTCCTCGGAGGCGTCGACGGGTGGACGGTCTCCGACAAGCTCTTCGGCGCGATCGGAACCGCGATCATCGGTGCCGTCGCGTTCGCGGTCTATCTCGGCGTCCTCGCTCTTCTGCGCGCTCCCGAGCTCAGTCCCGTCATGGCGCTGGTGCGACGGATGCTCCCTGGTCGGGGTTGACACGCAGGCCCCGGGCCGCGGAATGCCCCGCGATTACCATGTGTTAAGGAAGACAGC
This sequence comes from Microbacterium sp. SLBN-146, assembly GCF_006715145.1. Classification (NCBI taxonomy): domain Bacteria; kingdom Bacillati; phylum Actinomycetota; class Actinomycetes; order Micrococcales; family Microbacteriaceae; genus Microbacterium; species Microbacterium sp. SLBN-146. Next base: position 928,273 of record NZ_VFMR01000001.1, read on the forward strand.
GGATGCTGGAGCAACCGCAATCGAAAAGGAGTTCTCGTGCGTCACACCATCATCATCGGCTCGGGCCCTGCGGGGTATACGGCGGCGATCTACGCGGCGCGCGCCAACCTCGAGCCGCTCGTGATCGCAAGCTCGGTCGAGGCCGGCGGTGAGCTCATGAACACGACCGAGGTCGAGAACTTCCCCGGCTTCCCCGAAGCGATCATGGGTCCCGACCTGATGACCAAGATGCAAGAGCAGGCCGAGCGCTTCGGCACCGAGGTGCTCTACGACGACGTCGTCTCGCTCGACCTCGACGGACCCGTCAAGCGCGTGACGCTCGGCTCCGGCGCCGTCCACGAGGCATCCTCCCTTGTCTTCGCGACGGGATCCGCGCACCGCAAGATCGGTATCGAGGGCGAAGAACGCCTCTCCGGCCGTGGAGTGTCGTACTGCGCGACGTGTGACGGCTTCTTCTTCCGCGAGCGCGTCATCGCGGTCGTCGGCGGCGGAGACTCGGCGATGGAGGAGGCGACGTTCCTCACGAAGTTCGCCTCCAAGGTCTATGTCATCCACCGCCGCGACGAGCTGCGTGCGTCGAAGATCATGCAGGAGCGCGCGTTCAACAACGAGAAGATCGAGTTCGTGTGGAACAGCGAGGTCATCGATGTCACGGGTGAGGACGCCGTTTCGGGTCTCGTTCTGCGCGACACGGTCGACGGCTCCGAGCGTGAACTCGCTGTCGACGGGCTTTTCGTCGCGATCGGCAACGACCCGCGCACGCATCTCGTCCACGGCAAGCTCGATCTGACGCCCGAAGGCACGGTCTGGGTCGACGGTCGCTCGTCGCGCACGTCGGTGCCGGGTGTCTTCGCCGCGGGCGACGTCATCGACCCCACCTACCGTCAGGCCGTCACCGCTGCTGGCAGTGGAACCGTCGCCGCACTGGACGTCGAGCACTATCTCGCCGCCCTCGGTGAGGCCGGCGAGCCGGCTCCCGACGCGGCCGAGATCGACGGGCTCCCCGAGGTCGACGCCGCCTGACGAGGAACAATCCGAGTGCATTCCGCGTTCGGATCTGCAGAGACTACCCAACGAAGGAGACTGACATGACTGCCAAGGCGACAACTTCGGCCACGTGGGAGCAAGACGTGCTCCAGGCTGAGGGACCCGTGCTCGTGGACTTCTGGGCTGCGTGGTGCGGACCGTGTCGCATGGTCGCGCCTGTGCTCGATGAGATCCAGGCCGAGAACCCCGAGAAGATCACGGTCCTGAAGCTCAACGTCGACGAGAACCCCGACCTCGCGATGAAGTACCAGATCACCTCCATCCCCGCGATGAAGGTGTTCAACAAGGGCCAGGTCGAGACAACCATCATCGGCGCCAAGCCGAAGTACGCTCTCGAGAAGGACCTCGCCGCATACATCGGCTGATCCGACCACAGATTTCGCCCCGCTGACTTTTTCCTGGTCAGCGGGGCTTTCTGTTGTTCAGGAGGCGTCGACCCGGACCGTCGCGTCCCACCGACGATGGGTATTCGCTTCACCGAGCAGACGCCAGACGGCTTCGGTCAGCTCGGGATAGTCGAGCGAGATCTGCCGTAGGACGCGGTAGTGGCGCGAAGCCGTCGGCCGCGAACCACCGTTCGCCGCGATGTTCTCTGCGCGCAACGTGAAGACCACGAGTTCGTCGACCGTGGGGAGGTCCTCCATGAAGTCCCAGGGGTCTTCACCGGCTCGCAAGCGCTCCGCGATCAAGACGGAGAGTTCGTCCGTCGCTTCGGCGCGGAGCAGCTCGAGGCTGGCTCGCCGCCGCGGCATCCGGTCGTCGTTCGTCACCATTCCAGCGTACGACGATCGCGACGCTCGGGCTCCGATCGCGACGGGGTTCACGCCGATCCGTAGCCCGTTTCGCCGATCTCGTCGAGAATCCGATTGAGATCCTGGATGCTTGCGAAGTCGATGCTGATCTGGCCTTTTCTCGCCGTCAGAGCGATGCGAACGCGGGTGTTGAGCCGATCCCCGAGCCGTTCGGCGACGTCGTCGAGGTGCGCGCGGCGTGCGCCCGGCTGCGGCTTCGGAGCTCGAGTGCCACCGGCATCCGGCGCCTTCGACGCGGCCTCCGCGGCGCGCACCGAGAGGTCTTCGTTGACGATCTTGTCGGCCAGGCGCTGCATGGCATCGACATCCTCGAGCGACAGGATGGCTCGGGCGTGACCCGCGGACAGCACACCCGCGGCGACTCGCTGCTGCACCGGAACCGGGAGCTTGAGGAGTCGGATGGTATTGCTGATCTGCGGACGTGATCGACCGATACGGCTCGCGAGTTCCTCTTGAGTGATGCCGAAATCTTCGAGCAGCTGCTGATAGGCCGACGCCTCTTCGAGGGGGTTGAGCTGCGATCGGTGCAGGTTCTCGAGCAGTGCGTCACGGAGCAGGTTCTCGTCGGACGTCTCGCGAACCACCGCGGGGATGGAGTCGAGTCCTGCCTCGCGCGCGGCTCGGGTCCGGCGCTCACCCATGATGAGCTCGTACGTCCCCTCCCCTGTGTCGCGGACGACGACCGGCTGGAGGACACCGAACTCGCGCACGCTGTGAACGAGCTCGGCGAGGTCGTCAGCATCGAAGTTGGTGCGGGGCTGGCGCGGATTCGGCACGATCGTGTGCGGATCGATGTGCACGAGCCGGGCACCGGGGACCGCGACGAGGTCTTCGACCGGTGCGGCCGACTCGGTCGCTGTAGCATCCGTGCCTGAGGCGTCGCTCTCGCTCCGGGAGAAGAAGACGTCCGCGGGTCGCGCCTCCGTCGTCTCGCTCGTCGGGATGAGGGCGCCGATTCCACGGCCTAGACCTGTGCGCTTGGCCATCAGGAGTGTCCTTCGTTCTGCGGCGCACTCTCGCGCCGGATGATCTCGACAGCGGCCTCGCGATAGGCGACGGCGCCGGCCGACTGCCCATCGTAGGCGATGACCGTCTGCCCGAAACTCGGCGCTTCTGATACGCGCACTGATCGGGGAATGACCGTTGCCAGCACCTCGTTCGGGAAGTGCTCCCGCACCTCCTCAGCCACTTGCTGCGCGAGGCGCGTGCGCCCGTCGTACATCGTGAGCATGATCGTGGAGAGGTGAAGACGCGGATTGAGGTGCTTCTGGATCATTCCGACCGTGCCGAGGAGTTGGCTCAGTCCTTCCAGCGCGTAGTACTCGCACTGGATGGGGATCAACAACTCTGTGGCCGCCGCGAAGGCGTTGATCGTCAGGAGTCCGAGGGACGGCGGGCAGTCGATCAGCACATAGTCGAGATGATGCTCTCCGCTGTCGAGATACGCGTCGAGCGCGGTGCGCAGGCGGTGTTCCCGTGCGACCTGCGAGACGAGCTCGATCTCGGCACCCGCAAGGTGGATCGTGCTCGGGGCGCAGAGCAGATTCGGTGACTCTGGGCTCGTCTGAATGATGTCAGTGAGAGGGAAATCGTCGATCAAGACGTCGTAGATGCTGGGAATGTCGGCGGTGTGGGGGACTCCGAGCGCTGTTGAGGCATTCCCCTGCGGGTCGAGATCGATCACGAGCACACGGGCCCCGACGGATGCCAGCGCGGCTGCGAGATTCACGGTCGTCGTGGTCTTTCCCACGCCGCCCTTCTGATTCGAGACAGTCAGCACGCGCGTCCGTCCCGACAGCTCGACGTCTGCACTCTCTAGCGCGCGTCGTCGGGCGGAGAGGTCCGCGAGTTCGCGGGCGATGGGCGAGTCCTCGAAAGAAGGAGATGACACCGCCACCGGTTCTTCAGGATGTTCCACGTGAAACGGCTCTCCTGCATTTCGTCGGACGTCATCTTCTACTCTACCCGCGGCCACCGACCCCGCTTCCCCTCGCAGGCCTCGATGCCCGCTCCGCGCTCCTGAACCCCCGACAGCGCCCCCGCTGATCGAGTAGGCGGCACAGCCGCCGTATCGAGATCCCTCGTCCCACGCACCGTTTCACGTGAAACACTCCCGCGCTCCTCGACCACTGTTAGCATTCCCGCTGATCGAGTAGGCGGCACAGCCGCCGTATCGAGATCCCAACCCACGTCCTCGCACCGTTCCACGAGAAACGCTCCCGCGCTCCTCGACCACTGTTAGCATTCCCGCTGATCGAGTAGGCGGCACAGCCGCCGTATCGAGATCCCCCGCCCCGCGCGCTACCAAGGTTCCGACGTGTCGCTCCACCGCTTTCGAGCCAGTGGAGCGAGTAGCTCCGGACGCCCCTTCACCAGCGCGAGCCGCTTCGCTCGACCCCATCCCTGCACTTGCTTCTCACGGCGATAGGCGTCATCAACCCTCAAGAACTCCTCGCTATAGAGAAGCCGAACCGGGAGGCGGGAGCGTGTGTACAGCGAACCCTCACCCGCTTGATGTTGATTCAGTCGTCGTTGCAGATCGAGCGTGCTTCCCACGTAGAGCGAACGATCACGGCACTCGAGGATGTACATGTACGGCATACCAACGAGTGTTGCCGCGAAGACCAGTGGAGGGAGCCCATTCCTGCGCAAACTGGGGGGAACTGCACTGAACCGATGAGTTGGGGAGGAGGCATCGGTGGGAGGGTCTCGATACGCGCTACGCGCTACTCGACCACCGGTAACGTCCCGCTGATCGAGTAGGCGCACAGCCGCCGTATCGAGATCCCCCGCGCGAGCCCCGCGCAGGTCTCGATACGCGCTGCGCGCTACTCGACCACCGGTAACGTCCCGCTGATCGAGTAGGCGGCACCGCCGCCGTATCGAAATCCACCCGCCGGCTCCACGCAAGTCTCGATACGCGCTGCGCGCTACTCGACCACCGGTGACGTCCCGCTGATCGAGTAGGCGGCGCAGCCGCCGTATCGAGATCGCCCCACGAGCCCCGCGCAGGTCTCGATACGCGCTCCGCGCTACTCGACCACCGGTAACGTCCCGCTGATCGAGTAGGCGGCACAGCCGCCGTATCGAAATACGAACCCATGTCCACGCACCGTTTCACGTGAAACACTCGCCGGATCCACGCGCGGGTCTCGATACGCGCTTCGCGCTACTCGACCACCGGAGAGGCGGAGGAGCCACCGTATCGAGAGCCACCGGGAAGGCCTCGCGATCGGGAAGGCCGGACCGGCCTCGAGAAATCCGGCCGGACGGATGGAGCGTCAGCGGACGGTGGCGCGGAAGACGCGAGTGGGTTCGGCCAGCAGATCTGCTCCGACGATCTCTACTCGGGCATCAGTGACCTTGAAACGGCGAAGCTGCTTTTCGGCATTCTCGATCTCGGCCGCGACAGACGCGCCCTTCAGCAGGATCAGCTCACCTCCGTCGCGAACTAGAGGAGCTGTGATGGGCACGAGTGTCCGTAGCGCGCTCACCGCGCGGGCCGTGACTGCGTCGAAGACCGGACCACCCGTCCACTCCTCGCCGCGCATCCGCACAATCTCGACATTGTCCAGGGAAAGGTCTTCGGCTTGCTCGGACAGCCAAGCCACACGGCGTTCCATGGGTTCGATCAACACGAACTCGACGTCGGGACGAGCGATTGCGAGGACGAGCCCCGGCAATCCCGCACCAGAGCCGATATCGGCAACGCGGCCAGAGAAGAGAGGTGCGACGACAGCACTATTGAGGATGTGTCGCGTCCACAGGCGGGCGGGTTCGAGGGGGCCGATGAGCCCACGCTCTTCGCCATGTCGTCCCAGCGCACGCGCGAACGCCCGCGCTCGCTCGATCTGGTCGCCGAAGATGATGGATGCAACATCCGGTTCGTCTTCGATCGACGGAAGAGCCTCAGCCACGTTCGAAGTGTTTCACGTGAAACGTCACGCGCGACGAATGACCGTGTGCCGGTCAGCACCTTCGCCGTATGACTCCGACACGTATCCACGGTCAGCGACAACGTCGTGGACGAGCTTCCGCTCGTAACTCGACATCGCAGGCAGGGAGGCCTGCGACGCGCCTTCCTTGATCCGCTCGATTGCACGATCGACGAGAACCTCCAGCTGGCGCTGGCGCGTGTCGCGTGACCCGCCCACGTCGAGGATGAGACGGGAGAAGCGACCACTCTTCGTCTGCACGGCGATGCGAGTCAGTTCCTGCAGCGCCTGGACCGTATCCGGGTTCGCGAGCAGGTCGACAGAACCATCTTCCGGTGGCTCGACAGAGACGTACGCGCGTCCACCACGAACATCGAGTGTCAGATCACCGTCGATATCGGCGATATCGAGCAGACCCTCGATGAAGTCCGCGGCGAAATCACCCTCCTGCTCGAGCTGCTCGACAGTCGCGACCTCGCGCTCGGGGCGCTGGTCCGTCGTGTCCACATCGTGGGTCGTGCTCATATCTGTCCTCTAGTCACTGATGATTCGGGGGATGTCGCGGGCCAGGCCGCTGATCGGAGCAGTCCGATCAGCGAGGCGTGGGACCGCCTGCATCCGGCTTCTTCTGTGGTCCTGGCGCACCGCCGGGCGTCCCGGTAGGCCGCTGTCCCGACTTCTTGGCTCGCTGCTTGCCCACCGGCTGCTGGCGCTTGGGCGCAGCTGCCTTTGCACGCTCCGCCTCTTCGAGGAGACGCTGCTGCTCCGCCTGGTACTTCTCCATCGGAACGACCTTGCCCGACGAGTCGATCGCCTTGCCCTTGCGAGCGAGGCGCTCCTCGCGGGCCTTCGCCGCGTCCGACCCGGGGGTGGGCATCTCGCGGATGACGAGGAACTGCTGACCCATCGTCCAGAGGTTGGAGACGAACCAGTAGATGACGACGCCGAGCGGGAAGAAGACACCCGAGAAGACGAAGGCGAACGGCAGCACCCAGAGCATGATCTTCTGCATCTGGTACGCCTGGCCGGTCTTGGCCTCGGGGGAGAGGTTCTTCGAGATGATCTGCAGCTGTGTGAAGAACTGCGACAGGATCATCAGAACGACGAGTGCGAGAAGAATGACGATCGCGACGACGTTGTTGCTCTCGAACGCGTTGATCAGAGTCTCGTGCAATGACGCGACGCCGAAGAGCTTCGCGTCGTAGAACTGCTGCGTGAGCTCCGCGTTGAGGAGTCCGACTCCGCCGATCCCTGCGGTCGCGTGTCGCGTCACATCGTTCAGCACGCTGAAGAGCGCGAAGAAGACGGGCATCTGGACGAGGAGCGGCAGACAGCTCGACACGGGAGTCGTCCCGTGCTTCTTATACAGCGCCATCGTCTCGCGGCTCATCGCCTCACGAGACAGCTGATCACGCTTGCCGCGGTACTTCTCCTGAACTTTTCGCAGTTCAGGAGCGATTTCCATCATCTTACGCTGGCTCTTGATCTGCCGAACGAAGAGCGGGATCATCGCGGAGCGGACGACGATCACGAGGCCGACGATCGCGAGGACCCAGGTCAGACCGTCAGCCGGCGAGAATCCGATCGCGGTGAAGAGCCAGTGCCATCCGACCAGCACCATCTCGACGAGCCACTTCAGAGGCCACAGGATGGTGCCGATGAGGTCGAAACCGCCACCGGAGGGCGCCGGGGCCGGCGTCGAGGAGAGCAAGAGATCCATCTGAAGGATCAGTCCTTTCGAGTGGAGGCTGGGACGACGAAGCCGTGCGACGTCAGCCCGTGCCGGAAGTGCTCATGAGGTGGGACGTCGTCGACGCCGCCGACGGCCCACGGATGACACCGGGCGAGTCGAGCGGCGGTGAGTGCCGCGCCCTTGATCGCCCCGTGTTGCTGTACTGCCCCGACGGCGTACGCCGAGCAGGAGGGAAAGTACTTGCAGACGTCGCCGTACATCGGCGAGATCGTCGCACGGTAACCATGGAGGAACCCGAGGACGAGGTTGCGAGGGAGGAGCGGAGCTGCACGCAGCACATCGGATGCGTCGAGGTGGTCCTCACCACGGGCGTAAGACGGGAGGACGCTCATGCCGCGGCCCTCTGTGAAAGGCAGCGCGTGACTTCGGCCCGCAACTCTGCGAAATCGACCGAACCTGCACCGGGGAGCGCGCGGATGACGATGTCGACGCCGGGCCGGACATCATTCAAGGATTCGGCGCACACGGCCTTGAGTCTGCGACGGACCGTGTTGCGTACCACTGCGCCCCCCACCTGACGACTGACGATGAAGCCGAAGCGAGTCGGGCGATCCTCCACCGAAGATGTCACGTAGGTGACGGTGTGAGAACCGGCACAACGTCGTCCCCGACGGACAGCGGCCTTATAGTCCGCTCCGCGGGTGAGTCGGTTCGGCCTCGCCAGCACCGGCCTGGGTTCAGGCCGAGAGCTCGGTGCGGCCCTTGGCGCGGCGAGCCGCCAGGATGCCGCGACCGGCGCGGGTGCGCATACGTGCGCGGAAACCGTGCTTCTTGGCACGACGACGGTTGTTGGGCTGGAACGTGCGCTTGCTCATGAGATCACTCCGGATGAGATGTCTGCGGATTCACGTACCCGAAGACGACGATGAGGGGACCGCCCAAAGGGCATAAGTCAACCGACTAAGGCTACGTCGAGACGGCGAAGAACTCAAACCGGAACCACGGGGCGGGCATTATGCACAGCCGCCGGGCTCGGGCCTGGCAATGACACGCCGCACATGCCTACAGTGGAGTTTGCTCCCGAGACCCGTGCTGACTAGCGTGTCTCCGGCAGTTATCCACAGGCTACGCGCGGCGACACCGCGGCATCCGTGGGATTCATCGAGACCCGGGGGGGCCATGTCAGCGCACGATCATCCGGATGTTCCCATCTGGGCAGCCGTGCTGGACGCCCTCCGCACCGACGATCGCGTGACCCCGCAGCTCGAAGGGTTCCTCAACCTCGCTGTCCCGCAGGGGGTCATGGGCGGAACGCTCTACCTCGACGTTCCGAACGATCTCACCGCTGCGCAGATCAACAAGCGGATGCGCACGCCGATCCTCGAGGCCATCGCGACTGCCTCCCCGGATGGCGAAGTCACGGGTCTGCGCGTCGTCGTCAACCCCGAGCTGATCGACGCGCATCTGACTGCTCCCATCCCCGTCCAGGATGTGCACGCGCCGGCCGGGCCGAGCCTCAATCCCTCGATGATGAGGTCCCCGATCGAGGATTCCACCGAATCCTCTCCCGTCATTCAGCGCAGCGACACTCGCCTCAATCCCAAGTACACGTTCGACAACTTCGTCATCGGCCAATCGAACAGGTTCGCCCATGCCGCAGCGGTCGCGGTCGCCGAAGCACCTGCCAAGGCGTACAACCCGCTCTTCGTCTACGGAGATTCCGGACTCGGGAAGACCCACCTGCTGCACGCCATCGGCGACTACGCCATCAGCCTCTACGCCGGAATCAAAGTCCGGTACGTCTCGAGCGAAGAGTTCACGAACGACTTCATCAACTCGATCGCCAACAACCGCGGTTCTGCCTTCCAGGCGCGCTACCGCGACGTCGACATCCTCCTGATCGACGACATCCAGTTCCTGCAGGGTCGTGCCGAGACGCAAGAGGCGTTCTTCCACACCTTCAACACGCTGCACGACCACGACAAGCAGGTCGTCATCACGAGCGACGTGCCGCCCAAGCATCTGACGGGCTTCGAGGACCGCATGCGCAGCCGGTTCGAGTGGGGCCTCATCACCGACGTCCAGGCGCCCGACCTCGAGACGCGCATCGCGATCCTCCGAAAGAAGGCGCAGTCCGAGCGACTTCACATCCCCGACGAGGTGCTCGAGTACATCGCGACCGTCGTCTCCTCGAATATCCGCGAACTCGAGGGCGCTCTCATCCGTGTGTCCGCGTTCGCGAGTTTGAACCGTTCGACACTCGACATGTCGCTCGCTCAGACCGTGCTGCGCGACATCGTCGATCAGGACGAGGCCAACGTCATCTCGCCGACCGACATCATCACTGCGACCGCAGGCTACTTCAAGCTCACCGTCGACGATCTCTACGGTTCGAGCAGGTCGCAGTCCATCGCCACGGCTCGACAGATCGCGATGTATCTCTGCCGCGAGCGGACGAGTCTCTCACTGCCCAAGATCGGTCAGCTCTTCGGAAATCGCGACCACACGACCGTCATGTACGCGTACAAGAAGATCAGTGAGCTCATGAAAGAGCGTCGGTCGATCTACAACCAAGTCTCCGAGATCACGGCGCAACTGGGTCGCAACGGCCGCTGAACCTTCCTCCGACCCGCAGATGCAGCCAGCGGGACATATGCCTCGGCGCGAGCTTGACAGAGCCGCCCCGGAGGCCTCATCATGCGCAGTCTCCACAGTGTGGATAACTTGTGGATAACTTGTCGTCGCTCTGCGCGGATTGTGAAGAGAAGCCGGATGCCTGTGGACGAGTCGGTGAACTCCGGATGGACCGCGTCGTCAACTCACGACGTCATCCGCAGCCGCTCCACAACTCACACGCGTGTAGTTCCCATGTCCGGTCAGGTATCCACCGACTTATCCACAGATTCCACAGGCGTTAACACCATGACAGAGAACTATTACTTTGAATCCCGATCCGATGACCTTCTCGTGGAGAACCGAATGACAGGTCGGATCTGGCGAGAATCGGCAGGGGCACTAGCATGAGTACTCCCAGCCCGATGTCAAGGGAGCATTCGTGAAGTTCCACGTCAATCGCGATGTGTTCAGCGAGGCCGTGTCGTTCGTCGTCAAGCTCCTCCCGCAGCGCAACCCGCAGCCGATCCTGGCCGGTGTGCTCATCGAGGCGACGGACGCCGGCCTGTCGCTGTCAGCGTTCGACTACGAAGCCTCTGCTCGAACCACCATCGAGGCGACGGTCGACGATCCCGGCACGATCCTCGTGCACGGACGCCTGCTCTCGGACATCGCGAGCCGCCTCCCCAACGCTCCCATCCAGATCGAGGTCGATGAAGATGGCGGCATTCTGCTGTCATGCGGCTCGGCCCGATTCACGCTGTCGTCGATGCCGGTGCAGGAATACCCCGCGATTCCCGAAGTGACCGGCGACTCGGGCGTGGTTCCCGCCGAGGACTTCGCGACGGCGATCGCACAGGTCGCGTTCGCGGCATCCCGCGACGACGTCACGCCGGTCCTCACCGGTGTGCAGCTCGAGGTCACGGGAACGAGCCTGAGCCTCGTTGCGACCGACCGTTATCGCGTGGCGCTCCGCGAGATCCCGTGGGATGGCGGATCGACGGCATCCGACGAGACCATGACGGCACTCGTCCCGGCACGCACGCTGACCGAGGTCGGCAAGACGTTCGCCCACGGTGGCGACATCAAGGTCGCCTTCTCGGGAACCGGCGATCGCGAGATCATCGCCTTCACGGCGGGCAACAAGACGGTGACGTCGCTGCTGATCAAGGGCAACTTCCCGCCCGTGCGGCGACTTTTCCCCGAGGCCACCGAGCACCACGCTGTCGTGAACACGGCGGAGTTGGCCGAAGCGGTCCGTCGCGTCTCGCTCGTTCTCGACCGTTCGGCCCCCCTGCGATTCACGTTCACGACGGATGCCGTGTCGATGGACGCGTCGGGCACCGAACAGGCGCGGGCTTCGGAGTCCGTCGATGCGCACCTCGTGGGCGAGGACGTCACTCTCGGCCTCAACCCGCAGTATCTGCTCGAGTCGCTCGGCGCCGTCCGCAGCGAGTTCGCTCGCATCACCTTCACGTCGAGCGAGAATGCGAACAAGCTCAGCCCGGTGCTCGTGACACCTCAGACGTCGGTCGACAAGGCCGGGTCCGATTCGTTCAAGTACCTTCTCCAGCCCAACCTTCTTCTGCGTTGAACCGACTGCGGCTGTCATGAGCCGCTGTCGGTGCGTCCGATTAGGCTGACCCGGTGATCGTGGAGCACCTGAGCCTTGTCGACTTCCGCAACTATGCGGTTGCCGAGGTCGGGCTCACGGCTGGTCCGAACGTCTTCGTGGGTCGCAACGGACAGGGCAAGACGAATCTCGCGGAAGGCATCGCGTTCTTCGCGACGCTCGGATCACATCGCGTGTCGACCGATGCGCCGATGGTGAAGGACGGTGCGGATGCTGCGATCCTCCGCACCCGCCTGGCCCATGGCGATCGACGGGTGCTACTCGAAGCGCAGATCAACAGGCAGGGGTCCAACAAGGCTCGCGTGAACGGGTCGCCCGTCAAGCCCTCGGAACTGCCCCGTTTCGCACACGTCGTGCTCTTCGCCCCGGAAGATCTGCAGATCGTGCGCGGCGACCCTTCTTCACGCCGTCGCTTCGTCGACCAGTTGCTGGGTCAGCGGGCTCCACGGCTCTCAGGAGTCATGGCCGACTACGACCGTGTGCTCAAGCAGCGCAATGCGCTGCTCAAATCGGCGCGCGCACGGGGAGTGCGCGGCGACTCCCTCTCGACCCTCGACGTCTGGGATGAGAAGCTCGTCTTTCTGGGTTCCGAGTTGATCCGTGCCCGGCTCGCGCTCGCCGATGACCTGCGATCACCGCTCGCCGAGGCGTATACGGCGATCGCGGGAGCGGACCACAGCCCGGAGGTCGAATGGTCCCTGTCGATTCGCGGCGCAGACCCGGAAGAAGGCGTCGCCGGCGCGGCATCCGATGTCGTCTCCCCTTCGATCGACGAAGAATTCCGCGCAGCACTCGCCGACCGTCGGAACACGGAACTCGATCGCGGTCTCACGCTCGTCGGGCCGCATCGTGACGATCTCGTCCTGCGGGTCCGCGGCCTTCCGGTGAAGGGCTACGCCTCGCACGGCGAATCGTGGTCGGTCGCGCTCTCGCTGAGGCTGGCTTCGGCTGAACTCCTCCGGTCCGAATCGATGCTGGGCGACCCCGTGCTGATCCTGGACGACGTCTTCGCCGAGCTCGATGTCGATCGTCGCGCACGCTTGGCCACTCTCTCATCGGGGTACGAGCAGGTCGTCGTGACCGCTGCCGTCGAGGCGGATGTGCCTGACGGACTCAGAGCGAGGATCGTGCGTGTCGAGTCGGGTCGCATTATCGACGCCGATGAGCCCGCGACCACCGGGGGTGTCGTCCATGACTGAGGGGAGAGGGCCGGCCGACATTCCCGAGACCGTTGCGACGTACCTCCGTCTGCGCGGACTCGAGCCCTCCGCGCGCACGTTCCGACGCAAGCGCCGCCGGGCGGTCGACGATGAGAACGCCCCCTTCGCTCCCGGCCGAGACCCGCATGGCGTCGGCGATGTACTCGCCACACTGACGCGCGAAGCGGGGTGGGACCCACAACTCGCCCGCGAAGACGTCGTGCGTGCGTGGGACGAAGTGGCCGGCGCCGACACCGCTCAGCACACACGTCCCGTCGCCTTCCAGGACGGGACACTCACGGTCCAGGCCGACTCGACGGCGTGGGCCAAGCAGCTGCAACTCATGCGCGCGCACATCCTCTCCGAGATCGTCCGTCGCTACCCCGAAGCGGGCGTCAAGACCATCCGCTTCTTGGGACCGGACGTTCCCTCTTGGAAATGGGGCCCCAGAACGATTCCAGGCCGCGGTCCGCGCGATACCTACGGCTGACCCACCCCTGCGGTCATCCCGCCGCATTTCCGCGCGCTACAGGCGCGTAGAGCAGACGCGGGCGACGCGAAGCCGATAGACTGTCTAGGTCCTCGAATACCTATCTGGAGCGCCGAGAAACCTATGACGTCAGACATTCCCGAGAGCGTTCCGGAAGAGACCGCACAGGCTGCGGCACCGCATGAGAAGACCCCGGGCGAATACGGAGCCGACGAGATTCAGGTCCTCGAGGGACTCGAGGCGGTGCGCAAGCGCCCCGGCATGTACATCGGGTCGACCGGCCCTCGCGGTCTCCACCACCTCGTCTACGAGATCGTCGACAACTCCGTCGACGAGGCGCTCGCCGGGTACTGCGACACGATCATCGTGACGATCCTCCCCGACGGTGCCGTTCGAGTGATCGACAACGGTCGCGGTATCCCCGTCGACATGCACCGTACCGAGGGGAAGTCCACGGTCGAGGTCGTCCTGACGGTCCTCCATGCCGGTGGAAAGTTCGGAGGCGGCGGCTACGCCGTCTCGGGTGGCCTGCACGGTGTCGGTTCGTCCGTCGTGAACGCGCTTTCGACGCGCCTCGAGGTCGAGGTCAAGCGTCAGGGATACGTCTGGCGCCAGTCGTACCGCGACGGCGGCATCCCCCAGGCGCCGCTCGAGCGTGCGGAGGAGTCGACCGAGACCGGCACGACGATCACGTTCTGGCCGGACCCGGCGATTTTCGAGAGCGTCGACTTTGACTACGACACTCTCCGCACTCGCTTCCAGCAGATGGCGTTCCTCAACAAGGGGCTCCGCATCGACCTTCGCGACGAGCGTCCCGACTCGGCCTTCGAGGCCGAGACCGAACCGGGTGAGGTCGTCCTGCAGCAGCCGAACGACAGCTATTTGTATGAGCGCGGTCTCGTCGACTACGTCGAGTACCTCAACCTCGTCCGCAAGGCGGAGCACGTCAACGACGAGGTCATCGCGTTCGAGTCGGAAGACACCGACCGCAAGATCGCTCTCGAAGTGGCCATGCAGTGGACGACGGGGTACACCGAGAACGTCTTCACCTACGCCAACACGATCAACACGCATGAGGGCGGGACCCACGAAGAAGGTTTCCGGGCGGCGCTGACGACACTCGTCAACAAGTACGCACGCGCCCAGAGCCTGCTCAAGGACAAGGACGAGAACCTCTCGGGCGACGACGTCCGCGAGGGACTCACCGCCGTACTCTCGGTCAAGCTGTCCGAGCCCCAGTTCGAGGGTCAGACGAAGACCAAGCTCGGCAACACCGAGGCGAAGGCCTTCGTGCAGAAGGTCGTGGGCGACCAGCTCGGCGATTGGTTCAACCGCAATCCCGTCCAGGCGAAGAACGTCGTGCGGAAGGCGATCGATGCGGCGACCGCGAGGCTGGCGGCGAGAAAGGCGCGCGAGACCGCTCGTCGTAAGAGCGTCTTCGAGTCGGCCGCGATGCCGGACAAGCTCAAGGACTGCACGTCGAAGGATCCCTCGATCAGCGAGATCTTCCTCGTCGAGGGTGACTCGGCCGGCGGCTCCGCCGTCCAGGGTCGCGACCCTCACACGCAGGCGATCCTGGCTCTCCGGGGCAAGATCCTCAACGTCGAGCGGGCGCGGCTGGACCGTGCGCTCGGCAACAAGGAAGTCCAGGCGATGATCTCGGCTTTCGGCACGGGCATCGGCGAAGAGTTCGACATCGGAAAGGCGCGGTATCACAAGATCGTCCTGATGGCGGATGCCGATGTCGACGGCCAGCACATCACGACGCTCCTGCTGACGATGCTGTTCCGCTACATGCGCGGACTCATCGAGGCCGGATTCGTCTACCTCGCGCAGCCTCCCCTGTACCGGCTGAAGTGGTCGAACTCGCCCCACGAGTACGTCTTCAGCGATCGCGAACGCGACGCGCTTCTCGCTGACGGCCTGGCATCCGGAAAGCGGATCCCGAAGGACAACAGCGTCCAGCGCTACAAGGGTCTCGGCGAGATGAACGCCAAGGAGCTGTGGGAGACGACCATGGATCCCGAGACCCGCACGCTCAAGCAGGTGACGATCGACGACGCGGCGGCAGCCGATGAGATCTTCACGATCCTCATGGGCGAGGACGTCGAGTCGCGCCGTGGGTTCATCCAACGCAACGCCAAAGACGTCCGCTTCCTCGACATCTGACTCCGGCCTTCGCCGCACGTCGACTACGCAGAACTGAGAGAACATGGCTGACGAAGAACGCCCCGAGCCGGTCCCGCACAACCACGGTCATATCGACCAGGTCGACCTCCAGTCCGAGATGCAGCGGAGCTATCTCGACTACGCGATGAGTGTCATCGTCGGCCGTGCGCTCCCCGACGTTCGTGATGGATTGAAGCCCGTCCACCGTCGTGTCATCTACGGCATGTACGACGGCGGGTTCCGCCCCGACAAGTCGTTCTCGAAGTGCGCTCGCGTCGTCGGCGAGGTCATGGGTCAGTACCACCCGCACGGAGACTCGCCGATCTACGACGCTCTCGTGCGTCTCGTTCAGCCGTGGTCGCTGCGCTATCCGCTGGCGCTCGGCCAGGGCAACTTCGGTTCGCCGGGAAACCAGGGCGCGGCCGCACCCCGCTACACCGAGACCAAGATGGCTCCCCTCGCGCTCGAGATGGTGCGCGACATCGAAGAGGAGACCGTCAACTTCCAGGACAACTACGACGGGCAGACCCAGGAGCCGACGGTCCTCCCCGCTCGTTTCCCCAACCTCCTCGTCAACGGATCGGTCGGTATCGCGGTCGGTATGGCGACCAACATCCCGCCCCACAACCTCCGCGAGGTGGCTGCCGGTGCTCTGTGGGCTCTGGAGAACCCGGATGCCACGAAGGAGGAGCTGCTCGACGCGCTCCTCGAGCGGATCCCGGGGCCCGACTTCCCCACCGCCGCGCAGATCCTCGGCACGAAGGGGATCAAGGAGGCCTATCGCACGGGCCGCGGCTCCATCACGATGCGGGCCGTCGTCAACATCGAGGAGATCCAGGGCCGCACGTGCCTCGTGATCACCGAACTGCCGTACCAGGTCAACCCCGACAACGTCGCGGTCAAGATCAGCGACCTCGCACGCGAGGGCAAGATCACCGGCATCGCGGACATCCGCGACGAGACGTCGGACCGGACGGGTCAGCGCCTTGTCATCGTGCTCAAGCGCGACGCCGTTGCGAAGGTCGTCCTCAACAACCTGTACAAGCACACGCAGCTGCAGGACAACTTCGGCGCGAACATGCTCGCGATCGTCGACGGCGTCCCGCGGACACTCCCCCTCGACGGATTCATCTCGCACTGGATCGATCACCAGATCGAGGTCATCGTCCGCCGGACGACGTATCGCCTGCGCGAGGCCGAGAAGCGCATGCACATTCTGCGCGGCTACCTCAAGGCGCTCGACGCGCTCGACGAGGTCATCGCGCTCATCCGTCGCTCTCCGACGGTCGACGAAGCGCGCGAAGGGCTCAAGTCGCTCCTCGACGTCGACGATCGTCAGGCGACCGCGATCCTCGACATGCAGCTGCGCCGGCTCGCGGCCCTCGAGCGGCAGAAGCTGCTCGACGAAGCGACCGAGCTCGAGGCTCGTATCGAGGACTTCAAAGACATCCTGGCCAAGCCGGGTCGTCAGCGCACGATCATCCACGAAGAGCTGACGGGGATCGTCGACCGGTTCGGCGACGATCGCCGCACCCAGATCCTCCCGGGCTACGACGGTGACATGTCGGTCGAAGACCTCATCCCCGAAGAGGAGATGGTCGTCACCGTCACGCGCGACGGCTACGTCAAGCGGACGCGCAGCGACCACTATCGTTCGCAGCATCGCGGAGGCAAGGGCGTGCGAGGGGCGCAACTGCGCGCCGACGACGTCGTCGAGCACTTCTTCGTCACGACGACGCACCACTGGCTGCTGTTCTTCACGACGAAGGGCCGCGTCTACCGGGCGAAGACGTACGAGATCGCCGAGGCCGGGCGCGACGCGAAGGGTCAGCACGTCGCGAACCTGCTCGCGCTTCAGCCCGACGAGGAGATCGCGCAGATCCTCGACATCCGCGACTACAGCGTCGCCACCTACCTCGTGCTCGCCACGCGCGCGGGTCTCGTCAAGAAGACGCGCCTGGAGGAGTACGACACCAACCGTCAGGGCGGGATCATCGCGATCAAGCTCCGGTCGGACGACGCCGAGTCCGACGATGACGACGCGGATGTCGCGGGCTCGGACGAGCTCGTGAGTGCGCTGCTCGTCGACGAGGGCGATGACATCCTCCTCATCAGCCGGCGAGGGATGTCGCTGCGCTTCTCTGCGACCGACGGAGCACTCCGCCCGATGGGCCGGTCGACCTCGGGTGTCAAGGGAATGTCCTTCCGAGAGGGAGACAGCCTGCTCTCGGCATCCGTCGCTCGAGACGACGCGTTCGTGTTCATCGTGACCGAGGGCGGCTACGCGAAGCGCACGGCTGTCGACCAGTATCGCGTGCAGAGTCGTGGCGGTCTGGGCATCAAGGTGGCCAAGCTCAACGAGGATCGAGGGGTTCTCGCGGGCGGTCTGATCGTGTCGGACGACGACGAGGTCTTGGTGGTTCTTGCCAGCGGCAAGGTGGTACGCTCTGCCGTGGCCGAGGTCCCAGCCAAGGGTCGCGACACCATGGGTGTCGTTTTCGCCCGCCCCGACGACGACGATCGCATCCTTGCGATCGCTCGGAACGGTGAGCGTGGGATCACCGAGGCGGTTGACGCAGAATCGGCCACAGAGCCCGCCGACGGGCCCTCCCCCGAGACCCCCGAAGAGAGTGTTGACGCATGAGTACGGTAGCCGACAAGCTCGCCCGGAAGTCCACGCAACGTTCGAGCGCGAAGCAGGTCCGCCTGCGGCTCGTCTACATCGACTTCTGGTCCGCTGTGAAGCTGTCCTTCCTCGCGGCCATCGCCGTCGCGGTCGTGACGGTCGTGTCGTTCGTGCTGATCTTCTTCATCGTCGACCTGACGGGTCTCATCGACCGCGCGGACGAGTTCTTCGCGGGCTTCTCGGACGGCAGCTTCCTGCTGTCGCAGTTCGTGAGCCTGCCGCAGGTGCTCGCCTTCTCGGCAATCGTCGCGATCCTCAATCTCGTGGTCGTGACGGTGCTCGGTGCGGTCATGGCGGGGATCTACAACCTCGCGGTGAAGGTGACGGGCGGACTGCTCGTCGGCTTCACATCCAACTAGCTCCGAGGCGCCCGACCCGATTCGTGAAAACGGCCGGGAGTCGGGTAAAGTCTTGGAGGTTGACGGCGCACAGCAGCGTCGAAACGGGGCTATAGCTCAGGCGGTTAGAGCGCTTCACTGATAATGAAGAGGTCCCAGGTTCAAGTCCTGGTAGCCCCACTCCCGTTTCCGGGGCCTTAGCTCAGTTGGTAGAGCGCCTGCTTTGCAAGCAGGATGTCAGGAGTTCGAATCTCCTAGGCTCCACATCATTTCGTGAAGATCTTGAAAGCCGACTCGGTGATCAGAACGGCAGATTCTGCGCGCCTGGCGGGGCGATGAGGATGCCGGTGATCTTGCCCGTTCCGTTGTACGCGATGCGCCCGATCCACTCACCGGCTTCATGGCGGAGGGTCGTCTGAACGATCGCGCCCGTGCTCAGGTGTCGATTCAGGAACTTGCTGACAGTCGTCGTTCCGTCTGGCGTCTGAACCGTCGCGTCGGTACAGGCCTCGAGAGTGCCCGAGTCCTCGACGACGTTGCTCCACACCCGCATGAGCGTCCGCTTGCTCAGCGCACGGGCGCAGGTATAGGTCATGTGCGTCCGCACGGCGTCGTAGTCGCCGGCATCCAGACTCTGAAAGACCGTACTCGTGCGATCGACCAGATCGATCACCTGCTGCGACATAAGCTCCCCTTCATTCTGATGACCGAACCGCTTGAACGCGGCCTGGCGACTGACGCCGAGTGCATCGCCGATCGATTGCCAAGACACCCCGCGGGCATGCGCTCCCCGTACCAGTTCGTGCAGACGCTCCCGGGAACGTCGAGCCAACTCGTCAGCATCCCGAATCGACGTGATGTCGTCGGATGCTGCCGCGGAATCCAGCTCGATCCTTGCGGCGAGATCGGCCAGCGTGAGTTTCCTCCGGGAAGCCGAATCGTCCATGGCTCGAGACTAGAAGGCCGATGTGTGAGTGTCAACCACAGGATGACATTCACATTTCCGGTCTGGTCCCTTCCGTCGCATCCAGACGATCGTCTATCCCCGGTTAGGGTGGAGCATGGACATGAGGGTCGCCGCGTACGCGATCATCGTCGATGACGACGAGAGACTGCTGCTGGCACGGTGGATCGAGGGGCGACGCGCCGCATGGACGCTTCCTGGCGGGGGGCTCGAGGCCGGCGAAGACCCGGAGGTCGCCGTCCGTCGCGAGGTTCGTGAGGAGACCGGGTACAAGGTCGTCGTCGAGGAGCTGCTCGGCATCCACTCGCGCGTCATTCCGGGGTCGGCCAGGATCACGGCATCCGTCGAACCCCTGCACACCCTCAGGATCGTCTACCGTGCTCGCGTGTCGGGCGGAAGCCTGCGGAACGAGCGGAACGGATCGACCGACAGGGCCGACTGGTTCACGCGTGACGCGGTGCGCGAGTTGCAGCGCGTCAAACTCGTCGACATCGGTCTCGAAATGGCCGGCATCGCCTGATCGACCCACCCCGAGCCGGGGTCCGCCGATTGGGGCGCGCGTTGTCGCCTCGGGGCGCGGATTGTGCGCCCCGCGCATCAGATTGCGCCCCGACCCGTGGCATCCGTCGGGACCGTTCGAATGAGCACCGGATCGCGAGTGGGGCGCGGCTTGAGTCGGTGGGGCGTGCTCCGCGCTGTCGGGGCGTGGATTAAGCGCCCCGAGCGACGGATCGCGCCCCGTGCCGCACGGCGAGAGGTGCCCGAGGGTCAGATCGCGCCCCGACCCGTGGCATCCGTCTCGGGACGGTTCGAAGGAGCACCGGATCGCGAGTGGGGCGCGGTTTGAGCGGGTGGGGCGTGTTGCGCGCTGTCGGGGCGTGGGTTACGCGCCCCGAGCGACGGATCGCGCCCCGTGCCGCACGGCGAGAGCTCCCGGGCGACGGATCGCGCCCCGCGCCGCATGGCGCCGGGGCGCGGCGCCTGAGTTAGCTGGCGTCCTGCGAGATGTCGGCGACCGTCGCGCCGAAGGCGGCGATGAGGGCGTCGGCGTCGACGAAGAGACTGTAGCCGTGCGCGCCGGCACCCATGGCGATGCGCTGCCCCACGATGCGCTCGTCGGCGTAGACGGGCCACCCGCCATCGGCGCCGATCGGCACGATGGTGCCCCGCTCGTAGCCGGTTGCGGCCAGCGCGCGCTCCGCATCGGGGAACTGAAGCTTGTTCACGCCCACGACGGCGCGCAACTTCGCCCACGAGATCGCGCGGTCCCCGGGCACGAGAGCGAACAAGTATGTGTCGTCGCTGCGCTTGACGACGAGCGTCTTGACGATGTCCGCCGGCTGCAGGCCGAGGAGCGCGGCTGCTTCGGCGAGACTGTTCGCCGCCGGGCGCTCTTTCAGCTCGATCTCGAGCCCGAGCGCCGCGGCGGCGTTCCTTACGCGTGAAAGGGGATCAGGCATCCGGTGCGCGCAGCGGGTCGTCCGCCACCCACAGCTCGTCGTCCGCGCGAAGCGTCTGCCAGGCGGCGTAGAGAACACCCGCCGCCGCGACGGCTCCGAGGATGATGGCGATGACACCGCCGGCACCCATGCCCTTGCGCTGCGGCTCGGGGATGGCCGAGGACAGCTTGCGGGTGACCGACTTGGCGTACTTGTCGGCCTTTTTCGAGTACTTCGATGCGTCGGGGAGCGAGAAGCCGCGACCCGCGGCGAACCGCTGACGGGTCTCGTTCGCGGCATCCCACGCTGACAGAGCGGTACCGACGACCACACCCGTCGCGGGAACGATGTTCTTCTCGAGCACGTGCTTGGACGCCTTGACACTGCGGTCGACGTAAGGCGCGGCGTACTTCTCGTACGTGGCCTGCACCTGCGGGCCGACCTGCTCACGGCCGAAGTTGCCGAGCTGACGGCTCGCCTCGCGAGCGACGTGCGCCGCCTCGCCGACGAGTACCTGCTGCGATTCCCACAGGGCGTTGGCCTGCGACTGAAGCTTGCGGAGTTCCTTCTTGCGCTTGCGGCTGAGGCTCACGGGGCCCTCCCTCTCGACGGGGTCGGTGATTCACCCCATCTTGCCAGACGGCAACGGCTGCAGAGGGAAGGGTTGCTGAGATCTCTGCGAGAATGTAAGACATGCCTCAGCACACAGCCGTCGCCACGATCCACACCAACCACGGCGACATCCTCGTCAACCTCTACGGCGACCACGCGCCGCGGACGGTCAAGAACTTCATCGGACTTTCGGACGGCTCGGGCGAATGGACGGACCCCGCCACCGGCAAGCCCGGCGAGGGCCCCCTCTACAACGGCGTGATCTTCCACCGCATCATCCCCGGCTTCATGATCCAGGGCGGAGACCCCCTCGGTCAGGGCACGGGCGGCCCCGGATACAACTTCAACGACGAGATCAGCCCGGAGCTCACCTTCGCCGAGCCCTACAAGCTCGCCATGGCGAACGCGGGCCTGCGCCGTAACGCGATCACCGGCAAGGCCGAGGGCACCAACGGCTCCCAGTTCTTCATCACGACCGACCCGACGCCGTGGCTGCAGGGCAAGCACACGATCTTCGGCGACGTCGTCGACGCCGACTCCCGCGCCGTCGTCGACGCGATCGCGTCCGTGCCCACGGCGGCGGGCGACCGACCCGTCGAGCCGGTCGTCATCGAGTCGATCGACATCGCGACGGTCTGAACCGCCGCTTCCCGTGACCACGGCGGACTTCGCGCGCAACCGCGACAACTTCTGCTACCGGCATCCCGACCGGCAGAGCTTCGTGCTGTGCCAGCGGTGCCTGCGGACGATCTGCCCGGAGTGCCAGACGCCCGCCGCGGTGGGCGTCGTCTGTCCCGAGTGCATGAAGGAGCAGCGGTCGTCGCAGACGAACGCGCAGAAGAAGGCGGAGCGACGCTGGGCGCGCTCGCGGCCCGTCGTCGTGAGTGATGCACGGCCGCTCGCGACGTACGCCATCATCGGCATCACGGCGCTCGTGTACATCGTGACGCTCATTCCCGGATTCGGGCGCACCGTCGAGAGCGCGCTGATGTTCTGGGCGCCCGCGCTCTATCCCCCGCTCACGGGAACCTTCGAGCCGTGGCGTCTGCTGAGCGTCTCGCTCGTGCACTCCGGCATCTGGCACATCGCGCTGAATATGCTGGCGCTTCTGCTCATCGGACGAAGTCTCGAGCCCCTGCTCGGTCGCTGGCGATTCGTCGCTCTCTACCTTCTCAGTACGCTCGGCGGTTCGGTCGCCGTGACGCTCCTGTCGTTCGGTACTCCCGTCGTGGGTGCATCGGGGGCGATCTTCGGCCTCTTCGGGGCGCTCATCGTGATCGGTCGACACATCGGGGCCAACATCGCCGGCATCGCGGTCGTGCTGGCGATCAACCTCGCGATCGGCTTCATACCGGGCTTCAACGTGTCGTGGCAGGCACACGTCGGCGGACTCGTCGTCGGAGTCATCGTCGGCTTCATCTTCACGCGCACGCGCGCGACGAGCCAGCGGAAGCTTCAGATCGCGCTGTTGATCGCGACAGGAGTCGGACTCGTGGCGCTTCTCGCGATTCCCGTGTTCACGGTGCTACCGGCGTACGCCGTCTGAGTTATCCACAGGTTCATCCACAGGTGGGGATGAATTACACGGGTGTTGTTCGGTGTCGGATGCCGCGGCTCAGCGCCAGCGCGTCGTCATCAAGAACCCGACGAAGGCGATGCCGAAACCGACCACGAGGTTCCACCCGCCGATACCCGGAATGGGCCACTGCTGGTTGCTGAGGTAAAAGACGAGCACCCACGCGAGTCCGATGAGCATGAGCCCGAGCATGATGGGCTTGAACCACACGGGATTCGGGGCTGCTTCGCCTTCTGCGCGCTCGATCATCGCGTCGTCATCTTTGCCGGGTCTCGCCATGCAAGCATTGTAGCCGCCGGGGTGGTCCATCGAAGAACTGCCAGCGGTGCCACAGCCTGGCATCACTAGAATCGGCCCGTGGAGAAGCTGGCTGGTGTCGACGCGGGGGGCTCTGCCGCCCTGCGATCGCGTTCGCGTCCCCGGCGGCGCGTCTCCGTTCTGGGCGTGATCGGCGAACTGCTCATCACCGCCGGTGTCATCACGCTCCTGTACGTCGTGTGGCAGCTCTGGGTGGGCGATCTCATCTACGGAGCACAGCGTTTCGCCGAGAGCGAGGAGCGCTCGCAGCAGTGGGCCCAGGAGTACGTTCCTCCCGCCGCGACGCCCGACGCGGAAACGGAGCCGGCGACGGTCGAGCCGGTGGCGCTCCCGGAACCCGCCGACGCCGAGGTGTTCGGCATCATGCGCATTCCGCGTTTCGGTGCCGACTACTCGTTCGACATCGCAGGTGGCGTCACGCGTGCGCGGACCCTCGACCCCATCGGCGTCGGCCACTACCCCGGAACGTCGATGCCCGGCCAGACCGGCAACTTCGCCCTCGCGGCGCATCGGACGACGTGGGGTGCACCGTTCAACCGCATCGCCGAACTCCGCATCGGCGACCCCATCGTGGTCGAGACCCCCAATGGCTGGTACACCTACCGATTCCGGACGCTCGAGTACGTGACACCCGATGAGGTCGACGTCCTCCAGCCCGTGCCGCAGGCAGTGGGTGTCGAAGCGGGCTCGCGCTACATCACCCTCACGAGCTGCAGTCCGATGTTCTCGATGGCGGAGCGCATCGTCGCCTACGGTGTCTTCGACTCCTACACTCCCCGCGGAGCCGGGCCCCCGGCATCCTTGACGGAGGGCATCTGATGTACGGCGCACTCTGGCGCGTTCTCCCCGGCCCCTGGTGGGTGCGGGTCTTCATCCTGCTCGTGCTCATCGCTGCCGTTCTCTACGGCCTGCTCTTCTACGCGTTTCCGTGGGTGAGCGAGTTCGTCAACCCGCAAGAGGTTACTGTCGAATGACGGGATGCCGCGGCATCCTCGTCGTCGACAACCACGACAGTTTCGTCCACACCCTCATCGCCTATCTGACGCAGCTCGGCGCCGAGACCGACATCGTCGAGGCCGATGCGATCAGCGACCCGATCGCCGAGATCGCGCCGTACCGGGGCGTGCTCGTATCGCCCGGTCCCGGAACACCCCGCGACGCGGGCGCGTCGGTCGAGGTCGTCCGTGCGGCCGCGAAGCTGGGTACTCCCCTGCTCGGCGTATGCCTCGGGCACCAGGCCATCGCGGAGGCATTCGGCGGAACCGTATCGCACGCCCCCGAGCTGATGCACGGGATGACCTCGACCGTCCACCACGACGGGTCAGCGCTCTACAGCGGCCTGCCGCAACCTTTCACGGCGACGCGGTATCACTCGCTTGCGATCGTGCCGGAGTCGATGCCCGCGGTGCTGCGCGTCACGAGCCGCACCGACTCGGGTGTCGTCATGGGGATCGAGCACCGGACCGAGCGGATCGTCGGCGTACAGTTCCACCCGGAGAGCGTGCTCACCGAGGGAGGCCACCGTCTGCTCGGCAACTGGCTGCAGAGCGTCGGCTACGAGGATGCCGCATCCATCGGGGCCGCGCTGCGTCCCTGATCAGGGATCCATCGCCGATCAGGGAGCGCCCGAGCAGTAGACGAGCGTGATCGCCGAGAGGATCGGGACATCGCCCGGTGGAAGCGACTGGGAACGCACCGTCGGAGGGTCGTCCGCCGCGCACCCGGGATCTTCCTGGGCCGTCACGGTGAGTCCGTCCGCCTCCAACTGCCGCGTCGCGGCGTCGATCGTGAAGCCGGTCACATCGTTGATCGTGACGCGACCCGAGGCGACGACGAGATTCACGGCCGTGCCCTTGGGAATCTCGGCGTCGGCGCGTTGATCCGCGGACAGGACGGTGCCCCCGGCGATCTGCGCGTCGTTCCGCTGCGTGATGAGACCGAGAGAGAGCCCCGCCGCTTCGAGCGCTTGCGCCGCGGCATCCTGACTCAGTCCTTCGAGAACGGGGACCGTCGACAGCTCCTGGCCCGTCGACACGTAGACACGGATCTCCTGCTCGGGGGTCACCGACTCCCCCGCGGGCGGGTCGGTGCGAATGACGTTCCCCACTGCGACGTCGGCGTTCGCCTCGTCGAGGCGGCGCGAGAGAAGGTCTTCTTCACCGAGCTCCTGCGCGGCGCGCTCGTACGTCATGCCGCTCACGTCGGGGACGATCCGCGCGATCGACGGCACGTCACCGCCGTCGGGACGAATCGTCAGCACCCAGAACAGCACGGCTGCCAGGAGGACCGCGAGGAGCGCGACCCCCGACCAGATCCACGCGACGGGCGGCCCGGACTGGGTGCGCTTCATCGTCGTGTCGGTGCTCAGCTGCCGCAGCGATCGGGCGGTCTCCGCCGCCTGGCGCGGGTTGGGACCGTAGAGCTCGCTCGTGAGCGCCGACACCTGACGCTTCGTCGGGGGCCTGCCGTCGATCGTGGCGTCGAGCGACTCGCGGAACGACGCAGCGTCCTGATAGCGCTGGAACGGGTCCTTCGCGAGAGCACGGAGCGCGACGGCATCCAACGCACGGGGGACCGTCTCGTTGATCTCCGACGGCGGGAGGGGTGCTTCGCTGACGTGCTGATACGCCACGGCGACGGGCGACTCTCCGCGGAACGGCGTGCGTCCGGCGAGGAGCTCGTACAGCACGACGCCCGCGGAGTACAGGTCGGCACGGGCATCGACCGGTTCGCCCTTGGCCTGCTCGGGCGAGAAGTACGCCGCCGTCCCGAGGATCGCGGTCGTCTCCGCGACGGTGGACGAGCCGTCCGACACGGCGCGCGCGATGCCGAAGTCCATGACCTTGATCTGGCCCGCGTCAGTGACCATGACGTTGCCGGGCTTGATGTCGCGGTGGACGACACCGGCGCGGTGGGAGTACTCGAGTGCTTCGAGGATGCCGTCGACATAGCGCACGGCCTCGGTGACCGGGACGGGCCCGTCGGAGATGATGTCCTTCAGGAGGCGGCCCTTGACGAGCTCCATCACGATGTACGGAACCGCACGGACGGAGCCGTCGGGCTGTGTCTCGCTGTCTTCGCCGGCGTCGTAGACGCGCACGATCGTGGGGTGGGCCATGCGCGACGCTGCCTGCGCCTCGAGACGGAACCTCGTGCGGAAAGCGTTGTCGCTCGCGAGATCGCGATCGAGCACCTTGATGGCGACGTCGCGACCGAGCGTCACGTCGTAGCCACGATAGACACTCGCCATGCCGCCGCGACCGATGAGCTCATCGACGCGATAGCGCCCTGACAGGACGCGCGGTTCAGCAGACACTTCACTCCCTGCGTTGGACCTCCCGAAAGCCTAACCGAGGCAGGCTGGGAGACCCGTCAGGGCGTCGCGCCCGGCGTCGGCGTCGAGGGCGGCTGGGGTGCCGCCTCGATCGGTGCGTTGGCCTCACCGGACGCTCCGCTGGTGCGTTCGCCCGCCGTTCCACCCGAGCACGTCACCGTGTACGTCACGATGAGCGCCTGGCCGGCAGAACCGGTCACCTGCACCTCGGCGGTGCGATCGTTGGCGCCGAAAGCCGCCGTGGACTGACCCGTCGAGGGGAATACGCCCTGCGTCACAGTGAACTGGAACGCGCTGACGCTTCCGGTACCGGACGGGCACGAGTATCCGTCCCATCCGATCTGGACCGTGCCACCCGCCTGCGGCGTTCCCGTGATGCGGGGGGCCGCCGGCTGGGGCATCTCGACCTGGCCGGCGTAGTGCGTCAGGTTGATGATCGTGCCCTTCGGCACGTTGCCCGTTGGGTCGACGCTGTAGATGAGGCCTTCGCTCTCGGGGTTCGGTGCGGCGTCGCCGGCGACACAGCTCGCGCCGAGCTCGAGAGCATCGAGCTTCGCGGATGCCGCCGTGCAGTCCAGTCCCTCGAACTCGGATGCCACGACGTTGGCCGTCGTCGGTGTCGGGCTCGGGGTGTCGGTCTGCGTCCGCGACGGCGTGCCGGACGGCGTCGTCGGGTCGGGGTCGGGACTCTGGTTCCCGAAGATCGCCCAGAGCGATCCCGCGAGGACGATGACGAGCAGTGCGATGAGGGCGATGAGCGGCCACGTCCAGGGACTGCGCTTGCGCTTGGGCTCCTCGTCGACCGGTTCGCCGTCGGCCGGCACGTCGGCGGGAGCCGTCAGCAGCCTCGTGGCCGCCGACGTGTCGGCACCCTGGAGGAGCTGCGTCATGTCATCGGCCGTGGCGGTGCCCGCCGCGATGGCGGGAACGGCAGCCGCTGCCGCTGCGAGGTCTCCGCGACGCAGCGCCGAGGCGGCGCGCGCGACGGCCGCAGCCGACGCGGGCCGGTCCTCGGGCTTCTTGGCGATCATCGCCATCACGAGGTTCTGCACGGGGACCGCGACCGTCGGGGGCAGCGGAGGTGCCGTGTCGTTGATCTGCGCCATCGCGATCGCGACCTGCGACTCGCCCGTGAACGGACGCTTGCCCGCGAGGCACTCGTACGCGACGATGCCGAGCGAGTACGTGTCTGTCGCGGGGGATGCCGGGTGCCCCGACGCCTGCTCGGGCGACAGGTACTGCACGGTCCCCATCACCTGACCGGTCGCCGTGAGCGGAACCTGGTCGGCGATGCGGGCGATGCCGAAGTCGGTGATCTTGACCCGACCATCCGGAGTGATCAGGAGGTTTCCGGGCTTGATGTCGCGATGCACGAGACCGGCCGCGTGTGCGGCCTGGAGCGCGGCGGACGTCTGGGCGACGATGTCGAGGGTCTTGTCGGTCGACAGAGCCCCATCGCGCTCGAGGATCGTCGACAACGCCTCGCCGGGCACGAGCTCCATCACGAGGAACGCGCTGCCGTTCTCCTCGCCGTAGTCGAAGACACTCGCGATGCCCTCGTGGTTGACGAGTGCCGCGTGCCGCGCCTCCGCGCGGAATCGCTCGAGGAACCCGGGGTCCCCCATGTACTCGTCCTTGAGGATCTTGATGGCCACGGTCCGTCCGATGACGTGGTCCGTGGCTTCCCACACCTCGCCCATACCGCCGATCGCAATACGCGAATCAAGCTCGTAACGGCCGCCGAAGGTCACACCTTGCGTCGGTCTCATCTGCCCAGCACCGCCTCCATGACCTTCTTCGCGATCGGGGCGGCGATTGCGCCTCCGCTTCCCGACTGTCCTTGTCCGCCGCCGTCTTCCACAACGACGGCCACCGCGACCTGCGGGTCGTCAGCGGGGGCGAAGCCCGTGAACCACAGTGAATAGGGGTCAGACCCGTTCTCCGCGGTGCCGGTCTTTCCCGCTACCTGGACGCCGTCTATTCTTGCACCGCTCGCGACGCCGTTACTGACATTGGCAACCATCATGGCGACAAGCTCCTCTGCAAGGTCCTCGTCCAGGGCACGTCCGTACTCGGTGTTCTCGAACACCTGCTGCACGGACAGGTCGGGTCCGATCACACGATCGACCATACGGGGGTTCATGACGACGCCTTCGTTGGCGATACCGGCCGACACCATCGCCATCTGGAGAGGCGTCGCCGTCACCCGGCCCTGACCGAATCCGGTGAGGGCCGTCTGCGCGGCATCGAGCGCCCGCGGGTCGTCGGCGTTGGGCGGGTAGCTCGACGGCGTCGACACGAGCGGCGTCTGGAACGACGTGTTGAAGCCGTACTTCTCGGCTTCCGTCCGGATGACCTCGTCGCCCAGCTCCGCGGCGAGTTCGGCGAACGGGATGTTGCAGCTGAGGCGGAGCGCATCCGCGATCGTCACCGTCTCGCCTTCACCGCAAGTGCCGCCGGAAGCATTCCGGATCGTCGTGGACGTTCCCGGCAGCTGATACGAGCCGGGGTTGGGGAGCGTGGAGGCGGGCGTGTAGTCGCCCGAGGCGAGGGCCGCGGATGCGACGACGAGCTTGAACGTCGACCCGGGAGGGTTGAGGTCTCCGGCGATCGCGCGGTTCGAGAGCGGCTTCGCGGCATCCGCCAGCAGGGCCGCCTCGGCGGCGTTGACCTCGTCGACATTGTGCGAGGCGAGGAGGTTCGTGTCGTAGCTCGGACTCGTGACGAGAGCCAGGATGCGACCCGTCGCGGGCTCGATCGCGACGACGCCGCCCTGAAGGCCCTGCATCGCGTCGAACGCCGCCTGCTGGACGTCGCGATCCACCGAGAGGACGATGTCGGACCCGCGTGGCGGCTGACCCGAGAGGATCCGGTCGATGCGAGACAGGAACTGGGAGCTGGCGGTGCCGCTCAGCTCTTGGTTCATCGCCGACTCGATCCCGGTCGCGGACCCCAGCACGGGGTTGATGTAGCCGGTCACGGGCGCCCACATCTCGGCATCCGTGTACACGCGCTGCCAGCTGTAGAGATCGTTCGACGGGACGGACGACGCGATAGCCGACCCGCTTGCGATGATCGCGCCACGCTGCACCTCGTACGAGTCGTAGAGCGCGCGACGATTCTCCGGGTTGTCGGCGAGGGCGTCGGCCTGGACGACCTGGATCCAGCTCGTCGAGGCGAACAGGCCCATGAACATCAGCAGCATGATGATGCTGAGCCGGCGGAGCTCTTTCGTCACAGGGAGCACCTCCTCGGGACGCGGGTGGGACGTGTCATCCGATCACCACCCGGGGTCGCGAGCGGACGGCGTCGGAGACGCGCAGCAGGATCGCCACGATGATCCAGTTCGCGATGAGCGAGGAGCCACCCGCCGCGAGGAAAGGCGTCGTGAGGCCCGTCAGCGGGATGAGACGCGTGACGCCGCCCACCATGATGAAGACTTGGAGGGCGATCGTGAACGACAGGCCGACGGCGAGGAGCTTGCCGAAGTCGTCTTGTCCTGCAAGACCGATCCGGATGCCGCGGCTCGTGAACACCATGTAGAGGCAGAGGATCGCGAAGACGCCGACGAGCCCGAGCTCCTCGCCGAGGGCGGGGAGGATGTAGTCGCTCTCGGCGACCGGCGTCAGATACGGCCGACCCTGCCCGAGCCCCGTGCCGATGAGTCCGCCCTGCGCGAGTCCGAAGATGCCCGCGACGAGCTGGAAGCTCGAGTTGTCCATCAGGTCGGGATTGAAAGCGTCCAGCCAGATCGTGAAGCGCTCGCCGACGTAGGGAAGCACGCGCGAGGCGAGGAACGCCCCCGCACCGACGAGGACGACGCCGATGAGGACCCAGCTCGTCTTGCCGGTCGCGACATAGAGCATCGCGACGAACATGCCGAAGATGAGGAGCCCCGTGCCGAGGTCGCGCTGCATGACGATGATGCCGAGCGAGATGAGCCAGAGCACGAGCAGCGGCCCGAGTTCGCGGGCTCGCGGCCACGTCATCCCGAGGAAGCGCGTGCCCACGGAGGAGAGGCTCTCGCGCGTGCGGACGAGGTATCCCGCGAAGAAGATCGCCAGGCAGATCTTGGCCAGTTCACCCGGTTGGAACGTGAAGAAGCCCACGTCGACCCAGACGTCCGCGTTCCCTCCGGCGCTCAGCCCGGGGATGACGGGAAGGATCAGCAGCAGGATCGCGACGAAACCGAAGATGTAGGTGTAGCGGAAGAGGACGCGGTAGTTCCGCAGCGTCATGACGACGACGATCGCGAGCACGATCGCGATGGCGGCCCACGCGAGCTGGCGTGTCGAGAACGCATCCCACCCGTGGCGGTCGCGGGCGAGATCGAGGCGATAGATCATCGCGAGCCCGAGACCCGTCAGGATCGTGCCGATCGGCACGACGAACGGGTCGGCATCGCGCGCGACGAGCCGCAGGACGATGTGGAGCGCGATGACGAGGGCGGAGAGTCCGCCGCAGTAGATGAGGAACGTCGGCTCGATGGCGTCGATCGCGCCGAGCTGGACGAGGGCGATCGCCGAGCCGTTGATGAGGAAGGCGAAGAGGAGCAGTCCCAGCTCGCGGTTGCGCTGCGTCTGCGGAACACGGATGCGGCGAAGAGCGCGAAGGACCGCGGTGTCGGCGGCGACGGCCTGAGTATCGGCGGCCATGGCTCACCCCCCTCCCGATTCGGCGATGGTGGTCACGATGTCACGAGCACCCTGCAAGGAATCTGCGGACAGCGTCTGCTCGACGCGCTGGCGCGTGAATTCGGACAGCGAGTCCAGCGGGATTCCCGTGTCCTCATAGACGTCCGACAGCGGGAAAGGACCGATGCTCTGCTGGATGCCACGGAAGATCACGACCGTGTCGTCGTCGGCTCCGACGTAGAAGCGCGTCTGCGTCAACTGGTATCCGCCGAACACCGCGGCCGCGAGGAGGCCGATCACGAGGATGAAGCCGACGATCCAGCCGATGCGCCGACGTCGCGCGCGTCGATGGTCCTCTTCGATGAGCTCCTCGAGGAACTCCGCGGCGGGCTCGAAGTGTGTCGGCTCGTTGGCCGCCTGACGGTTCGGGTGGAGCCAGCTGGTGCGTCCGGGCCGGGCGGCGGGCACCTCGACGCCGAGGGGCGTGGAGGCGGACCCGACGATCGTGGGCGTGCCGGAGAAGAGCGGATGCTGACCCCCGACGTCGACGAGCACGATCGTCACGTTGTCGGGCGCACCGCCGTCGAGTGCCTGCTTGAGCAGCTGGTCGGCCGTGCGACCGGGGGCGAGCCCCGCGCCGAGGGTCTTGGCGGTGTGGGGGTCGTCGACGACGCCCGAGAGACCGTCCGAGCACAGGAGCCACCGGTCACCCGGCTGCGTCGGCATGATGAAGGTGTCGAGTTCGGGATCCGCGTCCATGTCGCCCAGCACGCGCATGAGCACGGACCGTCGCGGGTGGTAGCGGGCTTCCTCGGGGGTGATGCGGCCGGAGTCCACGAGTCGCTGCACGAACGTGTGGTCGGTCGTGATCTGTGTCAGGGCGTCGTCGCGGTAGAGGTAGATCCGGGAATCGCCGATGTGGGCGATGACGGCGTAGTCGTCGACCATGACGAGAGCGCTGACCGTCGTGCCCATCCCGGCGAGCTCGGGGCGGACGTGAACCGTCTCGATGAGGTCGCCCGCCGTGTCGGTGATGGCGTCGCGGAGCGCCCGCTCGGCTTCCGACGGCGACGTGAAGGGCTGATCGACGCTCTCGAGCCGCGTGACCGCGAGACTCGATGCGACGTCACCGCCGGCGTGCCCGCCCATGCCGTCGGCGACGACGAACAGGTTCGATCCGGCGTATCCGGAGTCCTGATTGTTGGAGCGGACCTTGCCGGTATGCGATATCGCGACGCTCGAACCCTGGAAGACCATACGGGAGGGACTACTTCCGCAGCTCGAACGTCGTCGCGCCGACCTTGATCGGTGCGCCGAGGGTGATCGGGACCGGGGAAGCGACGCGAACACCGTCGTGCCATGTGCCGTTCGTCGAGTCGAGGTCCTGCAGCATCCACTGGTCGCCCCACAGCACGAGGCGCGCGTGATGACTCGAGGTGTAGTCGTCGCGCACGACGAGGCCCGACTCGCTCGAGCGTCCGATCGTGAGGGGTTCGCTTCCGAGCGGAAGCTCGAGCCCCGCCTTGGGGCCGCTCGTGATGACGATGCGGGATGCGGTCGCGGTCGTCGCGGGACCGCCGGCGGGCTCTGCCTTGGGCGGCACGGGGGCCGTCGCGCGCGGAGGCGTCGCGGGTGAGGGAGCGGGCACAGGCGCCGGCGCTCCGGCGGCGGCCGCTTCGGGCATCTTCCTGACCTTCACGCCGAACAGGTCGGCGCGCAGCGAGTAGACGATGGCGAAGACGAAGAACCACAGCAGCAGCAGGAAGCCGATGCGCAAGAGGAGCAGGGTCAGTTCGCTCGTCACGGAAGCGGTCCCTGCTCTCGGATGTCGAATGCGCGCGTCGCGTCGGCGGCGGGCATCGTGGGGGTCGGGGGAGTCGTCTGCGGGACGATGCGGAAGACGATGTTCGTGCGCCCGATCGTCACGGTCGAGTCCGGCGCGAGCGGCGCCTCTGTGACCTTACGCCCATTCAGCTGCGTGCCGTTGGTCGATTTCATGTCGCGCACCATGGCGCGCTCGCCGTCCCACAGGATCTCGACGTGGCGTCGGCTCGTGCCGGCATCCGAGATCGTGATGTCGGCATCGCTCCCGCGACCGATGACCGTCCGCGACTTCGTCAGCGGGTGGCGCTTCCCCTCGACATCGACGACGCCCCGCCACGCGACGCGCCCCTGGGCCGTCGACGACTCGATCCGGAGCGTCCCCGTCGACTGCTGCGTGTCGCGGACGATCCCGATCGTGACGGGTCCTGCGAACGAGTACCCCTGCTGCTTCGCGTGCTTCTGCACGAGCGTGTGGAGCTCATCGCCGAGCGTCTCGCCGAGCGTCGCCATCTTGTCGTCATCGGCGGGCGACAGGTGCACCGTGAAGGTGTTCGGCGCGAGAATGCGGTCGCGGCTGACCACGGCAGCCTTCTTGTCGAGCTCGCTGCGCAGGGCGGATGCGATCTCGACGGGCTGGATACCGCTGCGGAAGGTCTTCGCGAACGCGCTGTTCACAGCGCGCTCGAGACTCTTCTCGAAGCTGTCAAGTAGTCCCACGGAGCTCCTCAGAGGGGGGTGCCTGGTCTGCTACATGCTAATTGCACAGACTGGGGGTACCGAGAACTGCGTCGACTTCGTTGCGATTCCGCCGCTCGGCAGCCCCGTGATATCCTCGCCAGGTTGAGTTCTGCGGCATCCTGCGTGCCGTGACTCGCGCGAGTGGCGGAATAGGCAGACGCGCTGGCTTCAGGTGCCAGTGCCCGAAAGGGCGTGGGGGTTCAACTCCCCCCTCGCGCACAGCGACGAAAACCCCCGACCTGGGACACCCAGGCCGGGGGTTTTTCGTGCGCCCGGCCGCTGTCCCGGGTGCTGTACCGGGCGACCGGATCGCCGAGACCGGGGGTTGTGCCGAGACCGGGCGGTGTGCGGCCCTGTCTCGGCGAAGTGCCCGGTCTCGGCGGCGCGAACGGGATGCCGCGGCGACCCGGATGCTACGCGGTGAGGCGCGGGTAGTCGGTGTAGCCCTCGGCGGTCGGGCCGTAGAACGTGCGGGCGTCGGGCTCGTTCTCGGGGTGTCCGCCCTGCCAGCGCGCGACGAGGTCGGGGTTGGCGATAAGTGCGCGGCCGACGGCGACGGCATCCGCATGCTGCGAGTCGATGAGGCTCATGGCCTCATCGCGCGTGGCTCTGAGACACGCGGCGGCGACGATGTCCTGAAACCAGACACCCCTCGCGCACAGCATCGATGAGACGGCGCAGCGAAGGTGCTGGTGGATGCCGCCCCGGGGCTTCACGGCCTGCGGGTGAATACGGATGCGGCGAGTCCCTGAGTATCCAGTTCTGTCCGCTCGCGGGTCAGCCAAGGGGACAGTCAGGCTGAGCGGAGTAACTCACCGTCCGCAAAGTATCGCGCGTGAGTCTTCATCAGCGTCTCGATGGAGTCGCTGTTCAGCGACGCGATTTCCCAATCTGGGTCCACTCGCTCTGCTTCGAGCTCGAATCGAAGCAGCAACGCACGACGATGGCCGTCCTCGCCGGAGAACTCGTGGACGCGGTACCGCCCGCTAGGCCGGTGGTACTCGACGACGAATCCAGGCATCGTTCAACCCTTCTCACGCACGGTACGGAACTGATCGTGAATCGCCACGAGCTGGCGCTTCATCTCACCCTCGCTTCTGACGTAATCATTCCATGTTACGTCGAGGGTGTCGCGGAGCTCTTCAGCACTGCGGAATTGCCCTCTGCGCTCGAGGTCTTCAGCGATCAGACGTCCCCGGGCCATACGGTTGCGGGCTTCCTCCGCTTCGGAGATGGCATTCGTCGAAACATACTGCAGCGTCTCGACGATCGTGCGCTCCATCCCACCGTCTGGGAGTACGCCGTAACGTATATCGCGCCCGATTAAGTCAGCTGCTGCTTCATAGGCGTTCGCCCATGCCCCCTGCATGTGGGTTCGAACCTGCACTTCGACGCGCACCGGCAGTCTCAACCAGAGGTGTACCGCTCTGTAGCCACTGTGCGGTGTCGCGCGCAGGTCCTTGAGGCTGTTCTCATCATGACCGTAGAAGCCCAGGATCGTGCGCGCAACTGCGTCCTGCTCATCCAGCGACATCTCCGCTTCGAAACGTACGCCCGCGACATCCTGCACTGAAGGCAGAGGTGTCCCTTTGTCACGTTGCAGCTTGTCGCGCAGGGTGTCGATCGTTTTGGCCCGCGACGTGATTTCCCACTGGCGATCACCCAGGAGTGGTGTCCAATCGAGGGCGCTAATGTCCTTCTGAACCTGCGCGGCGACCTCGTTGTACCACAGCATGACCTCCGTGTAAGCCGGCAGGTTCGGCGGCGGCTCAGTTCGTTCCCGGAGATGTCGACTCAAGTTCTTGAGCTGGTTGGAGGACCAGGGACAGTCGAACATAGTCGAAACAGTAGCCAACAGTGGCGACATGGGTGGGTCTCGCGACCCGGATGCTACGCGGTGAGGCGCGGGTAGTCGGTGTAGCCCTCGGCGGTCGGGCCGTAGAACGTGCGGGCGTCGGGCTCGTTCTCGGGGTGTCCGCCCTGCCAGCGCGCGACGAGGTCGGGGTTGGCGATGAGTGCGCGGCCGACGGCGACGGCATCCGCGTGCTGCGAGTCGATGAGGCTCATGGCCTCATCGCGCGTGGTCACGCGGCCGAAGCCGGAGTTCGCGATGAACGGCGCTCCCATGCGGCGCCGGATCGTCTGCACGAGCTCTCCCTCGGGATCGGAGTGCAGCACGCTGAGGTAGGCGACGCCGAGCGGCGCGAGGGCATCGGCGAGAGCGGAGTACGTCGCGGCGACGTCGGCGGCATCCGTCTCGAGCGCTCCCTGGATGTTGTGCGCCGGCGACAGGCGCAGGCCGACGCGGGCGGCGCCGATCTCGTCCGCGACGGCGCGCACGACCTCGACGACGAAACGGATCCGGTTCTCGGGCGAACCGCCGTACTCGTCTTCTCGAGTGTTGGATGCCGGGGAGAGGAACTGGTGCAGGAGGTAGCCGTTCGCCCCGTGCAGCTCGATGCCGTCCATCCCCGCGTCGATGGCGTTGCGAGCCGCCGTGACGAACTCGTCGCGGATGACGGGCAACTCCTCGGTCGTGAGAGCGTGCGGAACAGGGAACGGCTGCTTGCCGTCGCGGAGCGTCCGCACCTCGGCGTCGATCGCGAGAGCGCTCGGCGCGACGACGCGACGGCCACCGTTGATACCCGGGTGCGTGACGCGGCCGCCGTTCATGACCTGCATCACGATGTGGCCGCCCGCCGCGTGCACGGCGTCGGCGACGCGACGCCATCCCGCGATCTGCTCCGCCGTGACGATGCCGGGCTGGCCGACGAACGCCTGCGATTCGAAGCTGGGGTACGTGCCCTCCGTGACGAGGAGCCCCGTGCTGGCGCGCTGCGCGTAGTACTCGACGAGCAGATCGTTGGGGATCCCCGATTCGCCCGCTCGCGTTCGTGTGAGCGGCGCCATCACCACCCTGTTCTTCAGCTCGATGTCGCCGAGGGAAACGGGGGAGAACAGGTCCATGCGGAGGAAGGCCTTTCGTGAGGGAACTGTGACGCCAACTCCCCCGCCCCGCGACCTATTCCGGTTCAGTACCCGTCGAGCGCAGGAAGCAGGGCATAGA
Organism: Microbacterium sp. SLBN-146; assembly: GCF_006715145.1. NCBI lineage: Bacteria > Bacillati > Actinomycetota > Actinomycetes > Micrococcales > Microbacteriaceae > Microbacterium > Microbacterium sp. SLBN-146. The sequence continues at coordinate 965,394 of NZ_VFMR01000001.1, forward strand.
CGACCTCTTCCGCGTCGCGATCCAGACCGGGGGCGAAAACCGAGGCGCGCGACACCTCCGTGAAGCCGTTGCGCTCCAGCACCGCGATCGCGGCGCCGTTATGAGCAGCGACGCGAGCGAAGAGCGGGCGATCCGGTTCGTGCGACACGAGGATCCGCAGCGCCTCCGTCGCGATGCCGCGTCCCCGTGCGTGCCGCGTGAGCCACAGCGTGACCTCGCGATCCTCCTCGACGGGGAAGGCGACGGCGGTGCCGGCGAACCCGCCGTCCTCCGTCACGACCGTGAAGCGGACGCCGTCAGCCGCACGTTCGCGCTGAATCCATGCCTCGAACTCATCGCGCTGGTCGGGATGCTGCGCCGTGAACGCCGCGAGCTCGATCGCCTCGCGATCGCGCAACATCTCGAAGATCGCGTCGAGGTCGTCGTCGTCGAGTTCACGCAGTTCGATGTGTCCCACGAGCCCCACGCTACTCATGAAGAAACCCGAGATGAAGTCGCATGACGACACCCCTGGCGTGGAGGCGCCGGAGCGGTAGAGTAGGGGCGCCGCGCAGCGCGCGGCATATCCGGGGGGATCCGTCGACGCCCGGGCTTTGAGCTCCGCTCGGCCCGGGCGTCCGATGGGCCGGCGTGTTCGGGAAGTGAACGGTGCGGCGCGTCAGCCGAGAGCATCGACGACCGCCGCACGTCGCTGCGGATGCGTCTGCGTCGTGTCATTCCACACATGAGTCATGCGGTCGCGTCCGAAAGCGGTCCAGCCTGGATGGCCCGTCCTGGCGAACGCGACCCACGCGGCGTGCATGTCATGGGCGAGCGCCGTCGGCGCGTCGGGCCCACTCAGACGGAGGGCTTCCTCGTCATCGAGGTTGTCGAACGCGAAGGCGATCTCGAGGGCGTGGGCGGCACGGAGATCCCGGATGGGACTCGGCCAGGCGAACTCGTAGACGTACGTCGGTGCGCGTCGGGACCGCGCAAGACGCGTCGCGGGCGCGCGCAGGATCTTGTCGGTGAGGAGCTGACCGACGACTTCGCCGGGCGATGCCTCCGGGAGTGCCCGTCGCGCGGCTCGGGCCGCGCGTTCGGGGATCCGCAGGACACGGCGTGCGAGCCACGCCTTGACGGGACCGATCTCGGCGATCGCGGCGGGAGTGAGCCACAGACGGTACTCATCGGTGTTCGTCCCGATGAGGATCGGCACCTCGGCCTCGACGAGAGCAGCGTCCGGACTCGTGGGGAGCGACGCGGGGTCGATCGCGAGGGCGAAGCCCGGGCTGCCCCTGAGCGGCGAGGACCCGGCGGCGATCTCGGACCGCGCGCGGAGGAGCTCGTCCGGCGGGATGCGGGCGAACGCTTCGCGCGTCGCCGGGATGCCCAGCCGTTCGGCGATGGCATCGGATGCGCGACGCGCCTTCTTCTCCGTCGACGCTTCCAGCGGACCCGATTGGATGATCGCACCCGCGACGAGAGCGCGCGACGCGGGTCGGGCGACGAGCGCTGCGACCAGCGCGCCACCCGCGGACTCACCCATGAGCGTGATGCGCGAGGGGTCTCCGCCGAATGCGGCGATCTCGCGGTACACCCACTCGAGCGCGAAGGCGACATCGAGGAGGCCGAGATTCCTGGGCGCGCCGTCGAGCACGCTGAAGCCCTCGACGCCGAGCCGGTAGTTGGCGGAGACGAAGACGACGCCGTCGCGGGCGAAGGTCGTGCCGTCGTATCCCGACTGAGCGGATGTGCCGCGCTCGAGGGCTCCGCCGTGGAGCCAGAGGATGACCGGCGCAGGCCGGGCCGCGGCATCCGTCGGCGACCACACGTTGACCGTCAGCACGTCGTCGCCCTCGATCACGGGACACGTGAGAAGCTCACCGAGCTCTCCGCGGTACGGCGACTGCGGTGCCGTCGGGCCGAAGTCGAGCGCCGGACGCACGCCTTCCCACGCGTCCACCCGTTCGGGAGCGGCGAAGCGACGCGGCCCGACGGGCGGTGCGGCGAACGGGATGCCCCGGAAGCGATCGATCCCGCCGGCACGGATGCCGCGGAGCATCCCCGTGGTGATGTCGACCTGCACGCTCTCGGACGTGTCGGCGATGGGAGCGGAGGGACGGGCCATGTCTCATTGTCGCCCGATTGAGGCATTCGAGAGCCGTGTCGGCAAAGCAACGTTTGTGTCACCATTCCGTGATCTCCCTCGATGCCCGTCCACGGCTTTGGCTAGCGTGATAGGCGACTCGCGTACGTGGCGCGGGCACCGCAAGGAACGGCATTTCATGAGCACGCAGGGCACTGTCAAGTGGTTCAACTCGGAGAAGGGCTTCGGCTTCATCGCCCCCGACGAAGGTGGCGCTGACGTCTTCGCGCACTACTCCGCGATCCAGGCGGGCGGCTACCGCTCGCTCGAGGAGAACCAGCGCGTCGAGTTCGAGATCGCGCAGGGGCCGAAGGGCCTCCAGGCGGAGAACATCCGCCCCGTCTGATCAGCGAGCGTGGTGCGGCTGCGGTCGCACCACGCTGTGCCTGTCAGTCGCGGTCTCCCCGGACCAACTCCAGTCCCGCGCCTGCGAACTGTCGCAGCGTCGCGTCGGGCAGGAACGCGCGCGTGAGACCGGCACCGATGCGGGTGAGATCGCTCTCGTCGCGGAACAAGAGGTACATCGTCTCGTAGCGCGGGTGGAACTTCTCCTTGAAGCGGTGGAGCGACCGGAAGCCGTACACGGGCTCGAGGATCTCGGCCATCCGATCGGACAAGGCGGCGATGGCGCCGCCGTCCTCGGGATAGTCGTGGGTCAGTGGCGCACCCGAGAGAGACATGATCTCAGCGCCCTCTTCGGAGAACTGCTTCGCGGACGACCCGATGAGGAACTCCATCACGGGTCCGAATCCGCCTTCGCGGCGACGCATGAGGTCGAGCGTCCAGCCGCGAACCTCGCCGTCGCCTCCGTAGACGGGGAGCCACGACAGGAACCCGTCGATGTCGCCCTGCGGAGAGATCGCGAGGGCGATGCGCACTTCGGGGTCCTGCGCTTCCGTGAGGGTTCCCAGGGTGAAGCCCATCTCGGGCAGACCCTTGTCTCCGACCCACATCTCCGAGATCGCGCGCAGCTGCTGCTGGATGCCCCAGGGCTCATCCTTCAGTCGCGTGAGCCGGAACGTCATCTCCTCGCGCCCCGCGCGATTGAGCGACGTGCGGACGGCACCCCACGCTTTTCCCGTGAACGCGAGGCCGGGTAGGTCGACGATCGTGTCGTCGGCGACGATGATGCTCCGCCATCCCTCCGGCACCGCGGCCTTCGTGGCATCCCCTGCGCTGAAGAAGCAGGGTACGAGACCCGCCGTCTCGGCGGCGGTGATGAACTCGCGGACGCTCTCGGCACGGGATGCCGCGGGCCCGAGCGGATCCGCGAGGGCGAGGGCCACGCCCGCCCGGCGCTGGTAGGCGACGATCCCCTGGCTCGTGCGGGCGTAACTGTTGCCGTCCCACGTCGTCATCCACGACAGGGTGCCGCCGCCGTCGCTTCGGATGAGGGCCTTCACGTCGTCGAGCGTCGGCGGAGGCGGTGATCCGATCGCCGAGCGTCGTCGTGATCGGAAAGCACCACGCACCCGCACGAGGTAGATGAGGAGCAAGGACCACAGCACGCCACTCGCGAGGACGAGCTCCGACTCGACATCGATGACCCCTTCGATCTGCGCTTGCGTCGCGATGATGAGGATGACGAGGACGAGTGCACCGGTGAGGATGTTGAGGCCTGCGAGCACGATGCTGAGGATCCATGCCCAGCGGCGCCCGAGAAGCAGGTGTCGAGCGAGGACGGCGATGATCAGCACGTCGATCGCGACGTCGACGATGCTGCCGGCGGTCGGCTCGGTGTCTCCGAACGGACCCGTCGTGGGGACGATGGCCGTGATGATCTCGGTGACGCCGAGAGCGGCGATCGCGACGAAGGCCACGAGGCGCTGCTCCCGGACCGTCTGACGCTCGAGTCGCAGCGATCGGTCGATGAAGAGGACGAGCAGGACTGCGTAGACGTGCTCGAGATCGGCGAGGGCTCCCCAGAAGAGCATCGCGATGAAGACAAAGGCGAGGAGGACCAGCCACGCGCGGACCCGCCACGGTGCGACGAAGAGGCCGACCGCCGCGGCGATGCAGGCCATCGTTCCGCCCGATGCTCCCACGTCGAGTGCAGCGGCCTGCGTCTGCGCCCATCCCCACGACGAGACGAACGACAGCACCCACAGCGTGAGCGCCGACGCGAAGATCGCGAACAGCTGGCCGATCCAGAAATAGAGGAGTGCGACGCGCGTGCCGCGGCGGAACTCGAGATACGCCATCCCCGCGAAGCTCGCGATCGTGAAGACGTAGACGAAGGGTTCGGCGACGAAGAACGTCCCCGTGATGACGGTCCACCACCGGCCCTCGCTGAGTGCGGGGAGACCGTACGCGACGACCTCGAACGCGGGCGAGTCCCGGAAGGGCATCCACAACCCGGCCCAGACGACGCCCACGATCAGAACGAGGACGACGAGGATCAGCGTCGCGGGGATCCTCCGCACGACTCCCGCGAAGAGGTGAGGGGCGCGGGTGCGATGCTCGGCCATGCGTTCACGATAGCGAGCGCCGCCCGAATCACGTTCCCGGCATGCGGTCGTGATGCGCGAGCGCCTCCGCGTCCTCGGCATCCCGACGGGCCCGCCGCGCGGCGTCGAGGGCGGCGACAGGGTCGCCCTCCTGTCGCGCACGGGCGAGCTCCTCCTGCGCCGAGAGAAGTCGTGCGCGCGCATCGGCGCCGACGCGGGCATGCGCGAGGGCCGTCTCGGCGCGGGCGAGCGCTCCGCGCGCTGCCGCGAGCGTTCCGGGGAGCGCCGTGCGCGCACCACGCAAGCGCTGCTGGGCGGTCAGGGCGTCGCCGAGGGCGAAGTCGAGGCGGTCGCGAAGGCGCGCGATGGCATCGACCGTACGAGTCGGGCGGGCCGCGGCATCCGCTTCCAGGTTCGTGAGCGCCCGGTCGATCTCGCGCAGCTCGGTCCCCAGCCGCGTCGCGGCGTCGGCGTCCAGCTGCACACGCGTCGTCAGGGCGGAACGCACGGCGGCGCGTGCCGCCTCGAACTCCGCGGGCACGGCGAGAGCGGCCTGGGTCACGAGGCGATGGGCTTCTTCCAGCGTGCGCGCGTCGCCCTCGGCCTGCCGGAGGGATCGTTCGGCATCCGCAAGATCCCCGAGAGCGGATCGCGACGGGTCTTTCGCGTGCGCCTCGGCGCGGGAGAGAAGTCGATCCGCTTCGTCGAGCTCGTTCGCCGCCGACCGCGCGGCTCGAGCCGCGGCATCCCATTCCTCGTGTGCGAACCGCGACGAGAGCTCGGCCACGAGCGCGTCGGAGTCGCCCATCGATGCACGCACACGCGCGAGCCGTTCGCGCGCCGCAGCGACCTGCGTCGCCGCCGAGACGTTCTCGCGCACCCAGGCGTCGTGCTCGGCGCGCGCCTTCGCGATGAGCGCGAGCGCGTCTTCCGAGCGCTTCGTGATGCGCTGCGCGTTCCGACGGACGTCGTCGGGCACGGCATCCGTCTCGTCCAGGGTGCGGTACTCGCCGAACGAGGCGTCGCGCACGCGCTGCGCCGTGAGCCGGGCGCGGCGGAGCGACGTGGGTGCCCCTCCGCCGTACAGCGCGCCGGACAGTCCGATTTCGAGATCGAGCTCTGCCACCGCGTCGTCGAGCCGGACGAGGCTCGCCCCGGCGTTCTCACGAGCCGTGGTCGCCGCCGCACGGGCCTTCGGCGAGCGGCGCGCGCGACGGAGGGCCCACAGTCCCGCGAGCGCGAGGAGCGCGGCGATTCCGAAGACGATCGCCGCCGGCACGACCCAGTCGAGGATCGCGGCTCGGTCGTCAGGCATCGGGGTCTTCCACCAGCAGCAGCGCCTCGAGCTCGGCGGCCGTACTCACCGCCGCCGCGGCACCGTCGGCCTCGTGCGGCCAGCTGAAGCCCCAGCGCACGAAGATCACCGGCACGCCGTGGACGGCGCCGCCGTCGATGTCGTGGTGGCGGTCACCGATGAGGACCGGTCTGCTCGTGTCGACTCCCGCCGCCTCGAGGCGACGGAGCGCTTCACCGACGATCTCTGCCTTCGACGCGAGCGTCCGCTCGTCGGGCGTCGCACCCACGAGGGTGATGAAGTCGTCGGTCAGTCCGAAGTGCTTCATCAGCTCGACGACCTGTACTTCGGGCTTCGACGATGCGGTCGCCTGCGGGATGCCGGCTGCCGCGACCTTCGAGATGATGTCTGCCACCCCGGGGAAGAGCTTGGCGCCCGTCGTGAAGCCCTCCTGCTTGCCGAGCGCGCGGTAGAACGCGACGGCGTCGGCGGACTCTTCGGGCGACATGCCGACATTCGCCTGGAACGAGTCGAACTGCGGCGGTCCGATCCAGTGCGCGAGCTCGCTGCGCACGGGCGCCTTCTTGCCGAAGTGCTCGAGTGTGACCGTCAGCCGGTGAAGGATGCCGTCGGACGCATCCACGATGGTGCCGTCGACGTCCCACAGAATGCAGGTCCATGCAGAGCGGTGGGGCATGACACAAGCCTATGCGGCGGCGGGAGCCGAGCCCTGCGTCAGAACAGTCGCGGCGCGCCCGACTCGACGCCCTTCATGCCGTCGTAGTCGAGCGTCACACAGCGGATTCCGCGATCGGTCGCCAAGACACGCGCCTGCGGCTTGATCTCCTGCGCGGCGAAGACGCCGGTCACGGGCGCGAGATGCGGGTCGCGCGAAAGCAGCTGAAGATAGCGCGTGAGCTGCTCGACGCCGTCGATGTCGCCGCGGCGTTTCACCTCCACGGCGATCGTCCCGCCGGCGGGGTCGCGCAGCAGGAGGTCGACGGGTCCGATCGCGGTCGGGAACTCCCGGCGGACGAGCGTGAGTCCGTCGCCGATGACGTCGACCTGCTCGGCAAGGAGGCGCTGCAGGTCGGCCTCGACGCCATCCTTCTGCAGTCCCGGATCGACGCCGAGCTCGTGCTGCGAGTCGTGGAGGATCTCGTAGATCCGCACGAGGAGCGCATCGCCCGTCTTCGCGTGGGTGACGCGCCAGTGCGCGATGACGCCGGCTGACGCGGACTCGTCGTCGGGAGCCTCGACCTCGAGACGGCACGGGGGGCTCATCCAGTTGAGGGGTTTGTACGACCCGCCGTCGGAGTGGACGAGCAGCGACCCGTCGCCCTTGTGCACGAGCAGTCGCGTGGCGAGGGGGAGATGCGCGTTGAGTCGACCCGTGTAGTCGACGGAGCAGCGGGCGATGACGAGTCTCACCGGTCGAGCCTAACGTCGAGCCGAGCGGCTCTCGCTCAGTGCTCGCCCGGGTGCCCCGCGCCGACCTTCGAGCCGGCGATCGGCTTGGCGGCGCCCGAGGCGAGGCCCGAGAGGGCGATGAGCACGACGAGGATCCAGAGCGTCGGCAGCAGTCCGACCTGGTGGCTGACCCAGCCGAGGACAGGAGGCCCGCAGAGGAACGCGATGTAGCCGATCGTGGCGGCAGCGCTGACGGATGCCGCGGCGCGGGCCGGGTCGTCGGCGGCCGCCGACATGCCGAGCGGGAATCCGAGCGACGCGCCGATTCCCCAGAACGCGACACCGACGAGAGCGAGCGGGAGGTTCGGAGCAAGGATGAAGAGCACGAGGCCGCCGCTCGCGGCGATCGCGAGGACGCGGAGGGTCCAGACGCGGCCGAAGCGATCGACGATCGGGCCTCCGATCGCTCGCACGACGGTCATCGCGATCGAGAACACGGTCAGCGCGATCGCTCCCTGCGCCTCCGTGCCGTCGTGACCGTCGACGACGGCGAGGGGGAGCCAGTCATTGGCGCCGCCCTCGGCGAACGCCATGCCGAGCATGATGACGCCGATGAAGTAGATGCGAGGTTCGCGCCAGACGCGAAGCGCCTCGATGAACTTCTCGCGCCGGGTGATGGCGGAGTCGCCGGGCTGGGGATCGTCGACCGTCTCGCGGTTCGGCACGGAACGCACGGCGACCGCTCCGAGGATGATGACGATCACTCCGATCGACCAGAGGTGAGGGCCCACGCCGATCTGCCACGCCGCCATCGCGACACCGATCCCCGCGCCGGCAACAGTCCCGAGGCTGAAGAGCGCGTGGAAGAGCGGCATCATCGTCTTGCCGATCGCCTGCTCGTTCGCGGCGCCCTCGACGTTCATCATGATGTCGGTGATCGCCAGGCCCATCCCCATGAGCGCCAGACCGACCGCCGTGAGTGCGTAGGACGGGACCGCGTCGGCACCGAAACCGACGATCCCGATCCCGATCCCGAAGGTCGCCAGGCTCATGAGCATGCCGATGCGTGCTCCCCAGCGAACGAGGATGAGATTCGCCAGCGAGAGGCCTATGACCGAGGCCGCGCCCGAGATGAAGAGCAGGATGCCGAGCTGGAAGTCGTTGATGTCGAGGTTGACCTTCACGGCGGGGATGCGCGAAGCCCAGCTCGCGAAGCCGATGCCGGTCGCGAGGAAGATGGCGAAGATCGCGTTGCGCCACCGCACGATCTGGCTCCGGGTGAGGGTCTCCTGCATGATGCACAGCGTATCGAATCGATTCGACACGGGCAAACGGCCTGGGTTACGATCATCACGTCATGAGCACGCGCCGGGCGACCATCTCCGACGTCGCGCGCGAGGCCGGAGTCTCGCCGTCGACGGCGTCCGTCGTTTTCAGCGGCAAGACGCCCGTCTCTGATGCCACGCGTGAGCGTGTGCGCGCCGCCGCGGCATCCCTCGGGTACACCGGTCCCGATCCGCGCGCCGCGTCGCTTCGCACGGGCCGATCGGGGATCGTCGGTGTGGTCTTCGAAGAGCATCTGGGACGAGCGTTCCTCGATCCCGTCAAGACACTCATGATGGACGGGCTCGCCGATGCGGTCGCGCCGCTCGGCGCGGGACTGCTCCTTCTGCGCGACGACGCCGCGATCGACGGCGCCCCCACCCTGACCACCGCGCCCATCGACGCCGCCGTCCTCATCGGTTGCAGCGGACTGCTGCGCGAATCGCTCGATGCCGTGAGGTCGCGCGGCATCCCCGTCGTCGTCATCGAGGGCGATGCCGGTCCTGACATCCCGCGCATCGGGCTCGACAACCGTGAGGCGCAGCGGCAGGCGGCCCGTCACCTGCGGGCGCTCGGGCACACCGATGTCACGATCGTGACCCTCCCGGTGCGCAGCGGGTGGAAGCGCGGGTGGATTCCCGATCGGGCCGTGATCGGCGTCGACGTCACGAGGGATCGACTGGCGGGTGCACGAGACGTCTTCCCGGATGCCGCAGCCTTCGCCGCAGAGGCGAGCTCGATCGACGAGGGGCTGGCGGCGGGCAGGGTGCTGTTCGCGGATCCGGCACGGCGCCCGACGGCTGTCATCGCGCAGAGCGATCTGCTCGCAGCGGGCGTCCTCCGGGCAGCGCAGGAGGCAGGGCTCCGCATCCCCGACGACGTCAGCATCACGGGTTTCGACGGCATCGTCGTCGACGGGCTCGCCCCGTACACGCTCACGACGCTCGTGCAGCCCGCGACCGAGAAGGGCCGCGCCGCGGGCGCCGCCGTCGCCGCGATGCTCGAGGGACAGGACGCGGCATCCCTCCAGTTCACGTCCACGTTCCGTGAGGGCGATACGACCGGAGCGCCGCCTTCGCCCCGGTAGACTCATAGCTCACACCCTGATCGCCCGAGCCGCCTGCGTGAGCACACGGCCGACGACCTAGAGGAGGCCGCTCATGCTGGTCCTCCTCGCCGCGTTCGGAATCGTCCCGATCCTGCTCCCGTGGCTCGCCCACAGGATCGGGCCGCGCGTCTTCACGGTCGCTGCGATCCTCCCGGCCATCGCTTTCGTTCACGCCGCGATCCAGACGCCGCTCGTTCTGGCGGCGAACATTCCGTTCGAGGCATTCAACTGGATCGCGCCCCTCGGCATCGAACTGTCGATGCGCATGGACACGCTGTCGTGGCTCATGACGCTCATCGTCACGGGTGTCGGCGCGCTCGTCATGCTCTACTGCCGCTGGTACTTCGCGGGTAAGACGGAAGGCCTCGCGCAGTTCTCGGCCGTCCTCCTCGCCTTCGCCGGTGCGATGTACGGACTCGTCCTCACCGACGACCTGGTCGTCCTCGTGATGTTCTGGGAACTCACGAGCGTCCTCTCATATCTGCTCATCGGCTACTACAACAAGCGCGCTGCCAGCCGTCGTGCGGCTCTCCAGGCTCTCCTCGTGACGACGCTCGGCGGACTCGTCATGCTCATCGGCGTCGTACTGCTCGTCGTCGACACGGGCACCTCGAGCATCTCCCTGATGCTCGCTGAAGCACCGACGGGTCCCGTCGTGGATGCCGCACTCGTCCTCCTGCTCGTCGGCGCGCTCAGCAAGTCGGCGATCTTCCCCTTCCACTTCTGGCTGCCTGGCGCCATGGCCGCCCCCACGCCCGTCAGCGCCTACCTCCACGCCGCCGCGATGGTGAAGGCCGGCATCTATCTCATCGCGCGTTTCGCCCCGATCTTCGCGCTCGCTCCCACGTGGCGTCCGATCGTGATCGGGCTCGGCGTCTTCACGATGCTGCTCGGCGGACTCCAGGCCCTCCGCGAGACCGACCTCAAGCGCATCCTCGCGTTCGGCACGGTCAGTCAGCTCGGCATGCTCACGGTCGTTCTGGGATACGGCACGCGGGATGCCGCGCTCGCCGGCCTCGCGCTCCTCCTCAGCCACGCTCTCTTCAAGTCGGCGCTCTTCCTCGTCGTCGGCATCATCGACCGACAGCTGTCGACGCGCGACATCCGTGAACTCAGCGGAGTGGGACGGCAGGCCCCGACGATCGCCGTCCTCTCGACGGTCGCGATCGCGTCGATGATCGGCATCATCCCCACGATCGGGTGGGTGGCGAAGGAAGGCACTCTCGCGGCGCTCTTGCATGACGCCGAGGGCGGCGCGGCGTGGGGGATCGTCGCGCTGATCGGCATCGCCCTCGGCTCGGTCCTCACCGCCGCCTACGGCATCCGCTTCATCTGGGGCGCGTTCTGGACGAAGCGCGACGCCGACGGAGCGCCGGTCGCCGCGACCGAGTGGCCTGATCCGCCCCTCGGATTCATCCTGGCCCCCGCGCTCCTCGCCGCCCTCTCGCTTGCGGCCGGGTTCGCAGCGCCCTGGCTCGACACGGCCTTCGCGACCTATGCGGACACCGCGCCGGTGGCGAGCCCCGGCGTCCCCGCCCCCGAGTATCCGGGCTACCTCTCGCTCTGGCACGGCTTCGAACCCGCCCTCTTCATCTCCCTCGGCTCGATCGCCCTGGGTGTGCTGGTCTTCTGGCTCACCCGCACGCGGGCGCCGCGCCGGCTGGCATCCTTCACGGCATCCGATGTCTACAATGCGACGCTCCGTGCCGTCGCGCGCCTGGCCGTCGTGACCACGAGCCTCACGCAGCGAGGATCGCTCCCGGTCTATGTCGGAACGATCTTCGTGGTGTTCGTCACGGCGGAGGCGACAGCCCTCATCATGGGCGGGCACTGGGTCGTCGACATCGCCGGATGGCACACCCCGATGCAGCTCGTCGTCGCACCCATCATGATCGCCGCGGGGATCGTGGCGGTGCGCGCGCGCAAGCGCTACACGGGGGTCGTCCTGGTGTCGGTCACCGGTCTCGGGATGGTCTTGCTCTTCGCCACGAGCGGCGCGCCCGACCTGGCCGTGACGCAAGTGCTCATCGAGACCGTCACCCTCGTGGCGTTCGCTCTGGTTCTTCGTCGGATTCCTTCCCGCATGGGCGAGCACAACGCCTCGGTCGCCCCCGTCGCCCGCGCCGTGCTCGGCGCCGCCGTCGGTGTGACGATGGCCTTCGTCGCCCTTGTCGCGACGGGCGCACGCGTCGCCGAGCCCATCTCGGAACGCTTCCCCGAGCTCGCCTACGAGATCGGGCACGGCAAGAACGTCGTCAACGTCGCGCTCGTCGACATCCGCGGCTGGGACACGATGGGCGAGCTCTCGGTGCTCATCCTCGCCGCGACGGGCGTCGCCTCGCTCGTCTTCGTCACGCACCGCGCCGACACGCTGTCGAGGTTCAACGCGTTGCCCACGGGCGCGACCCGCAACCGGCGCGTGCTGGTGGAGACCTCCGACGGCCTGCGGCAGCGGGACGACGCGACGGGCAGCGGCCGGACCGCGTGGCTCGTCGGCGGTCAGCGCGTTCGACCCGAGAACCGATCGATCGTCCTCGAAGTCGTCGTGCGGATCCTGTTCCACTCGATCATCGTCGTGTCGCTCTACCTGCTCTTCGCCGGCCACAACCTTCCGGGTGGCGGGTTCGCCGGCGGACTCGTGGCGGGAATGGCGCTCGTCATGCGCTACATCGCGGGAGGCCGCTACGAACTCGGCGCCGCGGCGCCCACGGATGCCGGACGCCTCCTCGGAGTCGGCATGTCCATCGCCGTCGCCTGCGCGATCGTGCCCCTCTTCTTCGGCGCCGCTCCGCTGACGAGCGACTTCATCGAAGGTGAGCTCCCCATCCTCGGCCACGTCGAGTTCGTCTCTTCCACTCTCTTCGACATCGGCGTCTACCTCGTCGTCATCGGACTCGTCCTCGATGTTCTCCGAAGCCTGGGCGCCGAAGTCGACCGCCAGGCGCAAGAGCTCCGCACGCGGGGGGTGAGCACGCGATGAACGTGTCGCTCGTCCTGATCATCATCATGGCCGTGCTCTTCGCGTGCGGCGTCTACGCGATGCTCGAGCGCAGCCTCACTCGCGTCCTCATCGGATTCCTGCTCCTCGGCAACGCCGCAAACCTCCTCCTGCTGATCGTCATGGGCCGGCCCGGCATCGCCCCCTTCTACGGGGCCGGCGAGTCCGAGGACATGTCCGATCCGCTGCCGCAAGCGCTCACGCTCACCGCCATCGTCATCACGTTCGCCGTGTCGGCGTTCCTCCTCGCCCTGATCTACCGGTCCTGGCAGCTCGGGCAGGCCGACACTGTCGAGGACGACGAGGCGGATGCCGCGGTCCGGGCCCGGTCGACCGCGTCGGAAGACGTCATGGACGACGAGACCGAGATCGAAGACGAAGACGACGACGTCACGACCGACTTCGTCGGCCTCGCGACCGCGCCGATCACCGTGCTCGGCAGCCGCGATCTCTCGTCGCTCCGCGACGACGCACCCGTCGACCGCCCGCGATCCTCCGAGGACCGGCCGAAAGCGGGTGAGGACTCATGAGCGCGCTCGTTCCGCTCCTCGTCACCCTCCCGCTCCTCGGCGCCGCCATCGCGCTCATCGCCGGTCGTCATCGCCGCACGCAGGTCGCCGTGTCGATCACGACGCTGACCGTCGTGTTCATCATCGCCGCGGTCCTGCTGTGGGCGGTGGACGGGAGCAACGAGGCGCTCGCCGTCTCGGTCGGCGGCTGGCCGATCCCGTTCGGCATCATCCTCTACGTCGACCGGCTCGCGGCGCTCCTCGTGCTGGTCTCGAGCCTCGTGCTTCTCGCGGTTCTTCTGTTCTCGGTGGGGCAGGGCGCCGCGGACGGCGACGACGACACACCGGTCTCGATCTTCCACCCGACCTACCTCATCCTCGCGGCCGGCATCTTCAATGCGTTCATCGCGGGTGATCTGTTCAATCTGTACGTCGGGTTCGAGATCCTCCTCGTCGCGTCGTACGTCCTCATCACCCTCGGATCGACGGAGTCGCGGATCCGCGCGGGCGTCATCTACATCGTCGTGTCGCTCGTGTCATCGATCCTGTTCCTCGCGGCGATCGCGATGATCTACGGCGCCCTCGGCACGGTCAACATCGTGCAGATCTCGCAGCGCATGGACGAGCTGCCGCAGGAGACCCAGCTCGTCCTGCACCTGATGCTGCTTCTCGCTTTCGCGATCAAGGCCGCTGTCTTCCCGCTGTCCTTCTGGCTCCCCGACTCCTATCCGACTGCTCCTGCCCCCGTCACGGCCGTCTTCGCCGGTTTGCTGACCAAGGTCGGCGTCTACGCGATGATCCGCACCGAGACGGAGATGTTCCTCGACAACGACGTGAACTTCCTCCTGCTCATCGTCGCGGTCGCAACGATGATCGTGGGGGTGCTCGGCGCGCTCGCGCAGGCCGAGCTGAAACGCATCCTGTCCTTCACGCTGGTGAGCCATATCGGCTACATGGTCTTCGGGCTCGCGATAGCGACACCCGCCGCGATCGGCGCGACCATCTACTACATGGTCCACCACATCGTCGTGCAGACGACCCTGTTCCTCGCGGTCGGACTCATCGAGCGACGAGCCGGGAGCACGTCGATCCTCCGGGTCAAGGGACTCATGCGCGCGGCACCCGTGATCGCGATCCTGTACTTCATTCCGGCGATCAATCTCGGCGGCCTGCCACCCTTCTCCGGGTTCATCGGCAAGTACGCGCTGTTCGACGCCGCCGCCGAAGTGGGCACGCCCATCATGATGGTCCTCATCGTCGCGGGTGTCGTCACATCGCTCCTGACGCTCTACGCCCTCATGCGCGCGTGGAACCTCGCTTTCTGGCGAGAGGAGGACGACTCGGCCGAGACCGAGGCGCGCATCTCGTACCTCGGCGACGCGCCGGCTGCCGCGGTGGAGACCGAGCGTCGTGTCATCCCGAAGATCATGACGGCGGCGACCGCAGGGATGGTGGGCGTCACGGTGGCCCTCACGGTGTTCGCCGGACCGCTCTACGAGGTGTGTGAGCGAATCGGTGCGGCGCTCCTCGAACCCGTGACTCTCGTCCAGCTGCAGGGGGAGGTCGAGCCGTGAGCCCCGACTCCCGCCCCGCGACGTTCTTCGCTCAGCTGTGGCGCCAGCTTCCGTTCTTCCTCTGGCTCGTGGCGTTGTGGATGCTGCTGTGGGGGCAGTTCACGTGGCTCGCATTCCTCACGGGTGTCGGCATCGCGATCTTCGTGACGCGTGTCTACCGTCTCCCGCCCGTCGATCTCTCGGGCCGCGTGAACCTCTGGTGGGGGACGGTCTTCATCGTCAGCTTCATCCTCGCCCTCGTGCGCGGTTCGCTCCTCGTCGCGTGGCAGGTGATCGACCCGCGGTCGCGGCCCGTCAATTCGATCATCGCCGTGCAGTTGCGCACCGATGACGACCTCATCATGACGCACACCGCCGTGACGGCCTCGCTCATCCCGGGGTCCCTCCTGATCGAGGCCGATCGGGCGCGCCGCATCATCTACCTCCACGTGATCGGCGCATCGACGGCGGAGGAAGTGGAGGCGCAGCGCAAAGCGGTGCTCGGCTGGGAAGCCAGGATCGTCCGGGCTGTCGGCTCGAAGGCGCAGCTCGAGATCATCAGGCGCGCCACAGTGGATACGCCGCGGCAGGGGGGCGCGCCGGTATGAGCTTCCTTCTGATCGTCATCTACACCGTCTTCGCCGTGGCCGCGCTGCTGACGATGTGGCGGATCTTCGTCGGGCCCTCGATCCTCGACCGGGTCGTGGCATCCGATGTCCTGCTGACGCTCGTGCTCTGCGTCCTGGGTGCGGAGATGGCGATCAACCAGCACACGCGTTCCTTGCCGGCCATGCTCGTCATCGCCGCGATCGGCGTTTTCGGCTCCATCTCGATCGCCCGTTTCGTGGCGAGACGGGACAACAACGAACAATGAACCTTCTCGCTCTCACGGTCCTGATGACGGATGCCGGCTGGACGGAGCCCGATGTCGACTCCTGGATCGATCTCGTCGCCGGAATCCTGATCCTGATCGGCGCGCTGTTGTGCTTGACGGCGGCGATCGGTCTGCTGCGCTTCACCGATGTGCCGACCCGCTTGCACGCCGCGACGAAGCCTCAGGTTCTCGGACTCATCCTGATCTGCCTCGCCGTCGCACTGTCGTTGCGGACGTGGCCCGTCGTCGCCTTCCTCGTCCCCGTCGTGCTGATCCAACTCGCGACGGCGCCGCTCTCCGCCCACATGATCGGGCGCCAGGCCTACCGCAACGGCACGATCGCGGAGCGCTCGCTCTACGTCGACGAGCTCGCCGACTCCCAGCGCACCCCACCCGCCGCCGGCGGATGACCCCTCGCTCCGGCGCCCCGCGCGGGGCCGATCCCCGGTGTGCCGGGCACCTCGGGTGGGGTCGGTCCCCTGTGTGCCGGGCGCCTCGGGTGGGGTCCCCTGTGTGCCGAGCGTCGGGTGGGGGGCGACCTCGGCGGACGGGGGGGCGAACGCGCGCGGGGTGACTGCGGCGGGGTCAGCCGGCGGGGGTGAGAGTGAGAGTGTGGGTGGCCGCGTCAGTCACGGCGTCGGGTGAGAAAGCCCACGGGGTGAGGTTGACGGCCTGCCAGTCCGCGGTCTGGTCGACGTAGTTGGGATGGAACGTGTGCCCGCTCGCACCGGTCAGATGGTTCCAGCGTGACGCGTCGAAGTCGGCGAGGTCCACGACCATCCGCATGGACGGCACCGTCACGGTCGCGAGATCGCCGCCGATGTCCCACCCGGTCGCATTGACGACGGACGAACCGCCGCCCACCGGATACGGACCACGGTTGAAGAGCATCTCGATCGGAGCGATCCCCGACGACCCGAAGGTGTCGCTGCGCAGCGGCAGGGCGTGCAGCGAGCCCCAGTTCCAGCGCGCGAGATTGTCGCCCTGCATCGCGGCGAGACGGTCGTAGGCCTCCGACGCCGTCCGCTCGAGCATCGCATCGCGACCCGAGACGTCGAGCCCGCCGTTGGACCACCACGGCGACGACGCCTCCTGCAGCAGCTCGTCGACGAGGAGGAAGAGGCGTCCCTGATCCGTCGTGGGAGCCGGATCCTCGCGCCCCCGCACGAACAGATTCTGCACGAGCTCGTCCCACAGCACGTTCGCGTAGGCCGCGGCAGGCGAGCCCGCATCGTTCTGCGCGTCCCAGGATCGCAGCAGCTCCAGCGCGGCATCCGGACCCTGACGGCCCGTGTGGATGTCGACGAAGGATGCCGCGAGTCGCCGCCCCATGTGGAACTCGTTGTCGGCCTGGATGTCCCGCATGTCGTCGATCGTGAGCGGACCTCGCGCCGCCTTCCGCTCGATCAGGTCGACGATCCGCGCGGCCCTCCACCCGTAGTCCCAATCGCGGGTCAGGAAATACGGATAGTCGGGGCCGACGACGGCGTTGTTGGCCGTGACGATGTAGCCCTCGGGGGGATTGAGCACGACGGGCAGTTCTTCGAAGGGGATGAAGCCCTGCCAGTCGTACGCGGAGTCCCATCCGGGCTGGGGCAGCCACCCGTCTCCCGCGCCGCGGATCGGGAGCTTGCCCGGCGTCTGGTAGCCGATGTTCCCGTCCACGTCGGCGTAGACGAGGTTCTGCGCCGGAACATCGAAGAGCGACGCGGCATACCGGAAGTCATCGAAGTCTTGCGCGACGTTGAGGGCGAAGACCGCCGACGCCGTCGTGCCGGGGGAGAGGGCCGTCCACTTGAGGCTCACGGCGTACTCGCCCGCCGGGGCGTCTCCCGTGCCGGGCGGCGGGTCGTCGGCGATCGCGGTGTAGTCGTCGGCGAGGCCTGACACGATCGGTCCGTTCGACGTCTCGCGGACGACGAGTTCGACATCGTCGCCGCCCGCCACGACGAGGCTCTCGGTCCGCTCCTCGAGGGGCTGGAGCTCGCCGTCCCGCCAGTACGCGTCGCCCTCGATCTTCTCGACGTAGAGATCTGCGACATCGGTCGTGAGGTTCGTGAAACCCCACGCGATGCGGTCATTGTGGCCGATGATGACGCCGGGGACTCCCGAGAACCCGAAGCCCGCGACATCGAAGGCGCAGTCGCTCGTCACCGCGCGACACCTCAGGCCGATCTGGTGCCAGACGCTCGGCAGCGCAGCACCCAGGTGCGGATCGTTGGCGAGCAGCGGCATCCCGGTCTCTGTCAGGTCGCCCGAGACGACCCAGGAGTTGGAACCGATTCCCTCACCGGCACCGCCGAGCAGCGCGCTCGCCGCCTCCACGACCCCGTCGACCTCCGTCCACTCGATCGATGCGGGCACGGCCTCGGCGTCGCCGGGATCCTCCGTCGCCGTGCCCAGGTCGGGGACGTCGGAGATCGTCGGCACGATGACGGGATTGGTGTCGAAAGGGTACTCCGGGTACAGCGCCCCGAGCTCGTCCGCGCCGAGGTCCGTTGCGAGGAGGGCGCGCTGCGTCTCTTCCTCGAGGTTCGAGCGGAGGTCCCATGCCATGGCCTTGAGCCACGCGACCGAGTCGGCAGGCGACCACGGCTCGATCTCGTAGTCACCGTTCTGCAGGCCGAGCACGGCGTACTCGAACGACGCGTCGGCACCGGTGTTCTCGGCGAGGTAGGCGTTCACCCCATCGGCGTAGGCGTCGTAGTAGGCCCGGGTCGTCGCGTCGAGGGCCGCCACCTCCTCCTCGGCGATCTCACGCCAGCCGAGTGTGCGCAGGAAGGCGTCCGTACCGAGCTGCGATTCGCCGAAGATCTCGGAAAGCCTCCCGCTCGTGACGTGTCGTCGGAAGTCCATCTCCCAGAATCGATCCTGCGCGTGGACGTAGCCCTGGGCGAAGAACAGGTCGTCAGTGGTGTCGGCTGTGATGACGGGGATGCCGAGCTCGTCGCGTTCGACCGTGACGTCCGACGCGAGCCCATCCACGGCGATCGATCCCTCGAGCTGGGGGAAGGATCGCTGGATCGTGTACACGACGAAGCCGGCCGCGATGAGCGCGACGACGACGAACCCGACGAAGACGCTGTATGCCGTGAGGCCGATGATGCGACCGCGAGAGCGCGCGCGGACCGGAGGCTCGGGTGAGGCGTCGGATTCCTTCGTCATCGAAGGCCTTTCAGAGCGGAAGCACGCAGAACCCAGTGCCATGCACAGTGATCCGCGGTGTCGCTGTTCGGGTCAGCGCCACCGTGTGATCGTAACCCCTGAAGGTGCCTCAGTCGGTGCCGAGATCGAACGCGGATGCCTCGTTCGCGGCATCCGTCGCGTCGGCAAGCTCTTCGCGCTCGACGTCGAAGGGGGCAGCGTGGCCCGTGATCTCGCCCGACTCGCCCGCGTGCACGCGTCCGACGAGCTCGCCCGTCGCACCGCCGAGGAGACCCATCCCCGCGTACTGCTCGAGCCGCGCCCGCGAGTCGGCGATGTCGAGGTTGCGCATCGTGAGCTGACCGATGCGGTCGGTGGGACCGAACGCGGCATCCCCGACCCGTTCCATCGAGAGCTTCTCGGGCGAGTAGGACATGCCCGTCGCCGAGGTGTCGACGATCGTCCAGTCGTCGCCGCGCCGCAGCCGCAACGTGACGGTTCCCGTGATCGTCGACCCGACCCACTTCTGAATCGACTCGCGCAGCATGAGCGACTGCGGCTCGAGCCAGCGCCCCTCGTACATGAGCCTTCCGAGTCGGCGGCCCTGCTCGTGATACGTCGCGAGGGTGTCTTCGTTGAGGATGCTGTTGACCAGACGCTCGTAGGCGATGAACAGCAGCGCCATTCCCGGCGCCTCGTAGATGCCGCGGGACTTCGCCTCGATGATGCGGTTCTCGATCTGGTCGCTCATGCCGAGCCCGTGCCGACCACCGATGCGGTTCGCCTCGAAGACGAGGGCCACGGGGTCGGTGAACTCGACGCCGTTCAGCGCGACGGGGCGTCCTCGATCGAACGTGACCGTGACGTCCTCCGTCGCGATCTCGACCGACGGGTCCCAGTACTTGACGCCCATGATCGGTTCGACGGTCTCGAGGGAGACGTCGAGGTGCTCGAGCGTCTTGGCCTCGTGCGTCGCGCCCCAGATGTTGGCATCCGTCGAATACGCCTTCTCGACGGAGTCGCGGTAGGGGAAACCGTGCGCGACGAGCCACTCGCTCATCTCGGTGCGACCGCCGAGTTCGGTCACGAAGTCGGCGTCGAGCCAGGGCTTGTAGATGCGCAGCGCCGGGTTCGCGAGCAGGCCGTAGCGGTAGAACCGCTCGATGTCGTTGCCCTTGTAGGTCGATCCGTCGCCCCAGATGTCGACGCCGTCTTCCTTCATGGCGCGAACGAGGAGCGTTCCGGTCACGGCGCGGCCCAGAGGTGTGGTGTTGAAGTACGTCTTGCCGCCCGAGCGGATGTGGAACGCGCCGCACGCGAGGGCGACGAACCCTTCCTCGACGAGGGCGGTCTTGCAGTCGACGAGGCGTGCGACCTCGGCGCCGTACTCGAGGGCGCGGCCGGGGATCGCTTCGATGTCGTCTTCGTCGGGCTGTCCGAGGTCACCCGTATAGGTGCAGGGAACGGCGCCCTTGTCGCGCATCCACGCGACGGCGACGGAGGTGTCCAGTCCTCCCGAGAAGGCGATGCCGATGCGCTCGCCGACGGGCAGGGACTGAAGGACCTTGGACATGCCCTCGATTCTAGTGACCCGCCCCGACCCCGCCGTTCCGGGGCGCCGGTGCCCCGCGGCGTGCCGTCGTGCCCCCCGCGACATCCGCGGCATCCGCCGCATCCGCCATTCGCCGAGAAGACGCGAAACGTCGGGTCGGGGCTCGGGAGGGAGCAGTTCGGGTCTTCTCGGCGGATCGACGTCCGGGTCGAGCGCGCAGGCCGGGGTCCGGCGGAAGCCGGGGCGGGGTCAGGGGAGGGCGATGCCGGTGATCGTGACGGGGGATGCCGGGGGGCCGTCGCCCGCGCCACCCTCAGCGCCCTCGGCGGCGATCGCCTGCACGGCCTCGAGTCCCTCGGGCGACAGTTCGCCGAAGACCGTGTACGACGGCGGCAGAGGGGTGTCTTCGTAGACGAGGAAGAACTGCGAGCCGTTGGTGTCGGGCCCTGCGTTGGCCATCGCGACGGTGCCGGCGGGGTAGGTCTCGGTGCCGTCGAGCTCGTCGGCGTAGCTGTAGCCGGGTCCGCCCATGCCCGTGCCCGACGGGTCGCCGCACTGCAGCACGAAGATCCCCTCGGTCGTCAGGCGATGGCAGGGGGAGTCGTCGTAGTAGCCCTGCTCGGCGAGCGAGACGAAGCTCCCGACGGTGCACGGTGTGCGATCTCCGTCGAGCGTCATCGGGATGTCGCCGGCCGAGGTCTGCAGCGTCGCTTCGACGACGCCCGACACCTCGGCGGACGGGAACTCCACGTCGCGCACGCCGCCGGCGCTCTCGACGTACTCGCATCCGGATGCCGCGGCGTCACCGCTCGGAGTCGACTCGGGCGAGCCGCCGCTCGCACACCCCGCGAGCAGCGAGACGGTCAGGAGGAGGAGAGGAACGGCAGTCAGACGCAGGCGCACCCGTCCAGGGTAGGCGATGCGGCGAGCGCGTTCCGCACGGTCGTGGTCGCTACTCCACCGGCGGAGCGAAGCGCGGGTCGTCGACCTCGTCGTCGGCTCGCTTGTTCTCGCGGGAACGGCCGACCCACACGACGAACGCGCCCACGGCGACGATCCCGGCCGCGATGCAGACGATGTAGATCGACACTCCGACGAAGCCGTTCTCGAAGTTGTGGGGATCGAGGAACGGATACGGATACCACCACGGGTTGCCGCTCGCCGGCGCCGTGATGAACGGAGCGCGCACGAGCGTGTAGACGACCCACACGATCGGATAGACGGCGATGATCCCGACCGAGCTCCACGCCAGTCCGCGCCGCTTGGGAGCGAGGAAGAGGTCGGCCAGCATCACGACCGGGATGACGACGTGCAGAACCTCGTTCGACCACGGGACCGTCGAGCCCTGGTCGAGCTGGATCCCACGCAACAGGGTGTTGTAGACGACCCCCGTGATCACCATGTAGGTGGTGACGGATGCCAGGAGCACGGCGTACCACCGCGGTTCGACGATGACGCCGCGTCCGGGACCCAGCGTCCAGATCGCTCCCACCGCGAGGACGATGGCCGCGAGGAGGTTCGACTGGATCGTGAAGTAGCTGAGGAAGTTCGTCACGACCGTCGGGATGTCGCCCGCGTAGGCAGTCGTGGCCTCCGCCGCGAGCCCGACGGTGCGCAGGAGTTGCGCGACGATCGCCGCGACTCCCAGTGCGGCGGCGGCGAGCCGCACGATCGACCAGATCACGGACCACACGGGCGAGCGCTGCATGCGCTCACCTTAGCGGCGTGTCCGACCACGGTCGTAGACTCCGCGGTGTGACACGCTTCCTCGACCTCGCCGACCCGTCCTTCGACGTCACGTCCGACGTCGTGCACGCGGCGCGCGAGGAGCGGTGGTACGCCGAAACTCCCTACGGCTGGGCCGTCCTCCGGTACGAAGAGGGACAAGCGATCCTCAAGGACCGTCGCTTCCAGCAGGGCAACGCGCGATGGCCCGAGCAGAACGGCATCCACGACGGACCGTGGGCGCAGTGGTGGGGTGAGACGCTGCTGAGCATCGAGGGTCAAGACCATCTGCGGCTTCGTCGCCTTCTCGGGCCGGCATTCCGCAGCCGTGCGATCGAGGCGATGCGGCCGCGGTTCCAAGCGCTCGCGAACGAGCTGATCGATCAGTTCGCCCCGCGCGGCCATGTCGAGTTCGTGTCGGAGTTCGCCGAGCCGTACGCCTCGCGGATCCTCTGCATGCTGCTGGGGCTCCCCGACGAGGAGTGGCCCGCCGTCGCGCACTGGGCCGACGACCTGGGCAAGTCGTTCGGCATCAACGTCGCGCACGACCTGCCGCGCATCGAAGCGGCGCTCGAAGGACTCTCGGGCTACATCGACGACGTCATCGCCGACCGGCGTGAGCACCCGCAGGACGACCTTGTCACGACGCTCCTCCAGGCGCACGACGAGGATGACGCCCTCACGGCACGAGAGCTGAGTGTGAGCCTCGTCTTCCTCGCGTTCGCGGGGATGGAGACGACCCGCAATCAGCTCGGGCTCGCGCTGCAGACGCTCCTCGCGCATCCCGATCAGTGGGCGTTGCTCGCGAAGCATCCGGAGCTCGGCGGAACCGCCGTCGAAGAAGTGATGCGCGTCAACCCGACGGTCACGTGGGTGACGCGCGAGGCCATCGAAGACGTCGAGCTGGAAGGTCTGCATGTTCCTCGCGGCGGCATCGTGCAGGTTCTCTCGCACGCGGCGGGCACGGATCCGCGAGCGATGGGCGATGACGCGGGCTTCGACATCACGGTCGAGCATCGCCCTCTGCACAGCGGGTTCGGCGGCGGTGCCCACCACTGCCTCGGCCACTTCGTCGCGCGCACCGACATGAGTGTCGCGCTGCCGCTTCTCGCCGCGCGCATGCCTGACGCCGTCGCCGACGGCCCGGGGGAGTGGCTCCCGGTCTCGGGCAACACGGGACCCGTACGCTTCCCGATCCGTTTCACCCCGGGACGTTGATACGGACGCCGTCGAGACGGGCGTCGATAGGATGGGGTGTAGCCGTACGACAACGGGGGAGTAGCCCATGCCAGGCATCGTGATCGTCGGAGTCCAGTGGGGAGACGAGGGCAAAGGCAAGGCCACCGATCTTCTCGGCGACCGCACCGACTGGGTCGTCAAGTTCAACGGCGGCAACAACGCCGGCCACACGGTTGTGATCGGCAACGAGAAGTATGCGCTGCACCTTCTCCCCTCCGGCATCCTGTCGCCGGGCGTCAACGCCGTCATCGGCAACGGCGTCGTCGTGGATCTCGAGGTGCTCTTCAACGAGCTCGAGGCGCTCAACGCCCGCGGCCTCGACACGTCGCGCTTGAAGATCAGCGCCAACGCCCACCTCATCACGCAGTATCACCGCACGCTCGACAAGGTCACCGAGCGATTCCTGGGAAAGCGTCAGATCGGCACGACAGGGCGCGGCATCGGACCCGCCTACGCCGACAAGATCAACCGCGTCGGCATCCGTGTGCAAGACCTCTTCGACGAGAACATCCTGCGCCAGAAGGTCGAGGGTGCGCTCGAGCAGAAGAACCACCTGCTCGTGAAGGTCTTCAACCGCCGGTCCATCACGTGCGACGAGATCGTCGACGACCTGCTGTCGTACGCCGAGAGGCTGCGTCCCATGGTCGCCGACACGTCACTCCTCCTGAACGACGCCCTGGATGCCGGTGAGGTCGTCGTCTTCGAAGGCGGCCAGGCGACGATGCTCGACGTCGACCACGGCACGTATCCGTTCGTGACGTCGTCGTCGGCGACGGCGGGCGGCGCGGCGACCGGCGCGGGTGTGGGCCCGAACCGCCTCGACCGGATCGTCGGCATCGTGAAGGCGTACACGACGCGCGTCGGGTCGGGTCCGTTCCCGACCGAGCTCTTCGACGATCAGGGCGAGTGGCTGCGTTCGCGCGGTTTCGAGTTCGGCACGACGACGGGACGTCCGCGCCGCGTCGGCTGGTACGACGCGCCCATCACGCGCTACGCGACACGCATCAACGGCATCACCGACCTCGTGCTGACGAAGCTCGACATCCTCACGGGCCTCGATCAGGTGCCCGTGTGCGTCGCGTACGACGTCGACGGCGTCCGCTTCGACGAAGTTCCGGTCAATCAGTCGGACTTCCACCACGCCAAGCCCATCCTCGAGTACCTGCCCGGCTGGAAGCAGGACATCTCGGGGGCGCGCACCTTCGAGGATCTGCCGCTCGAGGCGCAGGACTACGTGCTCACGCTCGAAGCGATGAGCGGCACGCGCATCTCGGTGATCGGTGTCGGTCCGGCCCGCGACGCCGTCATCGTGCGTCACGACCTCGTGGACTGATGCGCTCCCTCGGCAGCGACGTGCGATGAGGTTCCTTCTCGGCGGGTACACCGCCGACATGGACGGGTCTGCCGACGGCATCGGGATGCTGCTCGCCGGTGCCGCCGACGATCATCTCGCGGGCGGTCCGCTGGGCTTCACCGGCCCGGTCGCGCGTGCCGATTCGCCGTCGTGGCTGTCGCGGCATCCATCCCTCGACGTCATCTACGCGGCGCTCGAAGGGCGCGGGGCCGTCCAGGCATTCCGACGCACGGGCGACGCCGCGTACGTCGCGCTCGGAGCGCCGGTCGAGGTGGGCGAGTCGCCCTGCCACGTCGCCGTGGCACCCAGCGGCGCGGCGATCATCGCGAGCTGCTGGGGCGATGGCCGGGTCGTGCGAATGCCGCTCGACGCCGCGGGGCGCCCGCATTCGCCGGTGGCGTTGGCGGCGGTGGGTTCGGACGGGACGGATGCCGCTGAGCAGCCCGGCATCGACCTGGGAGCGGCGGCACGGGCCTTGCGCGCAGCGGTCGGTGACGAGTTCTCGCACCTCGTGCCGGCGTACGACGAGGAGCCGGTCGCGGCTCCTGCCGCGGGTGAGCAGAAGGCGCGGAGCTCGCGCGCTCATCAGACCATCGCGTTGCCTGGCGGGGTGTTCGCGACGACGGATCCAGGCCTCGATCTCGTGCGTTTCTGGCGTTCGGAGGGTGACCGGATGCTCCCGGCTCCCGCGCTCGAACTGCCGCGGGGGACCGGTCCCCGACACATGGTGTGGCACCCCAGTGGGCACTTGTACGTCGTGACCGAGGCCTCGTGCGAGGTGTACGTGCTCGCGTGGAGCGCCCCGGCGCGGTCGTGGCATATCGTCAGCGCGAGTGCCGTTGGTCCGACCCTGTCGACGGATGCCGCGGCGGAGATCGCCCCGTCGCGAGACGCCGAGTTCGTCTACGTCGGTGTCCGTGGCAGCAACACGATCTCGACTCTCCGCGTGCGCGAGGGCGGCGCAAGACTCGATCCCGTCGCGCTGTCCGACGCGGGCGTCGACTGGCCCCGGCATCACGTCGTGGTGCGCGACACGCTCCTCGTCGCGGGCCAGCGCTCCGACGAGGTCGCGTCGCTCACGCTCGACGACCGCACGGGAGTCCCCGGCCGCGTCCGCTTCCGCACTTCCGCGCCGTCCCCGACCTGCATCCTCCCCCTCGCCTGACGCCGTCCGGGAGAGCCGGACCCCCTCCTGCCGAGAAGACCCAAACCGTTCGATTTCGCGGCTCATCCTCGCAGTTCGGGTCGTCTCGGCATCCTGTTGCTCGGCTCCCGGGGGCTCGGCTCCCGAGAGCGCGGCTCCCGGCGGACGGGACGGGGAACCTAGACCTTGGCGTCTTGGCGGGGGATGAAGACCTGCTTGATGATCAGGAGGATGGATGCCGTGACGGGCACCGCGATGAGGGCGCCGAGGAGTCCGAGCAGCGTTCCGCCGATGAGGGCACCGATCACGACGAGGGAGCCGGGGATCGAGATCGCCTTGCTCATGACCCTCGGCGTGATCACGTACGCCTCGATCTGGATGTACACCAGGTAGGCGAGTCCGAAGACGAGCGCCGCGACCGGACTCGTGAACAGCGCGAGGACCGTACCGAAGATCCAGTACAGCACCGGACCGACCAACGGGATGATCGTGATCACGAAGGCCAGAACGCCCATGAGCAGCGGGAACGGCAGCCCCAGGAACAGGTGCAGGAGGAACGCGACGATCGAGTTGAAGAACGCGAGCACCACCATGCCCATGAGGTAGCTGCCGACCGAATCCGTGATCTGGTTCGTCATCTCGCGGACCTTGACGCGGTTCCGCGCCGGGGCGAACTGCGTGAGCGCGACCTTGATCGAGGGGAGCGACGCGACGAAGTACAGCGTCAGCACCACGACGATGAGGCCGCCCGAGATCGCCGTCGCGATCCCCGCACCGACGCGGAGGAGACCGCCCGAGATCGCCGCGATATTGGCGGGGTTGGTGATGAAGGTCTGCAGGTCGGTCACGAGCGTCCCCAGCCCGTCGCCGAAGATCCCCTCGAGCCAGTGGAAGAAGTCGGTCTGCTGGAAGCTGCTGATCGTGCCCGGCAGCGACGTGACGAACGCGGTGATCTGCTCGATCAGCGTCGGAACGACGAGCCACAGCAGCCCGATGAGGATCACACCGAAGGTGAAGAAGACGATCACGATCGCCCAGGGCCGCTTCACCTTGCGTCGTTCGATCCACTTCAGGACGGGGTCGAGCCCGAGCGCCGCGAACATCGCCAGCGCGATGTAGATGAGCACTGTCGCGATGTTGCTGATCGCGAGCCCGAGGAGCAGCGCGGCGAGACCGCCGAGCGTCAAGAGGAATCCGGCCCCGAACGGCGAATTGAGAGTCGCCCAGAAGGTGCGGGATGCCGGGGCCTCGCCCGACCGGACGGCGACGGCATCGGGCACTGTCTCACCGGGTATCGCCTCGACCCCGGACGAGGAAGGGGGCGTGGAGTCCTGCGGGGCGTCGCTCATGGCTCACACTCTAGGGCCGCGCGGCTCGCGACATCAGCAGCGCTCCTCACGAAGACGTCGCGATAAAGTCGAGCCATGAGCGAGGAAGACCCGATCAAGACTCTCCATCGGCTGCGCAGCAGTATCGACAACGTGGATGCTGCGCTCATCTTCTTGCTGGCTGAGCGGTTCAAGTGCACGAAACAGGTCGGAGAGCTCAAGGCGGAGCATGGGATGCCGGCTTCCGACCCTCCTCGTGAGGAGCAGCAGGTCGCCCGCCTGCGAACGCTCGCAGAAGACGCCGACCTGGATCCCGCTTTCGCGGAGAAGTGGTTCAACTTCGTCGTCGCCGAGGTCATCCGTCACCACGCGGAGGCGGCCGACGGGCGCTGATGCGCCTCGCCGGCCGCGCCGCGGCATCCGCTACGGTGTCGCTCTCCGGAGCGTCAGGTAGCTGATCGCGGCGAGCACCGCGCCGACCAGCAGACCCCAGAGGGCGAGCCCGAACGCGCCCTGCACAGTGATCCACGTGGCGACCTCGCCCCACACCTCGAGCCGCGTCACGAGGAAGACGAACCCGACGAGCACGAGTCCCAGCGCGACGAGGACGACGGTGAGCCAGAGCGTCCCGAAGCGCTTGAACAACGTGGCCGCCCAGAACCCGACGAGGAAGAACATCAGCGCGATGACGAAGTACACGAAGCCCGCCGCGAGCGGCCCGCGCTCCCAGATCCAGTCGAGATAGAAGAAGTAGCCGTTGATGCCGTAGCCGTTCGTGGCCTGCTCGATGAGCCCTCCGATCACGAAGATGACCGCGAGCATCGCGGCGGTGGAGATCGCGGCGAGGAGAGTTCCGAGGTAGAACTCCCGGCGCGTCACACTCATCGCCTGCGAGAAGGGGAACGTCATCGTGAGCGATTGGACGCCGACCCACAGGAAGTACCACAGCGGTGCTTGCGATCCGCCGCCGACCTTCGGTCCGTCGAAGGGGATCATCCAGAAGATCAGGATGCTGAGGACCAACGATCCGACCAGCACCAGCAGCGGCACCCAGATGTAGGTCTGCTTGTTGACGAACTGCATACGGACGACATTGAGCGTGCGGCTCATCGGAGTGCTCCTTCGTCGATCGCGGGAGAGGGCGTAGCCGCGTGCTGCGTCGTGCGCACGATGAGCTGCTGCAGGGAGACGGGGGCGACGTCGAGCCCCGCGGTCGCGAGTCGCTCGTGGTCGGCTGCGCTGAGGGCCCCGAGGACGGTGACCGACGAGACGCGGCCGAGGCTCTCGCGGTGGATGACTTCGCGTCCCGCCACGAAGGCGTCGACGGCCGCGGAGTCGCCCACGATGTTCGCGGCGCGGTTCCTCACGGCATCCGTCTCTTCGTCCATGATGATCCGCCCCCGGTCGATCACGAGGACGCGCTCGATGAGGTTGGACACCTCGTCGATGAGGTGGCTCGAGAGGAGGATGGTCCGGGGATGCTCCGCATAGTCCTCGAGGAGCCGGTCGTAGAAGATCTGACGAGCGACCGCATCGAGCCCCAGGTACGGCTCGTCGAAGAACGTGATCTCGGCGCGTGCGGCGAGGCCGATGATGACGCCGACGGCCGAGAGCTGGCCGCGGGAGAGCTTCTTGATCGTCTTCTTCGTCGGAAGCTGGAACTCGTCGATGAGCTGGTCGGCGAGATCCTGGTTCCAGTGCGGGAAGAACAGCCGTGCGGACCGGAAGGCGTGGCGTGGAGTCGCGTCATCCGGATACTTCTGGCTCTCTCGCACGAAGCACATCCGCTGGAGGATCCGCGCATTCTCGTACGGGTGCCCGCCGAAGACGCGCACGTCTCCGGACGTGGCGAAGTTCTGGGCCGTCAGGATGGACATGACGGTCGTCTTGCCGGCGCCGTTCCGTCCGAGCAGGCCGTAGATCGTGTTCTCCTCGATCGAGAAGCTCACGTCATCGACGGCGAGAGTGTCGCGGTAGCGCTTGGTGAGGTTCTTCACCTCGATCACGCTGGTCATCGTGGGGTTCCTTCCGTGTCGTCTGTTGCCGTCATCGCCGCGCGGTGGCGGATCAGACGTGCGAGGTCGTCGGGGCCGAGTCCGATCGTGCGGGCCTCGGCGAGGAGCGGGTCGAGGTAGCGCTCGGCGAATGCCGCGCGCCGTTCTCCCATAAGGAGTTCGCGAGCACCGGATGCCACGAACATCCCGATCCCGCGGCGTTTGTAGAGCACGCCCTTGTCGACGAGCATGGATACCCCTTTCGCCGCTGTCGCGGGGTTGATGCGATAGAACGCGGCCAGTTCGTTCGTCGACGGCGCTCGCGATTCTTCCGCGAGGCTGCCGTCGATGATCGACTCCTCGACGCTTTCCGCGATCTGGAGGAAGAGCGCTCGGCCTTCTTCGATCACACTCCACCGCTTCCCTGGTTCATTACTTGACTAACTAACCATGCAACACGAACGGGATCCCTGTCAAGCACTGCGATCGGCCGATGTGTGGCGCTCCCGAGGATCACGCGAGGTTTTGTGTTCGCCGAGAAGTCTCGGTAACGTGCCCCGGGGCTTCGGCCCAACGATCGACCAGTCCGCGACCGCCGCGCATGTCATAGGGACCCTGCGGTGGGCGTACGGTCGACGGTCTAGGCGACGGACCCGATGTGTGTCGCCGCAGCGCTGCGACCCGAGTTCTCGGACTCGCGGGCGTGCCGTCAGGATCGTCACCCGGGCGTAACCGATGTCAAGACGCGTGCCGCGCGTCGACGGAGGCCAAGCACGTGACCACCACCGCACCCGACGTCATCCCTGCCGTCGAAGCGAAGAACCTCTACAAGGTCTTCGGCCGAAACCCGAGGGATGCCGTGACACGCCTGAAGGCCGGCGAGAGTCGCGACCAGGTTCGAGACGCCGGCACGGCCGCCGTCATCGACGCGAGCTTCAGCGTCGCACCCGGCGAGATCTTCGTCATCATGGGCCTCTCCGGTTCGGGAAAGTCGACCGTGATCCGGATGCTCAACGGTCTCCACGACGCGACGGCGGGATCGATCACGCTGCAAGGCGACTCAGTCACCGATACCGCCGCGGGACGCCTGCGTGACCTCCGCCGCGATCGCGTCTCGATGGTCTTCCAGCACTTCGCGCTTCTGCCGCACCGGACCGTCGCCGCCAACGTCGCCTATCCGCTCGAGCTTCGCGGCGTCGGTAAAGCCGAGCGTGAGGCCAAGGCAGCCGAGATCCTCGAGCTCGTCGGACTGACGGGCTGGGGCGACAAGCTCCCCTCGGCACTCTCGGGTGGCATGCAGCAGCGCGTCGGCATCGCACGAGCGCTCGCCGCCGACACCGACATCCTGCTCATGGACGAAGCCTTCAGCGCGCTCGACCCTCTCATCCGACGAGAGATGCAGGAGCAGCTTCTCGAGCTGCAGGCGAAGCTCGAGAAGACGATCGTGTTCATCACCCACGATCTCAACGAGGCGATGTTCCTCGGCGATCGCATCGCCGTCATGCGCGACGGCCGCATCGTGCAGGTGGGAACCCCGGAGGACATCCTCACGGATCCCGCGAACGACTACGTCGAGCAGTTCGTTCAGGATGTCGACCGCGCCCGCGTGCTCACCGCGGCGAACGTCATGGAGCATCCCCGTCCCGTCATCACCGAGACCTCCGGGCCTCGCGCGGCGCTGCGACTCATGCGGGATGCCTTCACGTCGGCCGCCTACGTCGTGTCGCGCGACCGGCGACTCCTCGGCGTCGTCAGTGACCGCGATGCCATCGGACTCGTCCGGAAGGGCGAGCGCTCCCTCGCGTCGGCGATCCGACGTGCTCCGCAGAGCGTCCGTGAGGACGAGATCCTCATGAACCTCTTCATCCCTGCCGTGGAATCGCCGCTCCCGCTCGCGGTCACCGACGCCGATGAACGTCTCGTCGGCGTCATCCCCCGTGTCACGCTGCTCGCGGCGCTCGGGCCCGGCCCGGGAGCCACGGGCGAGATCGCGATCCCCGTTCACCCCGTTCCGGCGACGGAGATCGACGAGGTCCTCGCCGTCTTCCCGGACGCTTCCCACGCCGAGGAGGTGCGCTGATGGAGGACTTCCGCATCCCGATCGGTGAATGGGTCGACAGCGGTGTCCGCTGGGTCCGCGACAACTTCGACGGGTTCTTCGACCTCGTCACGATGATCGTCCGCTTCCTCGTCGACGGGCTCGCCGACACGCTGATCGCGATTCCCGTCCCTCTCGCGATCGTGCTCTTCGCGCTCATCGGATGGGTCGTCCGGTCGTGGCAGATGGCCGTGGGGACGGCGCTGACATTCACGTTGATCGTCGCGATGGACCTTTGGGTTCCGTCGATGGAGACGCTCTCGCTCGTCCTCATCGCCACGATCGTGGCCGTCGCGATCGCCATCCCCCTCGGCATCTGGGCCGCGCGCAACGACACCGTGAGCGCCATCGTGAAGCCGGTCCTCGACTTCATGCAGACGATGCCCGGCTTCGTCTACCTCATCCCCGTCATCACGTTCTTCAGCATCGGCGTCGTTCCCGGCGTCGTCGCGACCGTCATCTTCGCGCTGCCGCCGGGCGTGCGCCTGACGGAGCTCGGCATCCGGGGAGTGGATGCCGAGACGGTCGAGGCGGGGCAGGCCTTCGGCGCCAAGCCGGGGCAGATCCTCCGCGGCATCCAGTTGCCCCTCGCCCTCCCCACGATCATGGCCGGCGTCAACCAGGTCATCATGCTGGCACTGTCGATGGCCGTCCTCGCCGGATTCGTCGGCGCGGACGGGCTCGGCAAGATCGTCGTGCAGTCGGTCTCGTCGGCACGGTTGGCGATCGGCGTCGAGGCCGGTCTCGCGGTCGTCATCATCGCCGTCTACCTCGATCGTGTCACGGCCGCCCTCGGGAGCCGTGCCGACTATCCCTCGTCGCTCCGGGCCGTTCTGGGCCGTCGGCGCGGGATGCAGAACACGACATCGCCGGAGTCGTCCTCATCGGGCGACGACGGCACAGACTCGCCGGAGCCGCTCGACGCGGCAGCGGCGACGCAGCGGGCGCGAGCCTTCTGAACCGGCGGCGCGCCCCGGCGTGCCGCTCACACCAAGAGAAATACGCAACCGAGTGACGACATACGCAAAGGAAGACATCACATGAACAAGCGACACCTCACCGGCATCCTCGCGATCGGCGCCGCAGCAACGCTGACGCTCGCGGGCTGCGCCGGTTCCGACGACAACGGCGGCGACACGGGCGGCGACGCGTCGGCCGCGACGTGCGACACGATCACGCTCGGCTTCCTTCCCTCGTGGACGGACGGCCTGAGCACGGCGTACCTGCTGGAGAACCAGCTCGAGAAGCTCGGCTACACGGTCGAGATGGAGACCCTGACAGAGGCGGGCCCCCTCTACACGGGTCTCGCGCAGGGCGACGTCGACATCTACCCGTCGGCATGGCCTGAGCTCACCCACGCGTCCTACATGGACGAGTTCGGCGACTCGATCGAAGACCTCGGCGCCTACTACGACAACGCGAAGCTGACGATCGCCGTCCCGAGCTACGTCGACATCGACTCGATCGAAGACCTCGTCGGCCAGGCCGACCGCTTCGACGGTCGCATCGTGGGCATCGAGCCCGGCGCGGGCCTGACGGCGCAGACGCAGGACAGCATGATCCCCGAGTACGGCCTGGACGGCGAGTACGAACTGCTGACCTCGTCGACGGCAGCGATGCTCACGGAGCTCGACAACGCCATCGCGGCGCAGGAAGACATCGTCGTGACGCTGTGGCGTCCGTTCTGGGCAAACGACGCCTATGACGTCAAGGACCTCGAAGACCCGCGCGGTGCGATGGGCGAGCCCGAGGCGCTGCACTTCCTCGGCACCGACGGCTTCTCGGACCGGTGTGCCGACGCCGCGGACCTGATCGCCGGCATCCAGCTCGACGACGCCCAGTACGGCTCGCTCGAGGACATGGTCGTGAACGAGTACGGCGAGGGTCGCGAGGCCGAGGCCGTCGAGGCCTGGATCGCGGAGAACCCCGAGGCGTTCGACACGATCGTCACCGACTGACGCGATCATAGCCCCGTTCGGGGCTCAGTCCGGCCGACCGGGGCGTGCAGTTCGCGCCCCGGTCGGCCGTTTCGCGCCCCGAAGCGCGGTGTCAGGAGGCGGGATCGCGACGGATGCCGGGGGCCGGGGCCTTGCGCGCGGGGACCGGCCACGGATCGGCATTCGGCGCCGGCGGCGGTGTCGTCGACGGCGGTGCTGCGGAGGGAGCTGCCGTGGTCGGCGCGGGCGTCGAGGGCGCCGGGGTCGAGGACGCCGGGGTCGCGGCATCCGTCTTCTCGGGTCCCGACCCGGACGCCGATCCCGACCCTGGAGCGAGCTCGAGGGCGACCTGCGTCTCGAGGACCTCGATCGCGTCGTCCGACAGGGCGATGAGCCCGTCGAGCTCCTCGCGCACGCGGCGATAGGCGACCTGCCGCTCGGCGGGCGTCGCGGCCTGGTCGATCGCGATCGACAGGAGCTGCTTCGCCGTGTCGAGACGCTTGCGCTCGGCCTCGGTGAAGCTCGAGTCCTTGAGGCGTCGCGCGTCGCGCTCGGCGACGTCGAAGGCGACCTCGTAGTCGACCACGGCGTTGCGGTACTCGCTGAGCTGCTCCGCCGTCAGCCTCGCCTTCGGCGACGCCGGACGCAAGCCGTCGGCAATGCGCTGCGCGCGGAGGAAAGCGGCCGTCAGCGGCTGGCGGCCGTCGCTCATGGCCGGGAAGGCGATGAGCTTCGCGACGTCGAGCTCGTAGTCGAGCCAGCGCGCGGTGACGGCGTCATGCGTCGCGAAGAGCTTCGCGAGCTGCGATGCGTGGGACTCCGTGGCATCGGATGCCGCGGGCGCGACCGCCGGCCGGGATGCGGCTTTGATCGCGCTCTTGGCCTGCAGGATCTCGAGCCGCTGGCGATGCCGCCGTTTGGCGTTCCGTTCCCAGGCCTTGCCGATTCCGCTCGAGATGCCGATGACTCCTGCGCCGAGCGGGAAGATCAGCCACCAATAGTCTTGCCACAGCTCAAGGAACACCGGATCCACGTGACGAGCCTACTCAGGCGCCGGGAGCGGTGCCGGGGCGCGACGTCCGGCTCGGGACCGGCCACACCGGAGCAGTGCGCTCGTCACGCGCCGACGCGCGCGGCGTCCCCGGCGGTGTGACGGGCCGCGCAGCGGGAGGAGCTGCAACAGGACGCAACCGTGCCGACGCGCGGGCCGCAGCCGCCGCGGCCCTCCGTGCAGACGCCTCGGCCGTCGCGAACGTCTCCGCGAGCACCTCGATCGACTTGCGGTACGCGACGAACTCCTCCGGGCGGACAGCAGCCTTGACCGACGCAGGCCGCCAGCGGTGCGCTTCGCTCTGGGCGCGCAGGAACGCCAGCGTGTCCGGATGCTGCGCGTCGCTCATCTGCGGATAGGCGAGCACGAGCGCGGCATCCGTCTCATACGCGAGCCAGCGCGCCGTGACTTCGTCGTGGGCGTGCATGAGCTTCTCGATGGGAAGCTCGGCATCGCGCGTCCGCGCGACGAGACCCGCCTGAACAGCCTTGACCCGCGTACGGGCGGCACGAAGAAGCAGCACGGCATCGCGCTGGGCCTGCTTGGCCTGCTGGAGCGCGCGCTTCGCGTCGGGGACGCTCGGCACGCCGGCGACGGCGCGGCCACGGTGGGCTTGCGCTGTCTGCACCTGCGCGAGCGCGGCGCGGACGTTGGCTTTCGCCGTGAGGGAATCGCGGTATGCCAGTTGGGCTTCGTGCCGCGCGGCATCCAGTTCGAGTCGTCGTGCGCGACGAGGATTCTTCGTGATCACGGCGTAGCCCACCCCTCCGGCGCCGAGTGAGGCCGGAGCGATCCACCAGAAGTCCATGACGAACGCGAGGAGCGGCTCCACTCTTCGATGCTAACCGCGGATGCTCCGTGCTGTCCTGCGCGTTAGCCGCATCTCGATACAGCGCTGCGCGCCACTCGATGACCGGAGGGGCGCTTCGCGCCGCGACTAACCGCATCTCGATACGGCGCTGCGCGCCACTCGATGACCGGGTCGGGCGCTCCGCGCCGACTAACCGAAGAGGAGGGCGAAGACCGTCGCGCCGCCGCCGACGAGGATGAGCGAGACGATGACGACCCACGCCACGATCCGGATGCGCTTCTGACGCGTTTCGCTGTAGACCCCGTACTCTTCGTCGTCGCTCATGCGCCCAGCCTAGACCTGGCCCTCCGACACGATCTCGCCGAACGCGGCGGGGAGTGTCGCGGTCGACAGTCCGCGCAGTTCGCTCAACGGCAGCGTGAAGAGACCCTGGACTTCGAGCGACGGCTCAGCGTCATCCGACGCGGCATCCGTCACACCGATCCGCAAGACGGGGTACCCGCGTCCTTCGCAGAGTCCGCGGAACTTGACATCGTCTTCGCGGGGGACCGACACGATGACACGGCCCGTCGATTCGGAGAACAGCGCCGTCGCGGCATCCACGCCGTCACGCTCGAGGATCTCGTTGAGCCACACGCGCGCACCGACGCCGAAGCGCAGGACGCTCTCGGCCAGTGCCTGTGCGAGCCCGCCGGAGGAGAGGTCGTGCGCGCTCGCGATGAGCGACTGCTGCGACCCCGCGTGGATGAGCTCGGCGAGCTTCCGCTCCTGCCCGAGGTCGACCGCAGGGGGACGACCGCCGAGGTGTCCGTGGATCGTGCCCGCCCACTGCGACCCGCTGAGCTCCGTGGCCGTGACGCCGAGCAGGTAGATGTTGTCGCCGGCATCCTGCCATCCCGACGGGATGCGGCGGGCGACGTCGTCGATGATCCCGAGGACACCCACGACGGGCGTCGGGAAGATGGGCTGGTCGCCCGTCTGGTTGTAGAACGAGACGTTGCCGCCCGTGACGGGGACACCCAGCTCGAGGCACGCGTCGGAGAGTCCCTCGACGGCCTGCGAGAACTGCCACATGACCTCGGGGTTCTCGGGGCTGCCGAAGTTGAGGCAATCGGTGACGGCGGTCGGCACCGCGCCTGTGACGGCGACGTTGCGGTAGGCCTCGGCGAGAGCGAGCCGCGAGCCCTCGTACGGGTCGAGCTGGCAGAAGCGGCTGTTGCAGTCGGTCGCGATCGCGAAGCCCAGGCCCGAGTTCTCGTCGACGCGGATCATGCCCGCATCGTCGGGGAAGGCGAGGGCCGTGTTGCCGAGCACGTAGTAGTCGTACTGGTTGGTGACCCAGGAGGTGTCGGCGAGATTGGGACTCGCGACGAGCTGCGTGAACTGCGTGCGTAGCGTCTCGGCGTCGTTCGCGCGGGGAAGGGCGGATGCCGAGTCCTCGCGGAGCGCGTCGATCCACGTCGGGTAGGCGACGGGACGCTCGTAGACGGGGCCGTCGACGGCGACCGTCGAGGGGTCGACGTTGACGATCTCTTCGCCGTGCCAGAAGATCTGCAGACGGCCGTCACCCGTGACCTCGCCGAGGACGCTCGTCTCGACGTCCCACTTTCCGACGACGGCGAGGAAGTCGTCGAGCTTCTCGGGCGCGACGATCGCCATCATGCGCTCCTGGCTCTCGCTCATGAGGATCTCCTCGGGCGTGAGCGACGGGTCGCGCAGCAGCACGTTCTCGAGGTCGACGCGCATGCCCGAGCCGCCGTTCGCGGCGAGTTCGCTCGTCGCGCAGGAGATGCCCGCAGCCCCGAGGTCCTGGATCGCCTCGACGAGCTCGTCGCGGTACAGCTCGAGGCAGCACTCGATGAGCACCTTCTCGGCGAACGGGTCGCCGACCTGGACGGCAGGACGCTTCGTGGGTCCGCCGTCGGCGAAGGTGTCGGATGCCAGGATCGAGGCACCGCCGATGCCGTCGCCGCCCGTGCGGGCTCCGAACAGCACGACCTTGTTGCCGGCGCCGGTCGCGTTGGCGAGCTTGAGGTCTTCGTGCCGCAGGACGCCGACCGCGAGGGCGTTGACGAGGGGGTTGCCCTGGTAGACGGCGTCGAACACCGTCTCGCCGCCGATGTTCGGCAGGCCCAGGCAGTTGCCGTAGAACGAGATGCCCGAGACGACGCCGTGCACGACGCGCGCCGTGTCGGGGTTGTCGATCGCGCCGAAGCGGAGCTGATCCATGACGGCGACGGGACGCGCGCCCATCGAGATGATGTCGCGGACGATGCCGCCGATCCCGGTCGCAG
Organism: Microbacterium sp. SLBN-146; assembly: GCF_006715145.1. Classification (NCBI taxonomy): domain Bacteria; kingdom Bacillati; phylum Actinomycetota; class Actinomycetes; order Micrococcales; family Microbacteriaceae; genus Microbacterium; species Microbacterium sp. SLBN-146. The sequence goes on from NZ_VFMR01000001.1 coordinate 1,002,709, forward strand.
CGCCCTGGAACGGCTCGATGTAGCTCGGGTGGTTGTGCGACTCCACCTTGAACGTGACCGCCCAGCCCTCGCCGATGTCGACGACGCCGGCGTTCTGGCCCATGCCGACCATGAGGCGCGTCTTCATCTCGTCGGAGACCTTCTGCCCGAACTGGCGCAGGTAGATCTTGCTCGACTTGTACGAGCAGTGCTCGCTCCACATGACGGAGTACATCGCCAGCTCGCCCGACGTGGGGCGGCGGCCGAGGATCTCGCGGATCTTCGCGTACTCGTCATCCTTGAGTCCGAGCGCCCCGTAGGGCTGCTCCTTCTCAGGGGTCGCGACGGCGTTCTCGACGGTGTCGGCGAGGGAACGCGCGACAGAAGCCGGGGAAGAAGAGGTGGTCATGCGGCTGAGCTCCAAGATCGCGGGCGCCGGACAGGCCAAGTCTAGTTGCGCGGCGGAGGGGCGTGTATCGGATGCCGGTGAGCGTCCTCTTCCCTCGTGGAGCCGCCGCCCGTGCGGTCCGAATGGAGGATCTCATGACTCGACGACTCAGCCGCCGCTCCCGCTCCGCCCGTCGGGGTGTCGCGCCGGTCGCCGTGCTTGCGGCGGCGGCGATGTGCGTCATCGCGGTGCCTGCCGCGGCATCCGATACCGATGATGAGCACGTGCTCTGGCCCTTCGTCTGTTCCGTCGACGGGGTGTGCCTCGCGATGACAGCGACGCTGGCTGATTCTGACGGTGACGGCATCGTCGACATCGACGAAGAGGTCCTCGGCACGGACCTGTCCGCTGCCGCCAGCGCACCTCGCGTCGAGGAGCTCGTCTCCGTCGTGGGGAAGGGAGCGCTGCCTTCGTTCGAGATGGGATTCTCGGAGGTCATCGTGATCCCGGAGACCCTGCCCGACGGCACGCGGCTCGTCCCCGAAGGACCGTCTGCCGGCCGCGAGTCGACGCTCGCGCGCCTGGGGATCGACGAGTCGGTGCTCAAGGGCTTCGGTCTCGACGTACCAGGGGGATTCGCCGTCGATTCCGTACTGGGTGCTCTCGGGATCACGCTCGGCAAGGACGGTCGCCCGGTCAAGAAGGAGGGATCGCCGGTCGGCAAGCGGATCGGCGGAGTCGGCGTCGGTGAGATCTCGCAGGAGAAGGACGGCCCTGACATGGGCGACCAGCCCGCCTTCGGAACGGATCGCAACGGAGGGGCGGACACGGCGAAGACGCTCGGCCAGCGTGCGTACGAACTCTTCTTCGGGCCGGACAAGAAGAGCGATCCGCCGAAGGGCGGCGCGGACGGCGGCGTTGATGGGGGCACCGACGCGCCGAAGAAGCTCACAACCGGAGACGAGGGCAACGTCGTGCTGCCCCTCACGGCGGAGGACATGGATCGGGCGCTCGCGAAGCTCGGCTTCGACAAGACGCCGGTTCAGGACGATCCGAAGGTCGCGCCAGACATCGCGGGAGTGGACCTCAATCCTCGGCGCACGGTCATCCTCGTCGTCGATCCTGAGCCGTCGGAGCGGTTCCAGAGCCTCTTGAAGATCGTGCTCACGACGCCGAACCCCGAGAACCCCGCCGACCGCAACACCAACTTCGGCCCCGGCGGTGGCCTGCTGACGGGCGTCGTCCCCGACTCGGCCTGGCCGAAGGCGTAGCGCCATCCGCCCGCCGAATCGGCACGCCCACCCGCCGAGAAGACCCGAACCGTCGAGTTTTCGGCTCGTCGGCGGGCAGTTCGGGTCTTCTTGCCGCAGAACGAGCAGTTCGGGACTTCTCGGCGGAATGGGGACCGGCTCTAGGCTGGAGGGTGTGACCGGAACGTCTTCGCAGTCGATCTTTCAGGTGCGCCTCGGGTGGGGAGGCGCGGGGCTCGAGGGGCTCGCGGCGGCTCCCGTCGTCGTGATCGTCGACGCGATCGGGACGGCCGATGACCTCGTGGCGCGGGCTGTCGCGCTGCCGCATCGACCCGTCGTGTTCGCCGGCTCGCTCCGCAACGCGACGGCCACGGCGAAGGCCGCGTACGACGTCCAGATCGACTCGGGCGACCGCACGGCGATCAACCTCGTTCTCGTGGGCGATGACGGATGCTTCGCCGTCGAGGACTATCTCGCGGCGGGTGCGATCAGCGACGCGCTCACGCAACTCGGCATCGACCACTCCGCACCCGATGTGGCGGTCGCGGCGGAGGGATTCCGCGCCCTCACGCGGGCGCTCACGCACCTGCTCTCGGCCAGCGCATCGGGACTCGCGCTCGCCGAAGCGGGTCGGCGCGCCGACGTGAAAGCGGCCGCAGCTCTCGACGCCGAGACCGAGGCCACCCGCGTCGACGCCTGAGCCGACCTCGCGAGGCTACCGCGCGGCGACGACCTGGCGCTTCGACGAGATGACGCCGGTGTCGAAGCCCGCGAGGTGAAGCCCGCCGTGGAAGCGCGCATGCTCGATCTTGATGCAGCGGTCCATGACGACCTCGAGCCCGGCCGCCTCCGCGATGGCCGCAGCCTCCTCGTTCCACGAGCCGAGCTGCAGCCACAGCGCCTTCGCGCCGACCGCGACCGCCTCGCGTGCGACGCCGGGCAGATCGGCATCCTTGCGGAACACATCGACGATGTCGGGGACGACGGGAAGATCGGCCAGTGACGCGTACGCCTTGTGCCCGAGGATCTCGTCGGCGCGCGGATTGACGAAGTAGACGTCGTACGGCGAGCTCGACAGCAGGTAGGTCCCGACGAAGTAGCTCGCCCGAGCGGGATTGTCGGAGGCGCCCACGATCGCGACGGACGTCGCGCGGCGGAGGAGTCCGAGCCGCGCCGGCGCATTCGGACTCTGCCACGTGCGGTCACCCCCGGCGGCATCCGTCTGCGGGATCGGAAGCGCGCACGCGTCGGCGGGCTCGGGTGCGGGAATGGTGCACGAGTCGCTCATCGCTGCTCTCCTGTCGCGAGGGTGAGGGCCTGATCGAGATCCCACAGGATGTCCTCGGGATCTTCCAGCCCCACGGAGATCCGGATGAGGTCGGCGGGAACGCCCGCTGCGTCGAGCTGCGCGGGTGTCAGCTGCTGGTGCGTCGTCGACGCGGGATGGATCACGAGCGTCCGCGCGTCGCCGATGTTGGCGAGGTGGCTCGCCAACTGCAGCGACTCGATGACCTTCTCGCCGGTCGCGCGAGCGGCCTGGAGGCGCTCCTCGTCCGATCCGAAGTCGCCCGAAGGACGCACGCCGAAGGCGAAGACCGATCCAGGACCGAGCGGAAGGTACTTCTGGGCACGTTCCTGGTGCGGGTGGCCTTCGAGTCCCGCCCACGTGACGAACGAGACGCGCGGGTCGTTCGCGAGCCATTCCGCGACGACGCGCGCGTTCGCGATGTGCGCGTCGATCCGCTGCGGAAGCGTCTCGACGCCCTGCAGCAGGTTGAAGGCGGACTGCGGGCTGAGCGAGGGTCCGATGTCGCGCAGCTGCTCGGTGCGGAGCTTCGTGAGGAAGCCGTACTCGCCGAAGTTGTCCCACCAGCGGATGCCGCCGTAGGACTCGACCGGCTCCGTCATCGACGGGAACTTGCCGTTGCCCCAGTTGAACGTTCCCGCCTCGACGACGATGCCGCCGAGCGTCGTGCCGTGGCCCCCGAGGAACTTCGTGACGGAATGGATGACGATGTCCGCACCGTGCTCGATCGGTCGGGCGAGGTAGGGGGTCGCGAGCGTCGAGTCGACGACGAGCGGGATGCCGGCGTCGTGCGCGACGGCGGCGAGGCCTTCGATGTCGGCGATCTCACCACCCGGGTTGCCGATCATCTCGACGTAGAGCACCTTCGTGTTGGCGCGGATGGCCTTGCGGAACTCCTCGGGATCGGAGCTCGCGACGAACGTCGTGTCGACGCCGAACCGCCGCAGCGTCACATCGAGCTGCGTCACGGTTCCGCCGTAGAGCTGCGCCGACGCGACGATGTGGTCGCCCTGGCCGACGAGGGCGGCGAACGTGATGAACTCGGCCGACATGCCGCTGGCCGTCGCGACCGCGCCGATGCCGCCCTCGAGCGACGCGAGGCGCTCTTCCAGGGCGGCGACCGTCGGGTTGCCGATGCGCGAGTAGATGTTGCCGTACTTCTGCAGGGCGAAGAGGTTCGCGGCATCCTTCGCGCTGTCGAAGACGAACGACGTCGTCTGGTAGATCGGCACGGCGCGCGCGCCCGTCGCCGCGTCGGGTGTTCCACCCGCGTGGAGGGCTCGGGTGCGGAACCCGAACTGGTGCTCGCTCATGTCGTCTCCTTCTGTCGGGCCACGCGGACGGCTTCTCGCACGCCGTCGACGGCCCAGGGGTTCTGCAAGCTGGTGGTGTCGCCGAGCGCGTCGCCCTGCCACAGCTGCGCCAGCAGCCGCCGCAGGATCTTGCCTGACCGGGTCTTCGGCAGCTCCGGCACGCGCACGATGATCTTGGGTTTCGCAATCGGCCCGATGTCTCGCGCGACCTGCGCACGAAGCTCATCGTGGTCGGCTGCACCTGCCGCACCGTCGACGACGAATGCGGCGACGGCGTGGCCGGTCAGGGGATCGGCGATTCCCGTCACGCCGGCTTCGCCGACAGCCGGATGCGCCACGAGCGACGACTCTATCTCGATCGTCGAGAGGCGGTGGCCCGAGACGTTCACGACGTCGTCGAGGCGTCCGAGGATCCAGATGTACCCGTCGGCGTCGATCGTGGCGCCGTCGCCGGCGACGTAATAGCCGCCGTGCTCGCCGTGACCCGCGAAGGGAGCCCAGTACGAATCGCGGTACCGGAGCGGATCGCCCCACACGGTGCGTGCCATGCCCGGCCACGGGCGGCGCGCGACGAGGGTGCCCGAGCGTCCGGGGGCGACGGGTTCGCCGCGCTCGTCGACGACGGCCATGTCGATGCCCGGAAGCGCCACGGTCGCCGAGCCGGGCTTGAGCGTCGTGACGCCCGGGAGTGGTGCGATCATCGCGGCGCCCGTCTCGGACTGCCACCACGTGTCGACGACGGGTGTCTCATCGCGCCCGAAGTTGCGGCGGAACCAGACCCAGGCCTCCGGATTGATCGCTTCGCCGACGGTGCCGAGAAGACGGATGCTGGACAGGTCGTGCCCCGCCGGGAGGTCGTCGCCGAACCACGTCATGAACGTTCGGATGAGCGTGGGAGCCGTGTAGTAGACCGTCACGCCGTACCGTTCGATGATCTCGAGGTGCCGTTCGCGGTTCGGGGCATCGGGGGTGCCCTCGTAGATGACCTGCGTCAGTCCGTTCGAGAGCGGTCCGTAGATCTCGTACGTGTGGGCCGTGACCCATGCGAGGTCGGCCGTGCACCAGTGCACGTCATCGGGCTTCGCGTCGAAGTGCGCCCAGTGCGCCCAGCTCGCGTGCGTCAGGTATCCGCCGGAGGTGTGCACGAGGCCCTTGGGCTTTCCCGTCGTTCCCGAGGTGTAGATGATGAAGAGCGGATGCTCGGAGTCGAACGCCTGCGGATCGTGTGTGTCCGGCTGTGTGTCGATCGCTTCGTGCCACCAAACATCGCGCCCTTCCGTCCACGCGATGTCCTGGCCGGTGCGTCGCACGACGAGCACGTGCTCCAGTGCCGGAAGGTCGGCGGCCGCGATGTCGGCGGCCGACTTGACCTCCACCTGACGGCCGCGGCGGCTCTGGCCGTCTGTCGTGACGAGGAGCTTCGCGCCGGTGTCCTCGAGACGGAAGCGCACGGCCTCGGCCGAGAAGCCTCCGAAGACGAGCGAGTGCACGGCGCCGATCCGCGCGCACGCCAGGGCGATCACGACGGTCTCGATGAGCACGGGGAGGTAGACGACGACACGGTCCCCGGGGCCGATGCCGAGAGCCGTGAGTCCGTTCGCGGCGCGCGCGACGCGGCGCTGCAGGTCTTCGTACGTGACGGCGGTGCGGTCGCCGGGCTCGCCCTCGAAGTGCAGAGCCACCTTCTCGCCGCGGCCCGCCTCGACGTGGCGGTCGACGCAGTTGACGGCGACGTTGAGCCTGCCGCCGTCGAACCACGTCGCCTTCGGCACGGTCAGTCCCTCGGGACCCTCCACGGGCGGCGACCAGGTGTGCGCCGTGTGCCACGGCTCTGCCCAGTCGAGACGCTCGGCCGCCCGCTCCCAGAAACCGATCGGGTCTGCGTTGGCGGTGGCGTAGACCGAATCGTCGACGTTCGCCTGGGCGGCGAACGTCGCGGGCGCGGGAAAGGTGCGCGACTCGCCGAGGCGCGCTTCTTCTGTCACAGCCACCGCTTCAGCACCGCCCGTTCGAACAGCACCAGGATGCCGTTCGTGATCGTGCCGAGGAGCGCCAGGAGGACGATCGCCAGGATGATGCGGTCGAGTCGTCCGGTGGTCTGCGAGTCGCTCAGCATCCATCCAAGACCCATCGAGGCGCCGAGGAGTTCCGCCGCGACGAGGAACAGCCACGCCTGCGCAAGCCCGAGACGCAACCCCGAGACCACGGAGGGGACGACGGCGGGCAGCTGGACCGTGCGGAAGAGCGACCAGCCGCGCAGTCCGAAGGTGCGCCCGGCCTCGACGAGGTGCGGATCCACGTGCCGCAACGCGTCGGCCACCGTCGTGTAGACGGGGAAGAAGGCGCCGATCGCGATGAGCGTGATCTTCGACTCCTCGCCGACGTGCAGCCACAGGATGAGGAGGGGCACCCACGCGAGCGACGGCACGGCGCGAAGTGCCACGAGGATCGGGGCGAACAGGACGTTGCCCGCGCGCGAGAGCCCGACGATCGCCGCGAAAGCGAGCGCGATGATCGTTCCGAAGAGGAAGCCGATGAAGACGCGCTGCACAGAGATCGCGATGTGCAGCCAGAGTTCGCCGCGTTCGATGAGCTCGACGGCGGCTTCGACGACCGAGATCGGCGGAGGAAGCAGGTACGGCGGGACGATTCCTGTCGTCGTGACGACCTGCCACGCCGTGAGGATGACGAGCGGTACGAGGAATCCGCCCGCGATCTTCACCGACGTACGCGACCACAGGGGCGTTCGCTGTTGCGCGGCCGCCCCTGTGGTCGTGGTGGTGTTCGAGGTCACTCGGTCGCCTTCTCCGCGAAGTCGCTGAAGACGATGCTCGCGATCGCGTCGTCGACGGACTGCTGACCGCCCTGGACGTCGCCGGACTCGACGATGACCGGCGCGATCGTTTCGAGGACGGCGATCTGCGCGTCTCCGGGAACGCCTGAGACGTCGAGATTCGAGCGCTCGGTGATGACGGTGCGGGCGACCTCGATGTCGATCGAGGCGGCGTCGGCGAGAAGCTGGGCCAGCTCCTCGGGGTTCTCCAGAGCCCAGACGCGCGCCTCTTCGTAGGCGTCGACGACGACCTGCGCGACATCCGCGTGGTTCTCGATGAAGTCCTCGGTCGCGTTGAGGAAGCCGTACGTGTTGAAGTCGACGTTGCGGTAAATGAGCTTCGCCCCCGACTCGACCTCGGCAGCCGCCATGATCGGGTCGAGCCCCGCCCAGGCCTGCACCGAACCGCCCTCGAGGAGTGCGCGACCGTCGGCGTGCTGGACGTTCTGCACCTCGACGTCGTCGATCGTGAGGCCCGCCTCGCCGAGCGCCTGGAGCAGGAAGAAGTAGGGGTCGGTGCCCTTGGTCGCGGCGACCGAGGTGCCCGCGAGTTCGGAGACCTCGGTGATCTCGCTGTCCGCACCCACCACGATGGCCGACCACTCGGGCTGCGAGTAGATGTCGATGACCTTGATGGGGGAGCCGTTCGCGCGAGCCAGCAGGGCCGCCGAGCCCGCCGTCGAACCGACGTCGATCGCTCCCGAGCGCAGGAGTTCGTTGGCCTTGTTGCTTCCGGCGGACTGCAGCCACTCGACCGTGACGGAGTCGCCGAGCGCCTCTTCGATGAGTCCCTGGTCCTTCACGACGAGGCTCAGCGGGTTGTACGTCGCCCAATCGAGCGACAGCTCGGCCGTCGACCACTCACTGCCCTCGCTCGCGCCGGAGTCGCCCGCGGCGGCGTTCTCACCCTGAACGCATCCGGTCATGACGAGGGTCATCGTGCCCGCGACGGCGACAGCAGCGGTGATTCGTCTGGCGAGGGTGTTCATGCGTTCTCCTTGGTGGTGGTCTTGTGTACGCCGAGCCCGTCGAGCAGGCTCGCGCGAAGGTCGGTGAAGCTGCGGGCGCCGCGGTCTCGCGGGCGGGTGCTGGGCACGGAGACGAAGCGGCCGATCGAGCCGGTCGCGCGGCGCCCGTCGCCCTCGGCACCCGGCACGGCCTCGTGCGTGCTCGCGCGCCCGAGGGCCCCGAGGCCGGAGGAGGATCCGAGCGCCACGACCTTGGCGCGTGGCCGGTCGGGCTCCGTCTGCGCGGCCTGCAGATTGCGCAGCATCAGAACGTGATCGGCGAGGTACAGGGCTTCTTCGACGTCGTGCGTGACGAGCACGATCGTCGTCGGCTGCGCGCGATGGATGTCGAGGAGCAGGTCGTGCATCTTGAGCCGCGTGAGCGCGTCGAGGGCGCCGAACGGCTCGTCGAGCAGCAGCACGCGCGGGCTCCGAGCGAGGGCGCGGGCGAGCGACGCACGCTGGGCCATCCCGCCCGACACTTCACGCGGACGCTGCGTCGCTGCATGGGTGAGGCCGACGAGTTCGAGGAGCTCAGACACGCGATCCTTCGCCGCGCGACCGCGGACTCCGTGGGGCAGGCCGAGCGCGACGTTCTGCGCGATCGTGCGCCACGGCAGCAGGCGCGGTTCTTGGAACGCGATGGCGGTGGAGTCGTCGTGCGCGTGCACCTCTTCGCCGTCGAGCCTGATCGTGCCCGCGGTGGGGGAGTCGAGTCCGCCGATCAGTCGGAGCAGCGTCGACTTGCCGCATCCCGACGGCCCGACGACGGCGATGATCTCGCCGGGCGTCACGTCGAGGCTCAAGCCCTGCAGGACGGTGCGCGGCCCCTCCTTCGTCGTGAAGGTGCGCTCGACGTCGACAACCTGCACGCCGGCGGCGGGCACGCGCGTCAGGACGTCGATCTGTTCGGGCATACCCCCCAGCTTGGGCAGGTGGTGTGGCGCGACAAAGTCCGGCGTAACGAAACGACGCAGTTGCCCACGGGGTTGACGTGAACAACGAAACTGTATAACTCAAATCGCGAAAACAGCGGGCGAAATTTGCGAAGATCGGATAGGGTCGACTTCTGTACCAACAGGTCGCGCGCTCTGGAGTCACCACCGCGCACGTTCCCAGAAAGCGAGCCCCATGTCTCAGGAGATCCACGCCGACATCGCCATCATCGGAGGCGGGGTCGGAGGCGTCTCGGCAGCACTGGCTGCGCTCCAGGCGGGTCGCTCTGTCGTCATGACCGAATCGACAGCCTGGCTCGGGGGGCAGCTCACGAGTCAGCTCGTACCGTCGGACGAGCATCACTTCATCGAAGACACCGGCGCGAACCGCAGCTACCGCCACTTCCGAACCGTGTTGCGCGACTTCTATAGGAATCACTTCCCGCTCACGCCCGAGGCTGCTGCCGACCAGCACCTCAACCCGGGCGCGGGGTGGGTGACCCCGCTGTCCGTCGATCCGCGAGTGATCGTCGCCGTCATCGACGACATGCTCTTGCCGTATCGGATGAATGGACAGCTCACCGTCCTGATGGGCGTCGAGCCGGTCGCCGCCTCCACGGACGGCGACATCATCACCTCCGTGACGGTTCGGGGCGTCCACGACGGGGGAGAGACGATCGTCACTGGCGTGTACTTCCTCGACGCGACCGAACTCGGCGACCTTCTCGAACTCGGCGGCGTAGAGCATGTGAGCGGTCGCGAGGCGAGGGATCAGACGGGCGAGCCCAACGCGGCCCTCACCGCGGATCCGACGGACATGCAGAGCGTCACGTGGTGCTTCGCGGTCGATCACATCGACGGCGGTGACTTCACCATCGACAAGCCCGCATCGTACGAGCGGCATGTGGCATGGTCGCCCGCGCATCGCCACGGGCTTCCCGTCCTCGACTTCCGCGCCAACGTGAATCCCGATGGAACCGCGCGGAGGACCTGGCGTCTCGACGTCAATGCAGACGACGACCCCTTCGCGATCGATCTCGATCACCGCCACATGGGGCCGGCCCCGGACTTGTGGACCTATCGGCGGATCGCGGCGCGCCGTCAGTTCCGCGAGGGATACATCCCCAGCGACATCACCATCGTCAACTGGCCGATGAACGACTACGTCGGCGGCCCGCTGTTCGGAGTCGCGGATGCGGCCGAGCATTGGCGTGAGTCCAAGGAGCTGGCGAAGTCTCTGCTCTATTGGCTGCAGACCGAGGCTCCTCGACCTGACGGCGGCACGGGATGGCCGGGCCTCCGCCTGCGCCCCGACGTCGCAGGCACGCAGGACGGGTTCGCCATGATGCCGTACATCCGGGAGTCGCGCCGCATCCTCGCGCTGCGCACCATCGTCGAGCAGGACGTCTCGGCCACGATCCGAGGAGATCGGGGCGCGGAGCACTATCCGGATACCGTGGGCACCGGCCATTACTACTGGATCGACCGGCATCCGAGCACCCGCGGCACGCTGTGGCTCGGCGACATTCCGCATCCGTTCGAGATCCCGCTTTCGGCCCTGATTCCTCGCCGCGTACGCAATCTTCTTCCCGCGTGCAAGAACATCGGCACGACGCAGATCACCAACGGGTGCTACCGCCTGCACCCTGTGGAGTGGAGCATCGGAGAAGCCGCGGGCGCGCTCGTCGCGTACTGCCTCGCGGAGCGCACGGAGCCCCACGCCGTTGCGGGCGAGCCTGCGCGGCTCGCCGCGTTCCAGCATCACCTCGAAGGTCGTGGCGTGCAGCTGAGGTGGCCGGAAGGAATGCTCTGGGCTGCAGGTCCGGACGCCGAGCACTTCGAAGAGGTGCGCAAGTAGACGGCGGAGATTCGCGAGAACGGCATCGGTTCTGACGGGAACGATCCCCTAAACTGAGCGGCGGCAGGGAAGGTCTCATGCCCAAGTCGAGGGGTCAGGCGACGATGAGCCGTACACGCGGTCCCAGCATGGCTGAGGTCGCCGAGCTCGCCGGGGTATCGATCTCGACCGTCTCCAAGGTCGCGAACGGCGGCAGCGACGTCGGAGAGGCGACGCGCGCCCGCGTCGCGGAGATTCTCCAAAGCAGCCAGTATGTGCCTCGACGTAAGCGCAAGACTCCGCCCACGGTCACCATCCTGGTGCGGGCGATCCCGATGTCGACGAACGTGGAATTCCTGGCCGGGGCGCTCGCCGAAGCTCAAAAGCAGGGCATCCAGATCTCGCTCGTGCAGCACGGGGACAACGACCCTGAAGACGACTGGCTCGAGCAGTTCACTCCGCGAGTTACACGCGCGGTCATCGCCCTGAGCTCTGCCTTGAGCATCGATCAGCAGAAGCAGCTCGAGGCACAAGGCGTTCCCCTCGTCGTCGTGTATCCGCGCGACACCGCCAATCTCGGTGCTCCCAGCGTCGGAGCTGCAGACTGGGCCGGAGGGGTGAATGCCGCGAAGCATCTCATCGAGCTGGGCCACCGTCGTATCGCCATGCTCGCGGGTCCGGAGGACACGCTCGTCGCGCGGGCCCGGCTCTCGGGCTTCCGGGATGCCCTCGACGAGGCGAAGATCCCTGTCGATCCTGCACTCGTCGTGCCGGGAACCTTCGACTACGACGCGGGTGTGAGCCAGGCCCGGAACGTGCTCACTTTGGACGACCGGCCGACGGCGATCTTCGCCGCGAGCGATCGACAGGCGATGGGAGCGATCGAGGCGGCTCGGCAACTGGGCCTACGCGTTCCCGAGGATGTCAGTGTCATCGGATTCGACAATCTCGCGGCAGCGTCGATGACCTCGCCGCCGCTGACGACGATCGCCCAGCCGCTGGCGGAGATGGGCGCCGTTGCCGTGACCATGGCTCTCGCACTCATCGAGAATCGGCCGCTGGTGAGCCGCGACGCCGTCCTCGCGACGTCGATCGTCGTGCGGGGCTCCACCGCCGCGCCTCCCCGCCCGTAACCTGCGTCGGTCCGACCGGGACCGGTCAGTGCCACGCGTCGTCGCGCCGGTCTGCGCGTTCGCGGTATGAGCGGCGAACACACTCTCACGGGCACCTCATCCGCCGCGCAGCGTATCGACGCGCGCTGTTACGAAAGTATCGTAAAACCGGTGTGGAAAATCCCGAGAATTTGTATTGCTACTTTCGCGAACGTGATCTAGGCTCGCCGTGAGCGCATCCGAAGCGCCGTCCGTCACGACGGACGAAACACAGCAACATCGGTCCGAAGGAGAATCGTGAGGAAGATCAAGCCCATCGCGGTGGTGCTCGGAGCAGGCCTGGCCATTGCCCTGGCCGGATGCTCGGGAACGTCCGCCCCGGCCGAGGAAGGTCCGGTCGATCTCACGATGACGATCTGGTCGGCCAACGAGAACCACCTCGCACTGTTCAACGAGATCGGGGAGGCCTACGTCGCAGCCAATCCCGAGACCGTCTCCTCGGTGACGTTCGAGACGCTCAGCGGGGACTATCTCACCGCGCTCACGACGCAGATCGCCGGGGGAGACACACCTGACCTCGCGTGGATTCCCGAGGCCAACGGCAAGCAGTTCGTCGAAAGCGGAGTGCTCTACCCGCTGAGCCCGGCGCTCGAGGCCGCAGACGGTTACGACATCGGCGATCTCATCCCGGGCGCGATGGAGCGGTGGAGCGCCGATGACGAGGTCTTCGCCTACCCCTTCTCGAATAGCCCCTTCGGTATGTATGTCAACCGCGGACTGGTGGATGCCGCTGGGCTCGAGCAGCCGAGCGCCCTCGTCGACGAAGGCGAATGGACCTGGGACGCAGCGGCGGAGATCGCCGCTGCGGCATCAGCGCAGGCCGGCGATGGTGTGGGCCCGATCATGTTCCCGCAAGGCAATCGACCCGACGTCGCCTGGGACAATCTGAGCACTGTCTGGACCGGGTGGGGCGCGCAGCCGTGGAGCTCCGACGGAGCGACGTGCGAGTTCACGAGCCCCGAGATGAGTGATGCGTTGCAGTGGTACAACGACGCGATCTACGAGCAGTCGGCATTCGTGAAGCCGGGCGAGACATTCGACTTCAACTCCGGCGGTGCCGTCATGATGACCGCGCAGCTCAGCGCGTCCGGGGCGATCGATCCGGCGATGGAATGGGACTTCCTGCCTCTGCCTGACGGGCCCGCCGGCCCCTCTGGTGCCGTGGGCCAGGCCGGGATCGGAGTCATCGCGAAGAGCGAGCACCCTGAGGCGGCAGCCGACTTCCTCGCCTACTTCACCAACCCGGAGAACTCGGCCAAGCTCGCTCAGTTCTTCCCGCCGCCGCGTGAGTCGTTGCTCACCCTCGAGACGTTCGCGCAGGCCGCACCCGCGATCAAGCCCGAAGACGTCCAGCGCACCATCATCGATGTCGTGCCGAACGCTCAGATCAAGGCGCCGCATGCGAACATGAGCAGCATCGCTCCGCTGGTGCAGACGGCCTTCGATGCGCTGTGGATGCCGGATGCTGATGTCGCAGCCGTGACGACGGACATCTGCGAGCAGATCACCCCCCTCCTCGAAGGCTGAGCAGGGATTGTCGATGACGTCGGTCAATCGTGCGGTCGCTGCGGTGAAACCTCACCGCGGCGGCCGCCCCACGGATGCGAAGAGTCAACCTCGGGCCGGTGATCCTTCCGGCACGTTCCGGCGGCAGCGAAAGTTCCCCGAGGCGCACATCGGACTCGCCTTCGTGTCTCCGATGGTGATCGGCGTCATCGTGCTCTGCCTCATCCCCTTCATCTCGGTGATCTGGTACAGCCTCCATGACTGGGACGTCTTCACCGGATCGTTCGAGTTCATCGGGCTGGGCAACTACGCGCGGCTCGTGAACGACGCGGTCGCCGCGAAGTCTCTGGGTGTCACAGGGCTGTTCATGGCCACGCTGATGATCGTGAACATCGTGCTCGCGATGCTCTTGGCGCTCCTGGTGAACCAGCGTCTCCGAGGCGTCAGCGCCTTCCGCGCGATCTACTTCGCGCCCGTCGTGGTTGCGGTTGTCGCTTGGGTCATCATCTGGCAGTTCCTCCTCGCCTCCAACGGCGGAATCAACGGCTTCCTCGCCATGGTGGGGGTCGAAGGCCCGAACTGGCTGCGGGATCCGAACACCGCACTGTACGCCGTGGTCATCGTCCAGGTGTTCAAGGGCGTCGGCATGAACATGGTCCTGTTTCTGGCGGCCCTGCAGGGTGTTCCGTCCGAGCTCAAAGAGGCTGCGCGCATCGACGGCGCAAGCAACTGGCGGATCTTCTGGTCGGTCGTCTTGCCGATGCTGTCGCCGACTCTGCTGCTCGTGATGATCCTCACCTCGATCGGAGCGCTCGATGTCTTCGCGCCGATTCAGGTGCTCACTCAGGGCGGACCCAGCAACTCGACCCTCGTCCTCTCGTACTACATGTACCAGACCGCATTCGAGCGGCAGGACTTCGGCTACGGCAGCACTCTCGGAGTCGTTCTCTTCGTCATCGTGCTGGCGCTGACGGCAGTGCAGTGGCGACTGCGAAAGGTATGGGTCCACGATGAAGTCTGAGGCGCCCACGGTGGTGAACCCGTCACGCACTGCCGCACTCCCGCCGCCGACGGTACCCCCGCTCCGATCGAAACGTCCTCCTCGGAGCCTGACGTCGCAGCAGTACCGAGTGCGATCACGCACATCCAAGGCGGTGCTCTATGTCCTTCTCGTCGTCGCGGCGATCCCGTTCATCTACCCGATCCTGTGGATGGTCTTCTCGTCCTTCAAGCCTGCAAGCGAGATCTTCGCCGTTCCGCCCCGTCTGCTGCCCGATCGGTGGACGCTGGATGCCTGGCCGAAAGTCTTCACGGAGAACCCCTTCCTCCAGCAGTACGCCAACTCGCTCTACATCGCCGTCGTCGTCACCTTGCTCACGATCGTGGTGGCCGCGCTCGCGGGCTACGCCTTCGCTCGGATCCGCTTCCCGTTCGCGGGAGGTTTGTTCCTCCTGCTGCTGTCGGGAATGATGCTGCCGCCGGAGGTCACCGTGATCCCCATCTTTCGATGGGCGAGTGATCTGGGCCTCATCGACACCCATTGGCCCCTCATCCTCCTTCCGGTCTTCGGCTCCGGCGGAATCGTCGCGACATTCGTCTTCCGCCAGTTCTTCCTCGGGCTCCCCGCGGAGATCGAGGAGGCAGCGAGACTCGACGGGCTCGGCCGGCTGCAGATCTTCTGGCGCATCGCCATGCCGCTTGCCGGCCCGGCGATCGCCACCGTCGCGATCCTCCAGTTCCTGAAGTCGTTCAACACCTATTTCGAAGCGCTGATCTTCTTGAAGACGCCGGAGATGCTGACCGTGGGTGTCGGACTCACGCGATACCAGGACATGTACGGCGAACCCATGTGGAGCACCCAGCTCGCGGCGACGACGCTCACGGTCATACCCATGCTCATCGTCTTCCTCTTCGCCCAGCGTCAGTTCGTCGAGAGCCTCTCGCGGACCGGACTCAAGTAGCCCTACAGGAGGTATCGGAGCCATGCTTCGCACACAGGATCTCGGCGGAGCGTGGACGCTTCGAGTCGATCCGGAAGGTCCGTCCGACCTGAGCCCGCAGGCGGAAGCGCTCGTCGGGCAGGACATCCCGGCCACCGTGCCGGGGGCTGTCCATGCGGATCTGCTGGAGGCTGGCCTCATCCTGGATCCGAACCTCGACGCCAACGAGCTTGTCGTCGCCTGGGTCGGTCGCGCGGACTGGATTCTCACCCGCACTCTGCCCCCGTTCGTCGACGACGCGGAGCGCACCGATCTCGTGTTCGACGGTGTCGACACCGTTGCGAGGATCGAGCTCGATGGCAGGGAGGTCGGCGCGACGCGCAACATGCACCGCCGGTACCGCTTCGATGTGACCGAGACTGCTCGCAGCGCGAGTTCACTCGCACTGCACTTCACATCGGCATACACCGAGGCAGAGCGCGTGGAAGCAGCGCTCGGCACCCGCCCGAACTCCTACTATCCCGAGCCGTTCAACTTCCTGAGGAAGATGGCGTGCAGTTTCGGGTGGGACTGGGGGCTCACCCTCGTCACGGCGGGTGTCTGGCGTGGTGCGCGGCTCGAGTCATGGAGCACGGCGCGCATCGCCGAGTTGAGGCCTCTGACCGACTTCGATGGCACGACGGGAACGCTTTCCCTGCATGTCGAGATCGAGCGCACCGAGCGAGGTCGCGATCACGACATCGACCTCGTGGTTCGCATCGCAGACATCGAGACGGTCGTGCGTGTGAAGACCGGTCGGGGAGACGTCGTCGTCGACATCGAGGTGGACGGGGCCGTCCCGTGGAACCCTCGCGGCTACGGCGATCCTCATCTGTACGCTCTCGACGTGACGCTGCGCGACGGCGATGACATCCTGGACTCGCGGTCGACCCGGGTGGGCTTCCGGCGCATCGAACTCGACCGGTCGCCTGACGCGTCAGGCACGCGGTTCACCTTCGCGATCAATGGGACACCCGTCTTCATCAAGGGCGTCAACTGGATTCCCGAAAGCGTCCTGCCGGGCACGCTCTCGCGCTCTGACTATGCGCGGCGGCTGGCTCAGGCCCGTGACGCGAACGTGAACTTCGTGCGCGTCTGGGGCGGCGGCATTTACGAGAGCGACGACTTCTACGACATCTGCGACGAACAGGGCATCCTCGTCTGGCAGGACTTCCTCTTCTCATGCGCGGCGTACCCCGAGGAGGAGCCGATCCGGTCCGAGGTTCTCGCGGAAGCGCGTGACAACGTCAGTCGCCTTGCCGGACACCCCAGCCTGATCCTCTGGAACGGCAACAACGAGAACCTGTGGTTGCACGAAGAGAAGAACTGGGCAGATATGGAGGGCGGGACTCTCACGTGGGGCGAGCGCTACTATCGCGAGTGGCTGCCGGAGATCGTCGCGGAACTCGACCCCTCCCGTCCGTATTCGGCGGGTAGTCCGTGGTCGGGGAGCTGGGTCCACCATCCCAACGATCCGGATCACGAGACGATGCACTCGTGGGAGGTCTGGAACGAAGTCGACTATGTGGACTACCGGACCACGCGACCGCGCTTCATGGCGGAGTTCGGATGGCAGTCCCCGCCGGCGTGGCGAACGCTGCGTGATGCGATCAGCGATGATCCGCTCGCGCCTGACTCTCCCGGTGTCCTCCACCACCAGAAGGCGGAGGACGGCAATGGCAAGCTCGCGCGAGGCATCGCACGTCACCTTCCCGAGCCGGCATCTTTCGACGCGTGGCACTATCTCGCGCAGCTGACGCAGGTGGAGGCGGTGACGACCGGCATCCGTCACTGGCGATCGTCCTGGCCGCACACGGCGGGGGCTGTCGTGTGGCAGCTCAACGACCTCTGGCCCGTCACCTCTTGGGCGGCGATCGATGGCGCTGGGCGCCTCAAGCCGCTCTACTTCGCCCTGCGCGACACCTTCGCCGACCGCATCCTGACGATCGAGCCGCATCAGGACGATCTCGTTCTGCACGTCGTCAACGACACGGACCACGATTGGGATGCGACGGTGACACTCACGAGGATCGACACTTCCGGACGAATTCTCGCGGAGCAGATCACCTCCACGACCGTCCCCCTGCGCTCGGTTGGTGCGGTCGCCCTCACCCCCGCCCTGACGGCCTTCGGCCCCTCCCGTGGCGAACTCATCGTGGCGGATGCGGGCGGCAGGCGTGCCTACTGGTGGGATGCCGACCCGAAGGACCTTCCACTTGCGCAGACGAACGAGACGATCGACGTCATGAGCGTGGCCGACGGTCTGGAGATCACGGTCGTGGCGCGCGAGGTCCTGCGGGGCGTGCTCGTGCAGCCGGATCGCATCCATCCTGAGGCGACGGTCGACCGGGGATTCCAGACTCTGCTTCCCGGGGAGTCCGCCACCTTCCGCGTGCACTGTCCTGACGTGCTCTCTGCCGAGTCGGTTCACGCGCCCTACGTCGTCACCCATCTGGATGCCGTCCTGAGAGAGAACGAGCCTCCCCCCGGCTCGTGAGCGAAAGATCACCTATGCGAGTGGCCATCGCGATCGATCTGGGCGGTACGAAGGTCGAAGCGGCCGTGGTCGACGGCTGCGGTGCCGTCGTGGAGGGCTCTCGAGCGCGGTCCGAAACCGGACCTCGCTCAGACCACACGAGCCTCGGCCGAGCGATCACGTCCGTCCTCGACCATGCGGCGCGGCACGTGCCTCGTGGCGCGACGGTCGAGGGTGTCGGCGTGGGGAGTGCGGGCCCGCTGGATGCCGTGCGCGGAACCGTATCCCCGCTGAACATGCCCCGCGCCCGAACGTTCCCGATCGTCGACGTCGTCCGTGCGACGTTGCCTGACAACCTCGCCGCTGGGCGTGTGGAGCTGGCCCTCGACGGCTTGTGCATCGCGCTTGCGGAGCATTGGCTGGGTGCGGGGCGTGACAATGACACCATGCTCGGGATGGTCGTCTCCACGGGAATCGGGGGAGGGATCATCACGCGTTCCGGGCCGATACTCGGAGGCACCGGCAATGGTGGGCACATCGGGCAGATCGAAGTGGCGGGATTCACCCCGGCCGGCGTCCACGGGCTCGATGCGACGGTGGAGCGGATCGCGAGCGGCCCGAACATCGTTCGGTGGGCGCGAGCACAGGGCTGGACCGGACAGACGGGAACTGATCTCGGTGCATCGTATGCCGCCGGAGATCTCATCGCTGTGCGTGCAGTTCGGCGCAGCGCCGCTGCGGTCGGTGCGGCCGTCGCATCCGCAGCGGCGCTTCTCGACATCGACGTCGTCGTCATCGGCGGTGGCTTCGCCGGGGTCTCATCCGACTACATCGATCTCGTACGCGAGGCACGCGATTCGTCGGCGGCGTACCCGTTCCTCAGCAGATCGCAGATCTTCCGGGCTCGGCTCGGCCGTGACAGCCCGCTCGTCGGTGCCGCCAAGCTCGTCCTGTAGCCGTCTTTGCTCGTTCAGAGGATGAGAAATGGGGCGGTGAGCCGGCTTTCCGGCCACCGCCCCATCTCTCGAACTCAGTTGAGCGTGAATGTGTAGGTCCGCGTGTTGCCCGCGACGTCGTGCACCGTCATCGTGTTGACACCGGCGACTGCGCCGAACATACCGGGAGTGATGAAGTTGACGTCCGACCACGCGTCGTCCGTCAGATTCTTCACGGTGCCGTTCAGAACGACTCGATCGATCTTCTGCGCGTCGAACAGTTTGAACGAGATGATCTCGTACGAGTCGCCCGTCTGCACGGTGTATCGCGCGCCCGACTTGATCGTTGCGGTCGGCTTCGTCGAATCGGTCGTGAACCCGAACGTCTGCGTCTCAGCGACATTGCCCGCCAGGTCATGAGCCGTGTACTGCAGCGTGTATGAACCATCGGGCAGCACGATCGTTGCCGTGTGAGTCGCGGACGTGGCGCCCGATGCCGCAGTCTGGGTCGACTCGACCAGTGCGCCGGCTTCGTCGTAGACATCAGCCACAATCTTCGCGAGCCCCGCTTCGTCGCTCGCTTCGATGATCGGAGTGAAGACGGAGAACGGTCCGTGCGCCGTCGGAGATGTGAGGCGCACCTCCGGAGGCCGAGTGTCGGTCACTCGAGCGGGGACCTGGAGCTCGCCATCCTCGGACTTCGCGCCGAAGGAGTCTCGCGCGCTGAAGTTGATCCTGACCGCCTCGGTACCCGGCACCTCGAACGGACCCGTGTAGGTCACGAAACGCCCGCCATTGATCGTGTAGCCGAAGTTCGCGATCGTCGCGGTTCCGAACGGCTGGGCGGACAGGGTGACAGTCCGGCCCGACACCGAGCCGCTGACGGTCGGTGCGCGATGCGCCTCCGGCGGGTCGCACGAGAGCGGATCGTCGACGTTGGGCGTGGCACGGAACCAGTGGAACGCGGCGGGGATCTCCGCGATCTCTGCCGTGCTGCGCGCTGCACCGAGCCCGATGGTCGTCGGGGCGAGGGCAGCCGTCTCGATCGGCTGACCGAGCTTGAGGAACTCGCGTCCGTCCGTCGACAACGACGCCGTGATGAACTCGCCGTTGTTGGTCAGGCGCAGCCAGACCCGATCTCCCGCGGTGTCTCCGGGGAAGTACGCGTCCTGCCAGACCCAGGTGTTGAAGCGGTCGACGTTGTCCTTCTTCCACGTGAAGTCGAACCGCAACTGGAAAGCCTCGCCACCCTGACGCGCCCACCCGAAGACGGCCCGTGCGTTGTTGCGGTCATCGCGGTGCAGGAAGAGACCCGCCTGCTGGTGGATCTGCGTCGGGTTGAACTCGAGCTCCGTCGTGTACTCCCACGTCTGTCCGACGGGCAGCTGCTGACGCACGGTCGGTGCGCGACCGAAGTTCGTCGTCGTCGCGACGGCCGTGTCGAGGACGAGCGCCCCGTCTTCGAGGCGTGGGCTGTCCGTCGTCCCGCCCACGGTGGTCCACTGGTCTCCCAGGGTCGTAGCCTCGAACTCATCCGATCCGGCCGCCTGGCACTGTTCGTACATGGGGTCGAAGGGCCGGGCGTTGAGCGGGTCGCGCACTCCGTCGGGATCGAGCACCGCGTGGAAGATCGTGGTGTGGCTGCGAACACCCGCCTCGTAGAACATGTGGGTCTTGCCGTCATGCTCGATGATTCGCGGAGACGACGACCGACCCGCCTCGGGCGGCACGACATCGGGAACGTACAGCACCTCGGTGTCGCCGTACGAGCGCAGGTTCTCGTCGACCCGCTTGGCGAAGATCTTCCCCACGCTTCCATGGAAGAGTACGTAGTTGCGACCGTCGTACTGCCAGAAGCCGGAGGGCGCAATGTTCGGGCCGGTCACGACGTTGGGCTCGGCGACCCAACCCGATCGCGGCTCCCAGCTGATGCCGTCGTGGGAGACCGCGAGGCCTACTCGCCGAGTGTTGTCGCGATCGTTGACCATGAAGTACTGGGCCCAGGCGTATCCGCGGACATCCGATGCCGGGTTATCCACCTCCGGGTTGGCGAAGACGCGACCGTAGGAGACCTCCGAGGAGTTCTGGCCGAACATAGAGGTGGTCATGATGACGTCGCCGTAATCGAAGTTGACCCCGTCATCACTGGTTGCGTAGCGACTGGTGGTGTTCTCGCCGTGGAAGTACATGACGATCTTGTCGAGGTCCTCGTTGTAGATGACATCGGCTGCGGCGACGTGGGAGACGTCGTAGTGCGGCTCCCACGTGTTCGTCACGATGGGGTTGTCCCGATAGAACGTCCACGGACCGTCGAGCGAGTCGGAGTACATCAGGTTGATACCGCCCGGGTTGTCGTGCGGTCCGAAGTAGAAGTACCACTCGCCCAGCGGATCGTCGAGGTACTTCCCGGCGTGGAAGATCGTGGGGAAGATGTACTCCTTCGTCGGGTTCCATGTTTCGGTCGTCAGCGGATCGATGATCGGACCTGTCGAGGTGAAGATCGGCAGATCATCCCCGTCCGGGTCGGCGGTAGACGCCTGAGCCGCACTCGTCCCCGACAGCACTAAAGCGACGGCGACGGCGACGGCGGCACAGCGAGAACGCAGTGACATGTCAACTCCCTTGTTGGGGGCATTCGGGCGATGCCCGGTGCCCGCGGTGCAGCCCAGGCTACTGAGAGCCGATAGTTTCGTCCACTATTCGCGCGAAAACAATCAATAGATCGCGCGAAACATGACGAAAGTTAATCTGATACTTAGGTCGGAACCGCAGAGCTCGCGTCGTTGCTGGGGCCTGCGCACCGTCGACCCCAGCGGAAGGAACGATGTCGAGGTCGTGCCGGTCTCTTGGCCTGCAATCGTGTCCGCGGTGCTACCGCCGCGCCACCGCCAGCACGGCCTCGACAGCGGCGGACGGCGAGCCGTGAAAGGCCGGACCGTGTCCGGGAAGCACCCACTCGGCGTCGAGATCCGCGATGCGTGCGAGTGAGGCGAGCGCCTCGGCGGGGTCGTCGGTGAACGGCGCGGGGCCGGGACCCGTGCGACCCGTCAGCACGTGTCGTGTGGTGAGGGCATCACCCACGAAGACGGCGCGTGCGAGGGGAGAGAAGACGGCGACGCTTCCGGGGGAGTGTCCGG
Source organism: Microbacterium sp. SLBN-146 (assembly GCF_006715145.1). NCBI lineage: Bacteria > Bacillati > Actinomycetota > Actinomycetes > Micrococcales > Microbacteriaceae > Microbacterium > Microbacterium sp. SLBN-146. The sequence goes on from NZ_VFMR01000001.1 coordinate 1,024,762, forward strand.
GCATGCTGATCACTCGAGGGCGACCCGGGAGGTTCAGCTCGTCGCCGTCGGCGACCTCGTGCACCTCGGTGAGCCATTGAGGCCGCATTCCCTTGCGGATGCCGTATGCGGCGAAGCGCAGCAATGGCCCCACGCGCACGCGCCCCATTGCCGTCTTCGGCTTCTCGCCCCCGCGGGCGCGATCGGCATCGGCGGCGTGCACGAAGACCGGGACGCCGTTCTCGCGACGGAGGCGCTCGGCGAAACCGACGTGGTCGCTGTCGCCGTGCGTGAGGATGACGCCGCGGATGTCGTCGAGCGTCCGGCCGATCAGGTCCAGCTCTCGTTCGAGGTCGGCGTACAGGCCCGGCAGGCCCGCGTCGACGAGGGTGATGCCGTCGGGGGTGACGATGAGGTACGCGGCGACGATGTCGTTGCCGATGCGGTGGAGCGACGGTGTGAGTCTCATGGCGAGCCCTTCATCAGGATGGCTACGAACATTAGCTATGATAGCTTACATCCATAGCCATGGGAGGGATCATGCCGACACCGGAGAGAACGTCACTCGGCGAGATCGTCGACGCGGCGGGACGCCTGCTCGAATCGGGCGGCGTTGCGGCCGTCACGATGCAGGCCGTCGCGCAGGCGGTCGGTGTGAAGGCGCCGTCGCTGTACAAGCGCGTGCGGGATCGCGAGACGCTCCTGGGTCTCGTCGGGGGTGCCGCAGCTGCCGACCTGACGCGTCGTCTGGGTGAGGCATCCGGACGACTCGCCGACCTGCTCCTCGCTTTTCGACGTTTCGGGCGCGAGCGACCGGAGTCATTCCGCCTGCTGTTCACCACCCTGGTGGATGCCGAGCAGCTCGCGGCGACGAGCGCGCCGGTGCTGCGCGCCACCGCGGCTGCCGTCGGACCTGACCACGCTCTGGATGCCGCGCGGCTGCTGACGGCGTGGGCGACGGGGTTCGTCACGATGGAGCTCGCGGGGGCCTTCCGTCTCGGCGGTGATCTCGACGACGCCTACGCCTACGGCATCGCCCACCTCGTGGGCTCTCTCCTGCCCGAGCGAGAGCCCGAAGGTCGGTCGGTCCCGACGTGACTCAGATGTCGGAGAAGTCGTTGGCGGGTGCCGAAAGGCGGGAGACCGTGTCGCCTGTGAAGCCGAGGTCGACGTACAGGACTCCCGCGGAGCCGACGCGGCACAGTGACTGGGTGTCAGGCGCCTCCTCCAGCTGGAGGGCGAGGGAGTCGCTCTTGCCATCTTCGTCGCCGTCGTAGCTGCAGAGTTCGACAGCGCACGCACATAGGTGTTGTCGCCTCGGCATCCGAGTGCTAACGTGCAACCAAATGGTTGCATATCAGGAGCTCAGCGATGTCGAGATCGACCGCGTCTTCCAGGCGTTTGCGGATGCCACGCGACGCGACATCCTCCGACGCACGATCGCGGGTGAACTGTCGATCTCGGTGCTCGCCGCCGACTACGACATGTCGTTCGCGGCGGTGCAGAAACACGTCTCGGTTCTCGAGGCGGCGCAGCTCATCGTCAAGCGCGCCGAGGGCCGCGAGCGTCTTGTCCGGGCGGATCCGAACATGATCGCCCGAGCCCGCGCGCTGCTCGCCCGGTATGAAGAACTCTGGCGTCAGCGGATCGACCGCCTCGATGCCCTCCTCGCGGAGACCCCCGACCCCCCACGACCCACCGACCCCACGCCAGAAGGAGCATGACAATGCCTGTCACCGATGTCACCACCGATCCCGAAGCGCTCACGATGACCCTGACCGCCGACTTCGCGGCACCCGTCGACCGCCTCTGGTCGGTCTTCACCGATCCGCGCCAGCTCGAGCGCTTCTGGGGCCCGCCCGGATGGCCCTCGACGTTCTCGTCGTTCGACTTCACGGTCGGCGGGCGGGCGAACTATTACATGACCGGCCCACGCGGAGAGATCGGTGGCGGCACATGGGAGTTCATCGAGATCGATCCGTCATCGTCGTTCGCGGTGCTCGATGCCTTCGCGGATGAGGAAGGAAACCCCTCGACCGATATGCCGGCGAGCCGCATGGTCTTCGCGTTCGAATCGACTCCCGAAGGATCACGACTCCGCAGCACGACGTACTTCGCCTCGGCCGAGGCGCTCGAGCAGCTCGTCGGCATGGGAATGGTCGAGGGCGCGACGATGGCGATGGGACAGCTCGACCGTGTCCTCGAAGGACTCCGCGCCTACGCGCAGGGCAAGGGCACGCAGGTCGAACTCCTCGACGACACGCACGTGCGGGTCACACGCCTCATCGAAGGGCCGATCGACCTTGTCTGGCGTGCACACCAGGAGCCCGAACTGCTCCGCCAATGGATGCTCGGGCCCGACGGATGGCGCATGTCGGTGTGCGATGTCGACCCTTCGGTCGGCGGCCGATACCAGTACACGTGGGAGCCCGTCGGTGACACCGAGGGCGAGCCGTTCGGGTTCGACGGCGAAACGCTCGTCTCCGAGCCACCGCGCCGCGCCGTGACGACGGAGCACATGACGGGCACCGACTTCCCCTCGACGCTCAACGATCTGAGCCTCTATGAAGAGGACGGCGCGACGCTCATCACGCTCCTCATCGAGTACCCCGACAAGGAGACTCGCGACATGGTCCTCGCGACAGGCATGACCGACGGCATGGAAGCGAGCTACGCGCGCCTCGAGCGCGAACTCATCCCCGCGTGATCTCACATCGTAGGGCTGCGGGGTGACGGCATCCCGCGGCCCTACGATGAGGGCGTGGATTTCTCCTTCGCCTTCACTCCCGACCTCATCGCCGTCTTCCTGACGCTCTTCGTGCTCGAGGTCGTGCTGGGGGTCGACAACGTCATCTTCATCTCGATCCTCGCCTCGAAGCTCCCCAAGGAGCAGCAGGCGAAGGCACGTAATCTCGGGCTCACGCTCGCGATGCTCATGCGCGTCATCCTGGTCCTCTTCGCCGGCTGGATCATCACCCTGAAGGACGACGTCGTCACCCTCTTCGGGATGGGGTTCTCGGTCAAGGACTTCATCCTGATCGCGGGCGGGCTCTTCCTCGTCTACAAGGCCGTGACCGAGATCCATCACAAGCTCGAGGGCTCCGAAGAAGAGCACGGCGGCGGCGGACGCAAGGCGATCACGTTCGGATCGGTCATCACGCAGATCCTCATCCTCGACCTCGTGTTCTCGCTCGACTCGGTGATCACCGCCGTCGGCATGACCGAGAACCTCATCGTCATCATCACGGTCGTCGTCTTGGCCTTCGGGATCATGCTCTTCGCTGCGCGCTTCATCTTCGCGTTCGTCAACAACCACCCGACGGTGAAGATGCTGGCGCTGGCGTTCCTCATGCTGATCGGTGTGTTCCTCATCGCCGAGGGCTTCGGCATCAAAATCGACAAGGCGCTCATCTACGCGCCGATGGCCTTCGCGATCCTCGTCGAGGCACTCAACCTCATCTACGCGTCGCGCAAGGCGAAGCGCGAGAGCAAGCGTCGGAATGCGGTGCAGCTGCGGCCGCAGTACCCCGACGTCGACGAGTCGGTCGCCGTCGCTGCGGCGCTGTCGAAGGATCCCACGTCTGGTTCTGTCGGACTCTCCCGCAAGCCGGTCGCGGGCGACGCTCCCGTGGGCGAAGAACGCCACGGGCTGGGCTGAGCGTCGGGGTCAGCGGTCGGTGCCGAGCCGCGTGAACGGACGGGCGTTCGTCGCGGCGAGGGCGTCGTAGGACTCGCGCCTCCCCACGTGGTGCGACGGGCGGCGGTGGGAGCGAGCGTCGATGGGGCAGGCATGACAGCCATCGTGCGCCGGAGCGAGACGGCCGGAGTCGACCCTGACGGAATCCGCACGGCTGCCGCCCGAATTCTCACGGGATCCGTTCGTAGAGGGTGCCGCCCGTTGCAATGTCGGGTGATCGGTGGAACTCGTGTGAGCTCGTCAGACGACAGCGCTTGGCCGGCTGCCACGCGTCGAGGACGAACCGGTAGCCCGGCGCGGGGAGACGCGGAGTGAGGATCCTTCCGAATAGGTTCGCCTGTCCCAGGACGATGAGGACCCGCCTGCGCTCCAACAGTGAGCAGTCCTAGCCGTCGAGGACGAGGCGATAGCCCATGCCCTGCTCGGTGAGGAGGTGCACGGGCATGCTCGGCGATACTTCGAGCTTCTTCCGCAGCTGCGACATGTACAGCCGCAGGTATCCGGAGTCGCTCACCTGATCGGTGCCCCAGATCTCCTTCAACAGCGTCTGCCGCGTCACGAGGCTCCCCGGATTGCGGGCGAGGAACTCCAGCATCCGCCATTCGGTCGGCGTGAGGTGCACGGGCTGACCGCCGCGGCGCACGGTCTTGGTCGCCAGGTCGATCTCGACATCGCCGAACGCGACGAGAGGGTCGGAGACGGATGACGCCGCACGCCTGCCGAGCGCGCGCAGTCGTGCGAGCAGCTCGTCGATCTGGAAGGGCTTCGTGACGTAGTCGTCTGCTCCCGCGTCGAGCGCATCGACCTTGTCCGCCGACCCGGTCCGGCCCGAGACGACGATGATCGGGGCATCCGTCCAGCCTCGGAGCGCCTCGATGACCCGCATGCCGTCGAGTCGCGGCATCCCCAGATCGACCATGACGACATCGGGATGCTCCTTGGCGGCCAGCGCGATGGCCGCCGCGCCGTCGGGGGCGGCCACGACGGTGTACCCGTGGGCTGCGAGCGTGATGCGCAGCGCGCGCACGAGCTGCGGGTCGTCGTCGGCGACGAGGATCTTCATGCGGTGACCTCCGTGGCGGACTCCCGATACTCCGGCGCATCGCCGGCGACGGCAAGGGCGATGACCATCGTGAGGCCACCACCCGGGGTGTCCTCAGGGGTCAACGTACCGCCCATTCCCTCGGTGAAGCCGCGCGAGAGCGCGAGGCCGAGGCCGAGACCCGTCGTGTTGTCGCTGTCGCCCAGGCGTTGGAAGGGCGAGAACATGTCGTCCCGTCGCTCTTGTGGCACGCCGGCACCGCGATCGGCGATGCGGATCTGAGCCGTTCCGCCGAGCCGACTCGTCGACACGAGCACCCGCGCGTCGTCGGGGCTGTGACGCTGCGCGTTCGTGAGGACGTTCACGAGAACCCTCTGGAGGAGGACGGGATCAGCCATCACGGGCGGCAGGTCGGGGTCCAGTGCGAGCTCGACGTCGTCGGGTCCGAGCCCGAGCTCGTCGAGCGCCGCCAGCACGCAGCCTGCCATGTCGACAGGTGACAGCGACACGGCCAGCACACCCGCTTCCACGCGGCTGACGTCGAGCAGGTCGGTGACGAGGGCGGTCAGAGTCGCGAGGCTCTCGTCGGCCGTCGCGAGAAGCTCTTCACGATCGGATGCCGACAGCTCGAGGCCTGCGGCGCGGAGCCCTCCGATCGCGGCAACCGCTGCCGCGAGCGGACGCCGTAGGTCGTGGCTGACCGCCGAGAGCAGTGCGGAGCGCACTTGGTCCGTCTCGGCAAGAGCGTCCGCCTCGCGGGCTGTCGCGGTCAGATCGGTGTGCTCGAGCGCTGCGGAGAGCTGGGCGGCGATCGCATCGACGAGCCGGCGGTCGGAGGCATCCAGTGTCTTTCCGTGCAGCTCCAGCACGGCGCGGGGGGTCGTGCCGGGAGGGCCGACCTGGATGGCTTCGAAGGCGCCGCCGCGAACCGGCTCACCGTCGACCGCCAGGATGTCGCCGTCGGCGCCGACGAGCCGTACTCCTGCGAGACCGAGCGATTCGCGCGTCCGGTTGATCATTGCCGGGAGCGCGCTCTCGCCGCGCAGGACGGAGCCCGCGACCGTCGCCAGCAGGTCGGATTCAGCCGCGGAACGCCGCGCCATGCGGGCGGCGCGTGCGGCGCGGTCCACGACGAAGCTGACCAAGACGGCGATCACGACGTAGAGCGCCAGCGCCCACGCGTTGCGGGGATCGGAGATGGTGACGGTGTAGAACGGGTCGACGAAGAAGAAGTTGAGCGTGAGTCCCGACATGACGGCGGCGAAGAGGGCGGGCCAGATGCCGCCGACGAGCGCGACGAGCACGACGAGCAGCTGATACCCGAGCACGTCCGTCGTGATCGTGTCCTCCGTGCGGATCGACACGAGCAGCCACGTGAGGAGCGGTCCCGCGGCGAGGGCGAGCGCGAAGCCCAGGAGCCGCCGCTTGACGCTCAGCGCGCCCCCGGACAGACGAGGGAGCGTCAGTCCGCCGGCCGACGCGTGCGTCACGATATGCACGTCGATGTCGCCTGACTCGCGGATGACGGTCGCGCCGATGCCCGGGCCCGTGAACGCGGCGGCGAACCGGCCGCGACGACTGACGCCGATGACGAGCTGCGTCGCATTGACCGACCGCGCGAAGTCGACGAGTGCGCGGGGCACGTCGTCACCGACGACCTGGTGGTAGGTGCCGCCGAGAGATTCCACGAGCGCCCGCTGCGCCGCGAGCGCTCCGGGGCTCCCCATCCGCAGGCCGTCCTGCGTCGAGACGTGCACGGCGAGGAGCTCGCCGCCGGCCGACCGCGCGGCGATCCGAGCGCCGCGGCGCAGCAGCGTCTCTCCCTCGGGGCCACCCGTGAGGGCGACGACGACACGCTCGCGCGCCTGCCACGTGCCCTCGATGCCGTGCTCGGCCCGGTACGCCTTGAGCGCGCTGTCGACCTCGTCGGCGAGCCACAGGAGCGCGAGTTCGCGGAGGGCTGTCAGGTTCCCGAGGCGGAAGTAGTTCGACAACGCCGCATCGACGCGTTCGGCCGGGTAGACCGACCCCGCCGAGAGGCGATCCCGCAACGATTGCGGTGCAAGATCGATCACTTCGATCTGATCGGCGCCGCGGACGACGGCATCCGGAATCGTCTCTCGCTGCGCGACACCCGTGATCTGCTCCACGACGTCGTTGAGCGACTCGATGTGCTGCACGTTGACGGTCGTGACGACGTCGATCCCCGCGTCGAGCAGTTCGTCGACGTCTTGCCAGCGCTTGGCATTGCGCGAACCGGGGACATTGGTGTGCGCGAGTTCGTCGACGAGGGCGATCGTGGGGTGCCGTTCGAGCACGGCATCCACATCCATCTCGGTGAGGGCGACACCGCGATGCGTGACGTGCAGGCGCGGAATGAGCGGGAGCCCCTCCAGCATCGCCGCGGTTGCCGCACGCCCGTGCGTCTCGACGACGGCGACGACGACATCGACCCCGTCGCCGAGCAGTCGCTTGCCCTCTTCGAGCATCTCGTAGGTCTTGCCGACGCCGGGTGCCGCTCCCAGGAGCACCCTGAGCCGCCCGCGCTTCATGACCTCACCCTACGTCCGGTCGCGGCGCACACGACGGGTCACTCCGCCGCGTCGAGGGCGAGGTTGAGTTCGAGCACGTTGACTCGCGGCTCGCCGAGATAGCCGAGGTCTCGCGTTTCGGTGTGCGCTGCGACGAGATCGCGCACGACGTTCTCGTCGAGGCCGCGCTCGGCCGCCACTCTCGGCACCTGGAGCTGGGCGTAGGCGGGGCTGATGTGGGGGTCGAGTCCCGAGGCCGAGGCGGTCAGCGCGTCCGCGGGGATGTCGGACGGGTCGACCCCTTCGAACGCCGCGATCGCGGCTCGTCGGTCCTCGATCGCCGAGATGAGATCGGCGTTCTCCGGGCCCCAGTTCGATCCGCTCGAAGCACCGCCGTCGTAGCCGTCGCCGGCCGCGGACGGGCGCGACTGGAAGTACTCGGGGAGCGGGTCCCCCTCCGCGTCGGTGAAGGACTGTCCGATGAGGGAGCTGCCGACGGTCTCGCCGGCCGCGTTCTGCACCGTCGATCCATTCGCCTGCCAGGGAAGGAGAAGCTGCCCGATCCCCGTAATGAGGGCCGTGTATCCGATGCCGAGCACGAGGGTGAAGACGAGCATCGCGCGAACGGCGACGCTCGTCGTGCGGAGGGTGGTGCGGGCTGAAGTGGCCATGTGCGTATCTCCAGGAGCGGGCTCAGAAGCCCGGGATGAGGCTCACGACGAGGTCGATGAGCTTGATGCCGATGAAGGGGGCGATGACGCCGCCGAGTCCGTAGATCAGGAGGTTCCTGCTCAGGACGCTCGACGCGCTCGCGGCGCGATAAGCGACACCGCGGAGCGCCAGTGGGATGAGGAAGACGATGACGATCGCGTTGAAGATGATCGCGCTCGTGACCGCCGAGGCCGGCGAGGACAGCTGCATGATGTTGAGCGCTGCGAGGCCCGGGAAGATCCCCATGAACATCGCGGGGATGATCGCGAAGTACTTCGCGATGTCGTTCGCCAGTGAGAAGGTCGTAAGGGCGCCGCGCGTGATCAGGAGCTGCTTGCCGATACTGACGATGTCGATGAGCTTCGTGGGATCGCTGTCGAGGTCGACCATGTTGCCGGCCTCTTTCGCCGCCGACGTGCCGGTGTTCATCGCGACGCCGACATCGGCCTGCGCGAGGGCGGGAGCGTCGTTCGTTCCGTCGCCCGTCATCGCGACGAGCTTGCCGCCTGCCTGCTCACGCGTGATGAGGGCGAGCTTGTCTTCGGGCGTCGCCTCGGCGAGGTAGTCGTCGACGCCCGCCTCCTTCGCGATGGCCGCGGCGGTCAGCGGGTTGTCGCCCGTGATCATGACGGTGCGGATGCCCATGGCGCGCAGCTCCGAGAAGCGCTCGCGGAGCCCCTCCTTGACGACGTCTTTGAGGTGCACGACACCGAGCAGCCGGCCCTCCGCGGACTCTTGCCCGCGCGCGGGGCGGAGCGTCGCGACGACGAGGGGAGTGCCGCCCGACTGGGCCACGGCATCCGCCTCACTCGTGATCTGCGCCCGCGTGCTCGCTGCGATGAGTGCGCCCTCGGCATCGAGCCACGCCAGCACAGCCGATCCTGCACCCTTCCGGAGCTGCGTGCCGTCGGTGAGGTCCAGTCCCGACATGCGGGTCTGAGCCGTGAACGGCACGACGGTCGCATCCGGATCGTCGGCGTCGTTTGACACGTGGATGCCGCGGCCCGCCGCCAGCTCGACCACCGACACGCCCTCGGGGGTCGGGTCGGCGAGCGACGAGAGGGCGGCAGCGCGCGCGAGGTCGTCGTCATGGACGCCGGGCATCGCGAGGAACTCGGTCGCACGGCGATTGCCGTACGTGATGGTGCCCGTCTTGTCGAGGAGCAGCGTCGTGACATCCCCCGCCGCTTCGACGGCGCGTCCCGACATCGCCAGCACGTTGCGCTGAACGAGCCGGTCCATGCCGGCGATGCCGATGGCCGAGAGGAGAGCCCCGATCGTCGTGGGGATGAGGCACACGAGGAGCGCGACGAGCACGGGGATCGACACGGGCGATGCCGCGTACGACGCGATCGGGTTGAGGGTCAGCACGACGACCACGAAGACGACCGAGAGGCTCGACAGGAGGATGCTCAGCGCGATCTCGTTCGGTGTCTTCTGACGCGCCGCTCCCTCGACGAGAGCGATCATGCGGTCGACGAACGTCTCGCCGGGCTTCGACGTGATGCGCACGACGATGCGATCCGACAAGACCCGAGTGCCACCCGTGACAGCCGATCGGTCACCGCCCGATTCGCGGACGACGGGCGCGGACTCGCCCGTGATCGCCGACTCGTCGACGGTCGCGATCCCCGAGACGATGTCACCGTCGCCGGGGATCAGCTCGCCCGCCTCGACGACGACGACATCTCCGAGGCGCAGATCGCTCGAGGAGACCTCCGCCACTGCGGCGCGGACTGCCGCGGCATCCGTGTGTGCGTCATAGCCGTCGATGCGGCGCGCGATCGTGCTGGTGCGCGTCTTTCGGAGCGACGCGGCCTGGGCCTTCCCACGGCCTTCGGCGACGGCCTCGGCGACGTTGGCGAAGAGGACCGTGAGCCACAGCCACACGGCGATGCCCCACGTGAAGCCGACGGGAACCGGGGTTCCGCCCGAGGCTTCGGGGCCTCCGAGGAACGGCTCGGCGATCGCGATGGCTGTCGTGAGCGCGGCGCCCACCCAGACCAGGAACATGACGGGATTGCGCCAGAGCGCCCTCGGGTCGAGCTTGCGCACGGCTCCCGGAAGGGCTCGGACGAGCTGCGCGGCGCTGAATGCCCGGGCGGGAGTGGAGACGGTTGTCGTGGACATGATCAGAGGAGACCTTCCGCCAGGGGACCCAGCGTGAGAACGGGAAAGTAGGTGAGGGCGGTGATGACGATTGCGACGACCGCGAGCAGGCCGACGAACTGCGGCCGGTGGGTCGGCAGCGTGCCGACGCTCGAGGGGATGCGCTCCTGCGCCGCCAGTGAGCCGGCCAGCGCGAGCACGAGCACGATCGGAATGAACCGGCCGAGCAGCATCGCGACGCCGAGCGCCGTGTTGAGCCAGGGCGTATTGGCCGTGAGCCCCGCGAAGGCGGAGCCGTTGTTGTTGGCCGCCGACGTGAAGGCGTAGAGCACTTCGGAGAGCCCGTGGATGCCGGGATTCCAGATCGAGACGGTTTCGACATCGGAGCGGATGCCGGGGATCGCGAAGCTCAGCGCCGTCCCCGTGAGCACGAGGATCGGGGTGACGAGGATGTACAGGCTCGCGAGCTTGATCTCGCGGGGTCCGATCTTCTTGCCCAGGTACTCGGGCGTGCGCCCGATCAGCAGGCCTCCGACGAACACGGCGATGACGGCGAGCACGAGCATTCCGTAGAGCCCTGCCCCCACTCCGCCGGGCGCGATCTCGCCGAGCATCATGTTGATCATCGGGATCATGCCGCCGAGCGCCGTGTACGAGTCGTGCATCGAGTTGACAGCGCCCGTCGACGTGAGGGTCGTCGCCCCCGCGAAGAGCGTCGAGCCGAAGATGCCGTAGCGCACCTCCTTGCCTTCCATCGCACCACCCGCGAGCTGCGGGGCGGTCCCGAGGCCGAGGGACTCGAGCCATGTGATGGCCGTGATCGACACGAGGAAGATCGTCGCCATGACCGCGAGCACGGCGTACCCCTGGCGGTTGTCGCCGACGATCTTGCCGAAGGCTCGCGGCATCGCGAACGGGATCGCCAGGAGCAACAGGATCTCGAGCACGTTCGTCCACGGTGCGGGGTTCTCGAACGGATGCGACGAGTTGACGTTGAAGAAGCCGCCCCCGTTCGTACCGAGTTCTTTGATCGCCTCTTGTGAGGCGACTGGCCCGCCCGGCAGCACCTGCGTGCCTCCCGAGAGAGTGTCGATCGTCGTGAAGCCGTTGACGTTCTGCACGACGCCGCCGACGAGGAGGGCGATGGCGGAGACGATCGCGAGCGGCAGCAGGATCCGGACGACCCCGCGAGTCAGGTCGACCCAGAAGTTGCCGATCGTCGTGGAGCCACGGCGTGCGAACCCGCGGACGAGTGCGATCGCGACGGCGATGCCGACGGCCGCCGAGACGAAGTTCTGCACGGCGAGCCCCGCAAGCTGGACGGTGTAGCCCAGGGTGAGCTCGGGGGAGTAGGACTGCCAGTTCGTGTTCGTGACGAAAGAGATGGCCGTGTTGAACGCGAGGCCCTCCGGGACTGCGGGAAGTCCGAGTGAGGAGGGGAGCACCGCCTGGAAGCGCTGCAGTGCGTAGACGAAGAGCACGCCGACCACGGAGAAGATCAGGACGCCACGGGCATAGGCCTGCCAGGTCTGTTCGGAGGCCGGGTCGACGCCCACGAGGCGGTACATGCCTCGCTCGACCCGCCAGTCGCGCCGGGAGGTGTAGACCCAGGCGATGGCGTCGCCGAGAGGACGGTAGAGGAGGGCGAGGATCAGCAGGACCGTCGCGATCTGGAGGACGCCCGTCCAGATCGTCGCTGCGTCGAGACCCATCAGAACTTCTCCGGGCGCACGAGCGCGACGAGCAGGTAGACGACGGCGGCGATCGCGAGGACGGCGGCGATGAGGGAGAAAACGATCACGGCCGCTCCCGTCCGTTCTGAGCCTCACGGGGAGCCGCGGTGCGGGCGGGAGGACCCAGCCGTTCGACTCCCTTGACGATCAGCGCGACCACCGCGAAGAGGAGCAGCGCCGCAAGGACGTAGATGACATCGAGCATGATGTCGATGCAACCGCTCGCGGAGGGCTCCGCCCGCGATCCTTACGGAATCCGCACGCGCATCGCGTGAGGCCTCACGGTTTCCGCACGAGCGTGCGGATGCCTGACACCACGAGCACCCCGGCAAGCAGGCCGAGCACGATCATCGTGGCCACCGACCACCACGTGGAGCCCTGCCGTTCCCAGTTATCCACAAGTTCTCCTGAGCCCTTCAAGAGCGCATCTATGAGTGCGTACTCTAAGCGGACCTGCCGACACCGTGCCGACAGGGCGAGAGGAAACGCATACGATGCCGCACACTCTGATGATCGGGACCGCGCGAATCCTCATCGCTGGGATTCTCCTCAGCACGGTGGCGTCGCTCGTCGCCTGCTCGGCTTCCGCAGATGAGTCGTGCGCGGGGTCGCTCGATCAACACTTCGGGGAGTCGCTGGCGGCACTCTCGGACTGCATCGATGAAGAATCGACACTGGTAATCCAGGACGTCAGCCCTCTTGTCGGGGAAGCGGCATCGTTCAGAGACGACGAAAGTCGACAGAACTGGATCGTCGTGGCCGGGTGCAGCAGTGACGAAGACTGGCGCACAGCTGAAACTGTCGAGGTCGCGGTTATACCCAGGCCCCATTCGCTAGACGAAGCGGACTTCACAGACATCCTCGTTTGCGCATGGTGACGCGCGCCCGCTCACCGCGTCCGCGGCGGCGTGAACCGTGTAATGAGCTCTTGGAGCGTGGGATCTTTCACGAGCCACAGCATCGTCAGGTACGTCGCAGCGAACGTCGTCGCGATGAGAACCGCGGTCGCGGCTGCGGTGAGCTGGTTCGTCATGGCCCATCCCTCCAGACTCGGTCCGACGAGCCAGATTCCCAGCGTGCCCCCGAGAGCCGAGGCCGGAAGAGTCGCGACTGCCACTCGTGCGGCGGTGTGCATCAAGCTACGGAGGGCGAGGGGCCCAAGTTTGCGGCGAAGCAACAGATATCCCGCTGTTGCCTGAACTGTTGTTCCGATTGACTGAGCGAGCGCTACCCCGGCTGCGATCATCTCCGGTCGGACCAAGAGCGGAACCAGAAGGGTGGCGGTGACGAGAACCACCGCCTGAACGCACGCGTAGATGAAAGGCGTTCTGGCGTCCCCCACCGCGTAGAACGCTCTTTGCACGAGGAGCAGCAGGGCGAACGGGACCAGGCCAACCAGGTATGCCGCGAGCACCATCGACATCGCCTGGACTGAGTCGCGGCCCTCCGTCAGTACTCGGCCGATCGGCACAGATACGAGCAGCATGGCGAGAGTTGCGCCTGTCATCGCGATGACGAGCATCCGGGTCCCGGAGGTGATCAGCTGCACGAACTCATGCGTGTTTCCCGACGCCCCGAGTTCGCTGAGGCGAGTGAAGTAGACGGTCGTGATCGAGACCGCGACGACGGAGTAGGGCAGCATGAACAGCAGCCATGCGGTGGATGTTGCGAACAGTGAAGCGCCGGCGCCACTGGCAAGGGCTGTCACACGAGATTGGACGATGCCTAACACCTGTCCGAGCACGACGATTGCAAATGTCCACCCCGCGATCTGGGGCATTCCGGATAGATGCACTTCTCTCCAGCGGAAGTCTGGCCGAAAGCGCAGGCGTGCGCGTCGCCATGCAACGACCAGCACTCCCGCCTGACCTGCCACGCCGAGGGTCGTCGTCCCGGCGAGCAGGGCGACCATGAGAGGGGTCCAGTCTCCGACGTTCCCTGTTCCGTCCGGAAAAACGCCGAAGATGATTGCGAACGTCCCGAGGCCCGCCAGTGAAATGACGTTGTTGATGAGCGGCGCCCAAGCGGCGGGCGCGAACTGGCGCCGTGCGTTGAGCACCTCACCCAGGAGCGAGAACACTCCGTAGAACAGAATCTGCGGAAGGCACCAGACGGCGAAAGCCACGGCCAGCTCGAGCTGAGCCGAGCCCCAGCTCGCCGTATAGATCCGCACGAGCCAGGGGGCAAGTAAGAGCGCGACGACGGTCGTCACAGCGAGAAGTGACAATCCCAACGTGAGAACTCGATTGATGTGTGCTTCGCCACCATCGGGATGGGTGTGGGAGCGCACTACCTGCGGGACGAGGATCGCCGCGAAGACGCCGCTGGAGATGAGCCAGTAGACGTTGTTGGGAAGTTGATTCGCGACCGCGAATGCATCGGCTGCCTCGCTCCCCACTGCTCCCAGGATCCACGCGAGCAGAACCGTCCGGAGAAAGCCGAGCACTCGTGACGCGACTGTCCCCGAGCCGAGATGAACTCCACCGCGCAGCAGCGATCCCGCCGATCTCACGCATGTCCCCTATTCGGTCAGCAGAAGCGGTATCCGCCGAAGGCGGTCGTTGCTTGGTCGTGCACTTCCTTGCCGGGTGCGACCGCGAGGCACAGTCCTCGTCGGGCTCCTCCCCTGAGGATGAATTCGATTCGCCTCTTTACTGATCCGCAGTTGTAGACCTTCGCGCCGTACAGGGCGGAAATCCACCAGTACCAGGGCCCGCTGCTGTACTGGACCCCCAGGGAACAGCCAGCCGCCTTGACCGCCAGTGCCGCAGGTACCTGCGCTGCCGACGCGGCCGAAGGTGGGAAAACCACAAGACTCCCCGCCAAGGCGAAGCCGACGGCTATGGCGGTCGTCCGACAACGAAGTGAGGACGATATGCGGTGCATGGTGACTCCGATCTGTAAGTGGCATCTGCCGGAGACCACCAAAGTCGGCGTGCGGCGCACCGACCAGCACATGAGGGTGCTGGTCGGGATGTGCGAATGCGGCTACCTGGATCGTGGATCCTGTTCCCCAGCCAGCGGACGTGTCGTCAGCAGGACGGACGGGTCAACCTGCAGCGCTGCCGCCACACGCAAGAGCGTGTCGAGGGTCGGATTGGCTCTCTGTCTCACGCCTGGGCCGATTCGTTCAAGGCGTCTGTAGGTGTACACGGCGATGCCGGCCCGGTACGCCACTTCTTCCTGGGTGAGTCGGCGGAGCTGCCGAACTTCTCTAAGCCGTCGACTGAAGAGCACGGCGGGGCGCCACGTTTCGGGTGGAAACTGTCCGGTCTCGAAGCCGTTGGCACGGTGAACGTAGTTGCCCATGGCCTCAGAGACCTGAGTGAGTCCTCGCTCATTTGCGAGACCGAACACATAAGTGCGGTCGCCGGTTGCTCGCAACGCCACGCGACTCCGCTGCCCCGCCCATGCAGCGCTTCACGTTCACGGCTTCCGCACGAGCGCGCGGATGCCTGACACCACGAGCACCACCGCGAGCACTCCGAGAACGATCATCGTAGCCACCGACCACCACGCG
This sequence comes from Microbacterium sp. SLBN-146, assembly GCF_006715145.1. NCBI lineage: Bacteria > Bacillati > Actinomycetota > Actinomycetes > Micrococcales > Microbacteriaceae > Microbacterium > Microbacterium sp. SLBN-146. Next base: position 1,040,084 of record NZ_VFMR01000001.1, read on the forward strand.
ATCGGGCCCGTTGCGAGGCTCGCGACGATCGCGACGGCACCGGCCGCGATCGCGAACATCCACCACGCGGAACCCCGCTCGTTCTGGTTATCCACAGATTCTCCTCTCGCCCGAATGACTCATTTATGAGTGCTTACTATAAGCGGACCTGCCGACATCGCCCCCGGCAGGACGAGAGGGACAACCACGATGTCGCAGACGCACTCCGAGCCGAAGATCGAGCCGCACATCGCGCGCGCTGTCCACGAGTGGATCTCCGGTCGGCGAGAGCATCACGCGCGGTTCTTCTTCGCATCGACGGGTGAAGCAGCATCCGCGGTCAGCCCACGTGTGGGTCCGCGCGACGTCCTCCTCAGGCCCGAGCCCGCTGGGCACGAAGCAGGGCGCGGGCTCGTCATCGGATACCAGGGGTGCTTCGCTGAACTCGGCGACGAGCTCACCGTTTCGGGCCAGACGATCGAGTTGCAGGACTACATCGCGGCCGCCTTCGTCGATGTGCTCGGACCCACCGTCGTCCGGTTCGTCGACATCGACGGATGGCGGGCGTTCCTCGACGACGCCGAGATCGCACGCGAGAGCGGGATCCTCCCCCCGCAGCTGCGCGACCCACGGATGCAGCTCGCTGATCGGACCGCGCTTCTCGACCCCTTCGGCGTCGCGCCAGCGGACTCGTTCGCGATCGGCGATGACGGACGAGTGACCTTCGGAGCACAGGGTGCCGACCTCGGGACCGCGGACGACCCCGCGACGTTCGAGGTCGAAGTTCCGCGCCTCGCCGCGTTCGCGGGAGTCGTGCCGCTCGCCGAGCTCACGGAGGCGCTGAAGGAACGGGTGTGGCTCCCGCGGCTCCTCGCGCTCGCTGAGCTGCGTCGTGCTCTTCCCGCGGATCTGTCCTCCGCCCCCGTCAGCGGATTCGGTCGCGTGCTCGTCGATGATGGCGGGGCGGACGCGTTCCCGCAGACGCTCGATCCCTTCGTGCTGTCCTCGGGTGGTTCTGCCCCCGTGCTCGCTGATCCGGTGACGCGACGTCAGTTCCGTCTGTCGGAAGAGACCGCACGCGTCGTCGAAATCGTCCAGACATCGTCATCTTCCGAGCGGGCCACCCAGCGGATCGCCGCGGAGTGCGGGATCGCCATGTCCGCGGCGGAGCGACTGCGTACCCAGGCGGTCGAGGCGCTGTCGGTCCATCACGGCGTCGTCGGATCAGCGGCATGACGCAGACCGAGCGCATCTGGACGTCACTCCTCCCCGCCGACAGCACGTTCGACCGCGCCCGCATCGCGGTCTCCGCCCGGGATCGGCACGTGACGTACGCCGACGGAACCACGCGACTGTGCGCGACGAGCGGTCTGTGGAACGTGCCGCTCGGCTACGGCAACGCCGCTGTGTCCGAGGCCGTCGAACGGGCGACCCGGGATGCCTCGTATCTCTCGCTCTTCCGCGCACCGCACCGACTCGCGGCGGACGCGGCGGATGCGCTCGTCGGTCTCGCGGGACCCAAGACCTATGAGCGCGTCATCTTCTCGACGTCGGGTGGCGCGGCGAACGACGCCATGATGAAGCTCGTCCGCCAATACGGGGCCGTCGCCGGTCACGCCCGACGGACGGTCGTGGTCGGGCTCACGGGGAGCTATCACGGCACGATGTACGGCAGCCACGCGCTGAGCGGAGACGCGTTGCTGCAACCGCTCTACGCGCTGGACCGCCGCGGCATCCGTCACATCGCCCATGACGACGGCGGTGAGCAGCTCGAACTTCTTCTCCACCGCGAGGGTGATCGGGTCGCGGCTGTCGTTCTGGAGCCCGTGCTCGGGAGCGGAGCCGTGCCCCTCGACCCGGCGTTCCTGCGGCGGCTCGCGTCGCTGCGTGATCGATACGGATTCCTGATCGTGGCCGACGAGGTCGCGACGGGATTCGGTCGGACAGGGCCTCTCTTCGCGAGCGAAGCGTGGCCCGTACCGCCCGACGTTCTTGTGGTGTCGAAGGCACTCACCAACGGCGCCACGGCAGCGGCCGCGCTCCTCGTCGGGCCGACCGTGACGCGGGCCTTCATTCGTTCCCGCGCGACGTTCGCCCATGCCGAAACGCAGGCCGGAACCCCCGTGGCGTCCGCAGCAACCCTCGCTGTCATCGACGAGCTGGAACGCCTGCCACCGCTGACGATCGCGCGGCTGGGCGACCGGCTCGCCGATTTGGCCGACGCGCTCGTGCGCGACGGGTACGCGAAGCGCTGGTCGGGACGCGGGTGCTTCATCGGGATCCGCCTCGTGAATGCCGACGGGTCGGACCTGACTGCCGAGGGAATCGGTGACCTCGTCGCGCGGATCGCCGGTGAGGGCGTGCTCGTCCACCCCGGACCCAGCACGATTCAGCTGATCCCCGCCTACGCCTTCACGGCAGAGGAGCTCGCCGTCCTCGACGGGGCTATCCGTCGCGGCATCGACGCCTGGCGCGAAGACGCCGCATGATGTCCGCAACCGTGATCCACGCCGCCGTCGGCCACACCGCCGAGACGTTGCGGACGTTGTGCCACGCGCGCCGCACGGCCGTCGTGTTCGACCACGGAGTCCCGGGAGCCACGGAGCGGGTTCGGGAAGTGTCGCCGTCGCTGGCCCTGCCGCTCGGCTCGGATCGAGACGCGCGGGGTATCGGGCTTCTGGCGGAGCGCCTCCGTCGGCATGCGCCGGCCGTCATCGTCGCGGTCGGCGGCGGGACGACGATTGACGCCGTCAAGCTCGCCGCGCTCGCCTGCCGCGACGAAGCGTTGTTCGCGTACGCCCTGCGCAGTGCCGACCAGCGTGCGCTGACGCTCCTCCCGAGAGCGATGTCGCCCGCGCCGCAGGTGATCGCCGTGCCGACGACGACGGGGACGTCATCCGAGGTCAACTCCGTCGCCGTGGTCGACACCCGCGGAGGACGCCGCCTGGTCGTGGGCGACCAACTGCGCCCCGCGCACGCCGTCATCGACGGGGAAGCGCTGCTCTCGCTTCCCGAAGCAGCCGTCCGCGAAGGCTGCCTCGAGGCGCTCCTGCGCGTCGCCGGGCGAGCGACGGGAACCCGGGTCGCGTCCGCCGTGGCCATCGACCTAGCGACGGCCCTCGCGCGCGCGGGCGATGACGACCTCGGGGGAGCCGACACGCGGCTCCGCGCTGCGCAGCTCGGAGCCGCGACGCAGAGCCCGGCGCTCGGCATCCCCGCGGCGTTCTCGATGAAGCACTGGTACCTCGCCAACGAAGTGTCGTTCGTCCTGCAGACCCGCAAGATCCCCGCGACGGCGGCTGTCCTCCCCGCCGTCTGGGGCCGTATCGAAAGTGGCGACGACCGGTGGGGCAGAAGCGAGGGCCTGCGAAGTCTCTGGCGCCCGGTCGCCGATGCCATCGGCCTGCCGCACGGGCCGGTCGACGGCATCCATGCGCTCCTCCATCGGTGGCGGATCCCGATCGCACCGGCACCCACCTCAGCCGACATCACGCGCATCGCCGAAGCGACGGAAAACGCGTGGGGACTCGGCCGGCCACCACTGAGGGGAATCGACCGTGCCGAGATCTCCCGCGTTCTCCAAGACGCCGTGTGGGCATCACGCGGACCCATCGGCTCACGACGAGAGGAGGTGATGACGATATGACGGCCATCGCAACGACGCTCCAGTTCGAAGAACTCGACCAACTCGAGGCACCCAGCTGGGACAGCTTCTACCAGGGTCTGCTCGCAGGGATCGCGGTCGTCGGCATCGTGGTCGCGGCGACCTAGCCGCGGGCGCACGATCCGCACTCGAGGAAGGAAAGGGGGTGAGCATGCAGAACGCATCAACGCTCGAGTTCGTCGAACTGGAGGAGATGTCGGTGCCGGACGACGGCTGGGACTGGTTCCGAGGATTCAGCTACGGAGTCGCGCTCGGACTGATCGTCCTTTCCGCGACCTGACGCCACGGGTGAATCACCCCACGAGAGACAAGGAATCACGAGATGGAACACCTGACGCTCCAGTTCGAGGAGCTCGATCCGCTCGACGCGCCGATGGAGTGGTGGCAGCACGCCTCCTACATCATCGCCGCGATCGGCGGCCTCGTCGCGATCGCGACATAGCGATCGTGTGATCGGGTGCGGGCGCCCGCGCGGCGTCCGCACCCCCGACAGAAGGCACTCGATGGAAGAGACACTCACGACATCACTCCGCGCACGATTGGCACGCGAGGGCGCGTACCCCCGCACGGAAGACCTGTACTCCGCAGAGGGAGCGCGGTTCTACGACGACCTGGTCGGCGGCGATCGCAGCGAGGTGCGGGAGTTCGTCGCCCTCGCGCGGGCGTGCCACGGCCGGGTACTGGATCTCGCCGCCGGAGGCGGGCGGATCACACTTCCGCTCTTGTCGATCCGGAAAGCCGTCACGGCCCTCGACCTGTCGTTCGGAATGCTCGACCTGCTCAGGCAAGCCGCGCCCGCGAACGCCGACCTCGAGGTCGTGCACGCCGACATGCGCGACTTCCGCATCGATCAGCGATTCGATCTCATCGTCCTCGGTGCGACCTCCATCACGCTTCTGGACCCCGACGGTCGCCGCCGCCTCTTCGACAGCGTGCGACACCACCTCGCCCCCGATGGACGCTTCGCGCTCTCAGTCGCCGGCTTCGTGGCGGCGCAGGAACTCCAGCGCACTGCCGACCACACGATTGCGGTGACGCGAGCGGGCCGGAACGCCACGTACCTGTCCTCGCAAGAGGTTGTGGCGGGGGGATCCGAGCGGATCGTCAACTTCGTCGAGCTCAACGACGGTCTCATCGGGCCGATCTTCACGACACGACTCCAGATCCTCGACGATGCGACGATCTCCCGCGAACTCGTCGACGCCGGGTTCGAACCATCGATCGTGCACCCCGTGCGCACGCCGGGTCTCCGTCCCGGCGACGGCATCGTCATCCTGGAGTCGTCGTGGCAGCGCTGACCCTCGACTCCCGTCCCCGACTGGCTGACACCGTCGCCTTCGAGGAGTCCGCCGCCGGCGACGGGCAGTGGATCGTCCTGGCATCCGACGTGCCCGTCTCGCGCGTGTCGCGTCCCGTCGTCGACCTGCTCCGTTCACTGGATGGGCGAACTCCCGTGCGAGACCTGCAGAGTCGCCACGACTCGGCGTCGTCGCCAACGGAGTTTCTCGCGCTCGTGCGCAGATTCGAGGGGCGCGGACTCATCGCGGGTGCCGAGCGCCGCCCTCCCGGCCGCTTCTCCTACCGCCCTCCGCTCACGGTCCAGCTCGCGTCGCTCGGCGCGCCCGCTCTCTTCTCACGCCTCGAAAGGCTCCGCCGCCGTCTCCTCCGTGGATGGATGCTGACTCCCATCGCCGTCCTCATCGTGCTCGGTGCCGCAGCGCTCGCCGTACAGGCGCCGACCGTCCTCGCACTGCTGACCCGGCCGCTCCCCGTGTCGAGCTTCCTCGCCGTCGTCGCGGTTCTCGTTGCTGCGACGTTCGCGCACGAGGCAGCCCACGGCATGACACTCGCCGGATATGGGGTCCTGCCCCGTCGCGCCGGCGTCATGCTCTTCTATCTCAGCCCCGCGTTCTTCGTCGACGTGACGAACGGCTGGAGACTCGCAGACCGCCGAGGGAGGGTCGCCGTCGCGCTCGCCGGCCCGGCCGTAAACGCAGCTCTCGCCTCAGCCGCAGCGCTCGTGGCGGCGATCCCGGGCATGGATGACACCGTCCGCGATGCCCTCCTGATCCTCGCGACCGCGTCGTGGTCGATCGTGCTCGTCAATCTCATCCCGTTCGTCCGCTTCGACGGGTACTTGGCATTGATGAGCGCCCTCGACATCCCGAACCTGCGAACCTCGGCAATCCACGACGTCCGCGACACGACGGGGCGCGTGCTGTTCGGGTCGTCGCGACAGCCGCGTCGATTGCCACAGGCGTGGGTTCTGCCGTTCGGTGTCATGAGCGTCGTCACCCCGCTCCTGCTCATCGCGCTCGCGCTGGATCGGATCATCCGGGCACTCTCGGGGGGAGGACCCGGGGGCGCCTGGGCGATTCTCGCGCTGGCGTTCATAGTCGCCGTCGGTGTGACCGCCGCGCTCGTCAAGGCCGTCCGCCACCTCTTCCGAACGGGCGCGCGCCCGTGGCGCGTGATCCTCGTCGGCACACCGATCGTGGCGGTGGCCGTCTGCGCAGGATTCATCATCCCCGTGCAGACGACCCTCACGACGGGTTTCGTCACGAGCGACGCCTCCCTCCGACTCGTCGTCCCCGGTGCGGTTGTGCCCGACATCGCACCGGGGACGGCGGTGACTCTCTACGAACAGGGGATGCTGGGCCGTCGAGCCATCGCGCAGGCGGTCGTCACGGCGCGATCCGACGCCCCGACCTCCGTGCCTCTCGGCGCGGTGTACCCGTTTGACGCGCCCGGAGTCGTCCTGGACGGGCGGACGATCGCCGAGGCCCGATTCGTCGGCGCCCGCCCGTCTTCCGACTCGGTCGGGATCGCCGTCATCCCGACCGGCCGGACGTCGGCGTGGGGCGCGCTGTGGAGCGCCACGGTGCTGCAGCCGCTGACGACCATCGGTGTCGGTGCACCCGCAGATTCGCAATGACGACAACGCAGGGAAAGGACCACGGAATGTCAGAACACCCCCCGATCGAGGTCCAGGGGCTCACGAAGGACTACGGCAGACGCCGCGTCGTCGACGATGTCAGCTTCTCGGTGGAGCGAGGACGGATCGTCGGTCTCTTGGGGCCCAACGGCGCTGGCAAGTCGACAACTCTGCGGGCGATCGTCGGACTCGTGGCACCGACCGCCGGAGTCGCGCGCATCGACGGGGTGCCGTTCCGTCAGCTCGTGCATCCCGCGGCGCACGTGGGCGTGCAGATGGACGACTTCGGCTTCGAGGCCGGTCTCACGGCGCGTCGCCATCTCGAGATCACGCGACTCATGGTCGGCGCGCCACCGGCACGCGTCGACGAAGTGCTGGAGGACGTCGGGCTCGCACTCGACGGGCACCGCCGCATCGCGACCTTCTCGACAGGGATGACGCAGCGGCTCGGACTCGCGACTGCCCTGCTGGCACGTCCTCGCACGCTCATCCTCGATGAGCCCGCCAACGGACTCGACCCCGAGGGCATTCGCTGGTTGCGGGGCTTCCTTCGCACCTTCGCCCGTCGAGGCGGCGCCGTGCTGGTCTCGAGCCACCAGCTGTCCGAGATCCAGCAGACCGCGGACGACGTCGTCGTGCTGCGTCGCCGCGTGCTGTTCGCGGGAGAGCTGGACGAGCTCCTCGACGTAGGAGCGTCCCTCGAGGACACCTACTTCCGGCTCCTCGACGGACAGGCCGCCGCGTGACGGGGGCGATCCGGGCCGAGATCGTCCGGTCGGTGAGCGGGTTGACCCTGCTCGCACTCATCGGGCTCGCGGCCCTCGTGCCCGTCGTGGTGCTGACGTCGGGCGGCGATGCGACTGCCGCAGCTCGAGACCTCCCCGCCGCCCAGGCCACGCTGCGACTCGTCGCACCGCTCGGCTGGAGCTTTGTCGCCGCAGGATTCGCCGGCGCGTACACGGTCACTCGCGAGCAGTACTACGGTTCCCTCGACCGGACGACGCTGATGGTCGGTCGACGCCGTGCGCTCGTCGCCAAGTCGCTCGGCGGAGCTGTGACCGCAACGCTGCTGACCGCGATGCTCTGCGCGGCATGGTGTGTCGCGATGGCGGCGCTTCTCTCGGCGAACGGGAGCTCGTTCGTCCTGTCACCCGACGTCGGCGGGGCCCTCGCGGGCTCCCTCGGCGGTGCAGTGCTCGGCGCGATCGGCGGCTGCGCTGTCGGGTGGATCGTCCGCAACTACTACGCGGCCGCCGCGATCGTGCTCGGCGGACCTCTCGCGTTCGAGCTGCTTCTCCTGAGCACGAATCCCGACGTCGTACGGTGGTCACCGGGACTCGCGATCGCGGCGATCGCCGTGCCTGGATACCGCGACGTCCTGCTCGACCGACCCGCCGCCGTCGTCGTGGCACTCGCGTGGATCGTGGGGGTTTCGGCGGTCGCGTTCCTCACGGCGGAGCGGCGTACGCGGTGACCGCTGCCCTGCGCTCGCGGGTCGCCGCGCTCCCGACCGACCTCGTCCTCGCCGGCTTCGTCGTCGCGTGCTTCGTGCTCGCGGCATCCATCGCCCTCTCAATCCCCGAGGGACTCGGCAATGCTCCGGATGCCGTGAAGGAGACGTTCCGCGCGACGCTCGTGACCCCGGCCGTCCTCATGACGATCCTCGTATCGGCCCTCTACGCGGGGTTCGACTACACGCTCGCCCTCCGACGTGGCGTCGTCGTGCGCGAGACGACGGCGCAGCGCCGGGGTGCGGTGCTGGCAGCGCGCGCTCTTCTCGCGGGCGGGGGCGGTGCCGTCGTCGGACTCGCGTGCGGTGCAGGGACCCTCGTCGCGGGCGGTGTCGCGGGCGCCGGATGGACGCCGGCGCCCTCCCTCCTCGGGAGTGCCGCCGTCGCCGGGGCGCTCGCGGCATCCTGGGGGTTTGCGATCGGCGTGATCGTCCGCCACCACCTCGTCGCGCTGTTCGTCGTCCCCGCTTCGCTCGGTGTCGCCGTCCCGTTCGCGTCGCTCGTGCCTGGGGCTGCGAGCATCCTGCCTCTCCCCACCCTCCTCGGAGCGGTCGGGGTGGATGCCGGCACGCTCGGATTCGCGGCCGACATCGCGGCGGTGCCGCTTGTCGCGGGCTGGATCATCCTCGGGCTCGGCGTGGCCGTCGTCCGGTTCGTCTCGCGAGACGTGACGTGAGGGTCAGGCGCGGGCGAGCGCGTCCTCGAGGGCGACCCAGGCGAGCATCGCGCACTTCACGCGGGCGACGTAGCGCGAGACGCCCGAGAGCGCCGCGGCATCGAGATACACGTCCTCGTCGAGGGGGATCTCGCCGCGAGAGCGAAGCGCGGTGCGGAAGCCGTCGATGAGGGCGACGGCCTCGCCGCGTGGCATCCCTTCGACGAGCTCCGTCAGCATCGATGCCGACGCCTGCGAGACGGAGCAGCCGGCGCCCTCCCATGTGACGTCGCGGATGGTGTCGCCGTCCGACGACACCCGCACCCGGAGCGTCACGTCATCGCCGCAGACGGGGTTGTGCTGGTGCGACGTCGCCGTCCGGCCTTCTTCGTCGGCGAGGTGTTTGCCGCGCGGACGCTTCGAGTGGTCCAGCAGCAGCTCTTGATACAGGGCTTCGAGGCTCATGACCGGCCCCCCGTCGCTCCGACGCCGAAGAACGGACGCACGCCCTCGACCGCGTCGAGGAAGACGTCGACCTCGTCGTCGGTCGTGAAGACGCTCGTCGACGCCCGCACCGAGGCCGTCAGGCCGAATCGTGCGTGCAGCGGCTTCGCGCAGTGGTGTCCGACGCGCACCGCGACTCCGCGGTCGTCGAGGAACTGACCGACGTCGTGCGCGTGGACGCCGTCGACGTCGAACGACGCGATCCCGATGCGTTCGGCATCGGCATCACCCAGAAGGCGCACGCCGTCGATCCGGCGCAGCCCCTCCATCATCCGGACGCCCAACCGACGCTCGTGCTCGTGCACGCCCGCCATCCCGAGCGCATCGAGATAGCGGGCCGCGGCCGCGAGCCCGATGGCCTGCGAAACCGGCTGCGTGCCCGCTTCGAACTTCTGCGGCGCGGGGAGGAAGCCCGCTTCGTCGAGCGTGACGGTCGTCACCATCGAGCCGCCCGTCAGGAAGGGGGGCAGCGCATCGAGAACGTCGGATCGGCCGACGAGCGCACCCACTCCGTACGGCCCGAGCATCTTGTGGCCCGAGAACGCCGCGAGGTCGACGCCGAGCGCTGCGAAGTCGAACGGCAGATGCGGCACGGATTGGCACGCGTCGAGAACCGTCAGCGCGCCCACCTCCCGCGCGAGTGCGACGAGCTCCGAGACCGGATTCACGATTCCCAGCACGTTCGACACGTGCGAGAACGCGACGACGCGCGTGCGCCCGGTGATGACGGATACCGCTGCCTCGAGGTCGAGCGTGCCGTCGTCGCGCACGGGGATGTGCTTCAGAACCGCCCCCGTGCGTGCCGCGAGCTCCTGCCACGGGATGAGGTTCGCATGGTGCTCGGACTCCGTCACGACCAGTTCGTCGCCGGGGGCGAGGGCGAAACGGGCGCTCGAGGGTGCGCCGCGTCCCGCGGTCGCGTTGCCGATCGCGTAGGCCACGAGGTTGAGGGCTGCCGTCGCGCCGCTCGTCCAGACGAACTCCTCCGGCTGGGCACCCACGAAACGCGACACCGTCGCCCGCGCGTCTTCGAAGAGCTCCGTCGCCTCGCCGGCAAGCGTGTGCGCGCCACGGTGCACGGCGGAGTTGGCCCGCGTCAGAAAGTCGATCTCGGCGTCGAGGACACTCGTCGGTTTCTGGCTCGTCGCGCCCGAATCGAGGTAGACGAGAGGCGAGCCGTGCACCGTCTGCGACAGGATCGGGAAGTCGCCGCGCACGGCGGTGACATCGAAGACGGGGGCGGTGGTGCTCACCCCTCCAGGCTACGCGTCCCCAGGGTTTCCGGCGCCGGCCGGCCCCCGCGGTCGTCACCGGGCAGCGGTCGCGAACGGCGCCCGTAGACGAGCTCCGACGAGTCCAGCAGCCAGGGCACAAGGGTGATGCTGACACCGTGCACGAGCATCAGCTGCTGCGCGATCCGCCGCGACCGCCGGTTGTGCAAAAGGTTCTCCCACCAGTGGCCGACGATGTACTGCGGCAGGTAGACGGTGACCACCGCCGCACCGTGCTTCTCGCGGTACTTCTTGATGAAGCTCGCGACAGGCGCCGCGTACGACCGATACGGCGACTCGACGATGACGAGGTCCATCGGGATCCGATGCTCCTCCCACTGCCTCTGCAGGGCCGTCGCCTCGGCCTCCGTCACCGCGACGTGCAGCGCGAGCGCCTTCTGGTGCTTGGCCGCGAGCGCATAGTCGATCGCCTTGATGACGGGCTTCTGCAACCTGTTGACGAGAACGATCGCGAGGTCGCCGTTCGATCCGAAGTGGGTCGAGTCGTCCACCTCGATCTCGTGCTCGACATCTCGGTAGTACCGGTTGACCCCGATCATGAGCGTTGCGAGGACGGGAATGGCGAGGAAGACGAGCCACGCACCGTGAGTGAACTTCGTGACGGTGACGATGAGGAGGACGAACACCGTCATCGCGGCGCCGATCGAGTTGATGACGAGGCCGGTTCGGGCCGAGCGGCGTTCATACAGCGCGGCCGACTGGGCCGCGGCATCCGCAGTGAGCGTCTTCAGATTGCGCAGCGTGCGGCGCCAATGCCTGACCATCCCGATCTGTCCCAGCGAGAACGAGACGAAGACGCCGATGATGTACAGCTGGATCAGGGTCGTGAGGTTCGCCTGATAGACGACGAGCACGATGATGGCGCCGATGCCGAGGATGATCATGCCGTTCGAGAAGACCAGTCGATCGCCGCGTGTGTTGAGCGCTTTGGGAGCGTACCCGTCGCGTGCGAGCACCGAGCCGAGCAGCGGGAACCCGTTGAACGCCGTGTTCGCCGCGAGGAGCAGGACGCACGCCGTGGCCGCCTGGATCAGGAAGAACGGTATAGATCCCGCCCCGAACGTCGCGGCGGCGATCTGCGCCATGAGGCTCGGCTGCGGCTGATTCGCGCAGTCGAAGCCGATGAGGTTGCAGGGGTTCTCCGCGTAATGCACTCCCGACAGGAGTCCGAGAGCCGTGAGCCCCGCGAACAGCACGATCGCGATCCCGCCCATCAGCACGAGCGTCATCTGGGCGTTGCGGATCTTCGGCTTGCGGAAGGCGGGGACGCCGTTCGAAACGGCCTCGACGCCGGTCAGCGCGGAACAGCCGCTCGAGAACGCCCGCAGGATCAGCAGGATGACGGCCGCCTGCGTGAGTTCCTCACCCTGCACGGCGAACTCCGCGCTCGACGCCACGGGCGGATCGCCCATCAGTGTGCGGGTCAGCCCCACGACGATCATGACGGCAACCGAGCCGATGAAGACGTAGGTCGGAATCGCGAAAGCGAACGACGCCTCGCGCACTCCGCGGAGGTTGACGAGAACGATGAGGATGACGAATCCCACCGCGAGTTCGATCCGGCCGGGATTCAGCTCCGGGATCGCGGAGATGATGTTGTCGACTCCCGAGGCCACCGAGACGGCGACCGTCAGCACGTAGTCGACGAGGAGCGCGGAAGCGACGACGACACCGGGCACTTCGCCCAGGTTCGTGCGGGCGACTTCGTAGTCGCCGCCTCCCGACGGGTACGCCTTGATGAGCTGGCGATAGCTCGCGACGACGACGACGAGGAGCAGCACGACGGCGCCCGCGACCCACGGACTGAAGGCGAGGAACGCCGTGCCGCCGATCAGCAGGATCATGAGGAGCTCCTGCGGCGCATAGGCGACGGAGCTGAGCGCGTCGGACGCGAAGATCGGGAGCGCGCGCTTCTTCGGCAGCAGCTGCTCGTCGAGTTCCTCCGACGTCAGAGGGTCGCCCAGGATCAGGCGTTTCGCTCGAGGAGGCTGGTCGGCTTCCTCGCGAGGTTCATAGGTCACGGCGGGCGATGTTACTCGTATGGAAACCGTGAGGATGCGCATCCTTACGGAATCTTTACACCTGCACGCCCACTGCCAGACTGGACGGGTGGACCGCATCACACCGGGCATCATCGCCGTCTTCGTCGGCGCGGTCGCAGGATTCGCGCTCTTCGTGCCGTTCGTCGCTGCGAGCTATCGCCGTCGCGGCGGACTCCGTTTCGGTCGCCTCGTGCTGTGGGCCTCGGCGCTCGTCTACTTCTGGGCGATCTGGGCGTACACGCTCCTCCCGCTCCCCGAGGCGGACTCGATCCGCTGCGTCGGCTCGAACCTCGATCTCTTCGAGCTCGTCAACGACATCGGCGGGGCACTCGGACGGCCGGGGCCGGCTCTCACGGATCCCGCCGTGCTGCAGCTCCTGCTGAACGTCCTGCTCTTCATGCCGCTCGGCTTCTTCATCCGGGTGCTGGCGGGACGCGGCATCCTGGTGGCGCTCGCCGTCGGTCTCGGAGTCTCGGCCCTCATCGAGACGACGCAGCTCACCGGCGTGTGGGGACTGTACTCATGCGCCTACCGGGTGTTCGACGTCGACGACATGCTGACCAACACGACCGGCGCCGTCCTCGGGTCGCTTCTCGCGCTCTTCGTTCCCGCTCGGCACCGTGGATCGGGAAAGTCGGCGGATGCCGCGGAACCCCGGCCCGTCACGCGAGGTCGCCGCGCCTTGGCGATGCTGTGCGACATCATCGCCTTCTCGCTCGTGTCCGCGACGGCCGGTGTCGCGACCCAGCTCGTGCTGGAGGCGGTCGGTCGCGGCGATCTCGTCCTCGAGGCCGAGCTGTCGAGCATTCTGGGGACACTCGTCCCTGCGGGGCTGTGGCTCGTCGTCATCCTCGCGAGCGGACGATCGGTCGGCGACCTCGCCGTCCAGCTCCGCTACCGCGGCGGTCCCGTCCCGACCTGGCTCGCGCGGCCCCTGCGCTGGGCGGGCGGCATCAGCGGCTACGTGCTGCTCGGAGCCCTGCCGACCCCGTGGAGCCTCGCGGGTCTGCTCTTCGGACTCGCGACGTTCGTGCTGCTGTTCACGACATCCGCGGGGCGCGGGCTCCCCGGCATCCTGTCGGGCATGTCGCTCACCGACGCGCGCGAGGGCTCCTCAGGAGATCAGTCGAGGAACTCGCGGGCAGCGACGACGAGCGCCTCGACGCCGACCTCGAGCGTCGGGTGGAGCACGGGCGCGAAGAACGGCGAGTGATTCGTGGGGATGTCGCGCGCGATCGTCCCCGACGCGAGGGCGGCGGCGTAGATCGCCGGGTCGACTCCGCCCCAGAACCAGAACACGAGCGGGACGCCCGCTTCTCGCGCGAACCAGGACACGTCCTCGCTGCCGGTGAACATGCCGGGATCGACGACCGTGCCCTCGCCGAACGCCGCGTCGAACGCGAGGGTCAGTCGTGCCGTCGAGTGGACGTCGTTGATCGTCGGCGGGAGCGAGTGGTCGATCGTGATCGTCGGCTCCTGCTCGGCCCCGGACGCCTGCGCTTCCGCGCGCACGACGCGCTCGACCTTCTCGAGGACGCTCGCGCGAGCCTCGTCGTCGGGGTAGCGCAGGCTCAGCTCAAGCTTCGCCTCGGCGGGGATGATGTTGTTCTTGAGTCCCGCGTGGATCGATCCGACCGTCACGACCGCGACATCGCGGGGGTCGACCTCGCGCGACACGATCGTCTGGAGGCGCATGACCGTCGCCGCCGCCATGACGACGGGGTCGATCGTGGAGTGGGGACGGGATCCGTGCCCGCCTCGGCCCAGGAGGGTGACGGTCAGTCCGTCGGATGCCGCCATCTGCGTGCCGCTGCGCACGCCGATCGTTCCGGCGGGGAGGGGCGTCACGTGCTGGCCGAGCACGATGTCGGGCCGGGGGAACCGGTCGAGGACGCCGTCGGCGATCATCGCCTGCGATCCGGCCCCGTACTCTTCGGCGGGCTGGAACACCGCCACGATCGTGCCCGACCATTCGTCCTTCGTGTTGACGAGCGTCTCGAGGGCGCCGAGGAGCGCCGTAACGTGCATGTCGTGCCCGCACGCGTGCATGACGGGGACGTCGGTGCCCGACGGGTCGATGCCGCGTGCCGTCGACGCGTAGGCGAGGCCCGTGCGTTCCTCGACGGGGAGCCCGTCCATGTCGGCGCGGAGCCAGACGACGGGTCCGTCACCGTTGCGGATGACGCTTGCGATGCCGGTGCGCCCGATCTGCTCCTCGAACTCGATGCCGAGCGCCGTCAGGTGCTGCGTCACGATCCCCGCGGTCCGCGTCTCCTGGAAGGACAGTTCCGGATGCCGGTGCAGGTCGGTGTACAGCGCCTCGAGGTCGATTCCCATACTCCCGAGCCTACCCAGGGCGGCTGGCGCCCCTCCGATCCCGGAGTTTCCGCCGAGGGTCGGCCGCCGGAAGGCGGGGCCGCCGGAAGTCCGGCCTCCGTCAGTCCGGCGCCCCCGGAAGGCCTGGCCCCTCTTCGCCGAGAAGACCCGAACTGCGAGCTTGCGGCCCAAATCGCGACCGTTCGGGTCTTCTCGGCAACCCGGGCGCCGGCCCGAGTCGGGACCAGGGCGGCGGCGCGGGCGCGATGTCAGCGGCGCGAGGTGGAAGCGCGGACGACGAGGTCGTAGGGGAGGCGGCCGGGCTCGTGTGGGAGGCCGGGGCGTTCGAGCTCGTCGAGGATGGCGTCGGCGGCGCGCTCGCCCTGGCCGCGCGGGAACTGGTCGACGGTCGTGAGGCGGAAGAACTCGCCCAGCTCGTGTCCGTCGATGCCGACGACCGAGATGTCCTCGGGGACGCGGTAGCCCAGCTCCCGTGCCGCGAGGAGCGCACCGATCGCCATTTCATCGGATGCCGCGAAGATCGCCGTCGGTCGCTCACCCGGACGCCCGAGCAACTGCTTGGCCGCGCGGAATCCGCCCTCGATCGTGAAGTCGGCAGGCTCGAACAAGGCGGGGTGGACCGGGATGCCGGCATCCGCCAGTGCCAACTCGAATCCCTGCCGCCGACGTGTCGGGATGTGGAAGTCGATGTCGAACTCGGGGCTCGCCCCGATGTGCGCGATCGCTCGGTGCCCCAACGAGATGAGGTGCTCCGTCGCCAGGCGGGCGACGGCGACGTCGTCGACGGTCAGCGTCGACAGGCGCGGGTTGGGTCCTCCGATCGCGATGACCGGGAGGCCCAGCTCGGCCAGACGGGCCGTTTCCTCATCGCCCAACTCGATCGAGATCGCGATGACCCCGTCGACCCGCTGGCGTCGCAGGAACGTCTCGAACACTTCGAGACGTTCCGCGCGATCGGCGCTCAGGCTGTACAGCGTGATGTCGAACCCTCGGCGCATGAGTGCGGAAGCGATCCCGCTGAGCACCGTGGAGAAGAACCAGCGGTCGATGAACGGCACGAGCACGCCGATGTTCCGCGTGCGGCCGGACGCGAGGCTCGACGCCGACGCCGAGACGACGTAGCCGAGCCCCTTCGCCGCAGCCTCGACGCGTTGGCGCGCTGAGTCGGAGACGTTGCCGCGTCCGCTCAGCGCGCGTGACACCGTCGCCGTCGAGACGCCCGCGAGGCGCGCGACCTCGTCGATGCTGACCACGGTGCCACCTCTCTCGGCTCGGTCGGCGTATCAGTCCGCGGCGAGCCAGACGGCAGTGTCGGCCGGGAGCATCCCGCCGGCCACCGGTCCGCTCGCAGCGATCACATTACCGGCGGGAAGCGCGACCGGCTGATCGCCGACGTTCGCGACGACCGTCACGTCGCCGTTGCGGAACGCCACGACGTCGTCGGCGTATCCGTCGATCCACGCGAGATCGCCGGACCCGAGGCTGTGCGCCTTGCGTGCCGAGAGCAGCGCGCGGTACAGCGACAGCGTCGATTCGGGGTCGGACACCTGCTCGTCACGTGCGAGATCGGCCCACTCCGCGGGCTGCGGCAGCCACGACGCTCCACTCGGGCTGAACCCGTAGGCGGGCGCGTCATGCGTCCACGGGATGGGCACGCGGCATCCGTCACGACCGTAGCGCTCGCCCTGCGTGCGGAACCAGGTCGGGTCCTGACGTGCATCGCCCGGGATGTCGATGACCTCGGGCAGGCCGAGCTCTTCGCCCTGATACACGTACGCCGAGCCGGGGAGGGCCAGCATGAGCGTCGTCGCCGCGCGCGCCCGGCGCAGACCGACCTCGGGGATGGGCTTGCCGGGGGAGTCGGGGCCGATGCCGTGACCCTGCGGATTCTCGGCGGTCAACGCGAGCCGTGAAGCGTGCCGCACCACATCGTGGTTGGAGAGCACCCACGTGCTCGGAGCCCCGACGGCGTGATACGCCGCGAGCGACTGGTCGATGACGGTGCGGAGCTCGTCGGCATCCCATCCCGTCTCGAGGTAGGCGAAGTTGAACGCCTGGTGCATCTCGTCGTGTCGCACCCACAGCGCCGTCTTCTCGGGAGTCGGCAGCCACGCTTCGGCTGCCAGGACGCGGTCACCGGCGTACTCGGCGAGGAGAGCGTGCCAATCGCGGTAGATGTCGTGAACGCCGTCCTGGCCCCAATACGGCACGTCGTCTTCGCCGCCGCCCATCGAGTCGGCGTCCGCCGGCGGGGTGTAGTCGGGAAGGCCCTCGGCCTTGACGAGGCCGTGCGCGACGTCGACGCGGAATCCGTCGACCCCGCGATCGAGCCAGAAGCGGAGGATCGAGCGGAACTCGTCGCGGACGATCTCGTTGGACCAGTCGAAGTCGGGCTGCGAGGCGTCGAAGATGTGGAGGTACCACTGTCCGGGCGTGCCGTCGCTTTCCGCGATCCGCGTCCACGCCGGACCGCCGAAAACGGATTCCCAGTTGTTGGGCGGGAGTTCGCCGTTCTCGCCCTGGCCGTCGCGGAACATGTAACGCGCGCGCTCGGCGCTGCCGGGTCCTGCCGCGAGCGCCTCCTGGAACCACACGTGTTGGTCGGACGAGTGGTTGGGGACGAGGTCGACGATGACGCGGATGCCACGACCGTGCGCCGCAGCGAGCATGTCGTCGAAGTCGGCGAGGGTGCCGAAGAGGGGGTCGACGTCGCGGTAGTCGGCGACGTCGTAGCCGGCGTCCTTCTGCGGCGAGCGCTGGAACGGGCTCAACCAGATCGCATCGATGCCGAGGTCGGCGAGGTCGTCGAGATGCGCGGTGACACCGGGAAGGTCGCCGATTCCGTCGCCGGAGCTGTCGGCGAAGGAGCGCGGGTAGATCTGATAGATGACGGCGGTGCGCCACCATTCGGCTCCCGGGGAGGCGAGGATCACGTCGGTGCGCTCGGAAGTGTCGGTGGAAGTCATCGCCCCAGGATACTGGAAGCGCTTACAGGCGCCTTCGTGCTCTGTGGACGACGGTAGCGTGAACGGGTGACCACCGCCCTCGCACGCGCTCAATCGCTCATCGGCACGATTCCCGACTACCCCGAGCCCGGTGTGCTCTTCCGCGACATCACTCCGCTGCTCGCGGATGCGGAAGCGCTCGAGACGGTCATCGACGCGATGATCTCGCCGTATGCCGGCCAGTTCGACGTCGTCGCGGGAATCGAAGCGCGGGGGTTCCTGCTTGCGGGTGCCGTCGCGACCACCGCCCGGGTCGGCTTGGTGCCCATCCGGAAGGCGGGGAAGCTGCCGCGGCCGGCGGCGTCCGTGTCGTATTCGCTCGAGTACGGCACAGCCGTCATCGAGGCCCACGACGACATCGCGCCCGGCACCCGCGTGCTACTCGTGGACGACGTGCTCGCGACGGGGGGAACGCTGCGCGCCGCGCACGAACTCGTCCCCGCGCTCGGTGGGATCGTCGTGGCCACGAGCGTGCTGATGGAGCTCGAGGCGCTCGGCGGACGCTCACTCGTTCCCGACGTGCACGCTCTCTTCACGGTGTGACAGCATCCGGTCGATCTCGCCCACGGCGTCACGACCGGCACGGTTGGCTCCGACCGTCGACTGCGACGGCCCGAAGCCGATGAGGTGCACGCGCGGATCGTCCGCGACGCGGGTGCGACGCATCTCCACGCCGCCGAGCGGTCCGCGCAGTTCGAGGGCGTCGAGGTGGGAGATCGCGGGACGGAACCCGGTCGCCCAGAGGATCACGTCGACGGGCGTCAGCGTGCCATCGGCTTCACGCACGCCCGTCGGCTCGATCGCCGTGAACATGGGACGACGCGCGAGCGCGCCGCGATCTCTCGCAGCGATCGCGTACGGCGTCCACGCGAGGCCCGTGTAGCTCACGACGCTCTGCGACGGACGTCCCGCTTCGACGTCGGCGGTGACCCGCCCGATGACGGCCCGGCCCGTCGTCTCCGGTTGGAACTCTCCCTCGATGAAGCGGGGTTCGCGTCGCGTGTACCAGAACGTCGTGGCGTGGCGCGAGATCTCCTCGAGCTGTTGCACGGCGGAGATGCCTCCACCTACGACGGCGACACGCTGGCCCGCGAACTCGTCGGCCGACACGTAGTCGCGCGTGTGCAGCTGGCGTCCGCGGAAGGTCTCCGCCCCGGGGTAGTCGGGGAGCACGGGATTGGTCCACGTTCCGGTCGCGTTGATGACTGCCTCGGTGCGCCACGTGCCGCGATCGGTCGTGACGATGAGCGGGCCGTGCGGGTCGTCGTCGGCCCTGCGCACGGCCGTCACGAGGACCGGGCGGAGGATCGGGAAGTCGAATTCGCGCTCGTACGCGGCGAAGTGCCGGGGAACGGCATCGCGACTTGCCTCGAGGGAGTCGACGGGAGGGGCGGGTGAGCCGGGAAGCCCGAAGATGCCGTTGACGGTCGACATCGTGAGCGACTCCCAGCGGTGCTGCCACGCCCCGCCGGGAGCTGATGCCGCATCGAGCATGACGAAGGAACGAGCATCGGATGCCGCTGCCTCCAGCGCGCTCGCGAAGCCGCGCCGCTGCAGGTGGTAGGCCGCGGACAGGCCCGCCTGCCCGGCACCGATGACGACGACCGTTGCGGTGCGCTGTCCTTCGTCCACGGCTGCGCTCACATCGTGACGACGAGCTTGCCGCTCACGTGGCCCGTGCGCAGCGCGGCGACGGCGTCGTTCACCTGGGCGAGCGGGAACGTCGCCTGGATCGGGACCCGCAGAGTGCCGGCGGCGATCCGCGCCGCGACGTCGTCGAGCGCACCAGCATCCGCGTCGGCGCCCCCTGTCACGATCGTGCCCTCGGGTGCGTTCGGCCCGGCGGCGATGGTCGCGATCCGTGCCGGAGCGACGCCCAGTTCGAGCGCCGCGAGCGCCGTGTCGGTGCCGTGGAGGTCGAGTGCTGCATCCACCCCGTCGGGTGCGGCTTCGCGCACGCGGTCGACGAGGCCCTCGCCGTGCGCGACGGGGATCGCGCCGAGGTCGGAGACGAACTCGAAGTTGGCGGGGGAGGCCGTGCCGATGACTGTCGCTCCCGCCGCGACGGCGAGTTGGATCGCGAAGACGCCGACACCGCCTGCTGCCCCGCCGATCAGCACCGTGTCGCCGTCGGAGATCCCGACCGCGTGGAGCGCCGCGGCAGCCGTGCGGCCGGCGACCGCGAGGGTCGCGGCGGTGATGTCGTCGACCTCGTCGGGTGTCGATGCCAGGGTGTCCGATCCGAGCGTCACGACCGTGTGCTCGCCCATCGCGCGGCCTCGCGCGCCACCGAAGACGCGGTGTCCTACTGCGTATCCCGTGACACCCTCGCCGACCTCGTCGATCTCGCCTGCGAAGTCGTTGCCGAAGCCTCCGGGGACCTGGACGCCATACCGTTCGGAGACCTGCGGATAGACGGCGATCTTCCAGTCGACGGGATTGAGCCCCGCCGCGTGGACGCGGACCCGGAGCTGACCGGGCCCGGCATGGAGATCGTCGCGGTCGACGATCTCGAGGAGGAAGGGGTCGGCGTGTTCGTTGAGGCGCGCGTAGAGACTCATGCCTCTTTCGACGCTCGACAGCGCCGTGGCATTCCCGTGCTCATCCCGATCCTTCACATTCCTGATCGGGAATGAACCTCGATATGCCGCTACTCCTCGCCGTCGATGACGACGTTGAGGGGCTCCTGTCCCGCGAGCATCCGTTCGATCTGCGTCCGCACGAGCTTCGCGATCCGCGGTCGCATGGCGCTCGACGCTCCACCCACGTGCGGTGCGATGAGCGTTCCGGGTGCGGACCACAGGGGGTGGTCGCCGGGCAACGGCTCGGGCTCGGTCACATCCAGCGCCGCCCGCAGTCGCCCCGCCTGCAGTTCCGAGACGAGCGCATCCGTGTCCACGAGGGTGCCCCGTCCGACGTTGACCACGAGAGCCGCGTCGGGGAGGGCCGCCAAGAACTCCGCGTCGACGAGGTGCTGAGTGGCATCCCCGCCGGGAAGAGTGAGGATGACGATCTCCGCCGTCGGGAGGAGGGTCGGCAGGTCGTCGAGCGTGTGGACTTCGACGCCGCCCTCGATGCGCGCTCGTGTCGCGACGGCCGTCACGTGCGTCTCGAACGGCGCAAGGCGCGCGGCGACGGCCTTCCCGACACCGCCGAAACCGAGGACGAGCACATTCCGGTCGGCGAGGCTGTCGGCTGCGACGGGATGCCAGGCCCGCGCGTCCTGCGATCGGACGAAGGACGGAAGCTGGCGCTGGGACGCCAGAACGAGAGCGAGCGCCAGCTCGGCGGTGGAGGCCTCGTGCACCGACGCGGCGTTCGCGAACGGGAGGCCGGGAGGGAGCAGCTCGGCGACGCCTTCGTATCCGATCGACTGGCCCTGCACGAGCCCGACGTCGACGCCCTTCAGACGTTCGAGCACGCGCGACATCGACATGTAGGGCGGGACGACGAGATCGAACCGCTCGCGGGGCGACGGGGAGTCCATCGGCCACACGACGAGGTCGACCCCGTCGGGGAGCGGCTGCAGATCCGCGGCGAGCTCTTCCGAAGGAACGCTGACGACGAGATGAGTCACCCGACCCACGCTATCGTCGTGCACCTCGCGCGGGGCCGACGGCAGGGTTACGCTCGCGTCGAGCGGCGCGTGTCGCAGGGGGAGAGGGGCACATGGTTCCCGAGATCAACTACTGGGCGGTTCTCATCGCGACCGCGTCGAGCATGGTCGTGGGGTCGATCTGGTACACCCCGAAGGTCTTCGGCACCCGCTGGGCGCGTTTGGCCAAGGTGGACATGGGCCGACCGGCATCCAGTGCGACGATCGCCATCGTCGTGACCGTCCTCGTGAGCTTCGCGACAGCGTGGGTGCTCGCGGGTTCGACGGCGATCGCGTGGCACTTCTACGGCGGCGGATACCTGTGGACTGCGATCGTGACGGCCGTGACCCTGTGGGCCGGGTTCACGGCGGCACGCTTCATCACGCATGACGCCTTCGAGGGCCGTCCGTCGTCGCTCACCGTCCTCAACATCGCGCACGAACTCGTCACGGTTCTCGTGATGGCGATCATCATCGGAGTCTGGCCCCCCGCGGGCACCGTCTGACGCGTCGCCCGGGACGCGGCATCCCGCGCGAGACTGCATCCCGCGGCCGAGGCAGCACGCTGAGGCCGCAGTCTCGGCCGGAGGATGCAGTCTCGCGGTCGGGAGGGTTCGGGCGGCGCGGCGAACGGGCGCGGCGGGCGGGTCAGGCCGCCGCGGCGACGACGGAGGCGATCGCCGAGGTGAAGAACGGGAGGCCGTCGATCCCCGAGCGCATCGCGGCGGGGGTGTTCGGACCGAAGCCCTCTTCGACGGCGTGCTCGGGATGCGGCATGAGTCCGACGACGTTGCCGCGCTCGTTGGTGAGTCCCGCGATGTCGCGGAGCGAGCCGTTGGGGTTCACTCCGAGGTAGCGGAACGCGACGAGTCCCTCGCCCTCGAGGCGATCCAGCTCGGACTCCGCCGCGACGTATCCGCCGTCGGCGTTCTTCAGCGGGATCACGATCTCCTGGCCGTCGGCGAAGTCGCTCGTCCACGCCGTCGACGCGTTCTCGACCCGCAGCCGCTGGTCACGGCGGATGAACTGCTGATGCGCATTGCGGATCAGGCCGCCCGGCAGCAGGTGCGCTTCGACGAGCATCTGGAATCCGTTGCAGATACCGAGGACGGGCATTCCGGATGCCGCGGCATCCTTCACTTCGGACATGATCGGCGCGAGCGCGGCGATCGCGCCCGCCCGCAGGTAGTCGCCGTAGCTGAACCCTCCGGGAAGCACGAGCGCGTCGACACCCTCGAGGTCGTGCGAGCCGTGCCATAGAGCGACCGGCTCGCCGCCCGCGACGCGGATCGCGCGCTGCGCATCGCGGTCGTCGAGCGAACCGGGGAAGGTGATGACCCCGATCCGGGCGGTCATTCCACGACCTCGATGCCGACGACGTCTTCGATCACGGAGTTCGACAGGATCTCCTCGGCGACCTTGCGGGCCGTCGCGAGCGTCGCCTCGTCGACCTCGCCTTCGACGGCGAGTTCGAAGCGCTTGCCGATGCGGACACCCGTGAAGGCGTCGACGCCCAGACGTGAGAACGCTCCGGCGACGGCCTTCCCCTGCGGGTCCAGCAGTTCGGCCTTGGGCATGACGTCGACGACGATGGTGGGCATGGAAAGGCTCCGGAATGTCGCGGGCGGGGTATCCCGGACAGTCTACGGGCCTCGACGATCCGCGCCGGCGATTCCATCGTGACGTAACCGTGATCATTTCGTGGGAGCGCTCCCTTGATTTCGTGGGAGCGATCCCATAGCGTTGCCGTCACCATCGTGGGAGCGGTCCCACGAGAAGATTCGGATGCTGGGTCGTCCGACTCGAACCTGCACAGCAACACCCTTACGACACAAAGGAGTGACAGTGAATTCACGCGCCTTCAGAAAGGCCACGGTCGCGGTCGCGGCCCTCTCGGCCACGGCAATCGCCCTCGCCGGCTGCGCAACGGGGGGCGGGAGCGGCGACGCTTCCGCAGACCCCGACGGCGAGATCACCCTGACCCTCGCGACCTTCAACAACTTCGGCTACACGGACGAACTCCTCCAGGAGTACATGGACGAGAACCCGAACGTGAAGATCGTCCACAACAAGGCCGCGGAGTCGGGTGACGCGCGGGCCAACTACTTCCAGAAGCTCGGCAAGGAAGGCCTCGCCGACGTCGAGGCCGTCGAGATCGACTGGTTCGCCGAGGCGATGCAGTACTCCGACCTCCTCGCCGAAGTTCCCGACAGCGCGAAGGGCCGCTGGCTCGACTGGAAGGAAGCCGGCGCGACCGACGCGGACGGCCGTCTCGTGGGCTTCGGCACCGACATCGGCCCGCAGGCGATCTGCTACCGCGCCGACCTCTTCGAGGCCGCGGGCCTCCCGTCGACCCCCGACGAGGTCGCGACGCTGTTCGACGGCGATTGGGACAACTTCTTCGACATCGCCGATCAGTACAAGGCCGCCACGGGGAAGCCCATGATCGACGCGGCCAACTCGGTGCTCCAGGGCATCGTCAACCAGATGGAGTACACGTACACCGAGCCCGACGGCACCGTCATCGCGACGGAGAACCCCGAGATCGAGGACGCATACAACCTCGTCGTCGAGCGCGCGGTTCCCAACTCGGCCTACTCGGGCCAGTGGTCGGACGACTGGAACGCGTCGATGGCCAACGGCGAGTTCGCCACGATGCTCTGCCCGGGCTGGATGCTCGGCATCATCTCCGGCAACGCTCCCGACGTCTCGGGCTGGGAAGTCGCGAACGTCTTCCCCGGCGGTGGCGCCAACTGGGGCGGCTCGTACCTGACGGTCCCGGCGAACGGAAAGAACGTCGACGCGGCTCTTGCGCTCGCCGACTGGCTGACCGCTCCCGAGCAGCAGGCGAAGACCTTCATCGAGGCGGGTCAGTTCCCCAGCGCGATCGAAGCGCAGAGCGACCCGGCGGTCACGGACTCCACCAACGAGTTCTTCAACAACGCCCCGACCGGTCAGATCTTCGCCGAGCGGTCCGAGGCGATCACCGTCACCCCGTTCAAGGACGCGAACTACTTCAAGTACCACGACGCGCTCCAGAACGCAGTGAACCGCGTGTTCGACGGCACGGAAGACCAGACGACGTCCTGGAACACCTGGGTCGCCGAGGTCGAAGCCTTCTGATGATCCGAGGGGTGCGGGTCGCGACCGTGCGACCCGCACCCCTCGGCATCCCGATCTCGATTCGGAGCCTCCCGTGACATCGACTGTTACCCGCCCCACGACGTCCGGCCCGGCCGACCGGCCCACCCCCGAGCGCGCGCCCCGCGTGCTGTCCTTCGGGCAGAAGCTCAGCCGCTGGGACGTCAAGGTCTCGCCCTATCTCTACATCTCGCCGTTCTTCATCCTGTTCGCGATCGTCGGACTCTTCCCGATCGTGTTCACGGCGATCATCTCGTTCCAGGAATGGGACCTCGTCCGCAACTCCGGCACCTTCGTCGGGCTCGACCAGTACATCTGGATCCTCAACGACCCGAAGTTCTGGACGGCGCTGCGGAACACCTTCAGCATCTTCCTGCTCTCGACCATCCCGCAGCTGCTGCTGGCGATCTTCATCGCGGCGATGCTCGACCGCAACATCCGCGCGAAGACCTTCTGGCGCATGAGCGTGCTGCTGCCCTACGTCATGGCGCCCGTCGCGGTCGCCCTCATCTTCAGCAACATGTTCGGCGACAACCACGGACTCGTGAACAACATCCTGTCGAACATCGGACTCGAGCCCATTCCGTGGCACAAGGACCCGTTCTGGAGTCACGTCGCCATCGCGACGATGGTCAACTTCCGCTGGACCGGATACAACGCCCTCATCCTTCTCGCGGCGATGCAGGCTGTTCCCCGCGAGTACTACGAAGCGGCCACCGTCGACGGCGCCAATGCCTTCCGCCAGTTCATCAGCATCACGCTGCCGTCGCTGCGACCCACCCTCATCTTCGTCGTCATCACGTCGACGATCGGCGGGCTCCAGATCTTCGACGAGCCGCGGATGTTCGACAACACGGGTCAGGGTGGCGCGGCCCAGCAGTGGCTGACGATCACGCTGTACCTCTACAACATCGGTTGGGGCGAGTTCAACTTCGGCCGGGCCGCGGCCCTCGCGTGGATCCTTTTCATCATCATCCTCGTGATCGGCCTTCTCAATCTGCTCATCACCCGCCGTCTCGTGCGCGACGACGGCGGTCGCGGAGTCGTCCGTCCGCGTCGACGCCGGAAGGGAGTCCAGTCGTGAGCGCTGTCAGCACGCCACCACTCGCGATCGTCGAGGAGAACCTCCCCAACGATCGGCGCCGCCGTCGCGGAGAACGCACGACCCGCATCCGCGGTGTGCGCGCCGGATTCTGGGTCTACATGGGCCTCGCGGTCGTCATCGTCTCGGCGATCTTCCCCTACTACTGGTCGTTCCTGATCGGGTCGGGGGATGCCTCGACCATCAACGACCCCGACATGTCATGGCTGCCCGGCGGCAACTTCATCGACAACGCCCTGTCGGTCATGAACGACCCCGCCGTCAACTTCTGGCTCGCGCTGTGGAACTCGATCTTCAGCTCGACGGTCATCGCGGCATCCGTCGTCGTGTTCTCGACACTCGCGGGCTGGGCCTTCGCGAAGCTGCGCTTCAAGGGCGGAAAGTGGCTGCTCGCGTTCGTCGTCGCGACGATGGCGGTGCCGATGCAGCTCGGTGTCGTGCCGCTCTACATCCTCTTCGCCGATCTCGGCTGGACGGGGACGATCGGGGCGGTCATCGTGCCGGCGCTCACGAGCGCTTTCGGGGTGTTCTGGATGACGCAGTACCTCAGCCAGACCGTGCCCGATGAGCTCATCGAGGCCGCGCGCGTCGATGGCGCGTCGATGCTCCGGACGTTCTGGACCGTCGGTGTCGTCGCGGCGCGTCCGGCAGCGGCGATGCTCTTCCTCTTCACGTTCGTCGGCGCCTGGAACCAGTTCTTCTGGCCGTTCATCGTGCTCGACCGACAGAGCCCGACACTCCCCGTTGCGCTGTCGCTCCTGCAGGCGAACTACTTCGTCGACTACTCGGTCGTTCTCGCGGGCGTGCTCCTCGCGACGATCCCGCTCCTGCTGCTTTTCGTCTTCGCAGGCAAGCAACTCGTGAGCGGCATCATGGCCGGCGCAGTGAAGGGCTGATAAGACATGATCACAGCATCTCGAGAGGACTCTGCCCGAATGAGCACCACCGCCGAGCGCCCGTTCCCGTCGAACTTCCTGTTCGGCGCGGCGACGGCCGCCTTCCAGATCGAGGGCGCGGCCTTCGAAGACGGCCGACGGGCCTCGATCTGGGACACGTTCGCCCGCGTGCCGGGCGCCGTCATCAACGCCGACAACGGTGACGTCGCCTGCGACCACTACCACCTGTACCGCGACGACGTCGCACTGATGAAGGACATGGGCCTTCAGACGTACCGCTTCTCGACGTCGTGGTCGCGCGTGCGCCCCGACGGCGGAGCCGTCAACGCGCTGGGCCTGGACTTCTACAAGCGCCTGGTGGACGAACTCCTCGCCGCCGACATCCTGCCCTGGCTGACCCTGTACCACTGGGACCTTCCGCAGGCGCTGCAGGATCGCGGCGGATGGACGGTCCGCGACACGGCCGAGCGGTTCACGGAGTACGCCCTCACGATGCACGACGCCCTCGGTGACCGCGTCAACGTGTGGACGACGCTCAACGAGCCCTGGTGCTCGTCGTTCCTGAGCTACACGGCGGGACTCCACGCACCGGGGCACTACAGCATGCGCGAGGGGCTCCTGGCATCCCATCACCTGCTGCTCGGCCATGGGCAGGTCGTGCAGGAACTCCGCAGCCGCGACGCCTCCCTCGACCTCGGCATCACGCTCAACTTCACCGTTGCCGACCCCGCGGATCCGCAGAATCCCGCCGACGTCGACGCTGCGCGGCGCCTCGACGGCCAGCACAACCGCTGGTTCCTCGATCCCGTCTTCCGCGGGAGCTACCCGGCCGACATCGTGGAGGACTTCCGCGCGAAGGATGCCGCCGCCGTCGAGGCCTTCGAAGCGGCCGTCCTCCCGGGCGATCTCGACACGATCTCCGCGCACATCGATGCGCTCGGCGTGAACTACTACCACGGCGACCTCGTGAGCGCGGAGCCTCCCGCGAACCCGCCGAAGGGCGGCGACGCCCCGACCGATCGACGCGGAGAATCGCCCTTCCCTGCAGGATCGGGTCACCCGAACGAGCGGGGACTCGCTCGCACATCGATGAACTGGGAGGTGCAGTTCGACGGACTCCGGCGCCTGCTCTCCCGCGTGTGGACCGAGTACGCCCAGCCGGTCGGCACCGTCCTGTACGTGACGGAGAACGGCGCGGCGTACGACGACGAGCTCGTCGAGATCGACGGCGAGAAGCGGGTCCCGGATGCCGAGCGGGTCGACTTCCTGCGCGGACACCTGGGAGCGGTGCTGGATGCCGCCGAGTCGGGCGTCGACGTCCGCGGCTACTTCTACTGGTCGTTGCTCGACAACTTCGAGTGGGCGTGGGGATACGAGAAGCGGTTCGGTATCGTTCGAGTGGACTACGACACGCAGGAGCGGGTCGTCAAGGACAGCGGACGCGAGTACTCGCGCATCATCGCGGCGCGGGCGATCGACCTCGATCCCGCTCCCTCGGCGGTGTAGCGAACTCAGACGCCGGTCCGGGAAGGGCACGAAGCAATGGACACGGTGCGGGGTTCCGTCACGATCGAAGAGGTCGCTGCGGCGGCGGGAGTCTCACGGTCGACGGTGTCGCGCGTCGTCAACGGGTCGACGGCGGTGAGTCCGGAGGCGCTCGACTCCGTCAAGCGCGCCATCGCCGAACTCAACTACGTGCCGAACCGCGCCGCGCGGTCGCTCGCGAGTCGTCAAACGCATGCGATCGCGCTCATCGTGCCCGAAGACACGACGCGCTTCTTCGGCGACCCCTTCTTCGCCGCGATCGTGTCGGGGATCAACGCGCGTCTGAGTCGCTCCGACTATGTGCTGAACCTCTTCATCGCGAACGACGATCCCGGTGACAAGACGACGAGCTATGTCCGCAGCGGCGCGGTGGACGGCGCCGTCATCGTGTCGCACCACACGAGCGACACCTTCATCGACCGGATCGCCGCGGCCGTTCCGGTCGTCTATGGCGGTCGTCCCGTGCGGGAGCGCGAACGCGACTATTACGTCGACGTCGACAACGCGCGGGGCGCGCACGATGCCACCGTCTATCTCATCGAGCGCGGTCGCCGACGGATCGCGACGATCACGGGGCCCGTCACGATGCCGGCGGGCGTCGACCGACTCCAGGGATTCCGCGAGGCGCTGACTGCTTGGGGGCTCACGGAGGTCGCTGCCGAGGACGGCAACTTCACGGCCGACGGCGGGGCCTCGGCCATGCGTCGCATCCTGGATCGCGGCGAGATGCCCGATGCGATCTTCGTCGCGAGCGACCTCATGGCGCGCGGCGCCCTCAACGTGCTCGCGGCGAAGGGCATCCGCGTGCCCGAGGACATCGCGGTCATCGGCTTCGACGACTCACCCGTCGCGACGTCGGTCTCACCGCAGCTCACGACGATGCGGCAGCCCTCGTTCGCGCAGGGCGAGCGGATGGCCAGCATCCTGCTCGATCTCCTGGCGGGCCAGCACCCCCGCCACGTCACGATCCTCGAGACCGAGCTCATCGTCCGCGACTCCGTCTGAGGCGCTACGTCGCACCGCGCGTGTCGTTTCGGGCGCCGAGCGGCGAGACGACACGGGCCGCGCGAGGCGATACGGGGCCTGCGTTCACCACGTGCCGTCTGGCACGGCGTGTGTCGTCTCGGCGCCGGTGAGCGGATGCCGGTGAGCGGATGCCGGTGAGTGGATGCTGCTGCGGCGGTCAGCCGACGGGGTCGCCGCCCAGGGGGCCGACGGCGGGGATCGGTCCGCCGTCATCGGCGCCCGTGCGGCGCCACCGCGCGATCGCGTTGCCGAGGTGGTAGATGAGGAGCGCGGCGGCCGAGCCGACGACGATCGCGCCGAGTTGGAAGTCGCCCCACTGCATCGTGAATCCGGCGATCGCGATGACGAGCGCGACGGCGCCCGTGTACTGGTTGACGGGGCGTGAGAAGTCCACCCGGTTGTCGACCCAGATCTTGATGCCGATGATGCCGATGAGCCCGTAGAGCGCCGTCGTGACACCGCCGAGCACGCCCGGCGGGATCGAATTGAAGATCGCCCCGATCTTCGGCGACATCGCGAGGAGGATCGCCACGATGCCCGCGACCCAGTACGCCGCCGTCGAGTAGACGCGCGTCGCCGCCATGACGCCGATGTTCTCGCCGTAGGTCGTCGTGCCCGAACCGCCGAAGAACCCCGCGAGGGTCGTCGCGGCGCCGTCGGCGATGAGCGCGCGTCCCGTGTGCTCGTTGGCCGACGGATCCGTCATCGTCGCGACGCCGCGCACGTGACCGACGTTCTCGGCGATGAGCACGAGCACGACGGGCAGGAACATCGCGATCGCCGACCATGTGCCGGGCTTACCGAAGTCGGCGATGTGGAACTCGGGGAAGCCCAGCCATGCGGCCTCGGCGACTGCCGTGAAGTCGACCTCCTGGAAGATCAGCGCCGCCGCGTAGCCGACGATGACGCCGAGGAAGATCGAGATGCGGCCGAGGAACCCGCGGAACAGGACGCTGAACAGCACGACAGCCGCGAGCGTGATCGTCGCCGTCGTCGGCTGCTGCTGGAAGTTCGTCCACGCGACGGGGGCGAGGTTGAAGCCGATGAGCGCGACGATCGCGCCCGCGACGACGGGTGGCATGAGGCGATCGATCCAGCCGAGGCCCGCGAACTGCACGATGAATCCGACCGCGGCGAGGAGCACTCCGACGGCGACGATACCCGCGAGGGCGGAACCCATCCCCGCAGAGGCGGTCGCCGCTGTGACCGGAGCGATGAAGGCGAACGACGATCCCAGGTACGAGGGGAGCTTGTTGCGCGTGATGAGCAGAAACAGGATCGTGCCGATGCCCGAGAAGAGCAGCGTCGTCGACACGGGGAAGCCCGTGAGCACGGGAACGAGGAATGTCGCCCCGAACATCGCGATGACGTGCTGCGCGCCGATCGCGATCGTCGCGGGCCAATTGAGGCGTTCGCCCGGGGCGACCACTTTTCCGGGTTCGACGGTCCGACCGTTGCCGTGCAGGGACCACAGAGGCATGCCCGCTCCTTGTGCTGGGGGAATGATGCAGGCATCACCCTAGCGAGGGCAAGGGTTTGCGATGAACGCCCCGCTCCGAAAGGGTGGGGGATGCCGTTGCCCCGGGCCGCGGCATCCCTCGGCATAGCGATGTACGGAGACGATGTGACTGAACCAGCCCTGCCGCCCCAACCGATGGCCGCCCCCAGCAACGATGCCGCCCTCCAGGTGACCGGACTCCATAAGCGCTTCGGTGAGAAGGTCGCCGTCGACGGCATCAGCCTCACGGTTCCCACGGGCTCCTTCTACGGTCTCGTCGGCCCCAACGGGGCGGGGAAGACGACGACGCTCTCGATGGCGACGGGGCTTCTCGTGCCCGACGCCGGGCAGGCGACCGTGCACGGCGTCGACGTGTGGCGCGAGCCCGTCAAGGCGAAGGCGATGCTCGGCAACCTCGCCGACGGCGTCAAGCTCTTCGACCGCCTGACGGGCGAGCAGGTCGTGACGTACAACGGCCTCCTCTTCGGGTTGCCCCAGGAGGAGGTCGCGCGTCGCACGCAGGACCTCCTCGCGCTCCTGGACATGACGGATGCCGCGGGCACGATGGTCGTCGACTACTCGGCCGGCATGACGAAGAAGATCGCGCTGGCATGTGCGCTCGTGCACGCACCACGCCTTCTCGTGCTGGACGAGCCCTTCGAGTCGGTCGACCCCGTCTCGGCGGCGAACATCCAGGACATCCTCGTCGGCTACGTGCGCTCGGGTGGGACCGTCATCGTCTCGAGCCACTCGATGGACCTCGTGCAGCGCATGTGCGATCACGTCGCGATCATCGGCGCGGGCAAGCTCCTCGTCGCCGGAACAGTCGACGAGGTCCGTGCCGGGCAGTCGCTCCAGGACCGCTTCGTCGACCTCGTCGGAGGCCGCCGCCACACGGAAGGGCCGGAATGGTTGCGACACTCCTGAAGCTGCGCTTCCGCGTCCTGGGCAATCAGCTCGCGCGAAGCCCCTGGCAGCTGGTCGGATTCATCTTCGGCGCCCTCTACGGTCTCGGCGTGCTCGCGGGCGTGCTCATCGGGCTGTTCTTCCTCGGGTCGGCGGACCTCGCGACCGCCGGTCTCGTCATCACGGGTGTCGGTTCGCTCGTGACCCTCGGATGGGTGCTGGGGCCGCTCTTCGTCTTCGGTGTGGATACGACTCTCGACCCCAGCCGACTTCTCGTCTTCCCCATGCCGCTCGGGCGCATGATGGTCGCGCTCGCGCTCGCCGGGGTGACCGGCATCCCGGGCATCATCACGTCTGTCGCCGCGCTCGGCACGCTCATCACCTGGGCGCACTGGCCGATCGCCATCATCGCGGCGATCGTCTGCATTCCGCTGGCCGTCTTCACGGCGGTCGTCGCGTCTCGGGCGATGGCCTCACTCGCGTCGGGTCTCGGCGGCAAACGGCGATT
Organism: Microbacterium sp. SLBN-146; assembly: GCF_006715145.1. Taxonomy (NCBI): domain Bacteria; kingdom Bacillati; phylum Actinomycetota; class Actinomycetes; order Micrococcales; family Microbacteriaceae; genus Microbacterium; species Microbacterium sp. SLBN-146. The sequence continues at coordinate 1,072,225 of NZ_VFMR01000001.1, forward strand.
CCGCGAGGCATCCGGCATCCTCGTCTTCATCCCGCTCATGCTCGCCGGCCCCATCATCGCCGGCGTCGCGACGGGCTTCGCGCTCAACCTCGACACCGTCACGGTCGTGGTCCGTGTGCTCGGGTGGACGCCGATCGGCGCCGCGTGGGCCGTCCCGGCCGACGTCGCCGGCGGCGACTGGCTCGCCGCGGGAGCGAAGTTCGTCATCGCGCTCGCGACGCTCGCGCTCCTGTGGGCGCTCTGGCGTTGGTCCCTCGCGGAGTCGCTCACGAGCCCGCATCAGTCGTCTGCCGCGGCGGTCGAGCCGGGGAAGCTCGGGCTGTTCGGACGCGTCCCCACAGGACCCGCCGGCGCGATCTTCGCGCGCTCGCTCACCTACTGGCTCCGCGATCCGAGGTACCTCCGCCAGCTCATCGTGGTCCCGCTCGTGCCCGTCCTGATCTGGTTCTACGCCCGCGACGGCGATGTGCTCTCGGCCCTCGGGTTCACCGCGCCGTTCGTCGCCTTCCTCTTCGGCATCGCGCTCTACGCCGACATCTCGTACGACGGCACGGCGTTCGGAACCGAGGTCGCGACGGGTGCGCCCGGCCGAGCCGACCGGATCGGACGCGTGCTCGCGGCATCCGTCATCGCCGTCCCCCTCACTCTCGTCGCGGCGATCGTGCCGTTCGCCCTGTCGGGCGAGTGGACGCGGTTCCCCGGTGTCCTCGGGATGTCGCTCGGTCTGCTGCTCACGTCGTACGGGGTGTGCGCCGTCACCTCGGCGCGCATCGTCGTGCCGGTCCCGGCATCGGGCGACAGCGCCTTCAAGCGCGTCCCCGGAACGACGCTGCTTCAGGGGCTCAGCGTGTTCGCCGTCTGGGGCGTCGCGCTTCTGCTCGCGTCGCCGTCGATCGTCGTCGGGCTCATCGGGTTCTTCACGGAGAGCGCGATGCTGAACTGGATCGCGCTTGCGGCGGGCCTCGTGCTGGGAGCCGTCTTGCTCTTCGTCGGAATCAGCGTGGGAGGACGGATGCTCGACCGCACGGGACCCGTGCTGCTCTCGCGCCTCAAGGCGATGAAAAACGCCTGATCGGCGCGGGCGATGAAAAATGCCTTATCGGCGCGGGCGATGAAGAACGCCTGATCAGGCGCCCGTCAGGCGCTCGAGCAGCTCGCGGTAGCGGGCACTCGTGCGCTCGACGATCTCGGTCGGAAGTGCGGGGGGCTCGCCGGTCTTGTCCCACTCGGCGGCGAGCCAGTCGCGCACGATCTGCTTGTCGAAGCTCGCCATCCGCTCGGTCGGCGTCGTGCCGACAGCCCAGGCCGCGGCATCCCAGTAGCGCGACGAATCGCTCGTGAGCACTTCGTCGGCGAGAGTCATGACGCCCTCGTCGTCGAGGCCGAACTCGAACTTCGTGTCGGCGAGGATGAGCCCGTGCGCTTCGGCGGCGCGGGCGGCGCGCTCGTAGATCTCGAGCGAGAGGTCGCGCAGCTCTTCGGCCCGTTCGGCGCCGACGATCTCGACCGTCTGATCGAACGAGATGTTCTCGTCGTGCTCGCCCATCGGAGCCTTGAACGCGGGCGTGAAGATGGGCGCGGGCAGACGGTCGCCGTTGCCGAGTCCGGCGGGAAGCCGGATGCCGCAGACGGTGCCGTCCGCCTGGTACTCGGCCCAGCCGGAACCCGTGAGGTAGCCGCGCACGACGCACTCGATGGGCTGCATGTCGAGGCTCCGCACGATCATCGCCCGGCCGGTCACGGCGTCGGGGATGAGGCTGACGGCCTCGTCGCCCACGAGCACGTGGTCAGCGGCGAGGTGGTTCGGGATGCCGCGTCCGCCGTCGGCGCCCGCGAGCTGGTCGAACCACCACAGGCTCAAGGTCGTCAGGAGCACGCCCTTGTCGGGGATGCCCGGCGACAGCACGTGGTCGAACGCGCTCACGCGGTCGCTCGCGACGACGAGAAGGTGCGGCGCGGATGCCGTGTCTCGGGCGTCGTCCGGGAGGTAGAGGTCGCGCACCTTGCCCGAATAGACGTGGCGCCATCCGGCGAGATCGAAGGCGGGGTCGGGGGAGTCCGTCACCCGCCCCATCATTCCAGACGCTTTGCCCCGACCTCGCGAGAGCTGTATAGTCCACGTGGACTAGTCGAGATGGAGTGATCGTGAAGGACGCCGTCGCGCGGCTGACGCCACTCGCCCTCATGGTGCTCGCGCTTCTGAAAGAGGGCGACATGCACCCCTACGAGATGATCCGTCTTCTGCGGGAGCGACGCGTCGATCGACTCGTCTCCATCACCAACGGCACGATGTACCACACGGTCGCGCGGCTCGACCGGGCCGGGCTCCTCGCCGAAGTCGGCGTCGACCGCGACGGCAACCGCCCCGAGCGCACGACGTACTCCCTGACGGATGCCGGTGCCGAGGCCGTCACGGAATGGGTGCGCCGCGAACTACCCCGTATCGACCGGCCCGAGCCGTTCCGCGTCGCACTCGCCGAAGCCCACAACCTCGACCGCGCCGAAGCGGTCTCGCTCCTCCGGCAGCGGCTCACGCTGCTCGCCGCAAAGCACGTCGCGCTCGGCGAGGGGCATCGGGGTGCCCGCGAGAAGGGCGTCCCCGCCCAGTACCTGCTCGAGGTCGACCGCGACGAGGAGCTCACGGGCGCCGATGTCGCGTGGCTCGAACGACTCATCCAGCGACTCGACGACCCCGACTTCGCGTGGGGTCCCGAGGCCGCACCATCCGAACGCTATCTCTCCCAACGAAAGGCGGCTCGGCGATGACCGATGCTTCCACCGGCTCCGTGACCGCACCTCGCCGCGCGGCATCCGCACAGAACACGCCCCGGAGCGCCTGGCCCGCGCTGTGGGCACTCGTCATCGGCTTCTTCATGATCCTCGTCGACACGACGATCGTGTCGGTCGCCAACCCCGCCATCAAGGCGGCGCTCGACCCCGACACGAACAACCTCGACAACGTCGTGTGGGTCACGTCGGCGTATCTGCTCGCCTACGCCGTGCCCCTCCTCATCACGGGGCGACTCGGCGACCGGTTCGGCCCCAAGAACATCTACCTCGTCGGTCTCGCGATCTTCACCCTCGCCTCGCTCGGCTGCGGGCTGTCCCCGACGCTCGGCGCCCTCATCGCCTTCCGCGCCGTGCAGGGGATCGGCGCCGCGCTCATGACCCCGCAGACGATGGCCGTCATCACGCGCACCTTCCCGCCGAACCAGCGCGGTGCGGCCATGGGCCTGTGGGGTGCCACCTCGGGTGTCGCGATGCTCGTCGGCCCGCTCGCGGGCGGCCTTCTCGTCGACGGCTTCGGGTGGGAGTGGATCTTCTTCGTCAACCTCCCCGTCGGTGTCATCGGCTTCGTGCTCGCCTGGATCCTCGTCCCTCGGCTCGAGAAGCATCCGCACCGCTTCGACCTCGTGGGCGTCGTCCTCAGCGCGGTCGCGCTCTTCTTGATCGTCTTCGGACTGCAGGAGGCCCAGACGTACGACTGGGGCGTCATCTGGGGACCCGTCACGGTGTGGGGGCTCATCCTCGTCGGGATCGCGGTGCTCGGTCTGTTCATCTGGCAGCAGTTCCGCACGAAGAGCGAGCCGCTCGTGCCGATGGCGCTCTTCCGCGACCGCAACTTCTCGGTCGCGAACCTCGGCATCGCGGCGGTCGGCTTCACTGTCACGAGCATGTCGCTGCCGCTCATGTTCTTCATCCAGCTCGCGCGAGGTCTGACGCCGACGGAGTCGGCGCTCCTCCTCGTGCCGATGGCGGTCGCCGCGGGCGTGCTGTCGCCGATCGCAGGGCGCTGGATCGACCGCACCGACCCTCGCGTCCTCCTGGTGCCGGGCCTTCTGCTCGTCGCCGGATCGCTCGTCCTGTACTCGGTGTTCATGAACCTCGACACCCCGATCTGGGCGTTCCTCATACCGTCGCTCATCATGGGCATCGGCAACGCCGGAATGTGGGGCCCGCTCGCGACGACCGCGACACGGAACCTCTCCCCGCGGCAGGCGGGCGCGGGCGCGGGCATCTACAACACGACGCGCACGATCGGGTCGGTCCTCGGGTCGGCCGCGATCGCCGCGTTCATGCAGGCGCGCCTCGAGGCGAACCTTCCCGGGGCCGGCGACGGCGGGTTCGAGGCAGGTCAGCTTCCCGACGTCGTCGCAGGACCCTTCGCGACGGCGATGGCGCAGACCATCCTGCTTCCCGCCGCCGTGATGCTCGTCGGAGTCGTCGCGGTGCTCTTCCTGCGTCGACCGACTCCTTCGACAGCGGCGTGGGAGGCTCCTGTCCGCACCGAGTGACGCGCGTTTCTGAGGAGATCCGCGATGGTGAGGGGATGCTGGGGTCGAGAACGTCCTCGGGAACGCGGATCTCCTCAGAAGCGCGGGCCCCGGGCAGGCTGAAATGCGCAGGATAGGCGCTCTCGCGGCATCCCGCGACCCCCTCACCCGTTGCAGGGGCTCGTCCGTAGCGTCGACGGCATGGATCTACGCAGAGGACGTATCCCCGCGGCGCTCGCCGCCCTCGCACTGACGGCCACGGCGGCAGCCGGATGCAGCCCGACGGCCGACGATGGGGCGCCGTCGCCCTCGTTCACCTCTCCATCGCCCTCACCGAGTCCGACATCGACGTATGCCGTACCGGACACGATCGAGGGCGAGATCGCCCGAGCCGTCTTCACTCCCGACGGCGGCACCGACGACTCACCGATGGTGCAGAGCATCGTGAGCGACGCGGTGGCGGCGGACGTGCTGTTCACCGTGCGGGGCCAATGCGTCGGAGACGGCGTCGACTACACGCTCATCACCGCGAACGTCGGCGACTCCGGGCGCGAGCTGCTGTCCGGCACGCTCGAGTGCGGAGTCGAGGACGACCTTCCGGCCCAATCGTCGGCGTACGAAGGGCTCGTGCAGGTCATGCTCGGGTCGACCGACGACGTCGACGCCGCGTGGGTCGCCGTCGTCCCGGCATCCTGACAGGGCACGATCGTGAGGGCATCCGCGATCGTGAGGACGTTTCGCCGCGGAGTCTCCTCAGGAGCGCCGATCTCCTCAGGATGACGGCGGAGTCAGTCCTCGACGACGCGGGCCGCGATGTCGTTCCGGTGCTGACCGCCCTCGAGCGTGATCGCGTCGACGGCGAGGTAGACGCGCTCGCGTGCTTCACGGAAGGTCGACCCGACCGCGACGACATTGAGCACGCGGCCCCCCGTCGCGATGAGCCCGTCGGCGGATGCGGCTGTGGCGGCGTGCGCGAGGTGCACACCGTCGACGGATGCCGCGGCCGCCAGCCCCGCGAGAGGGCGCCCCGTCACGGGTGACTCGGGGTATCCCTCGCTCGCGATGACGACCGTGACCGCGACGTCGTCGGAGAAGGACGGGGCCGCTTGATCCTCGAGGTGTCCGGATGCCGCGGCCAGCAGCAGCTCGGACAGAGGCTCGACGAGCCGCGGCAGCACGACCTGGGTCTCGGGGTCGCCGAAGCGCGCGTTGAACTCGATGACCTTGATGCCCTCGTCGGTGAGGATGAGGCCCGCGTAGAGAAGCCCGATGAAAGGCGTGCCCTCGGAGTCGAGCTGCCGGATGACGGGCTGGGCGACATCCCGCGTGACGGCCTCGACGAACGCCTCTTCACTGCCGAAGCGGTCGGCGAGCCAGGGGAGCGGGGAGTAGGCGCCCATGCCGCCCGTGTTGGGGCCGTCATCGCCGTCGCGGAGGCGCTTGTAATCCTGAGCGGGGCTCAGGGCGACGACGTAGTCGCCATCGCTCAGGAAGAAGAGGGACACCTCGGGGCCCGCGAGGAACTCCTCGATGAGGACCGGCCCGCTCGGGAGATACGTGTCGGCGTGCGCGAGGGCCGCTTCGCGGTCGGAGGTCACGATGACGCCCTTGCCGGCGGCCAGACCGTCGGCCTTCACGACGTGAGGCGCGCCGAACTCCTCGAGCGCCGCCTCGACCTCGGCGCGCGTATGGGCGCGCGTCGCGCCGCCGGTGGGCACGCCCGCGGCATCCATGATCCGCTTCGCGAACGTCTTCGATCCCTCGAGCTGCGCAGCGGCCTTGCCGGGGCCGAAGACCGGGATGCCGCGCTCGCGGAGCGCGTCGGCGACGCCGGAGACGAGCGGGGCCTCGGGCCCGATGACGACGAGGTCGACCGCGTTCTCGTTCGCGAACGACGTGACGGCGCCGGGATCGTTCGCGTCGAGGTCGACGAGCGTCGCGTCGGCGGCGATGCCGGCGTTGCCCGGGGCGGCGAAGATCTCGTGCGAGTTCTCCTCCGAACGGAGGGCGAGGATGATGGCGTGCTCGCGCGCGCCGGAGCCGAGGACGAGGATTCTCACCCGCCCAGCCTACCGAGGGGTGACGGTGCGCTTACGGTGGAGGCATGCCCCGCAGGATCACGACGGACGAGGGCCGCGCCGCCCTCGCGGCTGTGCGCGGCGGTTCCGAGGTACGGACCGATGTCGCCACGGCCGTGCGGTACCTGCTGCAGCTCCTCGCCGAGAAGGCGCCCGGGCACACCGTCGAGATGCGCGTGCCCCCGTTCGGCGCCGTGCAGGTCGTCGACGGTCCGCGTCACACCCGCGGCACGCCGCCCAACGTCGTCGAGACCGACTCCGCGACGTGGATCGCGCTGGCCCTCGGCGAAGAGCACTGGGCGGACGCTGCGGCGTCGGGCCGCATCGCGGCGTCAGGCACCCGCGCCAACCTCTCCGACCTCCTCCCCCTCCGCCCCTGACCCCTCCCCTTCTTCGTCGAGACACCGGCATCTCGACGAGACACCCCGTCGTTTGCGCACAACAACGGGGTGTCTCGGCGACATCGCGGTTAGTCGACGAGGGGAGGGGCGGCGCGAGTGCGGCGGCGGGCGAGCGCGACGAGCGTGACGACGGTGGCGGCCACGAGTAGCAGCGCGAGGAGGAGCGTCCAGGGGACGGCGAGCAGCGTGTAGTCGTGGACGACGGATGCCAGGCCGCGGGCTCCGATGCCGATCGCCTCCGGCTCGACGACGACCGATCCCGAGACCCATCCCCATGGCGCCATCGGAAGCTCACGCTCGACCTCGATCGTGGACCCCGGGATGATCTCGGGCAGGAGCGCCGGCTCGTCCGTCGTGCCGAAGGCGCCGAAAGGTCCCGCGGCGGCAGAGGCGTCCACGCCGGTCACGAGCGTGTTCCCCGCGTTCGTCACGCGGTAGGCCAGCACGACGGCGCCCGGCTCGAAGGGGTTCCACGATGCCCGGTAGCTCGCGGCGACATCGGTCACCTCGACGGCGGGGGCGAGTTCGCCCGAGACGCGCACCGTGATGCGGGTCGCGAGGCGCCGGTCGACGTCGACGGTTGCCGTCCCGCCGCCGCGGAACGACGTGATGAGACCCGCCGAGTGGTCGCCGGGAGCGGCATCCGCGGGAACCGTCACGGTGAACCCGACATCCGCCTGCGCACCCGGCGCGAGGGAGAGCTGCGGCATGTCGACCTCGACCCACGTGCCGGCGTCGACCGACGGGGTCTCGCTCGTGTGGAGGTCGATGTTGCCCGTCGGTGTCGTGAACGCGTCGGCCGCGTAGACCGCGAGATCGAGCGGCGTCGTGCCCGTGTTCGTCACGCGCATCACGTCGGTGTAACTCCCGCCGGGATCGGCGACGTACGAGAAGTTGGCGCGGTCGGTCCCGTGTACGCCGTCGACGGTTTCGACGGTCCACGCGACAGCCGGGGTGGCGTCGTCGGCTGCCGAGGCGTGCGCGAGAGGTGAGAGGAGGGATGCCGCGACGGCCGCGGCGACGGGGAGGAGGCGGCGCATGTGGTCTGCTTTCGGGAGCATAGGGGCGAGCGGAAGGGATGCCGCGGCGGACCGCGCGAGGGGGCCCGACGCCTGCGCGCCGAGCCCCCGTGAGTGCGATCGTGCTTACTGGACGGCGGTCAGGGTGAGCGTTGTCGTGTAGTCGCCCGCGGCGGTCGCGCCGGGGATGACGAGCGACAGCGCCGCACCGACCGTCGCGCTCGTGGCCGCGGTCGAGCTCGCGAGGACGCTCGCGCTGCCGAGGCCCGTGCCGCCGACCTGCGTCGAGGTGACCGCGGAGCCCGCCGTCGCGGTGCCCGAGACGACGCTCGGCGTCCACCCGAGGAAGCCGGCGCTGAACGAGCCGGTCGCCGAGGCGAAGTCGGTGACCTGTCCCGAGATGCTCCAGCCGTACGGGGTCGTGCCGCCCGCGCGGGTGTCGGTCACGACGACGTCGTTGAGAGCTCCGGTCGCGACGAAGTTCGCGCCGTCGGCGGTCGCGGTGCCCAGGTCGACGGCCGATTCGGTCGCCCACGCCCAACCGAACGAGCCGCTCGGCTCTTCGGGGGCCTCCGGCACCTCGACGGTGATGTCACCGGCATCCGATGCCGGCTCCTCGGTCTCGGCGACGGTGAAGGCGATGTCCATGGGCAGCGCGGGCTTCAGGTCCTGGTTGCCGCCGCAGCCCGTCGAGTAGAAGTGCGACGCGACGGACGCGCCGGCGGAGTTGCCTACGAGGGTTTCGACGAACTCGGCAGGCCACGCACCGGCGAGGCTCGGGGCCGTGCACGTGAGGGTCTGGTTCTGGACGACGGCGGCGTCGAGGACCACGCCCTCGAAGTCGGGGCTCAGACGGAAGCCGTCCTCGTCCAGACCGCTGATCGACCCGGCGCTGAAGGTCGCGAGGGTCACGCGGCCGAACGCGGCCGCCTCGAACGGGTTGCCGCTCATGTCGGTGCCCGCGCCGATCGTGAAGTCGAACGTCAGCTCGCCGGACCCGTCTGCGGCGACCACGAGCTGCGGGTCGGAGTAGATCTCGTTGGGCGCGTTGTAGATCGCGGGGTACGCGTTGACGGTGTACGAACCGTCCCACGAGAGCTCCGCCGCACCGGTCTCGGGGTCGACCGTCCCCGTGCCAGCGCTGAACTTCACGGCGTTCGGGTTCGCTCCGCTGCGGGCGTTGGCGGGGAAGGACGTCGCGGGGAAGACAGGTGTGACGTACTCCGTCTGCGTCGCGCCGGCGAGGTACGTCACGTCGCCGGTGAGGTCCTTGAACGTCCAGGGCCCGAAGATGCCCTGTTGCGCATAGCCGTTGAGGCCCCACGTGAGGGTCGCGTCGTCGACGTCGGCTGCAGCCGCCTGCGCGGGGGCGGCGAACGCGAGGCCGCTCAAAGCGAGCGCGGTGACGGCTCCCGCGGCGGCGAGAAGCCGCATCCTGCGATGTGCCGTATCAGTGCGTGAATGCACGGTGAATCCCTTTCGGATCGGTTCAGGTGGATCCGACATCGTCCGTTTCATGAGGTGACGACGTCGGTTAGGGTTACCTTAGTTACGGCCAGCGAAGTTAAGCAAGGCTTACCTAACTTGAGTCGAGGAGTCTCCATGCGTTGCCCTGTCCGCCGCGCCCTGCGCGGCATCGCGATCGTGCTGGCGGTCGGACTCTCCGTGACGGGATGCCACGCCGCCGCCCTTCGCACCGATGCCCTGGCCTCCGCGACCCCGGCGCTCGCGGACGTCTCGCCTCTCGACGACCCGCGGTCGTGGGAGGGTCCGAGCTCGGCCGTCGCGGCATCCGCCTCACTCGACCCTGTCGGCGGCGGCGCTCCGCAGCTTCCCGCAACCGTGACCGACGCGCAGGGCACCGTCGTGACCGTGACGGACACGTCGCGCATCCTCGCGCTGGACATCTACGGGTCGCTGTCGCGCATCGTTTTCGAGCTCGACCTCGGCGGCAACGTCGTCGGGCGCGACATCTCGAGCGGCTTCCCCGAGATCTCCGATCGGCCGCTCGTGACGCAGAACGGACACGACCTCAACGCCGAGGCCATCCTCGAGCTCGAGCCGACCGTCATCCTGACCGACACGAGCCTGGGCCCTTGGGACACGATCCTGCAGATGCGCGAGATCGGGATCCCCGTCGTCGTCGTCGACTCGCATCGCTCGATCGACGGCATCGGCGGGCTCATCGGACAGGTCGCCTCCGCCCTGGGCGTCGCCGATCGCGGGGCGCAGCTCGCGGAGCGCACGGCCTCCGAGGTCGCCGCGAAGGTCGCGCAGATCGCCGAGGTCGCGCCATCCGCCCCCGAAGACCGACTCAGGATGCTGTTCCTCTACGTCCGCGGACAATCCGGCGTCTACTACCTCTTCGGCGAGGAATCCGGCGCCGACACCCTCATCGAAGCGCTCGGCGGCATCGACGTCGCCGGCGAGAACGGCTGGATCGGCATGCGCCCGCTGACGGCGGAGGCGCTCGTCGCGGCGAACCCCGACGTCATCCTCATGATGACGAAGGGCCTCGAATCGGTCGGCGGCGTCGAGGGTCTCGTCGAGCACATCCCCGCCGTCGCGCAGACGTCGGCAGGACAACGCGAGCGCATCGTCGACATGTCCGACTCGACGATTCTGAGCTTCGGCCCCGACACCGCATCCGTGCTCGACGCGCTCGCCGTCGCGCTCTACGCACCTGAGGAGGCATCGCGATGACGCGGATACTCGTCCGGGCGGCCGCCGTCGTGGCATCCGTCCTGCTGGCTGCGACCGTGGCCGCGCTCCCCGCCCATGCGGCGGCGGGGGTCGTCGTGTCTGGTCCGGAGGGAACGGCCGTCGCCGACCCCGACTACGCGACCGAGCTGACCGTGCGCGGCAGCGGGTTCCAGTCGATCACGAACGGCTTCGGCGGGGTCTACGTGCTGTTCGGGTGGGTCGACGACCCGCAGGGAGCGTCGTGGAAGCCGAGCAGCGGCGGCGTCGTGGGCGAGGACTTCCGGTACGTGCCCGATTCGGAGTCGCAGGACAATCAGGGCTTCCAGCGCTTCGTCGCCTTCCCCGGCAGCGAGACCGAGCAGGCCGCGCACGCCGTCATGGCCGCCGACGGCTCGTGGACCGTGTCGATGGTCGTGCCGGGCGCCGTGTTCGAGAGCCGCGACCGCTCGGGCAACCTGTCGAGCGTCGACTGCCGCGACGTCACGTGCGGCATCATCACGATCGGCGCGCACGGCGTCAAGAATGCCAACAACGAGACGTTCACGCCGATCTCGTTCGCGACGGCGGGTGCGGCGACAGGCGAGACGGATGCCGCAGCCGCTCCTGCGACCGCGGCGATCGGTGCCCTCCGCGTCGGCCTCACGAGCACGACCGTCGACGCCGGCACCTCGATCGCGTTCACGGGACAGGGGTTCACGCCCGGCGAGCAGATCGTCGCGACCCTCGACAACGGGCTCGTCTCCGTCGGTCCGCTCGCCGCGGGCGCACAGGGCGAGGTCGCGGGGGTGCTCCCCGTGCCGCGGGACGTGCGCGGCGGAACCCATCTCGTGACGCTCACGGGCGCGGCATCCGGGGGTGTTGCAGAGACGCAAGTGACGATCGTCGTCGCCGACACCCTGACGCCGGCCGTCGCCGGGTCGGAGACGCCGATGTGGCTCTTCGTCGTGCTCGCATCGAGCGTCGTGCTGGCGTTCGGGCTGATCGTTGCGAGTGTCGTCGTGTCGCTTCGGCGCGGGCTCGTGCGGCGTCGCGCGCGCCGCACGGCGTTGGCCGGGCGCGCACCGGTCGTGGCAGGAGGGGGTTCGTGAGGCGCGCCACGGCGGCCACCGCCGCGTGCGGAGCGCTCCTTCTCCTCGCGTTCCTCGCGCCGTCCGGAGCGATCGCGGCGGATGTCGAGGAACCCGGCGAGATCCGGGTGACGGTGCCCGAGCGCGGGCCCTCCGAGGGTGACGTGATCGACGACGCGCAGTTCCGGTGGGGGCTCAATGCCGAGTCCGGCGCCGGGGCGTACGCCGGCGGTTGCAACTTCCTCAGCGCCGGGCGCGCGGGAGACACGGGTCGCGGGGGAGTCGTGTGGACCGAGCAACACGGCCTCTACCGCTCTGTCGCCGGCGACGTGCGGATCGAGAAGCCGAACTTCGCGGGCGAGTACGACCTCGCGACGTGGGCCAACCGCTGCCTCGACCCGGCGGGGAACGCCGTCTCCGCGGCATCCGTCACGTCGACGAGCGGCAATCAGGTCGTCATCGACGGCGGCAGGGGGGTTCGCGCAGACGACGGGAGCATTGAGATCCGCTGGAGCGGCGCGTTCACGGTCGTCTTCTACGGCGGCATGACGTACTGGAGTGCGTCCGATCCCGTCCTGACGCTCGACGCGCGCGGCAACGGGCGGGTGACGGCGACCGCGAGCGGTTTCGGAGCGTCGATGGAGGATCTGTCGAAGTGGGAGGCGCTGCCCGAGCGGCAGATCGTCCTCGCCGAGGTGCGGGGTGCCGCGACCGGTTCGTCGGGCGGATTCGCGACGGAGCCGCTCTACATCGGCGTCGAGGTGTCAGGAGTCGGGCAGGTGGCACGGGATGCCGCGAACTCGGCGTACTGGGGTTCGTTCCCGGCATCCTTCGTCGAGTACCAGAAGCTGACGGGCCAGGCCGGGTACTGGGTCACGACGGGCGGTCTCCGTGATCGTGCGAAGCCGGCGTCGACGCTGTACATCAGCTACGACGCCGCGGCGCCGATCGCCGTGACGCCTCCGGCGGCGGCCAGCGGTGCGGATCCTGCGCCGAGCAACGCGATCCGCACCCGGCCGGTCGCCGCTTCCGCGCCGGCCCCTGCGATCGCGCCGGGCGTGCCGGTGTTCCCGCTCGCCGACACCGCGACGCTCCTTCCACAGGGTGAGGCCCTCATTCCCGGAGCCGCCGCGTTCGGCGCGAACCCGGTCGTGTTGCCGCTCCTCGGTACAGCCGCGGCGCTGAGCCTCGCGATCCTCGCCGTCCTCAACCTCATGCAGGCCTTCCCCTGGCAGCGCCCCGGCACCTGACCCCCTCGCCAGACCCCTCCTTTCTTTCGTCGACAAACCCTCGTGTCGCCGAGGCACCCCGTCGTTTGCGCGCAAGAACGGGGTGGGTCGACGAGATCGCGGTTTCTCGACGAAAGAGGCGAGGGGGGCGGGGGAAGGGGGAGGGGGAGGGGGAGGGGGACGTGGGTCAGCGGCGGGGGGTCACGAGGGGGATGCCCGTCGTGGGGTGAGGGAAGACGTCGACGGGCTGGTCGTAGACCTGCTCGATGCGCTCGGCCGTCAGGACGTCGGCGGGGGCGCCCGTCGCCACGACGCGGCCTGCCGAGAGCAGCGTGACGCGGTCGGCCGACGACAGGGCGGCGTTGAGGTCGTGCAGCACGACCGCGACCGCCGCTCCCTCGCGGGCGCGGCGCCGGGCGATCGCCAGCACGTCCTCCTGGTGCTTGAGATCGAGGGCCGCCGTCGGCTCGTCCAGGAGCAGGATGCCGGTGGCTTGAGCCAGCACGCGAGCGAGCGCCACCCGTGCGCGCTCACCGCCGGACAGCGAAGGGATCGTGCGCTGGGCGAGGCCCGTGACATCCGTGTCGTCCATGGCCTTCCGGATCATTGCGTCGTCGTCCTCCTCCTGCGGTGTGCGCCGCCACGGCGCCCGCCCCATCTCGACGACCTGCGTCACCGTGAACGGGAAGGTCACGGCGTTCTGCTGCAAGAGGACTGCGCGCAGGCGGGCGAGGTCGCGCGCGTGGTAGTCGCCGATCACGCGGCCGTCGAGGAGCGCCTCTCCTGAAGTGGCGGCGACGTCGCCCGCGAGCACGCCGAAGAGCGTCGACTTGCCCGCGCCGTTCGGACCGACGAGGGCGTGCACCTCGCCGTCGTGCACCTCGACCGACGCGTCCTCGAGGATCGCGCGGCGCGAACCGTCGGGCACGACCGTGACCGCTCGGGCTTCCAGACGGATGCTCATCCCCAGCCTCCCGCCCGGCGGCGCGTCCGAACGAGGAGCCACAGGAAGAAGGGTCCGCCGACGAGGGCCGTGAGCATCCCGATCGGAAGATCGGCCATCGGTACGGCAGTTCGCGCGATGAGATCGGCGAGGGCGATCAGCAGCGCACCGCCGAGCGTCGAGGTCACCATGAGGGGAAGGTGCGCCGGGCCGATCGCCATGCGCATGAGGTGCGGCACGACGAGGCCGACGAAGCCGATGATCCCCGCGAACGCGACCGCCGCGCACACGAGCAGGGCCACCGTGACGATGACGACGACGCGGAGCAGCTCGACGCGCACACCGAGGTGTCGCGCCGTGCGCTCGCCGAGGGCGAAGAGATCGAGGCGGCGCGAGACGGCGAAAGCGATGACGGTTCCGACCAGGACGAGCGGCGCGACAACGGCGATGTTCTGCCACAGCGCGCCGTTGAGGCTCCCGAGCTGCCAGAACACGATCTGCTCGCGCGTCGCGGTCGTGCCGAGGAACGTCATGAACGCGAGGCCCGCCCCCGCGATGGCGTTGACCGCGATGCCCGTGAGGAGGAGCGTCACGACCTCCGTCCGTCCGCCTGACCGGCTCACGAAGTAGACGGCGAAGACGGCGGCGAGACCCCCGACGAAAGCCCACGCGGGCGTCGCCCACATGCCGGCGGCCGTGATCCCGAGCGTGATGCTCGCCGCGGCGCCGAGCGCCGCACCCGACGAGACGCCGACGACAGCGGCATCCGCCAGCGGATTGCCGAAGATCGCCTGCATCAGGACGCCCGACACCGCGAGCGCCGCCCCGACGAGCAGGCCGAGCACAACGCGGGGGAGTCGGATCTCCATGACGACGCCGGCCGCCGTCGGGGCGGCGGGGGCGAGATCCGTATCGATTCCGAGGGAGTGCAACAGGATGCCGAGGACTTCGGCGGGCGCGAGGGGATACTGCCCGATGCCGAGCGACACGACGACGGTCACGACGAGGGCGAGCGCGAGGAGGACGCTCAGCACGACGAAGCGAGGCGTGCGCGCTGTCGAGGGAGTGGGGACGACGACCTCGCTCGTCATGACGTCGCGCTGGCCGTGGGCGAGTCGGCCGGGGCGTAGACGGCACGCGCGAGCGCACGGATGATGTCGGCCGAGCGCGGCCCGAAGCTCAGGATCGCGGTGTCGGCCATGTCGACGACGCGTCGGTGGATGCCAGCGGGGGTCTGTGCGATCGCGGGGATGGTCTCGATGAGCCCGTCGATCCCGCCGACGGACGCGAGCCCGTCGGTCATCATGACGAGCACGTCAGGGCGCGCGGCGACGAGCGCCTCCGCCGTGAGGGGCTTCATGCCCTCCCAGCCGATCTCGCTCGCGACATCGACCCCGCCGACGGCCTCGATGAGCGAATCGGCACCGGAGTCGCGACCGAAGATGTAGTACACGTTGGCGCTGCCCCGCACGTAGAGGAAGAGCATGCGCGGGCGGTCGGCCGCGGCATCCGGAATCACCTCGGCGATCTCTGCCGTCGCTGCGTCGATGTCGGCGTCGAGCTGCGCGATGAGCGCTTCTCCGCGAGCGGGCGCACCGAGGGCCGTGGCGATCTCGGTCACGAGTTCGTCGGTCGTGTCGAGCCGACGGTCCGACGAGATGACGACGACGGCGACACCAGCGTCGCGCAGCTGCTGGCGCACTTCTTTCGGGCCGATCGTCGTGTCGGTAAGCATGATCGTGGGGGCGATCTCGAGGATCGCTTCGGCGTTGAGCGTATGACCCGTTTTCGTGACGACGGGGAGGTCATCCGTGCCGGCGAAGTCGGTCGACGAGTCGCGGCCGACGACCTGATCGCCGAACCCGAGGGCGAACACGGTCGCAGCGATCGTGCCGGAGATGTCGACCGGCAGGATGCGCGATGTGTCGGCCACCTCGACGGTCCGGCCCTCGGCATCCGTCAGTGTCACGGGCAGGACGGGTGTCGACGTGTCGGCGACGACGTCGACCGCGCGCGTGGGAAGGCACGCGGTCGACGGCCCTTCGACCGCGCGAGGGTCTGGGGCGAGGTCGAGCTCGGCCAGCGCGACGCTCGCCGAGGGGCAGTCTGCATCGACGGGAGCGGTGCCGACAGCCCCCGCCGCGGCGCATCCCGTGAGCACGAGGGCAGCTGTGGCGAGGAGGGCGAGGGCGCGTGCAGACCGCATGAGGTGAGGCTAACCTTAACTTGACGATGACCGGGAAAACCGCGTACGTTCGAGGCGAGTTTAGGTTAGGCAACCCTCAAACTCGAATCCACCCGATCGCAGAGACGCGCCGGCAGCGTGCCCTCGCGCGTGTGCCGGACGACCCCGGAGACCTTGTGCACACCCACCCCGTCCTCGACCGTGGCAGAGCTGCCGTCGCGACACTCCTCGCCCTCCTTCTCCTCGTCGCCGGTGCGATCACTGCTCCGCCCGCTCATGCGGCCGGGCCTCTGATCTCGGCGAGCGAGGCACCCCGAGCGGGCGGCGCGATCACGGTCACGGGAACGGGATTCTCGACCGACGCGCCCGGCATCTACGTCGGGTACGGTCCGGCGACCGCGACCGGGTTCTACGCGGAAGGCAGCTCCGACGCCGTCTACGTCGCGGTCGGCAACCCCGAAGGCGGTGCGAGCGGTGCGCGCACGGCGCCCATGAACCCCGACGGATCGTTCTCGGTGACCCTCACGATTCCGGCTCACACCGACGGGGTCGCGTACGCCGCGTTCACGTCGAAGGCGCACGGCCAGGGTTTCGCCGACCCGAGCCAGAACGCCTCGACCGCCATCGCGTGGGAGCCGCCTCCCGCGGCGGAGCCCGAGCCCACGGTGTCCCCGGAGCCCACGGTGTCCCCGGAGCCGACGGCGTCGCCGGAAGCCACGGAATCCCCATCGCCCGAGCCGACGGCATCCCCGTCGCCGACGGCGTCGCCCGAGCCCGTCTTCGAGCCGGCGATCGAGGTGTTCCGTGCGGATGGCACGACGCCGGTGTCCGGATACATCGAGGTCGGCGAGACGGTCGTCGTGAAGGGCACGGGCTTCGATCCCGCCTCGAACGTCGGCGGCCGTGGCGTTCCGATTCCGTCGACGCTCCCCCAGGGCACTTACGTCGTGTTCGGTCAGTTCGCGGAGCAGTGGCAGCCGTCGACGGGAGCGGCATCCAGCGCTCGGAAGGTCGTCTCGCAGAAGTGGGCGCTCGCCGAGAGCGTCCTGAACCAGGTTCCCGCCCAGTATCAGAACGCGATCCGCGCGCAGTGGACGGACATCGCTCCCGACGGTTCGTTCACGACGACGCTCACAGCGACGGAGGCCGCGGCTCCCATCGACGGCGGTTCGTACGGCGTCTACACGTACGGCGCCGGTGGGGTCTCCAATGCCGACCAGGAGATCTCGTTCCCCCTCGAATTCGCTCCCGTGTTCGAGCCCGCGATCGAGGTGTTCCGCGCCGACGGCACGACGCCCGTCACGGGAACGGTCGATGCGGGTGAGACGCTCGTCGTGAAGGGAACGGGTTTCGATCCCGCCTCGAACGTCGGCGGCCGTGGCGTCCCCATTCCCGCGAACCTCCCGCAGGGCACTTATGTCGTGTTCGGGCACTTCGCGGAGCAGTGGCAGCCGTCGACCGGCGCGGCGTCGGCCAACCGCAAGGTGGGCTCGCAGAAGTGGGCGCTCGCCGAGAGGGTGCTGAACCAGGTTCCCGTGCAGTATCAGAGCGCGATCCGCGCGCAGTGGACCGACGTTTCCGTCGATGGCTCCTTTACGACGACGCTGACGGCGACCGTGCCCGCGACGCTCGTCGACGGCGGACGGTTCGGGATCTACACGTACGGCGCGGGCGGTGTGACCAACAGCGAGCAGGAGCTCTTCGCGCCCCTCTCCATGACGCCTGTCTTCGAGCCCGAGATCGAGGTCTTCCGCGCGGATGGCACGACGCCCGTCACGGGAACGGTCGAGCCGGGTGAATCGCTCGTCGTGAAGGGAACGGGCTTCGACCCCGCCTCGAACGTCGGAGGCCGTGGCATCCCGATTCCCGCGAACCTCCCGCAGGGCACCTATGTCGTCTTCGGGCACTTCGCGGACCAGTGGCAGCCGTCGACAGGTGCCGCATCCAGCACCCGGAAGGCGATCTCGCAGAAGTGGGCGCTCGCCGAGAGCGTGCTCGATCAGGTGCCGACGCAGTACCAGGCCGCGATCCGGAGCCAGTGGACGGACATCTCCGCAGACGGCTCGTTCACGACGACGCTGACGGCATCCGAGACGGATGCTCCGATTCTCGGCGGTTCGTACGGCGTCTACACCTACGGCGCGGGGGGCGTGTCCAACACCGCTCAGGAGCTCTCCGTTCCGCTCGCGTTCGCGGAAGCGCCGGATGGTCCGACGCTCGACATCGCGATCGAAGACGTCTCCCGGGCCGACGGAGCGAGCATCGCGGTGCGCGGCGCTGAGTTCGGCGCGATCCCCGGTGCCTATGTCGCGATGATCGAGAAGGGCACGGAATCCGCGGTCAGCGGCAGCGGCGGGTACGTCGCGATGCAGTACGTGCGGACGATCCTCGCGGGTGCGTTCGCGGTCGAGCTGCAGGCGGCGACCGCTGACCTCGACCCCGAGAAGCAGTACGAGGTCATCGCGTGGGCGCAGCACACGAACCCCGGTCCCGACACGATCTACACGCGCGCAGACGTCGAGTTCACGGATGCGCAGTGGGACGTGCTTCGCCCCGGTACGACGCCGACCCCGACCCCGACCCCCACGCCGACCCCGGTCCCGACACAGCCGCAGACGACGGTCGGAGCGGGGAAGCTGAGCTGGGCCGTGTCGTCGAGGTTCACGAACTACATCACGGGCATCGCGAACGGCTCCGTCGCGACCTTCGGCGGCGCGACGCGTAGCAGCGGGCTCTTCCAGTTCGGCCAGGCCGAGGGATCGACCTTCGACCCTGCGACCGGCGTGGGAACCGTGTCCTATCTGGGCGGCGTGCGCTTCACGGGACACGGCGGCATCCTCGACGTCACGATCTCGAACCCGCAGATCCGCGTCACGTCGCCGACGAGCGCCGGACTCTACGTCACGAGCGGTGGCTCCCAAGTGCGGTTCGCCGACCTCGACCTCGCGGCAGCCGCACGCAGCGGCGCGGGCGGGGAAGTGACCTTCACGGGTGTCCCCGCGACCCTCACATCCGCGGGCCTTTCGCAGGTGTTCGGCGGCACCTCGACGACGCTCGATCCCGTGACCTTCACGATCGGCGCTGCCGGGGCTGCGCCCGCCGGCGCATCGGGAACGGTCGCCTCTGCACAGCAGGCGTCGGTCTCCCGCGCGGCGAACGTGCCGGCGACGCCGCCAGCGACTACGGGGATCACCCTCGACGACGCGACCCTCGCGGCGCTGCAAGCGGGAGAGCCCGCCGAAGTGTCGGCGTCGGGGTTCCAGCCGAACGAGGAAGACATCCTGGTCGTCGTCTACTCGACCCCCGTCGTCCTCGCGACGGTCTCGGCGGATGCCACAGGCACAGCCACGTGGACCGGCTCCCTGCCCGCGACGCTCGCCGACGGCGAGCACACCCTGACGTTCCAGGGATCGGTGGATCGCGGCATCCGGTTCACCCTCGCCCGCGCGGCGGCCACGCTCGACGGCTGCGTCGTGACAGACGCGAGCCTCTCGTGGGGCCTCAAGGAGTCGTTCCGCACCTACATCGAGGGGATCGCGGCCGGCGGCTGGGAGCTCACCGACGTCGTGTACGAGTACCCGCAGTTCGTCTGGTCGGGCGGGACCGGCTCCGTCGACTCCGACACCCGGACGGGCCTCGTGACCTACGGCGGGGTGATCCGCTTCACGGGCCACGGGGGAGCGCTCGACACGACCCTCTCCAACGCACGGATCGAGCTCGCGGGCGGCACGGGCTACGTCGTCGTCGACATCGCCGGCACGACGCAGGACGGGGCCGCCGTCGAACAGGAGGGCGTGCGCTTCGCCGAGTTCGCCCTCCCGGACCTCGAGATCACCGACGCCGGACTCGTGCTCGACGCTCTTCCCGCGACCTTGACGGATGCCGGTGCCTCAGCCTTCGGCACCTACCCGGCAGGCGAGGAGCTCGATGCCGTCTCGGCTGTCCTCCCCGTCGACGCCGCGTGCGGTGAGCCGGTCGCGGCGATCACCGACGACGAGCCTGTCGCCGAGGCCGCGGAGTCCCAGCCCCTCGCGAGCGAGCCCGTCTCCGACGCATCCGCGTGGCCCTGGGCGATCGGCGGCATCGCGCTGCTCCTCGCGGTCGGAGCCGCAGCGTGGATCGTGGTGGCGCGCCGACGTGCCGTCCACGCGGGCGACAACGACTGACGGATCGGATGGCCCCGGCCCTCACGCGAGGGACCGGGGCCATCCGGCGCGCGAAGTGGGACAATGGGGGTATGGCCGACACGGCGCACGTCCCGCAGGAACCCGAGTCAGCGGCATCCGGTTCCCCCTCCCAGCCGCACGTCTCCGACCGCATCGAGGTCGTCCAGGTGCGGCGGGCACCCAAGTTCTCCGTCTTCCTCGCGCTCGGCGCGGCGCTCGGGCTCGTGGTCGCGATGATTCTGACGTTCGCGTTCCAGGGCACGACGGACGAAAGCCCGAACACGGGACTCATCTACACGCAGGGCCAGGTCTTCGGCTTCCTCGCGCTCATCTGCATCCCGGTGGGGCTCGCCCTCGCGGGGACGGTGGCGGTCATCCTCGACCGCCGTTCGTCGCGGCACATGCGCGATGTGACGGTCGACCACGAATCCGTGCACGGAGAGTAGCGACTACGCGAGCTCCGCGATGATCGGATGGATCGCCGCGTCGAACGCCGCGATGTCACCCCGGAGACCGTCGGTGACGGCGATCGTGAGAGTTCCGATCCACCAGACGCCGCGCTGAGCGAGTGGCAGCACCTGCACGTTGAGCTCGAACGAATGCGCGCGCCTGCCCACGAGCCGTTCATGCTCGGCGATCGCCGAGGCATACGCGCGGTAGGCGGTCCCGGAGCCCGAGCCGACATCGCGTCGATATCGTGCGTGGGCCGCACGGGCGTAGGCGACGGCGTCGGCCGCGAAGGGCGCGACCGCGGCGCGCAACTCGTCCGCCCCCTCGGCCGGCAGCGCGAGCAGGGTCTCGAACCCGTCGACGAGGTCGAGCGGCACCGGCGACGGATGCGCCTGCGGCTCGACCGTCATCTCCCAGAACCCGCGCCACTGGCGCGCGAGCACGTCGCCTTCGGCCGACTCGGCCGGCGGCGCGGAAGGGACGTTCCGCAACGGCGGCAGCTCATCAGGATGCCGGATGCCGAGCACCTGGCGGAGGTAGAGCGCGAGCAGCACCGCCTGACCCGCGTCCTCGCGTACCAGCCACTCCGGCGTCCCGCCCATGGCGCCCATTGTAGGGCGGGCCTCCCGGCCCCGCTTCTGCGCCGGTCGGGGCGATCGCCCGGTGTGTGGGCGGTAGGCTGGGGGCCGTGGCATCCCACGCATCCCCAGCTTCTGATCCGTACGCTCTCGCGGGCGTCGACACGGCAGCAGGTGACCGTGCCGTCGAACTGATGAAGTCGGCCGTCCGGCGCACCCACGGCCCCGAAGTCCTCGGGGGAGTCGGCGGCTTCGCCGGACTCTTCGACGCTGCGATCTTCAAGAGCTACGACAAGCCGCTGCTCGCGACGAGCACCGACGGCGTGGGCACCAAGGTCGCGATCGCACAGGCGATCGACAAGCACGACACGATCGGGCTCGACCTCGTCGGCATGGTCGTCGACGACATCGTGGTCGTCGGAGCCAAGCCGCTCTTCATGACCGACTACATCGCGTGCGGCAAGGTCGTCCCCGAACGGATCGCCGACATCGTCCGCGGCATCGCGCAGGGCGCCCACGAGACCGGCACGGCTCTGGTCGGTGGTGAGACCGCCGAGCATCCCGGACTTCTCGGCCAGAACGACTACGACGTCGCGGGCGCCGCGACCGGCATCGTCGAGGCCGACGCCGTCTTGGGTGCCGAGCGAGTGCGCGACGGTGACGTCGTCCTGGCGCTCGCCTCGAGCGGCCTCCACTCCAACGGCTACTCGCTCGTGCGGCACATCGTCGCCGGGGCCGGGATCCAGTACGGCGACAACGCCGCCGACTTCGGCGCGACGTGGGGCGAGGTCCTCCTCGAGCCGACGCGCCTCTACACGCAGCCGCTCCTTCGCGTCATCGCCGGGAACGACGGCGGCATCCACGCCCTCAGCCACGTCACCGGCGGGGGGATCGCGGCCAACCTCGCGCGCGTCCTGCCGCAGGACACGTGGGTCGAGGTCGACCGCTCCACCTGGTCGCCGCCGCCGGTCTTCCGCGTGCTGGCAGACCTCGGCGAGCTCGATCTGACCGCGACGGAAGGCACATGGAACCTGGGCATCGGGTTCCTCGCGATCGTCGATCAGCGGGTGGCGGATGCCGCGGCATCCGCTCTCGCGAGCGAGGGCATCGCCACCTGGCAGGTCGGTGTCGTCCACTCCGGGGCGCGTCCGGCAGGAGACTTCGAGCAGGGGGCGAAGGGCGTCGACGGCGGCGCCGTCCGCCTCGTCGGCACCTACAGCGAGAACGCAGGAGCACAGTAACCCCCCATGTGCGGCATCGTCGGAATGGTCGGGCAGGGCCCGATCAACCAGGAGATCTATGACGCCCTGCTGCTGCTGCAGCACCGAGGACAGGACTCGACGGGCATCGCGACCGCCGAGCGGAGCGGGACCTTCCACCTCGCCAAGGCGAAGGGGCAGGTGCGCGAAGCGTTCCGCACGCGCGACATGCGTGCTCTCCTGGGCGAGATCGGGCTCGGTCACGTCCGCTACGCCACGAAGGGCGCCGCATCGAACGAAGAAGAGGCGCAGCCCTTCTACGTCAACGCGCCGTACGGGATCGTCCTCGTCCACAACGGCAACCTGACGAACACGCGGGAGCTGACGCAGGAGCTCTTCCGCAACGACCGTCGTCACCTCAACACGTCGAGCGACACCGAGCTGCTCGTCAACGTCCTCGCCAACGAGCTCCAGTCGGCGATCTCGGGCGTGGAGCTCGAGCCCACGCAGATCTTCGAGGCCGTGTCGCGGGTCCACGAGCGGGTCGAGGGATCGTACGCGACCATCGCGCTCATCGCCGGATACGGTCTGCTTGCGTTCCGCGATCCGTTCGGCATCCGCCCTCTCATCATCGGCACGCGGAAGGCCGAGTCCGGCGGTTACGAGTGGGTGGTGGCATCCGAATCGCTCGTGCTCGAGAACGCCGGGTTCGAGGTCGTCCGCGACGTCCTCCCCGGTGAGGCGGTCTTCATCGACCTCGACGGGCACCTCCATACGAAGCAGTGCGCGGCCGATCCGAAGCTCGCGCCGTGCTCGTTCGAGTACGTCTACCTTGCGCGTCCCGACTCGATCATGAACGGCATCGCCGTGTACGAGTCGCGGCTTCGCATGGGCGACCGGCTCGCCGACACGATCGCGAAGTACACGCCGCCCGAGGCGATCGACGTCGTGATGCCCATCCCCGATTCGTCGAGACCCGCCGCGATGCAGGTCGCGCGCAAGCTCGGCGTCGAGTACCGCGAGGGCTTCTACAAGAACCGCTACGTCGGACGGACCTTCATCATGCCGGGCCAAGCGGTGCGCAAGAAGAGCGTGCGCCAGAAGCTCAATGCGATGTCGAGCGAGTTCAAGGGCAAGAACGTGCTGCTCATCGACGACTCGATCGTGCGTGGCACGACGTCCAAGGAGATCATCCAGATGGCGCGGGATGCCGGCGCCAAGAGCGTGACGTTCGCGTCGGCGGCGCCGCCCGTGAGGTACCCGCACGTGTACGGCATCAACATGCCCTCGCGGCACGAGCTCGTCGCGCACGGGCGGACGATCCCCGAGATCGCCGAGGAGCTCGGCGCCGACTACCTCGTCTACCAGGAGGTCGAGGATCTGAAGGCGGCGATCCTCGAGGGCTCCGACGTGGATGACCTCGACATGAGCTGCTTCGACGGCCGCTACATCACCGGCACCGTGTCTCCCGAGTACCTCGAGTGGGTAGAAGGCTCGCAGGAGAGCTGACTCCGCCGACGGCGTCCCGCCGCGGCATCCCGGACGCCGTACTTCCCGACGCCGTACTTCCGGCCGCCGTACTTCCGGGCCGCCGTACTTCCGCCGAGAAGACCCGAACCGCACGGTTTCGGCGGCTCCGTCGACGTTATGCGTCTTCTCGGCGAACCGGGGGCCGGCGCCGCGTGCTGCGATGGCCGACGTCGATCACGGCCGAGAAGACCCGAACTGCGCCTACGAGGCTGATATCGCAGCGGTGTGGGTCTTTTCGCTAAGAGGGGGTCGAGACTGCGCAGACGCCGGAGGGTACGACGAACCTCCCGGCGACGTGGCGCGCGGGAGACCGGGGCGCGACGAAGGTCGCGTGACCGTGGGGTCGGTCAGGTCTTCGGGTACGAGTACGTGTCTTCTTCTTCGTCGTCCTCGACCGCCCACTTGTCGACGTACTGCTCGTCGTCGTGGTGACCGAGTTCGCGCTCCAGAGCGGAGTAGTTCACGCTCGGGCTGTACGACTTGAGTTCACGGGCGATCTTCGTGTGTTTCGCCTTCTGACGGCCACGCCCCATATGCGAGACCCCCTCATTTCTGAGTGGCAGGCTGGTTCGCGAGCCCGCCGCAACGGCATCCGGTAGAACGACCGGGAAGAGTAGCATTCAGAATAACATGCGAGCCCCCGTAGACCGGCGGCTCACCAGCGGCGCCGCGCGGCGCGGGAGGCGGATGCTTATGGCTGAGACAGCGACAGGTTCCCATGGCGCAGATGCATCCGACGATGCCTTCCACGGTGCCGTCATCGCGGGCGTCATTCCCGGCCAGTCGCCGCGGGTGATGAAAGAGGGAGCGCGCTACGCGAAGCTCTTCGGCGCGCCGCTCGTCATCGTCCACGTCGACGTGACCCGTTTCGTCACGTACGAGGATCCCGACGGGTACGTTCACTCCGCTCCCATCGACATCGACCTGTCGTCCGGTGAGACGGCGCTCGAAGACGTGCGCGCCTCTGCATCCGCTCTGCTGGAGAAGTCCGATCTCGTGTGGACCGTCCGCCAGCTCGTGGGAGACCCCGCGCTCGCCATGAAGCATCTCGCCGAACAGCTCGACGCCAAGCTGCTCGTCGTCGGCACGCGCAAGCGGGGGATCGGCGAGTCGATCCGCGAGTTCTTCACGGGCTCGGTCGCCGCGCGCCTCGCGCACCGCCAGGCCCGACCGATCCTCGTCGTGCCCCTGGGCGAACCCGTGAGCGACGACGAGGAGATCTGGCCGGCCTGACGACCTCAGCCGCGCAGTTCGCGGACGATCGCCTTCATGGCATCGTCGAGCGCGTTCTCCAGGTCGTCGACGACGGATGCCGCAAGCTCGCCGCCTCGCGCGACGAAGGTGCGCAGGTCGCTGCGCACGCTCGCGCGGAACTGGCTCACGAGCGCATCGGCGCGGTGCAGCTGCTCACGGCTTCGTACGCGTGCGTCGTCGGATGCCGACGGCGGAGCCGCGCTCGCCTGCGCGCGCTCGTCGCGGCTCGATGCGGCGAGATCGGCCCGGAGGCTCTTCATCGCTTCGCGGACGCTGCCGCGCACTTCCTCCGCGATGAGGCGGACACTGTCGGCGAGTCCGGCCTCGATCCCCTCGAGGTCGGCGGCGCGGGATGCCACTTCGGCTCGGCCCGCTTCGGTGATCTCGTAGACGGTCTTGCGGCCGTCGACGGACTTCGTGACGAGGCCCTCCTCTTCGAGCTTCGCCAAGCGCGGGTAGACCGTGCCGGCACTCGGGGTATACGTTCCACCCGTGCGATCGGAGAGCGCCTGCATGATGTCGTACCCGTGGCGGGGGCCCTCATCGAGGAGGTTCAGGAGATAAAGGCGCAGATCGCCGTGCGAGAAGACCGGGGTCATCACCATTCCTCCTCGTCGATGGCGCCTGCCGGCGGTGCGTCGGTGACGCCGACACCGCGCCGCAAGACCGTGACGTCACCGGAGACCGTGTGCACGCGCACATCGACGAAGGTGCCGCTCAGCTCGCCCGCGGCGCCGCTGTAGTTCGTCGTCGGCCCGGTGCCGTGGCCCGAGCGCACGACGCCGTCGATCTGGACGTGTCCGCTGGCGCTTCGCACGACGAAGTTGGCCGGGAGGCCGTCGTCGAGCCGCATCGCCGCATTGCCGGAGACGGTGTTGAGGCCGATCGACCGGATCGGGCCGCGCGCGTCGACGAGGACGCTGCCGGAGACCGAGTCGACCGTCGCCTTGCGCACGGTCCCCGTCACGGCGACGTCGCCCGAGACGCTGTTGGCATTGAGTGCTCCGTCGAGCTCGCGCACCTGCACGTCGCCCGAGACGGCATTGACCGTGAGGTCGCCGCCGAGCCCGTCGACGATGATGTCGCCGGAGACGGTGTTGAGGGTCGCCGACGTCTGAAGTCCCGAGACGAGCGCGCTCGCCGACACGACTCCCAGAGTGAGTGCGACCGCACGGGGAACAGCGACGCTGATCTCCGCCTTCGGGCCGCCCGCGGTGAAGTTGCGGAACACCTCGAGGAAGTTGTCCCAGCGAAGTTGCGGGTGGTCGATCTCGACCGCGTCGCCGTTCACCTCGATGCGAAGATCCTTGATCGTGACGCCGTGGACTTCGATGCGGGCGCCCGGCTCATCGTGGGCAACGACGTCGATCTGTCCGCCGATGAGTCCCACTTTGAGTGTGCGGACGTCCTCGATGTCGATGACGCGCGTCTCGCCCGGGTGGACGACCCATTTCTCGTAGCTCATGTCTCCTCCTGACCTGATGGACTACTCGCGATATATCGCGTGCGTCACTCTAACACGATATATCGCGTTCTGGTCAAGAAGCATCCCGGGATGGCGCTTGACATTGACGCAACGTCAACCTCTACCGTCGTACGCATGAACACAACGTCCGTCGCCGACCAGCAGGAGTGGTCGATCCAGGAGATCGCGCGGTTGACCGGCACCACGAGCCGCACGTTGCGTCACTACGACGACATCGGTCTGCTCCCGCCGTCGAGCACCGGACGCAACGGATACCGCCACTACGACGCCGCAGCGCTCCTGCGGCTCCAGCGGATCCTTCTCCTGCGCGACCTGGGGCTCGGTCTTCCTGCGATCGGCGAGGTGCTCTCGCGCCATCGATCGGAGGCGGAGGCCCTCGAGCGGCATCTCGAGTGGCTGCGGGGAGAACAGACACGGCTGGCGCGTCAGATCGCGTCTGTCGAATCGACGATCACGGCTGTGAGAGGAGGTGAACGACTTATGGCAGAGAAGATGTTCGACGGCTTCGACCACACCGCATACAAGGCGGAGGTGGAGGAGCGGTGGGGTGCTGACGCGTATGGCACCGCCGATCGGTGGTGGCGCGGACTGAGCCGAGACGACCGATCCGCGTTCCAGGAGCGCGGGAGCGCGCTGTCACGCGACTGGATCGCGGCGGCGGAGAGCGCTCAGGCGCCGGATGGCCCGGAGGCGCAAGCCCTGGCGGAGCGCCACGTCCAGTGGCTCGCATCCGCCCCGGGCACACCGAGGGGCGCTGATCTCGCCGGATACCTCACGGGTCTCGGCGACATGTATGTCGCAGATCAGCGCTTCGGCGCGCATTATGCGACGCGCCACGGGGGGACCGAAGGTGCCGGGTTCGTCCGCGACGCGTTGCGCGTCTACGCGGAGCGGAATCTCCAGGACGGATGAAAAGACGGATGCCGCGACCCGGGGAGTGGGTCGCGGCATCCCGCTGTTGCGCGCCACCGCCTGGACACGGTGGCGCCGGCTCAGACGCGTCGGCTACCGCTGATGAGACGGAACAACAGGGCGATCAGGGCGATCACACCGACGATCAGTGCGACCCAGAGCAGCCAGCTGAGGGCTTCGCCGAGTCCTCCGACGATCGCGAGCACGATGGCGACGACGATGATGATGATCAACGCGATGTTCATGGAAGTCCTCCTTTGATAAGCGATGCGTGCGAACGCACCGCACACCGCACGGGTGGTTCACACAGGTTTCCACGGCGGCCTGCTCGCGGCACAGGGCTTGCGCACCGTGATGACAAGGTGCTAGGTGAGCGGTGCGTTGCGCCATCCGTCACTCCTGTCAAGCCCCTCATCGTGGTGCGGAGCGCGGATTACGTTCGCACTCGAAGGAGGATGCCATGCCCGGAGGAAGAGGCTCCAACAGTCTGAAGGATCCGGCTCTGTACGAGGAGTTGCGCGAGGACGGAGCGTCGAAGGAGAAGGCCGCACGTATCTCGAACGCGGCTGCCCGTGACGGGCGCGCGACGGTCGGCAAGCGTGGCGGCAAGGCCGGCGACTACGAGGACTGGACGGTCGCGGAGCTGCGCGGGCGTGCCAAGGAGCTCGGCATCTCGGGGTACTCCGGAAAGCGCAAGAGCGAACTCATCTTGATGTTGCGCGACCACTGATGGCGAGGCTCTCGCGCGTCTCACCGGGCACGGCTCCAGGCATCAAGCGCGTCCGCGCCGGGTCGGGTTTCCGCTACCTCTGCCCCGACGGCGGCGCAGTGCACGAGGGGGACCGCGAACGGATCAACGACCTCGTCATCCCGCCCGCGTGGCAGGACGTGTGGATCTGCGCCGACCCCGAGGGGCACATCCAAGCGGTCGGCACCGATACGGCAGGACGTCGGCAGTACCTCTACCATCCGCTGTGGCGACAGCGCCGCGACCGCGGAAAGTTCGCCCGTTCACTCGCGCTCGCCGGCGTGCTCCCGGCTGCTCGTCGACGCGTCACCGTCGCTCTGCGGCGTGACGAACTCGACAAGGATCGCGTTCTGGCCACCGCGTTCCGTCTGCTGGACACGGTGGCACCCCGCGTCGGTTCGGCGAGGTACTTCGAGCGCCACGGAAGCCGCGGCCTGACGACGCTGCAGCGCAGGGACGTGTCCGTCGACGGGCCCCTCGTGGCCCTGTCCTTCCCGGGCAAGAGCGGACAGCGGGCGAGCCTGCAGGTCGAGGACCATGACCTCGCGCGTGTCGTCACGGAGCTGTCGCAGGGTCGCGCCGGAGCGCATCTCCTGGCCTACCGCGACGGCCGCAGTCGGGTGGCACTCCGTCCGCCCGACGTCAACGCGTACGTCCGAGAGATCACGGGCGGATCCTTCACCGCGAAGGACTTTCGGACGCTCCACGGCACGGCCATCGCCGCGCAGACCCTGGCCCGCCACGGGCCCGCCGCAACGGAGAAGGAGCGGCGGGAGGCCGAGAGGGCAGCTGTCGCGGCGACGGCGGAGGTGCTCGGCAACACCGTCGCCGTGGCGCGCGCGAGCTACGTGGACCCCCGGATCTTCGCGCGCTACGCGAAGGGCGATGTGATCGATCTCTCCCTCGAGCCCGTGTCGGGGCTCCGGCTGCTCCTCGCGTCGCGCGAGCGCTGACGGCCGCGGCATCCCTCCACAGCTTTCGTTTGTCGGCGGTGTCCCAGGGAGCACCGTGGAATACTGAGGTTCGATACACGTCCGTATCGTCGCGGCAGCGACAGCACTCGCAGCGGCCGCGGCATCCCTTCACCGTCCTCAAAGGCAGCCGTGTCGAACCTCGCCGTTCTGAGCCTGCGCAACCGCGCCCTCATCGCTCTCATCACGATCGTCGCGGCGATCTTCGGAGGCATCGCGCTCACAAGCCTCAAGCAGGAACTCATCCCGTCGATCGAGTTCCCCGCCCTCATCGTCGTCTCGAGCTACCCGGGCGCGTCGCCCGAGGTCGTCAACAACGACGTGTCGAGCCCCATCGAAGCGGCGATCCAGGGGGTGCCGGGCCTCGAAACGAGCACGGCGACCAGCACGACGAACGCGTCGATCGTGCAGGCGTCGTTCACCTACGGCACCGATCTCGCGACCGCCGAGCAGAAGATGACGCAGGCCATCAACCGGATCTCGAGCCAGCTGCCCGACGGGGTCGAGCCGAACGTGCTCTCGGCGAGCATCGATGACTTCCCCGTGATCCAGGTCGCGGTGTCGGGATACGACGACGCCGAGGCGATCCAGGCCCAGCTCGAGTCCACGGTCATCCCCGATCTCGAAGACGTCGACGGCGTCAACGCCGCCGAGATCGTCGGTGGGATCGGTCAGCGCATCACGATCACGCCCGACGAGGCGCGGCTGGCCGAGACGGGCTTCTCGCAGCAGTCGATCCGCGACGCGCTCGACCAGAACGGCGTGCTGTTCCCCGGCGGCCAGATCACCGAGAACGACGAGACGCTGACGGTGCAGACGGGCACCAAGATCACGGACGTCGGCGAGTTGTCGGCCCTCCCGCTCGTGCCGACGGATGCCGCGCAGTTCGGCTCCGGCCTCGTGACGATCGCCGACGTCGCCACCGTCGAGCAGACGCAGGATCCGGTGACCTCGATCTCACGCGTCGACGGTGAGCCCGCGCTCACGATCGCCGTGACCAAGCTCCCCGCCGCCAACACCGTCGACGTCTCGCAGGGCGTCCTCGCGGTGCTCCCCGACCTGGAGACGAGTCTCGAGGGGGCCGAGTTCACCGTCGTCTTCGACCAGGCGCCCTATATCCAGGACTCGATCGAGACCCTCGCCGTCGAGGGCATGCTGGGTCTCGTCTTCGCGGTCCTGGTGATCCTCGTGTTCCTCCTGTCGGTGCGATCCACACTCGTCACGGCGATCTCGATCCCCACGAGCGTGCTCATCACCTTCATCGGGATCCAGGCCTTCGGCTATTCGCTCAACATCCTGACCCTCGGTGCCCTCACGATCGCGATCGGTCGCGTCGTCGACGACTCCATCGTCGTGATCGAGAACATCAAGCGGCACTACGTCGGCGACGCCGACAAAAAGGCGTCGATCCTCCTTGCCGTGCGCGAGGTCGCGACGGCGATCACGTCGTCGACCATCACGACCGTGGCCGTCTTCCTGCCGATCGCCTTCGTCGGCGATATCACGGGCGAGCTGTTCCGGCCCTTCGCTCTCACCATCACGATCGCCATGGTGGCGTCCCTCTTCGTCGCGCTCACGATCGTCCCCGTGCTCGCGTACTGGTTCCTTCGGCCCGGCAAGCCGATCCTCGATTCCGAGGGCCGCGTCATCGACCCCGAGCAGCCCGATGCGCCGCCGAGCCGACTGCAGAAGGGGTACCTCCCGATCCTCGGCTGGACGCTCCGCCACTCCTGGGTGACGCTGCTCATCGCCGTCCTCGTGCTGGGCGGGACCGTTCTCGCGGCTCCCTTCATGAAGACGAACTTCCTCGGCGACTCCGGGCAGAACACCTTCACGATGACGCAGACGATCGGTGCCGCTCCGAGCCTCGACGCCGAGTCGGCCGCGGCCGAGACGGTCGAGGCCGCGCTTGCCGACGTCGACGGCATCGAGACGGTGCAGGTCTCGATCGGATCAAGCGGATCGGCCTTGCGCGACGCCTTCTCGGGCGGCGGCAGCGGCATCACGTACTCGATCACGACCGACCCCGACGCCGATCAGGTGCAGCTGCGCGAAGACGTTCAGCAGGCCGTCGCCGACCTCGACGACGTCGGCGAGATCACGATCGCGGCATCCGGCGGAGGGTTCGGCTCGACCGACATCGCGATCGACGTGACGGCACCCGACTCGCAGACGCTGCGGGAGGCGTCGGATGCCGTCGTGGCGGCCGTCACGGGCAAGGAGGGCGTCGGCCAGGTGTCGAGCAACCTCTCCGCGTCGCTCCCCTACATCGCCGTCGAGGTGGACCGCGATCGGGCGGCCGCCCTGGGCCTCTCCGAGGTCGCGGTCGGCGCGCTCGTCTCGAACACGATGCAGCCGCAGCGGATCGGGTCCGTCGAGATCGACGACACGGCCCTCACGGTCTACCTCGCGGCTTCGCAGACGCCCGCGACGCTCGACGAACTCCGTGCCTTGACGGTCCCGTCGGCGACGGGACCCATCCCTCTGTCCGACGTCGCGACGGTCGAAGAGAGCGAGGGCCCGACGTCGATCACGACGCAGCGCGGCCAGCGCACGGCGACCGTCACCGTGACCCCCTCGACCGACGACCTGGCGACGGCATCCGCCTCGGTGACGACGGCGCTCGAAGATGCCGAGCTGCCTGCCTCTGCCGACGCGGCGCTCGGCGGTGTCGTGACACAGCAGAGCGATGCGTTCACGCAGCTCGGGCTGGCACTTCTCGCGGCGATCCTGATCGTCTACATCGTCATGGTCGCGACCTTCAAGTCGCTCCGCCAGCCGCTTCTGCTGCTCGTCTCGGTGCCGTTCGCCGCGACGGGAGCGATCCTGCTGCAGATCGCGACGGGGGTTCCGCTCGGCGTCGCGTCGCTCATCGGCGTCCTGATGCTCATCGGCATCGTCGTCACGAACGCGATCGTCCTCATCGACCTCGTCAACCATTACCGCGAGAAGGGTCTGTCGACCCACGACGCGACGGTCGCGGGAGGGTCCCGACGACTTCGCCCGATCCTCATGACGGCACTCGCCACGATCTTCGCGCTCACTCCCATGGCGCTCGGAATCACGGGACACGGCGGCTTCATCTCGCAGCCTCTCGCGATCGTCGTCATCGGCGGACTCGTCTCGTCGACCGTACTGACGCTTCTCGTGCTCCCGACGCTCTTCAACCTCGTCGAGGGTGCGAAAGAGCGCCGCATCGAGCGCCGGGCGCGCAGGGCGGGGTCGGCCGATGGGTCGTCAGAAGCGTCGGGAACCGGTGAGGCAGTCGACCGGGTCGACGCGCCTCGAGTTCCTGAGACCCGCCGCGAGCTGCGTCGACGCGAGGCCGCAGCAGCGGCGGGCGTCGCCGTGCTCGAGCGCGACGAGACGGACGTCACGGATGAATCGACGATTGCGGCTGAGTCCGCGGTCACCGACGAGCCGGCGGGCGCCGACGAGGTCGCGGACGCCACGGATGCCGAGGAGCATGCGGATGGCGAGGAGCTCACGGATGCCGAGGAGCACGCGGATGCCGAGGAGCTCACGGATGCCGTGGTCACCGAGGAGCCCGTGGCGACCGACGAGTCCGTCACACAGACGGACGAGACGCTCGATGGCGTCGCCGGCGACGAGCACGCTGAGACCGTCCAGACCGAAGACGTCGAGCCAGAGCCGGACGAGGCCGCGGAGCAACTCGACTCCGCGACCGAGGATGACGAGGACGGGCACCACCACCGCAGTGAATGACGACCGTCCCTGACCTCGGGGTCGGGGACGTCAGGCGCCGCGTTGGAGCCAGGGGCGGAGCATCCGTGTCACCCATGGCAGAACGAGATACGTCATGACGGGTGTCAGCAGGATCGTGGCGAGCAGGATCCGCAGGACGAGCGGCCAGTCGGTGAAGCCCGGGAGGAAGCCCAGCGCCCACGAGGCCAGGAGGTTGGTCGGGAAGAAGCCGAGCCAGATCGTTATCGCCTGTTTCCACCGGGGCGGCGCGATAACCGGACGCTGGATCGGGCCCGTCGCGGGCGGACCAGCGCTACCTGCAGTTCCCGCTTCGACGTGCGTCGCGAAAGGTGCGTCGAACCACCCCTCGATACCCGTGCGGCGTTCGCTGCGGACCTCGCTCGCGAACGCGCGCCCCGAATCGAGCCACCAGGCGCGAGGCGAGGATTGTTCCCACGCCTCGAGCGTCGGGATGTCGCGGAACCGGTAGAGCATGTACCAGAGGTCGCTGCCCTCTCCCGCGCGGACCCATCCGGAACCGAGGAAGCCCGTGAAACCCGCGGCGAGATCCGTACCGGCTTGCATCCAGCTCGTGGCTTCAGCAGTGCGGGTCGGGTCGATCCGTCGTTCAATCGCGACGGTGATGGGATGCGGCTGGGGGTCGTCTGGCATTCCTTCATTGTGGATCGTGCAGATGACGTGGATGTTGCCGGCACCCGGCCGAAGGCGCGGGGCACGCGGAGAAGCCAGACACCCATCGTCGAGAACGCCACTGCTTCATAGGACGCGAGCGTGATGACGCCGGCGATCAGAAGCACCATGCCCGACACGAGGATCACGACGCCGACGACGGCGAAACGGCGGTAGCGGACGGCGAGCAGTCGGCAGCCGACGCTCGACGAGACGAGAGAGAGGAAAGACAGGACCAGTCCGATGGCGGCCATGTCGTGCATGGGCGGGCTCACGGGGATCGGGATCAGGCCGACCATCATCAAGTGCGCGCCGGCCGAAGCAACGGAGATCCGCATCCAGGTGATTCGCCGTACACCGATGTTCTTGGGCAGATCGACCCCGATGACGGCACCGTACGCCACGAGGATCGCGCCCGACGTCATGACCGTGGTGTTGAAGGCGCGTGCGGAGAAGTCGTGAAAGGTGCCGAGCTGCGAGAAGTGCAGCGTCCACCACATGGAGTCCTTGGTCGTGAGGATCGCGATCAGGACCCCGATGACCAGCGCCCCGGTCGCGAGCGAGCCGAGGCGGTGCGTTGCGCCTGCGGGCGACTGGCGGGCAGGCGGGTATGACGAAGTCGCTGAGGGGCGTGCCCTCGCCTCCGCGGGTTGGGAGAGGCGCAGAAGATGTTCCACAGGCGCAATCATGGTCATACGAGGTCACCGTCGAGTTAACGGCAACCACCCACGACGAGTTGACCCGCCCTCCCCAGGCCGGCTCGTCGTAGAGAGCGTCGCCGGTGGCTACAAGAACTCCCCAGCTTTGACGGCACTCACCGACACAGCTAAGGGTAGCGCAGTCAGACTCGACAGCGAACGGTGTTCTCCCAGCGGTGGCGCGGTATCTTGGCACAGTCGGCTCTGGACGACGCTGCGTGCATGACACGAGCGAAGACTTTGTGAGTCCCAGGGGCCGATGGTGAGTGCCGTCCGGCACACATGACCATCACTGTGAATGGCCCCCGGCCGAAGATCCGCCCGGGTCGTCCCCGCCTGCGCGCGGGCGCTGTTCTCGTGCGAGAACTTTCGGAGAGACCATGAGTCCCAAGAACAAGAAGCCGGCCGGTGGCCGCGCCGGCAAGAACTTCGAGCCCCGCTACGGCGAGAAGAAGACGAGTTACCACGACCGCACGAAGCGATCGGATGCCGGTGGCCGACCCGCCGCACAGAAGCCGGGCAGCAAGAGCCCCGGCCACCGCGGCTATCGTGCCGAGTCGGAGGAAGCTCCCGCGAAGCGCCGCTGGACGGCTCAAGAGCGCGCCGGTCGCGATGAGGCCCGCGGCATCCGCACCAATGGACGTGTCGATCGGCCCCGTGTCGATCGGCCCCGTGTCGACGGCGCTGACCGGCCGCGTCGCGCGGATGGTCCGCGTTCGGACGAGCGTTCGGGTTCGTACGGCCGCCCCGACCGCGGCTACGGCGGACGTGGCGCCGATCGCGCTCGGACCGACCGGGATGCCCGGCCGACCCGTCGGGACGTCGACGCACCCCGCGGTGCCCGTCCCCCGCGCGAGGATCGCGTCACCCGCATGGACCGCGTCGACCGCGACGACCGCCGGACGTTCGGTGATGCGCGTCCGTCCTACCGCCCTGAAGAGCGCCGTGGGTCGGGATTCGACCGCACCGCCCGCAACGGCGATCGCCCCCGCCGCGATGACGACCGTTCGCGTTCGTTCTCGCGTGACGACCGGGCTCCCCGCCGTGATGACGACCGGGCGCCGCGTCGAGACGACCGGGCGCCGCGTCGTGACGATGACCGCTCGCGCTCGTTCTCGCGTGATGACCGTGCGCCGCGTCGAGATGACCGGGCGCCGCGTCGTGACGACCGTGCTCCTCGCCGTGATGACCGTGCGCCGCGTCGGGATGACCGTGCGTCGCAGCGCGACGGTGGGCGTCCGGGCCGTTCGGACTGGAACGCCGCCCCCGTCCGCGATCGCTCCTACGAGCAGCAGGCCGACGTCGTCCACGAGCGTCTGCAGGCGCAGGCGGTGCAAGCCGCCGACGTCGCGGACGTGACGTTCGGCGACCTCGGACTCGGCGAGAACATCGTCCGGACGCTCGCCGACCTCGGTGCGACCGCGCCGTTCGCCATCCAGGCCTCGACGATCCCCGTGATCCTCGACGGCAAGGATGTGCTCGCGCGCGGACGCACCGGATCGGGAAAGACCATCGCCTTCGGCGCGCCGCTCGTCGAGAGCATCCTGCGTGCACAGGGCGGCCAGCGCCGAGAGTTCGGACGCCGCCCCCGGGCATTGATCCTCGCCCCCACGCGCGAACTCGCCCTCCAGATCGACCGGACGATCCAGCCGATCGCCCGCAGTGTGGGTCTCTTCACGACCCAGATCTACGGCGGCGTCCCGCAGGGTCGACAGGTCGGCGCACTGCGGAAGGGCGTCGACATCATCATCGGAACGCCCGGTCGCATCGAGGATCTCGTCGAGCAGCGCAAGCTCGACCTGTCCGACATCCGCATCGTTGTGCTCGATGAAGCCGATCACATGTGCGACCTCGGATTCCTCGAGCCGGTCCAGCGCATTCTGCGCCTGACGGCGGACGGCGCGCAGAAGCTGCTGTTCTCGGCGACGCTCGACCGCGAGGTGGCTGCGCTCGTCGACGAGTTCCTCGTCGAGCCCGCTGTGCACGAAGTCGCCGGTGAGGATCAGGACTCGGGCACGATCGAGCACCGCGTCTTGGTCATCGATCACCGCGACAAGGCCGAGATCCTGACGTCGCTCGTCGATCGCGAGGGGAAAACCCTCGTCTTCGCGCGGACTCGTGCGTACGCCGAGATGCTCGCGGAGCAGTTCGACGACGCGGGGATCCACGCCGTCGCGCTCCACGGCGACCTCAATCAGGCCAAACGCACGCGCAACCTCGAGCGGCTGACGTCTGGTCGCGTGAACGTGCTCGTCGCGACGGATGTCGCCGCCCGTGGCATCCATGTCGATGACATCGACCTCGTGATCCAGGCCGACGCCCCCGACGAGTACAAGACCTACCTGCACCGTTCGGGCCGAACGGGCCGTGCGGGCCGCTCTGGCACGGTCGTTTCCCTCGTGACCCGGCAGCGTCGTCGGCGGATGACGGAGCTCCTCGAGCGCGCGGAGATCGACGCCCCCTTCGACGACGTCCGCGTGGGCGACGACCTCATCGAGGAGATCTCGGGCCGCCAGGTCGACCCCACCGCCTGAACGCCACCCGCCCCCGCCCCCGCCACCCGCCACCCGCCTGACCGCGAGACTGCACCCTCCGGCCGAAACTGCACCCACGCCGTGCTGTCTCGGCCGGAGGGTGCAGTCTCGAGGACACGGGTGGCCGGAGGCTGCAGTCTCGCGGGCACGGGCTGGCCCGGTCCGGCCGACGCGGCCCGTGACAGCCTGGGCCCGAGACTGCACTCTCCGGCCGAGACTGCACCCACGTCGTGCTGTCTCGGCTGGGAGGTGCAGTCTCGCAGGCGTGGGTGGTCGGGAGGTGCTGTCTCGGTCGGGAGGTGCAGTCTCGCGGACGCGGGTGGCCGGAGGGTGCAGTCTCGCGCCGGCTCGCGCCGGACCGAGCGGACCGAGGCGGGTGGCAGCGCGGCGGGTCAGAACAGCATCGCGGGGGCATCCTGCGGAGGGCGGACGGCTGCCCGGCCGCGTGAGGTCGTGATAACTGTGGCGGCGGTGTTCGCCCGTGACGCCAGGCCCGGCACGGCAGACCGCCGCGGCGCGTCTTCTTCTTCGTGGCCGTCGAGGCGGTGCACCCGCAGCAGCGGACGGACGCGCTTGGCGAGCCACGACCGGTAGGCCTTCGGGGCCGTCGCCGACATCCCCGGGTAGAGGCCTCGATACGACGAGACGAGTTCGGGATGCTCGCGCTCGATCCACCGCAGGAACCACTCCTTCGCACCAGGGCGGAGGTGCAAGGCGCCGTAGACGACGCGCACCGCGCCGGCATCCTTGATGCGCCGGAGCGCATCGTCGATCGCGGCGACCGAATCGGTCAGGTGCGGGATGATCGGCATGAGGAAGACCGTGACACGGAAGCCCGCCTCGGTCGCGGCCCGCACGGTCTCGAGTCGTGCGGTGGCAGACGGCGTTCCGGGCTCGATGGCCTTCTGCAGGGCGTCGTCGAACACCGCGATCGACATCGCGAGGGAGACGGGGACGGATGCCGCGGCATCGGCGAGCATCGGCAGATCCCGCCGCATCATCGTTCCCTTCGTGAGGATCGAGAACGGAGTGCCGGAGTCCGTCAGCGCGGACACGATGCCGGGCATAAGCCGGTACCGGCCCTCGGCCCGCTGATACGGGTCGGTGTTGGTCCCGAGCATCACCGGATCGCGCTGCCACGCGCCCCGCGCGAGCTCGCGGCGGAGCACCTCGGCGACATTGACCTTGACGACGATCTGCGAGTCGAAGTCGCGGCCCGCGTCGAGTTCGAGGTATTCGTGCGTCCCCCGAGCAAAGCAGTACGAACATGCGTGACTGCATCCGCGGTAGGGATTCACGGTCCAGTCGAAGGGCATCGCGGATGCCGACGGCACGTGGTTCAGCGCGGTCTTGCACAGCACTTCGTGGAACGTCATGTCGGCGAACTCGGGCGTCGTGACCGAACGCACGAGACCGTTCAGGTGCTCGAGGCCGGGGAGGGCCGCGGCATCCGGAACGCCCAACTGCTGACCTTGCCAACGCATACCATCAGGGGAACAGATATTCGACTCTATGTCAAGACGGTGACGCGTCAGCATCGTACACAGAACTCTTGTGAGAGTGCTCTCATGGCATTCGGAGGCCGGATCAGGAGAGAATGGACTCGATGCCGGTACCCGAGCCGTCTGCGCTGCCTCCGTTCCGTCGTGCCCGCCCTGCGATGCACGACGTGGTCGTCGATGGCACCTCCGAGCCCGCGGCACCCGTCACTCGGCGCGCGCTGCGGCAGGCGCGCGACGCCGAGACGCCGATGGCCACCCCCGCGATCTTCCGTCCGCCGCCGCCCCCGCTCGTCTACGCCGACCCGCATCCGGTGCCGCTCATCCCCGGCCGTGAACGCCGCCGCAGCCCCGCGCGACACGCCCGGGTCCGCCGCTTCGCGCGCCTCGCGCCTGTCGTCGCGATCGCCGCCGCGAGCAGTCTCGTCCTCGGGTCGGCTTCAATCGTGACGGCGGCGATGGCCCCTGCGCCCGCCCCGATCGTCGCCGAGTCTCCGCGCGAAGTTCCGACGTTCGACGTCACCATCCAGGCGCCGTCGACGCTCATGGGTCCCGTCCTCGGCCCGACCGCGGGGTCGACCGGCACGGTCCCCGCCGCCGGCGCCGTCGACGACCCGTGTTCCCTTCCGGCTGTGACCGACGCGCTCGCGACGGGAGATGAGGCGGCCGTCATCGCCGCGATGGACGGACCGGACGGATTCCGCGCCAAGGTCGCGACGGGGCTCGCACCCTGCGTGCGCCTCGACGATCCCGCGCGGACGTGGGTCGTCGTCGACAAACTGCGCCCGTACACGCCCGTCGACTACGCTCCCGCGGAGCTCGCGGCACCCGCGTCGGTGCCGAACGTCTACGGCGAGGTTCTGCGGACCGACGCGGCGGCCGCCCTGACCGCGCTCGCGGACGGGGCTCGCGCCGCGGGCGCCGGCGAGCTCGGACTCGGCAGCGGCTTCCGCTCGTACGCGACACAGGCCGCGAACTACGAGGGTCATGTCGCAACGAAGGGCCTCGAACAGGCCGATCTCGTGAGTGCCCGGCCGGGCCACAGCGAGCACCAGTCGGGCCTCGCGGCAGACGTCGTGCCCTGCGCAGACGTGTGCGGAACGATCGACGACCTCGCGGCGTCGCCGCAGGGTGCGTGGGTCGCCGAGCACGCATGGGAGTACGGCTGGATCGTCCGCTACGAAGAAGGCGCGACGTCCGAGACGGGATTCCTCCCCGAGCCGTGGCACCTCCGCTACGTCGGACCCGAACTCGCTCGCGCGTACCACGAGGGTGGTTGGCACTCGCTCGAAGCGTTCTTCGGCTTGCCCGAGGCGCCGCACTACGACGGCTGAGGCCGGGCTGGAGGCATCCCACAAATCCCGAGACTCAGTTCCGCGGATCGTGGGATGGAATGCCACATCGGTGTCCGGTATCCCGTCTCGGTGACTAGACTCGCCAACGGCGATGAGGCCTACGGCCCCGCCGGAGATCCACGGGAAAGGACGCAGCTCATGGAGCGCGACATCTACGACGAGGACCACGAGGCGTTCCGCGACGTCGTCAAGGAGTTCATCAAGCGATACGTCACGAACGAAGCCATCGAGCGGTGGGATGCCGCGGGCGAGATCGACCGCGACACGATGCGCGCCGCGGGAGACGCCGGCATCATCGGACTCTCCGTCCCGGACGAGTTCGGCGGTGCCGGGATGCTCCAGGACTATCGCTTCCGTGCCGTCGTCAACGAGGAGATCATCCTCGCCGGCGCCGGTTCGCTGGCGGGTGCCTTCGGCATTCAGGACGATCTCGCCGTGCCGTACCTCGTGCACATGGGGACGCCCGAGCAGAAGCAGAAGTGGCTGCCCGGAATGGCGACGGGTGAGGTGCTGGGCGCCCTCGCGATGACCGAGCCGGGCGCCGGGTCCGACCTCCGCGGCATCAAGACGACCGCGAAGAAGGTCGACGGCGGCTACATCGTCAACGGCGCGAAGACGTTCATCTCGTCGGGCAAGACCGCCGACATCGTCGTGACCTTCGTCAAGACGGGCGAGGGGACGCGGCCCGACGCCTTCAGCCTGTTGATCCTCGAGAATGGCATGGAGGGCTTCGACCACGGCAAGAAGCTCAACAAGATGGGCTTCCACGGCCACGACACCGCCGAGCTCTCGTTCAGCGACGTCTTCGTGCCCGAGGCGAACCTCATCGGCGGCAAGGAAGGGCTGGGCTTCGTCCAGCTCATGATGAACCTCCCGCTCGAGCGCCTGTCGATCGGCGTCGCGGGAGCCGCCGCTGCTGCCGCCGCCCTCACGTGGACGATCACGTACACGAAGGAGCGCGAGGCGTTCGGCGAGCGCATCATCGACTTCCAGAACACGCGCTTCCGCCTCGCCGACGTCGCGACGACCGTCGACGCCCTGTGGGCCTACATCGACCGCGCCCTGCTGGCCTACAAGGACGGCAAGCTGTCGGCCGAAGAGGCGGCCAAGGTCAAGTTCTGGGCGACCGAGCGCGAGTGGGACGTGCTCGACACGTGCGTGCAGCTCTTCGGCGGCTACGGCTACATCACGGAGTACCCGATCGCCCGCGCGTTCCTCGACGCGCGCGTCCACCGCATCTACGGCGGCACGAACGAGATCATGCGCGAGATCGTCGGCCGGCAGCTCGCCGGCAAGCGGTAGTCAGCAGGCCGCGTGACGTGCTCGCGTCGTATCGCGGTTCAGAATTCAGTCTGCACGATGGTGCTACGCGGCTCCGCACGCGACATTACGGGTGTGCACTTGCGGGTGGCCAGGCGCGCAGACTGAATTCTGAACGCCGACCGCGCGACACCGGCGCGCATTACACGTCGCGTCGCCGCGCGAGCCGGGCGACGCCGGTGCGGCGCAGGCGGTCGGCGATGACGATGCCGAGCCAGGTGCCTCCGAGGCAGCTCGCGAGGGTCAGGGCGAAGAACGCGATCTGAAGCGCCAGCGGGAACGTCCACAGGTCGAAGGATGCCGCGGCGAAGATCGGGTACGCGACGCCGACGACGACCGCGCCGGCGTAGTGCATCCACGTGTACCAGCGACGGTAGAGCGTCACGAGGAACGGGAGTTCCGGGAACAGCGCCCACCACAGCGTCGTGCCCACGGCGCCGATCGTGAAGAAGGGCGCCAGCACGAGCCCCGAGATGAGTCCGACGAGGAGTCCCGCGAAGGGGCGGCGGAGGAGCCGGAGGGCGACGACGGCGGGCATGAGCCACACCCCCGCGATCGCGACGGACACGACCGGCAGCGTCACGAAGAGCACCGACGAGAGCACCCACGCACCGCCGAGGACGATGCTCGCGGCGACCCCGATCGCCGCGCACGTGAGGAGGTACGCGGTCGAGACGCTGTTCATCCCTCGGCGTGCAGGAGTCCGCGTGCCCGCGACGGAGCCCGGATCCTCGGGACCCGCGTAGCCGCTCACGCGTGAGCCTCCGCACCTGCGGTCTGCGACTTCGGCGTCGGTGATGCGGCGCCGATCCGCCAATAGCCGCAGAAGCTGACGAGGTTCTTGTCCACTCCGCGCTCCGCGATGAGGTGTCGACGGGCTCCCGTCGGAAGGGCCTGCTCCCCGACGATGTACGCGTGGACGTCGCTGCCGGGGAACTCCTTCGACGACAGGCCCGTCAGGGCGGCGAGCGCGGGTTCGCCGGGCTTCGCCGCGGCATCCCGGACGATCCAGCGCACATCGATGCCCGCGGGACGCGCGAAGTCGAGGGCGTCGGCGGCGTCCGGAATCTCGATGATCGCGAGACCCGTCGCCGTCTCGGGAAGCGATGCGCAGATCGACGACACGGCGGGGAGCCCGGTCTCATCGGCGATGAGCAGTACCCGCTCCGTGCCGCGCTCGGGGTTGAAGGCGAGTCCCTCGTCGATCAGGACGACGCTCTCGCCCGGTTCGCACGTCTCGGCCCATCGGGAGGCGGGCCCCGCGGTTCCCTCGGCGGCCGATCCGTGCAGGACGAAGTCGACGTCGAGTTCGGCGCCGCGCGTCCCGTCGGCCGGCCGGTACTGGCGGACCGAGTAGTTGCGCATGACGGGCCGCACGCCGTCGGGGATGCGCAGATACTTCAGGTAGCCGAAGAGCTTGTTGGCCTTCGCGGGCAGCCGGTCGAGGCCCTCGTCGCCGCCTAGGGGCAAGAAGATGCGGAACCACTGGTCGAAGCCCATCGGCCGGAACCTGTCGATCTCGCCGCCGCCGAGTGTCACGCGCATCCAGTGCGGAGAGAGCCGTTCGGTGCGCAGGACGCGCGCGTGCACGAGCTCCTGGGTCTCGGGCTTCACGAGCCGGCTGGCCTGCGCCATGAGCGGTCCTTTCGAGGTGGGGGAGAGAGGATGCCGCGACGCGGCGTCACGCGAGACCCCAGGGGAAGAGGGGGACGAGGATCGCAGTCGAGACGACGAGGAAGCCTGCGACGAAAACGGTGTCGCGCACGCGCCACGACACGAGGTGGCGTTCCGTGCGGTCGGGATGGGCGCCGAAGGCGCGGGCGTCCATCGCGAGGGCGACGCGCTCGGCATGACGGATGGCGCCCGCCATGAGCGGGACGACGTAGCCGAACCAGCGCCCGATCGCGGCGAACGGTCCGCGCCCGCCGTGCGATCCGCGGACGCGGTGGGCCTGCCGGATGACGTCGAGCTCGTGGCGGAAGCGCGGGACGAACCGGAACGCCGCGAGGGCGGTGTACCCGATGCGATAGGGCACGCGCAGCTGCTGCACGGTCGACCTGACG
Organism: Microbacterium sp. SLBN-146; assembly: GCF_006715145.1. Lineage (NCBI taxonomy): Bacteria > Bacillati > Actinomycetota > Actinomycetes > Micrococcales > Microbacteriaceae > Microbacterium > Microbacterium sp. SLBN-146. The sequence goes on from NZ_VFMR01000001.1 coordinate 1,115,282, forward strand.
AGGTCGGGACCCGTCGTGGAGAGGCCCGCGATGAGCGTCAGTCCCACGATCGCGGAGATGCGAAGGCCCGTCGCGAATCCGATCTCGAGTGCGCCGGCGTACATCGTCCAGCCGCCGATCCGCCAGGCGACGGCCGTCTCGTCGACGAGCGATGCGTCGGTCCACAGCGCGAACCCCAGCCCGATGACGACGGCGGCGGCGGGAAGCGCGACGAGGACCGCGGCGAGCAGTCTCGTGAAGCTCACACCCACGAGGAGGAGCACGTACGCGAGCGCCAGGAAGGCGGCCGGGGTCGCGGCATCCCGAACGAAGATCAGGAGTGCGATCACGGGAAGCGGGGCGAAGAGCTTCGCGAGCGGGTTCAGTCCGTAGAGGAATCGCGACGAGGGGATACGCGAGCGGTCGGCGTACGGGTCGATGGTCGTCAGGCTCGCCGTCGTCACGGGGCACCCCCCGACGGCAGGTCTGCGAGGCGGACGACGTTCGCGAGTTCCGGATGCCGTGTCAGACCCGCGAGCGCTCGCCGGAGCGGTGGGGTCCGGAGCCCCGCCTCGCGGATGAACTCTTCGTCGGCGAACACGTCGCTCGTCGTTCCTTCGCGGAGCACACGGCCGTCACGCATGACGACGACCCGATCGGCGTATTCGGTGACGAGCTGCATGTCGTGCGTCACGACGATGATGGTCGTGCCGTCGGTGTTGAGCTCCTTCAGAAGCGCGAGGAGTTCGTCTGCGCGCGCTCGATCCTGCCCGAACGTCGGTTCGTCGAGGGCGAGGACGGGAGCGCCCGCGACGAGCGCAGTTCCCACCGAGAGGCGCCGCTTCTGTCCGCCCGAGAGGAGGAACGGGTGGGAGTCGGCCTTGTCACGCAGTCCGAAACGGTCGAGGAGCGTCATCGTCCGCGCGCGGACCTCATCTTCCGCGAGTCCTTGACGCCGCAGGCCGTGGGCGATCTCGTCGAAGACGGAATGCGCGATGAATTGGTGCTCGGGATTCTGGAACACGAACCCGATGCGTGAAGCGAGGGTGCGGGCATCCGCTCGTCCGACATCGATCGTCCCGAGCCGGACCGTGCCGCGCGGCGCGGGGACGACGCCCGCGAGCGCCTGCAGCAGTGTCGTCTTGCCCGCGCCGTTGGCGCCCACGATCGCGACGAAGTCGCCGTCCGCGACGTCGAGGTCGATCCCGTGCAGCACGTCGGTGCGTCCCCGTCGGACCCGCAGGCCCCGCACGGCGATGAGTGGCGTCCGCTCGCGCACCACGGTCGGAGAATCGGCCTTTTGTCGGACGATATCGCCCGCATCCTCCGACATCGGCGCGATCGTCCGACCGGGAACGGATGCCGCGGCCTCGAGCGCCGTCGTGAGTTCGGCCGGTGTGAGGGGAAGCGGCTCGAGCGCGTAGCCCGCGCGGCGTAGGCGGAGCGCCGCGAGCGTCGAGACGGGAAGCCACACACCCATGTCGTGCAGCTCGTCGGCGCGCTGGCGCAGCACGGCGTCGACGGGGCCGTCCGCCGCGACGCGGCCCGCGTGATCGAGGACGACGACACGGTCGACGAAGCCGACGGCGGCGTCGAGGTTGTGCTCGACGAGGAGGATCGCCCGGTCACCCGCAGCGACGAGCTCGGCGAGCGCCGCGTACACCTCCTCGATCCCGCGGGGGTCGAGGTTGGCGGTGGGCTCGTCGAGCACGAGGAGGGGGGATCCCATCGCGAGTGCGCACGCGATGGCGAGGCGCTGCCGCCCTCCGCCCGACAGACGGTCGGGGTTCTCGGCGCGGCGCTCCCACAGGCCCACACGGCGCAGGGCGTCCTCCGCCCGCGCGAGGACGTCGACCACCGGCATCCGCAGGTTCTCCGGACCGAACGCGACTTCGTCGAGGAGCGTGCCGGTCACGAGCTGCGCATCGGGGTCCTGGAAGACCATCGCGACGTGGGGGGACAGCTCAGCGACCGTCGACGTCGTCGTCCGGAGCCCCGCGACCTCGACGGATCCCGAGAGCTCCGCGGGGATGGCGTGCGGGATGAGCCCGTTGAGAGCCAACGTCAGCGTCGACTTGCCCGACCCGCTCGGGCCGAGGAGCAGGACGACTTCGCCCGGCGCGATGTCGAAGGTCGCGCCGGCCGGGATCGCGGCATCCGTCCCCTCGTACCGGATCGCGAGGTCACGCACCCGCACGAGCGGAGCGCCGACCGTCGCGGCGGTGACGGGGGAGTCACGCTCGGGTGCGGTCACGGTGGGTCCTGATCGAGAGGGGCGGCTGATCGAGTCGGGCGAGGCCGACCGAGCCGGTCAGCCTTACCTAACTTAGCCGACCCTAATCAGCGGGGCGACGGACGCGTGCCGGCCCGCGCGACGCCGGCTCGGCGCAGGCCCGCACCGATCGCGAGGCCGACGGCGGTCCACGCGACGGGACCCAGGACGGCGATCACGAGGTAGACGATCTGCGCCCACGGCAGCATCGCGCTGAGGTTGGCGGCGAAGAACACCGCCGCCGCGACGATGAGTCCGATGACGACCGCCGAGACGAAGAAGCGCCACGCGGCCCAGGTGCGATAGCGGACGACGGCCGCGACGAGTTCCTGGATGCCGCCGAACAGCACGGCCGTACCGAGGAACTGCGCCGCGTAGATCGGGGCGATCGCACTCGAGACGAGTGCCGCGAGCAGGTGCGCCGCGAGCGCGACCCACGGCAGGCGCAGGGTCTCCTGCGCGACGATGCCGGGCAGTACGTGCACGCCCAGGACGAGGCCGTAGACGAGAGGAAGGCTCGTCAGGACGGGGATCGTGATCCAGCCTGCGATGCCTCCGAGCAGTCCCGTCGCCACGCCGATGGCGGCGCAGACGAGCAGAACGCGCGTCGAGAGGACGGGGGGACGGGCCACGGTCCGATCGTACTGGCGTCAGACGCGCCGACGGCGACGCGTGAGCCGCACTGCCGGCAGCGGCGGAGCGGGGATGCGCTCGGGACCGTGATCGACGACCGTGCCGAATCGCGCCGCTCCCGCTTCCCAGGCCTCGCGCGCCTCGGCGATCTCTTCGTGCGAGCGCCCCACGAAGTTCCACCACATCACGATGTCGTCCTCGAACGGCTCTCCGCCGAGGAGGAAGACGGTCGCCTCGTCGTCGGATTCGACGGTGATCGACGCGCGGCGGATGCCGAGGTAGAGGAGGTGCCGACGGTCGAGGGATGCCAGGGGCTCGGCTGTCTCGGCATCCTCCAGGTCTTCACCTGTCAGGACCCGCACGGTTCCCGTGACGCCGACGAGCGCGTACTCCCAGTCCTCGCGCAGGGGGATCGTGACGCGGGACCCGGCGGGGATGCGGATCTCGGCGCCGACGATGGGCGTGTGCACCGTCGCGGGAGAACGGTGCCCCGCGAACTCGCCGACCACGAGGGTCGCCTCGGCGCCGCCGGGAATGCCGACGACGGGCAGGTCGTCGTGCCGCTCGAACTCCGGCGGGCCGTGGCGCCGCGTCTCGGGCAGGGCGATCCACAGTTGCAGCGCATCGAGGGGGATCGGGGCATCGCCGACCGAGTACTCGGAGTGCGAGATCCCTGCACCGCTCGTCATGATGTTGAGCACTCCGCGCCGCACCGTGACGTCGCTGCCGACGGAGTCGCGATGGCGCACTTCGCCGATGAAGGGCCACGTGACCGTCTGCAGACCGATGTGCGGATGCGGCTCGACGCGCATGAGGGTGTCCTGCGGACCGAACCGGTCGAGGAAGCACCAGGCTCCGACGAGCGGAAGGTCGCGCTGCGGCAGCGCGCGGTGCACCTCCATCGCCCGCACGCCGCCGAGCGGAACCTCCCGCGACTCCAGCAGGAGCGCGCGGGGCCCGTCGCATGCGGCGGGGGTCTCCGCGGCGACGGCGGAGTCGGAGTCGAGGCGCGTCATGACGTCAGGACGTGGACGGCCAGGCCACCGTCAGGCCGGGCACGTCGTTCTCGCCGAGCCACTTCGCCACGACGGGGCAGTAGGGGACGACGGTCTCGTCGCGGGATGCGGCATCCGTCATCGCCTCTTCGATCAGGATGCCGGCGAGCCCGCGTCCGCGGAAGGCCGGGTCGATCTCGGTGTGCGGGAACGTGTGGCGACCCCGGGAATCGACGCGGAACTCCGTGAATCCCGCGAGCACGTCGCCCACGTGGATCTCGTACCGCTCGTGCTCATCGTCGCGCGTCACCGTTGGTTCCGCGTCCGTGTTCGTCGCGGGACTCTGATCTGTCATGGCCGCATCCTCTCGTCGCCCTCTCCAACGTACGCGGCGCCGATACTCTTCCGCGAGGGCCGCGCGACCCCCGGGTCGGGCAGACTCGACGGGTGACCCTTCTCTCTCTCGTCGACGGCGCCGACCCCGATGCCGTCTACGACGCGTTCGTGGAGTGGGCCTCCGGACGCGGTCTCGCCCTGTATCCGGCGCAGGACGAAGCGGTCATGGAACTCGTCTCGGGGGCCAACGTCGTCCTCTCGACGCCGACGGGCACGGGAAAGTCCCTCGTCGCGGTCGCCGCCCACGCGGCATCCCTCGCCCGTGGCGGCCGGACGTACTACACGGCCCCCATCAAGGCCCTCGTCAGCGAGAAGTTCTTCGCGCTGACCGAGATCTTCGGTGCCGAGAATGTCGGCATGGTGACGGGCGACTCCGCGGTGAACCCCGACGCGCCCATCGTGTGCTGCACCGCCGAGATCCTCGCGAACATCGCGCTCCGGCAAGGGGCGGATGCCGCGATCGACCAGGTCGTGATGGACGAGTTCCACTACTACGGCGACCCGGAACGAGGATGGGCGTGGCAGGTGCCGCTCCTCCTCCTCGAGCGCGCGCAGTTCCTTCTCATGTCGGCGACCCTCGGCGACGTCACGCCGATCGCGGAAGACCTCACGCGTCGTACAGGCCGCCCCACGGCGCTCGTGACGGGGGTCGAACGGCCCGTGCCCCTCCACTTCTCCTACTCTCGCGAGCCCGTGCAGGAGGTCGTGCAGAAACTCCTCGACGACCGCGAGATCCCCATCTACATCGTGCACTTCTCGCAGGCGGCGGCCCTCGAACGGGCGCAGGCGCTCATCAACACCAAGATCGCGTCGCGGGAGCAGCGCGACGCGATCGCCGAGGCGATCGGCGGCTTCCGCTTCACGACGGGCTTCGGCAAGACGCTCTCGCGCCTCGTCCGCGCGGGCATCGGCGTGCACCACGCGGGCATGCTGCCGCGCTACCGGCGCCTCGTCGAGACCCTCGCGCAGCGCGGCCTGCTGAAGGTCATCTGCGGTACCGACACGCTCGGCGTCGGCATCAACGTGCCGATCCGCACCGTCATCGTCACGGCCCTGGCGAAGTTCGACGGGGAGCGGATGCGGCAGCTCAGCGCCCGCGAGTTCCACCAGGTCGCCGGCCGCGCCGGCCGCGCCGGGTATGACACGTACGGAAACGTCATCGTGATGGCGCCGGAGTGGGAGATCGAGAACGCCGTCGCGCTCCGCAAGGCGGGCGACGACGCGGCCAAGCGCAAGAAGATCGTGCGGAAGAAGGCCCCGCAGGGTGTCGTCAACTGGGGTGAGGGATCGTACGAACGCCTCATCGCGGCATCCCCCGAACCGCTCGTACCGCACCTGCAGCTCACCGCAGCGATGCTCATCAACATCATCGGGCGCGGGGGCGACGTCTTCGCCAACGTCCGCTCGCTCGTGTTCGACAACCACGAGCCGCGTGCTCGTCAGTACGAACTCGCCCGGCGGGCGATCGCGATCTACCGCACGCTCGTGACGGCCGGGATCGTGCAGTCGTCCGGCACGTTCGACGACAGCGGCGCACCGCGGATCTTCCTGACGGTCGACCTGCAGCCGAACTTCGCGCTCAACCAGCCTCTCTCGCCGTTCGCCCTCGCCGCCATCGGTCTGCTCGAGCCGGACGACGCGGTCGGGGGCGGGATCGGCACGGGCCACTACGCCCTCGACGTCGTGAGCATCATCGAAGCGACCCTCGACGATCCGCGCGCGATCCTCTCTCAGCAGGAGTACCGCGCCCGTGGCGAGGCCGTGGGGGCCATGAAGCGCGAGGGCATCGAGTACGACGAGCGGATGGCCCTCCTCGAGGACATCACGTACCCGAAGCCTCTCGAAGAGCTGCTCGCGCAGGCTTTCGAGACGTTCGCGTCGTCGCAGCCGTGGGTGCGCGACTTCGAGCTGTCGCCCAAGTCGGTCGTCCGCGACATGTACGAGCGGGCGATGTCGTTCGCCGAGTTCGTGTCGTTCTACCAGCTGTCGCGGAGCGAGGGCCTCGTCCTGCGCTACCTCTCGGATGCCTACCGCGCGGTGCGACAGACGGTGCCCGCCGAGGCCCGCACGACAGAGCTCGACGACATCGTCGAGTGGCTCGGTGAACTCGTGCGGCAGGTCGACTCGTCGCTCGTGGACGAGTGGGCGGCCCTCATCGACCCCGCCGCCGCGACCGACGAACCCGTCGTCCCGCCCGCGCCCCCGTCGATCCTCACCAATCGGCGGGCGTTCACGGTGCTCGTGCGCAACGAGCTCTTCCGGCGCATCCAGCTCGCGGCTCAGCAGGACGACGACGCCCTCGTCGCCCTCGACCCCGACATCGACTGGCCCGAGCGCCTCGACGCGTACTACGACGACCACGACGTCATCCTCACGGGCGGCTCCGCCCGCTCTCCGCGCCTGTGCGCGATCGACGAGTCGGGCGAGGGCGTATGGCGGGTCGAGCAGACGATCGACGATCCCGCGGGCGACCACGACTGGCGCATCCGCGCGGAGGTCGACCTCGCGGCATCTGTCGAAGAGGGAACCGCCATCGTCCGCGTGACCGACGTCGTCCGCCTCTAGCACCACCCTCCCGCGCGAGGCCGGGGCCCGGGTCTTCTCGGCGGGGGAGCCGGGGTTCCGCGGCGGCCGGTGCGGCTAGGCTCGCCGCGAGCGCGCCGGTGGAGGCCGCAGAGCGGAGCAGTCGCACATGTGCACGAGTTTCCCGCTGAGAGCGGATGACGGGAGCGCCCGCGACGCAGGGGGCGGTGTCCGCCAGCCGTGACGACGTACCTCGCCTTTCTGCGTGCGATCAACCTGGGATCGAAGCGGGTGTTCCCGAAGGACGACATCCGCCGGGTCGTGACGGATGCCGGTTTCGCCGGCGTGCAGACGCACATCAACACCGGAAACGTGCGATTCGACTCCGCCATGCGCTCTCGGGCACGCATCGAGGAGGCGCTCGAGCGCGCATTCTCCGCCGACCGCGGCTTCGACGTGCCGACGATCGTCTTCTCGACGGCCGAGTTCGCCTCGATCGCATCGGATGCCGCGGAGCTCGCCGCCGCACGACCCGGCCTCGCGCGGCACTACGTGTACTTGCTCAAGGAGGAGCCGCCGACCTCGATCGCGCACGAGATCGAGGCGACGTCGTCGGAAGCCGGCGAGATGATCGTGCGCGGACGCGCCGCTCACGCCCTGCTCGGTGAGGGCTACCAGGACGGTGTCGTCGATCCCCTCCGTGCCGCCAAGCTCCTGGGTGTCGCGACGAATCGGAACGCCACGGTGATCGCCGCGCTCGCGGCGAAGTGGTGCTGAGGGGCCGGCTCGCGGCATCCCTCCTCCACAGTTCCCGCGACGCGGTCACGGACGTCGGTGGGGCTGATTACGCTGGAGTGATGGCCTCCCTCCCGCACGACGACCCGTACGCGGACCTCGTGTGGGACCCCGACGAGCTGGCCCCGCCGCCCGAGTTCGATGAGCCACCGTTCGCCCCCGATTCCGGGGTGTCTCCGGCGGCGGAACCCGTCGCGGCCGCCTTCGCAGGCACACCGCGCCATGCCTTCACGGGGGCGGATCCCGCTGTCGTGCTCAAGCAGGTCTTCGGATACGACGAGTTCCGGGGCGACCAGAGGGAGATCGTCCAGCACGTCATCGGGGGCGGCGACGCCGTCGTGCTCATGCCGACGGGTGGCGGCAAGAGCGTCACGTACCAGGTGCCGGCGCTCGTGCGACCGGGAACAGGGCTCGTCATCAGCCCGCTCATCGCCCTCATGCACGACCAGGTCGACGCGCTCCTCGCGAACGGCGTGCGGGCGGCGTATCTCAACTCGACGCAGTCGCCGACCGAGCGCGCATCGGTCGAGCAGGCGTATCTGACGGGTGAGCTCGACGTTCTCTACGTCGCCCCCGAGCGTCTGTCGGGGGCCGCCACGACGAAGCTCCTGCAACGAGGGCAGCTGAGTGTCATCGCCATCGACGAGGCGCACTGTGTGTCGCAGTGGGGGCACGACTTCCGTCCCGACTACCTCGCCCTCGGCGATCTCGACGAGCGGTTCCCGGGCGTTCCGCGCATGGCACTGACCGCGACGGCGACGCGAGAGACGCATCGCGAACTCACGCAGCGTCTGCGGCTTCCCGATGCCCGGCACTTCGTCGCGAGCTTCGACCGTCCGAACATCCAGTACCGCATCGAAGCCAAGGTCGACCCGCGGCGACAGCTCGTCGCGTTCATCAAGGCGCAGCCCGAGGGCTCCGCCGGGATCGTCTACGCACTCAGCCGCAAGACGGTCGAGCAGACGGCGGAGTTCCTGTCCGGGCAGGGGATCGACGCGTTGCCGTATCACGCGGGCCTTCCGTCCGATGTGCGGGCGGCGAACCAGTCGAGGTTCCTGCGCGACGACGGCGTCGTGATGGTCGCGACGATCGCCTTCGGCACGGGGATCGACAAGCCCGACGTGCGGTTCGTCGGGCACATCGATTTGCCGAAATCGGTCGAGGGGTACTACCAGGAGACCGGCCGCGCGGGCCGCGATGGACTGCCGTCCGTCGCGTGGATGGCATATGGACTCGGCGATGTCGTCCAGCAGCGCAGGCTGATCGACCAGAGTCCCGGTGATCGCGCCTTCAAGATGCGGCTGGGGCAGCATCTCGACGCGATGCTCGCGCTGTGTGAGACCGTGGGATGCCGCAGGCAGAACCTTCTCGGATACTTCGGCGAACCGTCGCAGCCGTGCGGCAACTGCGACACGTGCATCGAAGCACCCGACACGTGGGACGGTCTCGTTCCCGCGCAGAAGCTGCTCTCGACCATCGTCCGGCTCCAGCGCGAGCGGGGTCAGGCTTTCGGCGCGGGGCACCTCATCGACATCCTCCGCGGCGCGAGCACCGACCGCATCCGCCAGCAGGGGCACGACAAGCTCTCGACCTATGGCCTCGGGGCCGACCTCTCCGATCAGGATTGGCGCAGTGTCATCCGTCAGCTTCTCGCGCGGGGCATCCTCGTGGCGCAGGGCGAGTACGGCACGCTCGCGTTGGGCGAGCCGGGCGCCGACGTTCTGCGCGGTGAGGCCGCAGTTCCGCTGCGGCGCGATGTGCTCGGTCGTGGCGCCGGGCCGGCACGGCTGCGCAAGTCCTCCGCGCCCGAGCAGGTCGGCGAAGGCGACCGCGACCTCTTCGAGGCGCTCCGCGCGTGGCGTGCGGGGGTGTCGCGTGAGCTCGGCGTCCCGGCGTACATCGTGTTCGGCGACGCGACGCTCCGTGCGCTCGCCGAGAAGCGTCCGACATCCCTCGCCGACCTCGACGGCGTGACCGGCATCGGTGCCAAGAAGCGCGAGGCCTACGGCGAAGCTGTGCTCGAGGTCGTCGCCGCGGCATCCTGACCCGGCTCCCGTACGCGCCCCCCTTCGCCGAGAAGACCCAAACGGTCGCGGGTGCCGCGGATAGCCGACGTTCCGCGTCTTCTCGGCGGACGGGGCCGGGGCTCGACAGTGCGGGGCCGGGCGGGAGGTGTCGGTTGGGCACAACGCCGGGCGAGGACGGGGCGCCACTCGATTGTCGGGAACGTCTAACCAGTTCGTGATCGGCTTGTGGGACACCTACCGTCGGTAGTGACTTTCCTGTCCGCACACCGAGGGGTGCCCCATGGCCGACGCCGCAGTCCGTCCGAAGAAGCCAGCTACGAACAAGCGCACGCCGGCGGGTGGCGCGCCCACTGCCGCGCACAGCGCCGCCGAGACGGCCGATGCGCGGATCGACGTCGACGCCGTCACCGACCTGCTGCTCGGCACCTGGGCCGATACGCGTCGTGAGGCTCGCGAGATGATCAAGGACCCCGCGTTCTGGCGCGTCGACGGGATGCCGATGGCCGAGCATCGCGAGCGTGTCCTGTCGCAGCTGCACCTCCTCGTGCAGCACGGCGGATCGCAGCGGGCCTTCCCCAAGGAGTACGGCGGGCTCGATGACAACGGCGCCAACCTCGCGGGCTTCATGGAGCTCGTGCTGGCCGACCCGAGCCTCCAGATCAAGTCGGGAGTCCAGTGGGGGCTGTTCGGCTCGGCCGTCTACCAGCTCGGTACCGAGAAGCACCACGCCGAGTGGCTTCCCGGGATCATCGACCTGACCATTCCCGGCGCCTTCGCGATGACCGAGACGGGGCACGGATCCGATGTCGCGGCCATCGGCACGACGGCGACCTACGATCCCGAGACCGAGGAGTTCGTCATCCACACGCCCTTCCGCGGTGCGTGGAAGGACTACCTCGGGAACGCGGCGCTGCACGGCAAAGCCGCGACGGTGTTCGCGCAGCTCATCACCGGCGGCGTCAACTACGGCGTCCACTGCTTCTTCGTTCCGCTCCGCGATGACGAGGGCAACTTCCTCCCCGGCATCGGCGGGGAGGACGACGGCGTCAAGGGCGGCTTGAACGGCATCGACAACGGCCGGCTGCACTTCGACCAGGTGCGCGTGCCGCGGTTCAACCTCCTCGACCGCTATGGTCAGGTCGCCGCCGACGGCAGTTACACGAGCGACATCGACAGCCCGGGTCGCCGCTTCTTCACGATGCTCGGTGCGCTCGTCCAGGGCCGGGTCTCGCTCGACGGTGCCGCCACGACGGGGACCGCGCTCGCGCTCTACATCGCCCTCACCTACGCGAACCAGCGTCGTCAGTTCGATTCGGGAGCCGGCACCGACGAGATCGTGCTGCTCGACTACGGCAAGCACCAGCGCCGGCTTCTTCCCCTCCTCGCGCAGAACTATGCGCAGTTCTTCTCCAACGACGAGCTCCTCAAGAAGTTCGACGACGTCTTCAGCGGTCGTGGCGACACTCCGGAAGCCCGCGAAGACCTCGAGACGCTCGCGGCGGCGCTCAAGCCTCTCTCGACGTGGAACGCGCTGAGCACGATCCAGGAGGCGCGCGAGGCGTGCGGCGGCTCCGGCTTCCTCGCCGAGAACCGCATGGTGGGCCTCCATCAGGACCTCGACGTCTACGTCACGTTCGAGGGCGACAACAACGTGCTCCTGCAGCTCGTGGGCAAGCGTCTCCTGTCCGACTACGCGAAGCAGTTCAAGGGCAAGGATGCCGCGGCCCTCGCGCGCTACGCCGTCGGCCACACCGCGGGCAAGGTCTTCCACGGCGCCGGTCTGCGCCAGCTCGGCCAGGCCGTCACCGATCTGGGCTCGACCGCCCGCTCGGTCGAACTCGGACTCCGCGCCGACCAGCAGCAGGAGCTCCTAACGGAGCGCGTGCAGCAGATGGTCGCCGATGTCGCGGGAGCGCTGCGCCCGGCATCCAAGCTCTCGCCCGGCGAAGCGGCGAAGGTTTTCAACCTGCATCAGGCGGAGCTCATCGAAGCGGCGAGGGCGCACGGCGAACTGCTCCAGTGGGAGGCCTTCACCGACGGGCTGGACCGCGTCGAGGACGCGGGTACGCGGCAGGTGCTCACGTGGCTCCGCGACCTCTTCGGGTTGCACCTCATCGAGAAGCACCTCGCGTGGTACCTCATCCACGGCCGTCTGTCGACGCAGCGTGCGGCGGCGGTCTCGCGCTACATCGACCGGCTCACCGCGCGGCTTCGCCCGCACGCACAGGACCTCGTCGATGCGTACGGATTCGCTCCCGAGCACGTGCGCGCACCGATCGCTTCGGGTGCCGAGCAGGCCCGCCAGGACGAGGCGCGCGACTATTACGCAGCGCTGCACGCCTCGGGCGACGCCCCGGTGTCGGAGAAGTCTCTCAAGAAGCGCTGACCCCGCGGCATCCGGGTGCCACGGACGCCACCCGCCGCGAGACTGCATCTTCCGGCCGAGACCGCAGGCGCAGACCGCTGCGTCGGCCGGAAGGTGCAGTGTCGCCGTCAATGGGGGGGCGGTGCCGCGGTCAGTGCGGGGTGGTGCGGGTAGCCCGGGTCGCGTAGGTGAACGAGCCGGCGTAGGCGAAGACGTCGCCGAGGAGGGGCATCCGCACCCGCACGTCGACGTGCTGTCGGGAGTCCCGCCACGCCTCGTCGACCGTGACGGTCGCGAAGCGGGGGAGAGGAAACCGCAGACGCCCGATGCGGAGGGCGAGGTGCTCAGACGTCATCCTCAGTCCGCCGTCTTCCACGTCGAGGCGGAACGTCGCCTCGAGCAGGCCGCCGCGTCCGATGCGGTCGACGATGCGATCGCCCCGTGCCGCCATCATGTCCTGCATCGTGCGCGTCCGGTCGCGGAGATGGAAGGACCGGATGCCGCGCAGAGCCCCCTGCGCATCGCCGGTGTTCACGACGGTGAAGGCGACATCACGCTCGTACTCCGGGAACAGGATGTGCAGGCGCGCCAAGACAGCGAAGACCGGCCAGAGCCCACGGCGTCGGAGGCCCGCGGCCGCGAAGGTGCCGTGGCCCACGCCCTCGGTGCCGGGCGGCAGGGCGCCGAAATAGTCCGTCAGGCGGGGATCGAGATCGCCGAACCTCGGGCCGAGCACCCGCTCGTAGACCGAGGTCGAAGGACGCATGCCATTCACGGTACCCTAAACTGAACACGTTCAGTCAGGAGTCCTCATGGCCGGGAAACGACGCGCCGTCATCGCGGGAGCGTCCGGATTCATCGGGCGTCACCTCGTCGAGGCCTTCACCGAGGACGGGTACGAGGTCACGACGATCGGCAGGCGCGGGAAGGCGACCTGGTCGGATCCCGCATCGATCGCGCGCGCCGTCGACGGTGCCGAGGTCCTCGTCAACCTCGCAGGCAAGTCCGTCAACTGCCGCTACAACGACGCCAACCGCAACGAGGTGTACCGCTCGCGGATCGCGACGACCGCTGCGCTGCGGACAGCCGTCGCGGCAGCCGAGCATCCGCCCGCTGTCTGGTTCAACGCGTCGACGGCGACCATCTACCGGCATGAGATGGACGAACCGCACACGGAGGCGGACGGTGTGCTCGGCACGGGCTTCTCCGTCGATGTCGCCCGCAACTGGGAGCGGGAGTTCTTCGCCGGTGACCTCCCTGGAACCCGCCGCGTCGCGCTCCGGATGGCCATCGTCCTCGGAGACGGCCCCGCGACGAATCTGCTCGCGCTCCTCGCGCGTACCGGGCTCGGCGGCCCGCACCTCGACGGATGGTGGCCGCAGCACCGCCGCTATCGCGGCATCGGCCCGACGCCGACGGGGGACGGTCGTGCGCCCCACTACGACACGCGCGGGCGCCAGCGGTTCAGCTGGATCCACGTCGACGATGTCGTGGGGGCAGTCAGGTTCCTCCGCGAGAGGAACGACATCGCCGGCGTCGTCAACCTCGCGAGCCCCCACCCCTCCGACAACCGGACCCTCATGAGGACGCTGCGCCGCATCGTGGGCGCCCCGTTCGGACTTCCCATCCGGCGCTGGATGCTGGAGCCCGCGATGTGGGTCGTCCGCACCGAACCCGAGCTCGTGCTGAAGAGCCGCTGGGTCGTGCCCGGTGTCTTGACGGCGTCGGGATACCGTTTCGCGCACCCCCGCCTCGACGACGCTCTGCGGCTGGCCGTCTCGCCGCGACAGCGTGTCGGAGCCCGCACCTAGGCTGAGCGCGTGAATCACGACGTACGGATCGGTCCCGACGAGATCGCGCGGTGCGCGTGGGTCGGAGACGATGCCGAGTACCAGCGCTACCACGACGAGGAGTGGGGCCGTCCGCTCCACGGCGATCAGAAGCTCTTCGAGAAGATGGCGCTCGAGGGATTCCAGGCAGGTCTGTCGTGGATCACGATCCTGCGCAAGCGCCCGCGCTTCCGAGAGGTCTTCGAAGGCTTCGATCCCCGGGTCGTCGCCGAGTTCTCCGATGACGACGTGGAACGACTCATGACGGATGCCGGGATCATCCGCAACCGCGCGAAGATCCAGGCCACGATCTCCAACGCCCGCATCGTCCGCGACCTCGCGCCGGGAGAGCTCGATGCCTTCATGTGGTCGTTCGCACCTCCTTCTCGACCGCGGCCCACCTCGTTCGCCGAGGTGCCGGCGACGACGGCGGAGTCCGATGCCATGAGCAAGGCGCTGCGCGCCCGTGGCTTCCGCTTCGTCGGCTCGACGACGATGTACGCGCTCATGCAGTCGGCAGGCATGGTGGACGACCACGTCGAGGGCTGCTGGCGCGCGAGCTGATGCCGAGGCATCCGTCATGGTGAATACTCCCCATCGGCAGCCGGGGGTTCTCGCCCCTAGGCTCGCAACAGCAAGGGGGGAACCATGGCCGACGTCGATCTCGATCTGACGGCGATCCGACTCGCGAAGACGCGGGTCGAGAACGCACTCACGACGTTCTCCGGAGCCGAGCGGGTGGGCGACGACCTCGCCGACCTGACCGGCGAGCATCGCCTTGCCGGCACCGTGCGCGACTTCGCGGGCAACTGGGACTACAACCGCGGCAAGCTCGAAGAGCAGCTCACCGCGGTCCGCGACTGGCTCGCGGCGATCGACGAGACCTACACCGAACTGGATGCCGCGATGGCCGAGCCCGGGGGTGACGGGCCGTGAGTTCGGGGTTGGCGGTCGAGTTCGAAGACGTCTTCTGGGGGCGCCCCGCCGAGCTCGAGACGCGCGCGAGGGGACTTCAGGCCACCGCCGACGCCATCGACCGTGCCGCCGACGCGCTGCTCGACCTCGTCGACGGACAGCGCAGTGAGGCGACCGACGAGGTCACCGTCGCGGCGGAGGAAGCCTCGGCGGGACTCCGCCGCGCCCGCCGGCGTTACGCGGGCACGGCCACGGCGCTCACGACCTTCGCCGTCGACCTCGCCCCGCTGCAGGCGCGCGCCCGCACGGCCGTCGAGGACGCCGACTTCCATCAGGATCGCGTCTACCGACTCGAGCGGGAGGTCTACGACCTCGAGGGCGACGTCCTGCGCGCGGATGCGGCCGGTGACCCGACGGCGAGCATCGACGACGACCTGTGGAACGCGCGGAACGGTCTGTCGCACTCGATGGGCGAGGTCGCGGCGGCGCGGACGACCCTCCACGACGTGCGTCGGCTCATCGGCGAGGCAGCGGACCGCGCCATCCGTGCCATCGAAACCGCGATCGAACACGGGGCGGACTCGTTCGGCGACAACTGGAATCAGTTCTGGGAGGGGGTCGGCGACTTCTTCGAGATGGTCGGCGAGTGGGCCTCGGGGGTGCTCGCGGTCGTCGTCGACGCCCTCATGGAGGCGCTCAGCGCGCTCGTCTCGGTGCTCGTCGTGCTGGCCCTGCTGCTCGTCGCCGCACTCGTCCTCGGACTCGTCTTCGCGACCTTCGGGCTCATCGGTCTTCTGCTCCTCGGGGGAGCGCTCGCGACCCTCATCCTCGCCGTCGGGATCGCCGAGACTCTCCGCAGCCCCCAGCGGCAGCGCGCGCAGACGGAGTCGACGGCCCCCACGGGGGATGCCGCGACGGATGCCGCCAACGACGCGCTCGAAGCGCGCGACTACCAGGGGATCATGGCGGATCTCGCCGAGCAGGACGCCCGCGGCGGCGAGGGCAAGACCGAGATCCGGGTCGTCGCGATCCGTGATGCGGCGGGGAACATCGTTTCGTGGCGCATCCAGCTCCCCAGCACGCAGAACTGGAGCCTGACGAACTCGGACGGCGCGCTCAACGACGCGCGCGCCGACGTCATGCTGTCGATGTTCCCGGGCGTCCCGACGCAGTACGAGCAGGCGGTGTGGGACGCCATGACGGAGGCGGGGGTCTTCGAGAGCGAAGCGCCGATCATGTTCACGGGCTGGTCGCTCGGCGGCATGATGGCCGGCGATCTCGCCACCGACCCCCGCGTCGCCGACCGCGTCGAGTCGGTCTTCAGCGCCGGATCCGCCATCGACAAGCACTACAGCGCGATGCCGCCCGGAGTTCGTGTCACGCAGATCAACAATGGCATCGACCCCGTGCACACGCTCGAGTTCCTCGGTCTCGACCCGATCGATTCGCTCCGTCACCTCGACCCGGACTGGCAGACGTACCGTCCGCTCACGTGGCCGATGCACGACGCGGGAATGTATGGTGCAGAAGCAGAGCGCTACCTGCCCGAACCGCGCCCCGGCGACGAGATCTTCTTCGCCGCGGAAGGTTCCGGCAGCTACGAGGAGGTCTACGTTGCGCAGTACACGCGGGGGTCATAGAGCCGGCACGGTGGTGCGCATCGCGACGGTCACGGCGGTTGTCGTCGGGGCGCTGAGCCTCGTCGGCTGCGCTGCCGATCCCGATCTCGCGCCCTTGGAGTCGCGGCTCGCCGAGATCCCGGGGGTCAACGGAGCCTTCACGTGGGTCACCCATTCGGGTGCGCCCTGGAACACGCAGGTCCAGGTGCTGCTGTTCGTCGACGAACCGACCGAGGGCGGTCTCGTCGACGCCGTTCGCGGTGCCGCGCCCGCCATCGTGGATGACGCCGCTGCGTCGCAGCATCCTGTCGGCATCTGGTTCGTCGACGGCGACCGCGCCGACTACGCGGACAGAGACGCAGCCTCGGCCGACGCCATGGCGATCTTCCCCTCGGTCTTCGAGACGCTCGGACTGAACGGCAGCGGCGGGCGGATGCTCACGGTGTCGTCCGATGACATCGAGCGGATCGCGGGCGGGCAGTGACGGATGCCGCGGGACAGAAGCACCCGCCGCGGCTGACCTTCCAGCTTCCCGGGCGTTGGCTCGCGGTCGACCCCCGCGACGAGGCCGCAGCTTTCGCGGAGGTGGACGTCGTCGTGCGCGACGTCGTCGGACCGGCAGACGACGCCGTTCTCGCGCGGCGCCGCCTCCGGGATCAGTTCCGACGAGCTGTCGTGGCCGCGCGCGCTGCGGGAGCGCACGGGATGTTCCTCTGCCTCGAGATCGTGCCGGACCTCGCCACTCCGGCATCCCTTACAGTTCATGCCCCCGAGGGCATGCGCATGACGCCCGCGATCGGAACGACCCCGACCGCCGTGCTTGCGACGCTGGAGGAGAGCTTCCGCACGCTCGAGACGGACGGCATCGACACGGCGCAACGACTCGACGGGCCGCGGGCGAGCATGCTGCGTCTGGAACGGCTGCGCGAGGAGCGCGTCGAGGAAGATGGCGTCTGGGCTGTCTCGACGAGCCTCGAGGTCGACTACTGGTTCGCCGTTCCCGGGTCGAAGCAGGTCGTGCTGGCGAGCTTCGCGACCCCGCTCGGCGAGATCCGCGGCGCGATGCGGAACCTGTTCGACTCGATCGCGCTCGCGGCGGCGTTCGAGACGGAATGACGGCGGGCGCCCAGCGTGTGATCGCAGGCTAAGCCCGACGGGGGCGTGCGAACCGGGTCGTGAAACCGGGATGCCCGAGCGGCATGGCGAGGATGGAGTCGGGGCTGCGCCGGGCGAGGTCGGCGAAGCCCCGGTCGGTCAGGAGTCCGTCGTCGAGACCGAGGAGATCGCCTGCGACGAGAGGCCAGGGCTCGTGTTCGTTGGCGGCCCAGGTGGTGCGCCCGAGGTGTCGTTCGTGGAAGCCCCAGCGCGCCGTGAGGAAGCGCGAGAGTTCGGTGTCGACAGGTTCGTCGCCGACCGCGACACGGATGCGCGTGCCCGGCCCGGCTGCGCGGCCGTCGAGGTCTCGGCGGCGCGAGCGGTACTCGATCGCGCTGGCGGCGCGATCGATCCTGCGTCCGATCGCGGCCCACCGGTAGGGCAGGCCGAAGATCACACGTGCGGCGAGCACCGGGATGAGATGCTCCGCTTCGAGGGTCAGGAAGACGACTCCGCGCCGACCCTCGGCGTCGATGCCGTAGGTGCGGACATTGATCTCGTTGAACGTTCCGACGAGCGGCACCGCCGGGAGCGGCAGGAACCGGAACCGCGATAGCTCGAAAGGCACGAGGCCGATCCACGCGGAGCCGTCGAAGATGTCAGGGCGAACGCCCGGAGGCAGCAGCGGCGCAACCCGCGCGGCATCCACTCGCCAATGCAGGAAGATCGCCGAACTCCACGTCTGGGAGATGACGGCGCGCCCGGGCAGCGCGGGGGCATCGCGGTCGAAGGGCATGCGACGATTCTCCCGCGGTCACCACGGCGGGCGGGTCAGTCCTGGGGCGGACGTCGCATCCGCTTGACGTCGGTGCGGTGCTTCTTCGCTGTCAGACGTCGTTCCTTCGAGCCGCGCGTCGGCTTCGTCGGGCGGCGAGTCGGGGCTGGCGGCCGAAGGGCGTCCGCCACGATGGCGGCCAATCGGGCCCGGGCGGCGTCGCGGTTCCGCAGCTGTGCGCGGTGCTCGGATGCCACGATGGTGAGGACGCCATCGACGAGGCGAGTGCGCAGGCGCTCGAGGAGCCGTTCGCGCTGGTGCGAGGAGAGGGCGGCCGAGCCCGCGGCATCCCAGACGAGTTCGACCCGCGAGTCAGCGGTGTTGACGCCCTGCCCGCCAGGTCCGGAGGAGCGCGAAAACCGCCACGACAGCTCGGACTCGGGGATCGTGAGGCGCGCATCGACCTGGAGGCCGGGTCGGTGGGGTGCGGGCATGCCCCCATCCTCGCCGACGGGCCGAGCGCCGCGGCGGTTGACCTGTGATGAGTGATGCGTGATGCTTGATGCATGCGTACGACTCTGACGATCGACGACGACGTCCTCGCAGCGGCGAAGCAGTTCGCGGATGCCCGGGGCATCACCCTCGGCGACGCCATCTCGCAGCTCGCCCGCGCGACGCTCACCGAGCGGCGCCGGTTCGGGACGCGGAACGGCATCGTCCTCCTCCCCGCTCCGCCGACCGCGGGGAACGCGTCGCTGGACGAGGTCAATGCGCTGCGGGACGACCCCTCGTGACCGCGCACCTCCTCGACGTCAATGTCGTCATCGCGCTCATCGACCCGCACCACGTGCATCACGACCGCGCGCACCGGTGGTTCGCCGCACGCGAGCCCGACGCCTGGCACACGAGTCCGTCCGTGCAGAACGGAGCCGTGCGGGTCGTCAGCCATCCCAAGTACCCGAACACGCAGCCCGCGCCCATCGTGCTCGCGAGCCTCGCGAGCCTCGTCGCCCAGCCCGGCCACGCGTTCCTGCCCGATTCGGTCAGCCTCCTCGACGCCTCGGTGCACACGGAGCGGCTGCTCGCGAGTTCGCAGGTGACCGACACGTACCTGCTTCACCTCGCGGCATCCAACGACGCGCTCCTCGCGACGTTCGACACGCGGATCGTCACGGCGACCGTGCCATCCGGTGCCGCCGTCGTCTTCCCAATCCCCTGAACCACCTGCCCCGGCGCCCCGGTTTGGGGCGCTATCCGTCGTGTTGGGGCGCGGAAGGTGCGCCCCGCTGGGATGGAATGCGCCCGGTGCCCGGGTTTGGGGCGCTGTTTGTCGTGTTGGGGCGCGGAGAGTGCGCCCCGCTGGGTCGGACTGCGCCCATCACGGACGACGCGTGCCGGGCAGCGCCCCGTTGGGATGGAATGCGCCCCATCGCGGGTGCGTGTCCCGGGCGGGGCGTGCCCCGGGGTTGGGGCGCTGTTTGTCGTGTGGGGGCGCGGAAGGTGCGCCCCGCGGGGTCAGAGTGCGCCCCGTCGCGGGGCCCGGTGCCGGGCAGCGCCCGGTGCCCCGGTTTGGGGCGCTATTTGCCGTGTTGGGGCGCGGAAGGTGCGCCCCGCGGTGTCGGACTGCGCCCCATCGCAGACGGCGGGTGTCGGGCAGCGCACCGCTGGGATGGAATGTGCCCCTCGGGGTCAGAGTGCGCCCCGTCGCGGACGGCGAGTGCCGGGCAGCGTCCGGTGTCCTGGTTTGGGGCGCTGTTTGCCGTGTTGGGGCCCGGAAAGCGCGCCCCGCGTAGACGGGGTGCGCCCCATTGCGAACGACGGGTGTCGGGCAGCGCCCCGCTGGGATGGAGTGCGCCCCATCGCGCTGCGGGGCCCGGTGCCCTGGTGTGGGGCGCCGTTCGCCGTGTTGGGGCGCGGAACGTGCGCCCCGCTGGGTCGGACTGCGCCCCATGGCGGGCGGGCGCGGAGGCGGGGCGAGGGAAGTGCGCCCCGCGGGGACGGGGGTGCGCTCCGCGGGGGCGGGGTCAGCCCCACCGCGCGCGAGGAGAGCACGATTCAGGAAGCAGGATGTCCGCGTTCGGGTGCACAATGTAGCGTCGCACCGATCCGAGGGGGAGCATGTCCGACGAAGCAGTCACGCACATCGCCGATTCGCACGAGGTCATCCGTGTCGTCGGAGCCCGCGAGAACAACTTGAAGGACGTCAGCGTCGAGATCCCCAAACGCCGACTGACCGTGTTCACAGGGGTGTCGGGATCGGGGAAGTCCTCGCTCGTCTTCGCCACGATCGCCAACGAGTCGCAGCGGCTCATCAACGAGACGTACCCGACGTTCGTCCAGCAGTTCATGGGCCAGCTCAATCGCCCCGAGGTCGACGCGCTCGAGAACGTGAGCCCCGCGATCATCGTCGATCAGGAACGGATGGGCTCGAACTCCCGTTCCACAGTCGGCACGGCGACCGATGCTCACGCGATGCTGCGGATCCTCTTCAGCCGGCTCGGTGACCCGCATGTCGGTTCACCGCAGGCGTTCTCCTTCAACATCCCTTCCGTCAAGGGTGCCGGTGCCGTCGAGATCCAGGTCGGCAAGAACAAGGGCAAGAAGGAGCGGCGCTCGTTCGAGATCACGGGCGGGATGTGCCCGAACTGCGAGGGTCTCGGCGAAGTGAGCGATATCGACCTCGACGAGCTCTATGACAAGACCAAGTCGCTCGCCGACGGAGCCATCACGATCCCGGGCTACAGCGTCGACGGATGGATGGTGAAGGGATACACCGAGTCGGGCTTCGTCGATCCGAAGAAGCCCATCCAGGACTACACCGAACAGGAGCGGGACGACTTCCTCTACAAAGAGCCCGTCAAGGTCAAGATGGCGGGCATCAACATGACCTACGAGGGGCTCGTCCCCAAGATCACGAAGTCGATGCTCCAGAAGGATCGCGACTCACTTCAGCCTCACGTTCGCGCGTTCGTCGACCGTGCGGTCAAGTTCATGCCGTGTCCGGAATGCGACGGGTCACGCCTCAACGAGGGTGCCCGGTCGTCGAAGATCAAGGGTGTCAACATCGCGGATGCCGCGGCGATGCAGATCACGGATCTCGCGGCGTGGCTGCGGACGGTCGACGATCCCTCGGTCGCTCCGCTCATGCAGAGCCTCCGCGAAACGATCGACTCGTTCGTCGACATCGGCCTCGGCTATCTGTCGCTCGATCGTGCTTCCGGAACGCTGTCGGGAGGGGAAGCGCAGCGCACCAAGATGATCCGCCACCTCCGCTCGCCACTGACGGACATCTCGTACGTCTTCGATGAGCCGACAGCGGGCCTGCACCCGCACGACATCCAGCGGATGAACGCGCTCCTTCTGCAGCTGCGCGACAAGGGCAACACGGTCCTCGTCGTCGAGCACAAGCCCGAGGTCATCGAGATCGCCGATCACATCGTCGACCTCGGACCCGGGGCAGGCCGCGCGGGAGGCGAGATCCAGTACACGGGTGACGTCGACGGGCTTCGTGCGTCGGCCACGATCACGGGCAGGCACCTCGATCATCGCGCGCGGCTGAAGGACTCGTCACGCGCTGCCACCGGCGCGCTCGAGATCCGCGGCGCCACACAGCACAACCTGAAGAGCGTCGACGTCGACATCCCGCTGGGCATCCTGACTGTCGTGACGGGCGTCGCCGGGTCGGGAAAGTCGTCGCTCATCCACGGCAACGTCCCCGCCTTCGACGACGTCGTGGTCGTCGACCAGTCGCCGATCAAGGGGTCGCGCAGGTCGAGCCCAGCGACCTACACGGGACTGCTCGACACCATCCGGGCGGCGTTCGCGAAGGCCAACGGCGTCAAGCCGGGACTCTTCAGCGCGAACTCCGAGGGCGCCTGTCCGGCGTGCAAGGGTCTGGGCGTCATCGTCACGACCCTCGGGTTCACCCAGACGGTCGAGACACTCTGCGAGCTGTGCGACGGAACCGGTTTCAGCGACGACGTGCTGGAGTACGAGCTCGACGGCAAGAACATCGCCGAAGTCCTCGGGATGTCGGCGACGGAGGCGGCGCAGTTCTTCACGAAGGGACCGGCGCACACGACCCTCAGTCGCATGATCGACGTGGGGCTCGGCTACATCACGCTCGGACAGGCGCTCAACACTCTCTCCGGCGGTGAGCGTCAGCGGCTCAAGCTCGCGATCTCGATGGCGAAGAAGGGTGCCGTCTACGTCCTCGACGAGCCGACGACGGGGCTCCACCTCGCCGATGTCGACAATCTGCTGGCGCTCCTGGATCGACTCGTCGAAGCGGGCAACTCCGTCATCGTGATCGAGCATCACCAGGCCGTCATGGCACATGCCGACTGGATCATCGACATCGGGCCGGGGGCCGGACGAGACGGCGGCGAGATCGTCTTCCAGGGGCCGCCAGCCGACCTCGTGGCATCCGCAGACACGCTCACGGCCCGGCACCTGAAGGACTACGTCGGCCGCTGAGAATGGGGGAATGTCCCCATCCCGCGCAACTTCCGGCCTGATCGGCGGAGGTTACGCTTGTCGCACCGCATGCAGTGAGCGCCCGGGCTGTCCGGGACCCGACGCTTCGCCGATACGCGCCTGGGGGAGGCCGAGTCCGAATGACGTCGTTCGCGTGGCTCCGCGCGCGCCCCAAGGCGCTCGCTTCCGCGAGTGTCCTGACCGCGTCGGCGGTCGCGATCGCGACGATGGCGTTCGTGTACGAGGGGTTCCCGACGACGGAGGTGGATCTCCACGACGGTGGCGTGTGGGTGACGAAGCAGTCGGCGCTGATGGTGGGGCACTTCAATCACGAGTCCCGCGTGCTCGACGGGGCGCTCCGCACGACGAGTGACGACTACGACATCATCCAGTCGGGCGAGACGGTCCTTCTCCATGACCGCACGGATGCCAGCCTGACGGCCGTCGATCCGGCCATGGTGGTTTTGACGGATGCCGCGACCACTCCTGTCGATGCCGATGTGCAGCTCGGCGGCGAGACCGTCGCGCTCCTCGACCGGGAGTCCGGCGATGTGTGGGTCGTGCCCGCGCAGGCGGCGTCGTCGTTCCAGGTGCAGGGCACCGATCCGACGGCATCCCTCGGGCCGGGCGCGGCGATCGCCGTCGGGGTCGACGGGACGACCTACGGGGTGTCGCCGTCGACGAGCGAGCTCGTCACGATCCGCGCGGGCGACGACGGCGAGGCGGCGGAGCCCACCGTGAGCACGCTCCCCGGCGTCGACGAGTCGAGTGAGGTGAGTGTGTCGGCGGTGGGGTCGACGGCGGTGGTGTTGGATGCCGCGTCGGGTCGTGTGTTGTCGTCGGCGGGACTCTCCGCTGAGGTTGAGCAGGGTCAAACCGGTGTGTTGCAGGTTCCGTCGGTGGAGTCTGATGCGGTGTTGGTGGCGACGTCGGGGTCGTTGGTGCGGGTGCCGTTGGATGGGTCGGAGCCGGTGGGGGTGTCGTCGGGGGCGCAGGGGGATCCGGCTGCTCCGGTGCGGTTGAACGGGTGTTCGTATGCGGCGTGGTCGGGGTCGGCGAAGTTCGTCCGCGATTGTGTGGGCGAGGCGGATGATCTGAGTGCGGATATCGAGGGTGTGACGCCGGAGTCGGTGTTGCGGTTCCGGGTGAACCGGGATGTTGTCGTGTTGAACGACATCGTCGGTGGGGCTGCGTGGATGGCCAGCGACAGTCTGCAGCGGATCGATAACTGGAACGATGTGACTCCTCCGGAGGGGGAGACGGAGGAGGACGAGCAGACGACGGAGGAGTCGGTGGAGACGACTCTTCCGGAGCGGACGGAGCAGAACACGGCCCCGATCGCCAACGACGACGACTTCGGTGTCCGCCCGGGCCGCACGACGGTCCTTCCGGTCCTCGACAACGACAGCGACGCGGACGGCGACGTCCTCACCGTGACTTTGCCGAACGGCGACCCCGGGTTGGGGACCGTGCAGCCGATCAACAACGGTGCCGGCCTTCAGATCGCCGTCCCGGAAGATGCGACCGGGTCTGATTCCTTCCTCTACGAAGTGAACGACGGCCGAGGGGGGACGGACACCGCGACGACCCGACTCACGGTTCACGGCTGGGATGTCAACTCGGCGCCGGTGCAGAAGCGTGTGACGGCGGTGACGGTGGAGTCCGGTGGGACGGTGTCGTACAACGTGCTGCCGGATTGGATCGATCCGGACGGCGACGACGTGTTCCTCGCGAGCGTTGTCCCTGCTCCGGGCGATGAGGCGGATTTCACGTCGGATGGTCGGATCACATATCGCGCGATCGGGGGAACGCAGGGTCGCAAGGATGTCGTAGTCCTGGTGTCCGATGGCAACGAGGTGACCGAGGGGATCGTGCGGTTCGACGTGCGTCCGGTGGGGTCGACGGTGCCGGTGACCAACGCGGATCATGTCGTGGTGCGGGCGGGGCAGACGGTGACGGTGTCACCGCTCGCGAACGACACCAGCTCGGGCCGGGAGCCGCTGAGGCTGACGCGGGTCGATGAGGTGGCGGGAGCGACGATCGTCCCGGACTTCGCGAACAAGACGTTCTCCTTCACGTCCGACGCGCCGGGCACGTACTACGTGCAGTACCTCGCGTCGGCGGGCGCGAACGGTGTTCCGGGTCTCGTGCGGGTGGATGTCCTGGCGGATAGTGACACCGACCGGGATCCGATCGCGGTCCGCGATGTCGCGCTCCTTCCTTCGGGTGGGGACGTGTTGGTGAACGTGCTGGCGAACGACAGTGACCCCGCCGGCGGCATCCTGGTCGTGCAGTCCGTCACGGTCGAACCCAACAGCGGCATCGCCGTCTCGGTCCTCAACCACGAAACCCTCCGCATCACCGATCAAGCGGCGCTCGGGGAGCAAGTGCGCATCACGTATCGCATCTCGAACGGCGCGCGGCAGGCGGCGGGCGAGGTCGTCGTCATTCCGGTGCCGGCGCCGTCGCAATTGCGCCCCCCCGTCGCGAACGACGACCAGGTCATCGTCCGCGCGGGTGACATCGTGACCATCCCCGTGCTCGACAACGACTACCACCCGAACGGCGACACGATTCATGTCGCTCCTGATCTGGTGCCCCCTCTCCTCGACCCCGCGAAGGGCGAGGTCTTCGTCTCGGAAGACACGCTGCGGTTCAAGGCGGGGAGCGAGCCGGGCACGGCGTATGCGACGTACGAGGTCTTCGACTCGGCGGGTCAGAAGGATGCCGGATACGTCACGATCCAGATCCTCCCCGTCAACGAGGAGACGAACACCGCGCCGCGTCCGCGCGACCTCACCGCCCGCGTCCTCAACGGATCCAAGGTCAAGATCGCCATTCCGCTCGACGGCATCGATCCCGACGGCGACTCCGTGGAGCTCGTCGGTGTCGCGAGCGCCCCGAAGAAGGGGCGCATCACCGAGACCGGATCGAACTTCCTCGTCTACGAGTCGTTCGACGAATCGGCGGGGCTCGACTCGTTCACGTATCGCGTCCGCGACCGGCTCGGGCTCGAGGCGACGGCCCCGATCCGCGTCGGCATCGCCCCGCCCGAGGCGGTGAACCAGGCGCCGTACGCGGTGAAGGATTCCGTCATCATGCGTCCGGGGCGCTCGGTGGCGGTCCCCGTCACGGCGAACGACTCCGATCCCGATGGAGACGAGTTCGGCCTCGTCCGCGATGGGTTGATCCTCCCGGACGTTCCGGGACTGGAGGCGGTGGTTCAGGGCCAGCGGGTCGTGGTGACCTCGCCGGATGAGCCGGTGGAGACGAGCCTGCAGTACACGATTCGCGACGCACGCGGTGCGGAGGCGAAGGCGGTCTTGCAGATCACGGTCGCCGATGACGTGCCGTTGCAGCGTCCGATCGCGCGCGATGACCGGGTGCAGCCGGCTGACATCGAGGACGACCAGGTCGACGTCGAGGTCCTCGCCAACGACGAAGACCCGGATGGCACGAAGGACGCCCTCACGGTGAGCGTCGCCGGCGACACCGCACGCGTCCTCGATGACGGAACCGTGCGCGTGACCCTCAGCGATGAGCGGCAGCTCCTGACGTACACGATCACGGATCAGGACGGGCTCGCGGCATCCGCGTTCATCGTCGTCCCCGGTCTGGGCTCCCTTCCGCCGACGATCACGGGGACCGGCGCGATCGAGGTGAAGAGCGGCGAGACGATCGAGATCCCGCTCGCGGAATACGTCCGCGCGGGGGCTGGCAAGAGCGTCGTGGTCACCGAAGCGCAGAAGGTGCAGGCGTCGTTCTCCAACGGAGCCAACCTGGTCAAGGATCAGCGGACCCTCGTCTACACGTCCGCCGCCGGGTACTTCGGTCCCGATGCCCTCACGTTCGAAGTGACGGATGGTACGGGACCCGACGACCCCGCCGGCATCAAGGCGACGCTCTCGCTCGCGATCACCGTCCTTCCGCCCGACAATCAGCAACCGTCCTTCACGAGCGGACAGGTGGACGTCGCTCCCGGTGAGGACCCCGCAACGCTCGATCTCCGCGCACTGACGACGGATCCCGACCCCGGTGACCTCGAGCGCCTGCAGTTCCAGCTCGTCGGCAGCGCGCCGCAGGGGATCTCGGCATCCATCGATGGCGGAGCGCTTCGAGCGAGCGCCGGTGCCGGCACACCCAAGGGCACGACCGCGACGCTCACCGTGCGCGTGACGGATGGCGAGACGGAGCCCGTCGAGGGGACGGTGACCGTCCGCGTGACGGCATCGACACGTCCTCTCCCCACCGCCAACGATGACACGATCGCGGAGGCCCCGCAGGGGAGGGCCGTCACGGTCCCCGTCCTCGCGAACGACTTCAACCCCTTCCCCGAGACGCCGCTCACCGTGACGACCGCCATCGTCGAGACCGGTCAGGGCACCGCCGCGGTCGCGGGTGACCAGGTGCGTGTGACTCCCGACGCGAACTTCTTCGGGACGATGGTCGTGCGGTATCGCGTGCAGGATGCCACCGGCGACGCGGACCGCGAAGTGGAAGGCCGCATCCGGCTCACGGTGCAGGGTCGTCCGGATGCGCCGGGGACGCCGACGGTGTCGAGTGTGCAGGATCGAACGGTGGTGTTGTCGTGGTCGCCGCCGCCGAACAATGGCGCGGAGATCACGGGCTACACGGTGCGGTCGCTGGCGGGGAACTACACCAAGGCGTGTGTGGCGACGACGTGCACGTTGGATGGTTTGACGAACAACGTGGAGTACAACTTCGTGGTTGTTGCGACGAATCGGGTGGGGGATTCGGAGGCGTCGGCGCCGTCGGAGACGGCTCGGCCGGATGCGCGTCCGGATACGCCGAATCCGCCGACGTTGCAGTTCGGTGATCGGAGTTTGCAGGTGGCGTGGGTGACGCCGTCGACGCCGGGTTCTCCGGTGGAGTCGTTCACGCTGGAGATCTCTCCCGCGCCGCCGTCGGGGATCACGCAGAAGACGAATGTGACGGGCAACTCCCTGACCTGGGAGGGCCTGGAGAACGGCACGAACTATCAGGTGCGGGTGCGGGCGCATAACCGTGCGCCGGATCCGTCGAGCTGGAGCGCGTACTCGGCGGGCATGGTCCCCGCCGCACCGCCGTCGGCCGCGGCAGCACCCACCACGACCCGCCTGCAACCGGTCGGGACGCAGGCGCAGATGCAGGTGAACTGGACGCCTCCCGCCGCGAACGGCGATGCGATCTCCGGCTACCGCCTGAACGTCATTCGTGGCGGCTCGCTCGTGCGCACGGTTCCGGTCCCGGCTGGGCAGACGAGCCAGGCGCTGTCGATCGACGCATCGACGTCGGACTACACGTTCACGGTCGCGGCGCAGAACAAGGCCGGGTGGGGTGCCGACAGCGCCCCGTCGGCCCCGCGCCGGGCCTTCACGCCTCCCGGCGCCCCGACCAACGTGCAGGCGACGACCCCCGCGAACGACAGTCGCATCGTCGTCACCTACGGCGAGGCGCCGGGCAACGGCGCGAACCCGAGCGAGCTCCGCTACGAGTACAACGTCGGTGGCGGTTGGCGCGGCGATTGGGACGGCCGCACGATCGTGTCCGGCATCGCGAACAACAACACGTACACCGTCCAGGTCCGGGCCTACACGCAGCTCGACGGCGTGCGTTACGACGGTGCGGCTTCGTCGGCATCCAACAGCGCGGCGCCCTATGGTCCGATCGGGCAGCCGGGAGCGTCGGCATCCGCCAGCGGCACGAACATCACCTTCAACTGGTCGGCCCCGGCGCGGAACGGTCGCGACATCGTGAAGATGGAGATCGCGATCGACGGGGTCACGGGCTGGAAGACGGTCGCTGCGAGCGGCAGCGAAACCCACGACGTCGGGTACTCGCAGAGCCGCGCGATCCAGGTGCGGGCCACGGATGCCGCGGGTCAGGTCTCGACGAACTCGGCCTCGGCCCGATCCGCAGATCCGCCGCAGCCCCGCGCGTGGCCGAGCAAGGGATCGAGCGCCGTCGGTCAGTACCGATGCAGCGACCCGTCGTGCGCGTACGCCGTCCTGAACGTCTCGAACTTCCCCGCGGGCGACTACACCCTGTCGTGCAACGGAACCGGTCCGTGGGGAGGCCAGTGGGGCGCGAGCGTATATTCCGTTCCGGCCAACGGGTCCATCCAGCTCAACTGCTACTTCGGCGACCCGGGCGAGGAATTCTGGATCCTCATTCACGGCCGGGGTGAGTCAGAACGTATTCGCTGGTACTAGAGGGTGAAGAGACGGGTGGGGGAATATCCCCATACCCGCAGGTTCATACCACTCTTCGCGTCGGGTTACGCTTGTCGGACTAGATCCCACAATGAGCGCCCGGACAGGTCCGGGACCCGACGCTTCAGAGAACGTGCCTGGGGGAGGCCGAGTTCATATGACGTCGTTCGCTTGGTTGCGTGCGCGCCCGAAGGCGCTGGCCTCTGCCGGCATCGTCTCGGCGACCGCGGTCGCTCTCACCACGATGGCGTTCGTGTACGAGGGTTTTCCGACGACGGAGGTGGATCTCCACGACGGTGGCGTGTGGGTGACGAAGCAGTCGGCGCTGATGGTGGGGCACTTCAATCACGAGTCTCGCGTGCTCGATGGGGCGCTCCGCACGACGAGCGACGACTACGACATCGTGCAGTCGGGCGAGACGGTGCTCGTCCACAACCGCACCGACGCGAGTCTGACGACGATCGATCCCGCTCTCGTCGTCCTGACGGATGCCGCGGACCTTCCCGCCGACGCCGATGTCCAGCTCGGCGGCGGCACGATCGCCGTCCTCGACCGCGAGTCCGGCGACGCGTGGGTCTTGCCTGCGGCCGCCGCGGGCGCCTTCGAGGTGCAGGGCACGGATCCGACCATGTCGCTCGGTCGCGGTGCCGCGATCGCGGTGGGAACCGACGGAACGGCCTACGGAGTGTCGCCCTCGGACGGGGAGCTTCTGACGATCGAGCTCGACGAGGGCGACGAGGCCCGTGAACCGTCTCGCACGAGCCTCGAGGGTGTCGATGAGACCAGTGAGGTGAGTGTGTCGGCGGTGGGGTCGACGGCGGTGGTGTTGGATGCCGCGTCGGGTCGTGTGTTGTCGTCGGCGGGACTCTCCGCTGAGGTTGAGCAGGGTCAAACCGGTGTGTTGCAGGTTCCGTCGGCGGAGTCTGATGCGGTGTTGGTGGCGACGTCGGGGTCGTTGGTGCGGGTGCCGTTGGATGGGTCGGAGCCGGTGGGGGTGTCGTCGGGGGCGCAGGGGGATCCGGCTGCTCCGGTGCGGTTGAACGGGTGTTCGTATGCGGCGTGGTCGGGGTCGGCGAAGTTCGTCCGCGATTGTGTGGGCGAGGCGGATGATCTGAGTGCGGATATCGAGGGTGTGACGCCGGAGTCGGTGTTGCGGTTCCGGGTGAACCGGGATGTTGTCGTGTTGAACGACATTGTCGGTGGGGCTGCGTGGATGGCCAGCGACAGTCTGCAGCGGATCGATAACTGGAACGATGTGACTCCTCCGGAGGGGGAGACGGAGGAGGACGAGCAGACGACGGAGGAGTCGGTGGAGACGACTCTTCCGGAGCGGACGGAGCAGAACACGGCCCCGATCGCCAACGACGACGACTTCGGTGTTCGCCCGGGCCGCACGACGGTTCTTCCGGTGCTCGACAACGACTCCGACGCGGACGGCGATGTCCTCACGGTCACGCTTCCCGATGGGGATCCCGGCCTCGGTGTCGTCCAGCCCGTGAACAACGGGGCAGGTCTGCAGATCGCGGTGCCCGAGAACGCATCGGGGAGCGACTCCTTCGTCTATGAGGTCGATGACGGCCGAGGCGGAACCGATCAGGCCACCGTGCGGATGTCTGTGCGCGGGTGGGATGTCAACTCGGCGCCGGTGCAGAAGCGTGTGACGGCGGTGACGGTGGAGTCCGGTGGGACGGTGTCGTACAACGTGCTGCCGGATTGGATCGATCCGGACGGCGACGACGTGTTCCTGGCGTCGGTGGTGCCTGCTCCGGGCGATGAGGCGGATTTCACGTCGGATGGTCGGATCACATACCGGGCGATCGGGGGGACGCAGGGCCGCAAGGATGTCGTGATCCTGGTGTCGGATGGCAACGAGGTGACCGAGGGGGTCGTGCGGTTCGATGTGCGTCCGGTGGGGTCGACGGTGCCGGTGACGAACGCGGATCATGTCGTGGTGCGGGCGGGGCAGACGGTGACGGTGTCGCCGCTCGCCAACGACACCAGTTCGGGTCGGGAGCCGCTGAGGCTGACGCGGGTCGATGAGGTGGCGGGGGCGACGATCGTCCCGGACTTCGCGAACAAGACGTTCTCCTTCACCTCTGACGCGCCGGGCACGTACTACGTGCAGTACCTCGCGTCGGCGGGTGCGAACGGGGTTCCGGGCCTGGTGCGCGTGGATGTGCTGGCCGACAGTGACACCGACCGGGATCCGATCGCGGTCCGTGATGTCGCGCTCCTTCCTTCGGGTGGGGATGTGCTGGTGAACGTGCTGGCCAATGACAGTGACCCGGCTGGTGGCATCCTCGTGGTCCAGTCCGTCACGGTCGAACCCAACAGCGGCATCGCCGTGTCCGTCCTCAACCACGAAACCCTCCGCATCACCGACCAGGGCGCGTTGTCACAGCAGGTGCGGATCAGCTACCGGATCTCCAACGGGTCGCGCCAGGCCGAAGGCGAGGTCATCGTCATTCCGGTACCGGCGCCGTCGCAATTGCGCCCGCCGGTCGCGAACGACGACCAGGTCATCGTCCGCGCGGGTGACATCGTCACGATCCCCGTGCTCGACAACGACTACCACCCCAATGGCGACACGATCCACGTCGCTCCCGATCTGGTGCCGCCTCTCATCGAGCCCGAGGACGGAGAGATCTTCGTCTCCGAAGACACCTTGCGCTTCAAGGCGGGCGACGAACCCGGAACCGTCTACGCGACCTACGAGGTCTACGACACGGCGGGTCAGAAGGATGCCGGATACGTCACGATCCAGATCCTCCCGATCAACGAGGAGACGAACACCGCTCCCCGCCCGCGTGACCTGACGGCGCGTGTGTTGAACGGGTCGCGCGTCAAGATCGCGATCCCGCTCGACGGAATCGACCCCGACGGTGACTCGGTCGAGCTCGTCGGCATCGCCACCCCGCCGAAGAAGGGGCGCATCAGTGAGACGGGGGCGAACTTCCTCGTCTACGAGGCCTTCGACGATGCCGCGGGCCTCGACACCTTCAGCTACCGTGTGCGCGACCGCTTCGGTAAGGAGGCCACCGCGCCCGTGCGGGTCGGCATCGCCCCGGCCGAAGCGGTCAATCAGGCGCCGTATGCGGTCAAGGATTCCGTCATCATGCGTCCGGGGCGCTCCGTGGCGGTGCCGGTGACGGCGAACGACTCCGATCCCGATGGGGATGAGTTCGGTCTCGTCCGCGATGGGCTGGTCCTCCCGGATGTTCCGGGACTGGAGGCGGTGGTTCAGGGCCAGCGGGTCGTGGTGACCTCGCCGGACGAGCCGGTGGAGACGAGCCTGCAGTACACGATCCGCGACGCACGCGGTGCGGAGGCGAAGGCGGTTTTGCAGATCACGGTCGCCGATGACGTGCCGTTGCAGCGTCCGATCGCGCGCGATGACCGGGTGCAGCCGGCTGACATCGAGGACGACCAGGTCGACGTCGAGGTCCTCGCCAACGACGAAGACCCGGATGGCACGAAGGACGCCCTCACGGTGAGCGTCGCCGGCGACACCGCACGCGTCCTCGACGACGGCCGGATCCGCGTCACCCTGATCGACGCGCAGCAGCTCCTCACCTACACGATCACGGATGAGGACGGCCTGACGGCATCCGCGTTCCTGTTCGTTCCCGGGCTCACGACGATTCCGCCGACACTCATCAGCGATCGCACGATCGAGGTCGCCAGCGGTGAGACGATCGACGTCCCGCTCGCGGAGTACGTCCGCGCGGGGGCTGGCAAGAGCGTCGTGGTCACCGAGGCGGCCAAGGTCCAGTCATCCTTCTCGAACGGCGCGAGCCTCGTCAAGGACCAGACGACCCTCACCTACACGTCCGCCGACGGGTACTTCGGCCCCGACGCGCTCACGTTCGAAGTGACGGACGGCACGGGACCCGACGACCCCGCCGGTATCAAGGCGACGCTCACGATCCCCATCACGGTGCTTCCCCCCGACAACCAGCAGCCGACGTTCACGAACGGTCAGGTGGACGTCGCGCCCGGCGAAGACCCTGCATCGCTCGACCTCCTCGCGCTCACGACCGACCCCGACCCCGGCGACCTCGACGGCATGAGCTTTGCCATCGTCGGCGGCGTGGCGCAGGGGCTCTCGGCATCCATCGAGGGCGGGACGCTGCGTGCCAGCGCCGCGGCGAACACCCCCAAGGGCACGACGGCGACCGTCACGGTGCGCGTCTCGGATGGTGAGACGGAGCCGGTCGAGGGCGTCGTGACGCTGCGCGTCATCGGTTCGACGAGGCCGCTCGCGACGGCGAACGACGATGTCGTGCCGGAGGCTCCGCAGGGGCGCACCGTCGACGTCGCGGTGCTCGCGAACGACTTCAATCCCTTCCCCGAGACACCGCTGAAGATCGTCACGGCGCGTGTCGAGACGGGGCAGGGCGCCGTCGACATCGCGGGTGACCGGCTGAGCATCACGCCGGGCGCCGACTTCTTCGGCACCCTCGTCGTGCGCTACCGCGTGCAGGATGCCACGGGCGACCCCGACCGTGAGGTCGAGGGCCGTGTGAACGTGACGGTGCAGGGTCGTCCGGATGCGCCGGGGACGCCGACGGTGTCGAGTGTGCAGGATCGGACGGTGGTGTTGTCGTGGTCGCCGCCGCCGAACAATGGTGCGGAGATCACGGGCTACACGGTGCGGTCGCTGGCGGGCGGGTACTCGAAGGCGTGTGTGGCGACGACGTGCACGTTGGATGGTTTGACGAACAACGTGGAGTACAACTTCGTGGTTGTTGCGACGAATCGGGCGGGGGATTCGGAGGCGTCGGCGCCGTCGGAGACCGCGCGTCCGGATGCGCGTCCGGACACGCCCAACCCGCCGACGCTGCAGTTCGGCGATCGGAGCCTGCAGGTGGCGTGGGTGACGCCGTCGACGCCGGGTTCTCCGGTGGAGTCGTTCACGCTGGAGATCTCTCCCGCGCCGCCGTCGGGGATCACGCAGAAGACGAATGTGACGGGCAACTCCCTGACCTGGGAGGGCCTGGAGAACGGCACGAACTATCAGGTGCGGGTGCGGGCGCATAACCGTGCGCCGGATCCGTCGAGCTGGAGCGCGTATTCGGCGGGCATGGTCCCCGCGGCGCCGCCGTCGGCCGCGGCAGCACCCACGACGACCCGCATCGACTCCGTCGGGACGCAGGCGCAGATGCAGGTGAACTGGACGCCTCCGGCCGCGAACGGCGATGCGATCTCGGGCTACCGCCTGAACGTCATCCAGGGCGGCACCGTGCGCAACACGATCCCGGTCGCGGCGGGACAGACCTCGCAGGCCGTCACGGTGCAGACCTCCACGTCGGACTACACGTTTACGGTCGCGGCGCAGAACAAGGCCGGGTGGGGTGCCGACAGCGCACCCTCCGCCCCACGCCGCGCGTTCACACCTCCCGGCGCTCCGACCAACGTCTCGGCGACCGAGGGCAACAACACCGTCGCCGTGACGTACACGCCGGGCGCTGCCAACGGAGCCAACGCGAACGAGATCCGCTACGAGTACTCCGTCAACGGCGGCGGATGGCGCAACGACTGGGACGGCCGGACGATCGGGAACGGTCAGGTCAACAACAACGGGTCCTACTCGGTTCGTGTGCGGGCGGTTGCGACAGCCGACGGCTCGACGTACCAGAGCGATCCGTCGGCCGCGTCGAACACCGTCGCACCGTACGGTCCCATCGGCAACCCGACCGCGGACGCAAGCCGCAATGACCGCACGATCACGTTCAGCTGGACCTCCCCGGCGAGGAACGGCCGCGACATCACGACGCAGATCCGAATCGACGGTGGCGGATGGACGACCGTGGCGGCGAGGGACACCATTCGCCGCGACTACGGCTACTCCGAGACCCACACCATCGAGGTGCGCACGACGGCGGCGGGACAGACCACGACGGCGTCGGCACAGGCCCGCACGGTCGACGCGCCGCCGCCCCCGCAGCCGAAGGCGTGGGTGACCCGCGGAGGGTCGGCCGTCGGCCAGCCGAACTGCGGCTCCGCGGCCTGCGCCTTCTTCGTCGTCAACACGCAGAACTTCCCCGCCGGCGACTATCAGGTCACCTGCTACAGCAGCCGCAGCGGAGCGTTCGCGACGACGCGCGTCACGTCCATTCCCGCCAACGGCTCGCGCGAGCTCGGCTGCTACTACGGCTACGCCGGTGACCAGGTCTGGGTCGGGATCAGCGGCACGCAGTACGAGAGACGCTCCTGGTAGCGGCATCCGCTTCAACAGAAAGACACCGAACATGACAATGACTCCGGAACAGGCGACCTGGTTCGAGGGCACCTTCACGCGCCTGGTCGACAACGTGGACCGAGCCATCATGGGCAAGCGCGAGGTCGTGGGCCTCGTGCTGTCGGCGATGCTCGCCGAGGGCCACGTCCTCCTCGAGGATGCGCCGGGAACCGGCAAGACGAGTCTCGCCAAGGCGCTCGCGGCGACCGTGCAGGGCACGAGCGCCCGCATCCAGTTCACGCCCGACCTGCTGCCGTCCGACGTCACGGGCGTCACGATCTACGACCAGGCCAACCACCGGTTCGAGTTCCACAAGGGCCCCGTCTTCGCCTCGATCGTGCTCGCGGACGAGATCAACCGCGCATCGCCCAAGACGCAGTCGGCGCTCCTCGAGGTCATGGAGGAGTCCCGTGTGACCGTCGACGGTGTGACGCACGAGGCCGGTCGCCCCTTCCTCGTCATCGCGACGCAGAACCCGATCGAGCAGGCGGGCACGTACAAGCTGCCCGAAGCGCAGCTCGACCGCTTCCTCATCAAGACCTCGATCGGATACCCCGACCTGGAGATCGCCGAGCGGATCCTCGGCGGCGCGGCCGACCGCAACCCGTCGTCGCACCTCCCCGCGATCATCACGACCGGTGCCGTCGCCGACATGGCCGACCTCGCCGCGACGGCGCACGTCGAGCCGGCGGTCCTCCGCTACACGGCGCAGCTCGCCGAGGCCACGCGCACCGACCCGGCGACGCGTCTCGGTGTCTCGGTCCGAGGATCGATCGCCATCATCCGCCTCGCCCGCGTCTGGGCCGCGTCGCAGGGCCGCCACTTCGTGACGCCCGACGACATCAAGACGCTCGCGGCGCCCGCGTGGACGCACCGCATCGTCATGGACCCCGAAGCGGAGTTCTCCGGCACGACCGCCGCGACCGTCATCGCGCGCACGCTCGAGACCGTCGCGGCACCGCAGGCGAGGTCCGCGGCCTGATGACGGCGGAGGCACTCGGATCGGGCGCTCCCTCGGTGGAGCGACGGGAACGCGCGCAGGGGATGGCCCTGCGCGCGTGGGCGCGCGCGCGCGGCATCCTGTCGGTCATCCGTCCCCTCGCCTGGGTGCTCATCGTCGCCGCCATCGTCCTGTGGATCACGGGCCAGACGCTCGGCTGGTGGGAACTGACCGTCACGGCCGTCGTCATCGCGACCGTCGTGGCCCTCTGCGCTTTCTTCCTCATCGGCCGGACCGCCTACGACGTGACGCTCGACCTCAATCGCACGCGTGTCGTCGTCGGTGAACGTGCCGTCGGCGCGCTGACGCTCGCGAACACGAGCTCGCGCGCGATCCTCCCCTCGCGCGTCGTCCTCCCCGTGGGGTCCGGGCGTGGTGTGTTCACCGTCCGGCGTCTCCCCGCGGGCGAGACCGCCGAGGAGCTGTTCGCGATTCCGACGCAGCGTCGAGGCGTGCTCAAGGTGGGTCCCGTGAGCGTCGTCCGCGGCGATCCGCTCGGCGCCTTCGAGCGCGTGCATCGGCGCGACCAGCCCGTCGACCTCTTCGTCCACCCGCGGACCGTCCTCTTCGACGGCCAGTCGCTCGGGTTCCTCCGCGATCTGGAGGGACTTCCCGCGACCGACCTGTCGCGCGATGACGTGTCGTTCCACGCCCTGCGCGAGTATCAGCCCGGCGACGACCTACGCCACGTGCACTGGAAGTCGACGGCGCGCATCGGCGAGATGATGGTGCGGCAGTACGAAGAGACGCGGCGATCGCACTTCGTCATCGCCCTGTCCCGCAGCGCCGCCGACTACCGCAACGCCGACGAGTTCGAGCTCGCGATCTCGGCGGCGGGGTCGATCGGCCTGCGGGCGCTCCGCGACTCGCAGCGCGTCGAGGTGCGCGTCCAGGGGCGGGAGCTCCCCGCGGCCACGGGCAAGCAGTTCCTCGACTCGCTCTCGGCGGTCGAGCACTCGCGGCCCCGCCAGGGCGGGATCGTGGAGCTCTCCGGCGTCGTGGCCGCGACCCTCCCGACCGCGAGTGTCGTCGTCCTGGTGGCGGGAAGCGCGGTGGAGGCCGCGACGCTGCGGATCGCGTGCGCCCGGCTCCCGTTCGGTGCGCGTGCCCTCGCGATCGTCGCCGAGGCGGGCGCGACCCCGTCGCTCCGTCGGATCGGCGATGCCGACGTCATCACGATCGGGGCGCTCGACCAGCTCCCCGCCGCGCTTCGGAAGGTGCTCGCATGACCGCCGACGCACAGCATGGACGCGAGGGACTCGAGCTCCGCCGGTGGGTGCTCGACCTGTCCGCCGTGGCCCTCCTCCTCGCTGTCCCCATCGCAGGCTTCTGGCCCACCTTCGCTTCGGGCGCGTACCTCGTCGCCGCGATCGGCGGGGCGCTCCTCGGCATCGCGATCGCCGTCGCGGGGACGCTCTGGCGCTGGGGCGTGCTTCTCCTCGCCGGCGCGACGGTGCTCGTGTACTTCCTCTTCGGCGGCGCGCTCGCTCTTCCCCACACGACCGTCGTCGGTGTCGTGCCGACGCTCGACACGCTGCAGCAGCTCGCTCTCGGGTCGGTGACGTCATGGAAGCAGCTCCTCACGACGGTCGCTCCCGTCGCGGCATCCGATGGCCATCTCGTCGTGCCGTTCCTCCTCACCCTCGTCTCGGCGGTCCTGACGGCGAGCCTCGCGCTGCGTCTGTCGCGCCCGGCGTGGGCGCTCATCCCGGTCGCGGTGTTCCTCGCGCTGCAGATCGCGATCGGCACGTCGGAGCCCGCTGTTCCCGTCGTGCAGGGCGTCGTCTTCGCCGTCGTCGCGGTCGTGTGGCTCTCGGTGCGCGGCTCGTGGGAGCACGGCGGCGCGGCGCACTCGATCGGCGGCGGCGACGAGCAGGCCTCCCGTGGCGCGGCACCTCGACGGGTCCTCCTCGGCGCGGGCGTCGTGGCGGTCGCCGTCGTCGTCGGCGTCACGACGAGTGCCGTCGCGGCCCCCGACGCACCGCGGTACGTCCTGCGCGACGTCGTGATCCCGCCCTTCGACATCCGTCAGTACCCGAGCCCCCTGCAGAGCTTCCGCGCCCTCGTCCGCGACGACGCCGCCGAGTCGCTCTTCCGTGTCTCGGGACTTCCCGAAGAGGCGCGCGTCCGCGTCGCGGCGATGGACGCCTACAGCGGCACCGTGTACAACGTGTCCGACGAAGGGGCTGGTTCGTCGAGCGCCTTCCGTCCCGTGCGCGGCGAGATGTCTCAGGACGCCGAAGGCACCCCCGTCACACTCCGCTTCGACATCGATGCGTGGAACGCGGTCTGGATGCCGGAGGCCGGTGCCGTGACGGATGTCGTCTTCGACGGGGAGAACGCCGACGAACTGCGGCGAACCGCCCACTACAACGAGTCGACCGGTACGGGCGTCGTGACGTCGCGACTGACCCAGGGCGACGGCTACACGCTCGACACGATCCTCCCTGTCTCGCCGAGCGACGAGCGCCTCGCCGACGAGGCCTTCGCCCCCCTCAAGCTGCCCCGCCAGGAGGGCGTTCCCCAGGAATTCGCCGACATCGCCTCGAAGGCCGTCGCGGACGCGGCGACCCCGATCGAGCAGGCGCGTGCCCTGGAGAGCTTCCTGGCGGAGGGAGGCTTCTTCAGCCACGGACTCGAGGGCGAGGTGATCTCGCGCGCGGGCCACGGTGCCGAGCGGATCACGACGCTCCTCGGCGGCGATCAGATGGTCGGCGACGACGAGCAGTATGCGACGGCGATGGCGCTTCTGGCGCGTGAGATCGGCATTCCGGCGCGCGTCGTCATGGGGTTCTACCCCGACGAGGATGCCGCGGGGGAGGCCGTCTTCGAGGCGACCGGCGACACGCTCCACGCGTGGGTCGAGGTCGCCTTCGAGAATGCCGGGTGGGTCACGTTCGACCCCACCCCGCCCGAAGACAAGCTGCCGAACGACCAGACGACGAAGCCGCGCGCCGACCCCAAGCCGCAGGTGCTCCAGCCGCCGCCGCCCGAGCAGGAGCCTGTCGACCTTCCGCTCACGGTTCCGGACGACCGTGAGAGCGAAGACGAGAACGATGCCGGAAACGGACTCCTCGGCACGATCCTGCTGATCACCGTGAGCGTTCTCGGTCTGCTCGCGCTCCTGGCTTCGCCGTTCATCGTGATCGGCCTGCTCAAGGCCGCGCGCCGTCGCCGTCGTCGTGAGGCGGAGCGTGCATCCGACCGCATCAGCGGCGGCTGGGACGAGCTCGTCGACCGTGCCGTCGACTTCGGGACACCCGTCCGCGAGGGCGCGACCCGCCAGGAGGATGCCGCTGTCGTCGGCGATGCCTTCGAGGAGACGCGCGTCGTCACGCTCGCCCGTCGGGCCGACCAGGAGGTGTTCGGACCGAGCGATCCTTCGCCGGAGGACGTCGAGGAGTTCTGGCGTCAGGTCGACGAGATCGTCGGCGGAATGGCGACGCGGCGCTCGCCCTGGCAGCGCCTGCGGGCCAGACTGAGTCTGCGCTCCCTGCTGGCCGGCACGAAGCTCGCGCTGGCACCGCGCACCCCGAAACGCACACCGCGGGCCGCCAAGGACGACGCCCCCGAGGAATCGGAGACCGAATGAGCCAGCCGACCACCGCCTCCGCGCAGGTCAGCGCCGCGCCCGCGTCGCTCGGTCGTCGCGCCGGCGCCTACCTGATCGACCTCGCGATCAGCACCGTCGTCCTCGTCGTCGCCGCTGTCATCGGCGTCGCCGTCGCGCAGCCCGCGGGCATCCGCGACGATGCCGCTCTCGCGATGGCGATCCTCGCCGTCTACGGAGTCGTCGCCCTCATCGGGCTCGTCTGGGTCGTCGTGTACACGTGGATGCAGGGCGGCCGCGGATCCGTCGGCCAGCGTCTCGTGCGGATCCGTCTCGCGGACGCGGAAAACTCGGCGCCCATCGGCTTCGGCCGGGCCCTGCTGCGCAACCTCATCTGGGGCCTCGCCGCGTACGTCATCGTCGGCTACTTCTCCGTGCTCTTCGATTCGTCGGGGAGGCGTCAGGGCTGGCACGACAAGGTCGCGAACACGCTGGTCGTGAACACGACGGATGCCGGGGGGCGCGGCTCCACGTCGGCACCGGCCGCCGCCGCGCAGTTGCCTTCCGCCGCAGCGCAGGCGACGGCGACCGCCGTGGCATCCGCTCTGCCCCCCGTTCCCGGGAGCGCCCCCGTCTTCCCCGGTGCGGCCGCGTTCGCGCCGCCCGCGTTCCCGGCACCCGCGACGGGAGTGCCGCCGGTGCCTCCGCTGCCGATGCCTTCGCAGCCCGTGTCGCCCCCGCCCGTGTCGCCGCAGTCCGTGTCTCCGGTGCAGAGCCCGGAGCCGTCGCGTTCCGCGCCGACGGGACCCGGCGCGATGATCTCGAGTGTCCCGGGCATCACGATCGACCCGGAGCCCGCGGCATCCCGGACACCGACTGCCCCCGTCGCCGCTCCCGCACCGGCCGCTCCGCTCTCGCCTCCGCAGGTGTCGGCGCCCCCCGCACCCCGGGCTGAAGCGGCGCCGGCGACGGACGAACTCGACATCGACGAGACGCGCGCCGCTGCTCCTGCCCCGGCCACCGCCCCCGCGGCGAGCCGCGAACTGACCGTGCTGTCGTGGGACGACGGCACGCGGACAGCCGTCTATACGCGGACGCTGTTCGGTCGGAATCCGGCACGCGAGGACGGTGCCGTCGTCGCATCGATCCGCGACGAAACGCTCTCGCTCTCCAAGACGCACTTCGAGATCGGACCCGCCGCCGACGGCGTCTACGTGCTCGACCGGCATTCCACCAACGGCACGACGCTCGTGCGCGGAGGGGGACGCCAGCAACTCGTCGCAGGAACGCGGACGACCCTCGTGGCAGGTGACGTGCTGGAGTTCGGTGATCGCCGCGCCACCGTGGGGGAGCGATCATGAACCCGCCGCTCATCGAGGTCGTCTCCGGCTCCGCGACGGATGCGGGGCTTCGCCGGCGCATCAACGAGGATTCACACATCGCGAGTTCCCCCGTCTTCCTCGTCGCTGACGGGATGGGCGGACACCAGGCGGGCGAAGTCGCGTCTGCCGCCGTCATCGCCGCATTCGCGGAGCTCGTCGGGGGTCCGTCGACGTCGACGATGCGCGACGTGCGTCAGGCGCTCGAGCGGGCCCGCCATCGCGTCGCGGATCTGCCCCTCGCGGCGGAGGGCGCGGGAACGACCCTGACGGGTGTCGTGCTCGCCGACGTCGACGGCGTCGGATGCTGGCTCACGCTCAACGTCGGCGATTCGCGCACCTACCTCCTGAGCGAAGGTGAACTGGAGCAGATCAGCGTCGACCACTCGCTCGTGCAGGAGCTCATCGACAGCGGCGAACTGGATCCCGTCGCCGCCGCCTCCGACACGCGGCGCAACGTCATCACGCGCGCGATCGGCGGCGGCAGCAACGCCGAGGCCGACTACTGGGTCATCCCCGCGCAGCCGGGTGACCGGGTGCTCGTCTGCTCCGACGGCCTCACGGGTGAACTCGGACGGGGGCGGATCGACGCCATCCTCCAGACCGAGGCCGACCCGCAAGCCGCCGCCACGCGGCTCGTCCATGAAGCCATGCTGCACGGTGGACGCGATAACATCACCGCGATCGTCGTCGATGCCGTCGCCGTTCACACACGAGAGAACATCGCCCCCCACGATGTCGACGATGTCGACGAAGACACCCGACCGCGCGTCGGGGCAGGAGGGGATCGTTCATGATCGTCGGTCGATACGCACCGGGACGACGCCAAGCCGTCGTGACCGATCACGGGGTCGTCGTCGTCGGGGCCGACGTGCCTCTCACGCTCCTCGAGCGTGTCTGGCTTCAAGCTGCCGCCGGACGCGGCCTTCCCGCCGTGCTCGAGGCGCTCACGGGGGCGTTCGGCACGTCGCTCGCCGCGATCCCGCCGTTCGCGGTCGCTCTGCAGGAGTCGACGGGCGTGCGCGTCGTGGTGCGCGGTCCATTCGAGATCGACGTCGAGACGACGTCGGGTGTCGAGTCGTTGTCCGGCTCGGGTGTCACGACGTGGACCGAGCGGAGCCTTCCCGGTGTGCGCCGCGTATCGATCCTCGACGGCACCGAGGGCGGCGTCGCGGAGTATCCCATCTGCGACGGCATCGTGCTCGTGTCGGCGATCCGTGTCGACTTCGGTGATGAGGCGGATGCCGTCGGCCCCGCGTCCGTGTCGTCGCCGGTGTCCGTCGTCTCGGCTGCGCCTGCGGTCGAGCCGTCGGACGTCGAGGATCCGCTGGCGGGGGAGGACACGATTCCCCTGACCGCGGTCGAGGACGAGA
Source organism: Microbacterium sp. SLBN-146 (assembly GCF_006715145.1). Taxonomy (NCBI): domain Bacteria; kingdom Bacillati; phylum Actinomycetota; class Actinomycetes; order Micrococcales; family Microbacteriaceae; genus Microbacterium; species Microbacterium sp. SLBN-146. Next base: position 1,157,731 of record NZ_VFMR01000001.1, read on the forward strand.
TTGACGGTGCGGAGGACGCGGACGCGGCGCCCGAAGGCGCGGGCGAGGCTGCGCCAGAACCGGAGCCGGAACCGGAACCAGAACCGGAACCAGAGCCGGAGCCGGAGCCGGAACCAGAACCAGAGCCGGCACCTGCCGCGCCGGCCCCCACCACGCCGGGGCTCATCGACTCCGCGACGGTTCTGACCGCGGCGGGAGCCGACACCCTCCTGCCGGGCGACTCCACGTTCGCGCGGGCATCCTCTCCGTCGACCGGGGCTGATGCGGCATCCGTCATCGACAACGAACTGGCCGCGACGATCGCGCGTCCCACCCCCGCTTCCACCCCGGCGGACGGCGACCACGACGGTGCGACGATCTCGCTCGCGGAAGCGCGCCGTCTTCGCGGCGGTGTGTCGGATTCCGCACCTCCGCCGCTCGCGCCGCCGCGCCCGCCCGCTCCCGGCCGTGTGCGCCTGTCGACGGGACAGGTGCTCCTGCTGGATCGCACCGTGGTCATCGGGCGTCGACCGCGATCCACCCGTGTCGTCGGCACCGACCTTCCGCACCTCGTCGCCGTCGAGAGCCCCGAGCAGGACATCTCGCGCAGTCACGTGGAGCTGCGGGCCGAAGGCGACAGCATCGTGGCGACCGATCTGCACACGACGAACGGCACGACGCTGCATCGTCCGGGCGCCGACCCCGTACGGCTCCATCCCGGTGAGGCGACCGTCGTCGTCGCGGGAGACCTCCTCGATCTCGGCGACGGCGTGACCGTGGCGATCGAGGACCTCGGATGAGCGCCAAGCGCGTCCCGATGACGCCGCCGGACCTGCCCGGCTTCACCTACCTCGACGTGCTCGGGTCGGGCGGTTTCGCCGACGTCTATCTCTACGAGCAGCAGCTTCCTCGGCGCCGCGTGGCCGTCAAGGTGCTCCTGACGGAGCGGATGTCGACCGGCGCCGTCGACGAGTTCGCCGCCGAGGCCAACGTCATGGCGATGCTGTCGACGCATCCCGCGATCGTGACGATCTACCAGGCCGGCGTCGCGGGCGACGGTCGGCCGTACCTCGTGATGGAGTACTGCCCGAAACCGAACCTGCAGGTGCGATACAAGCGCGAGCCGTTCTCGGTCGCCGAGTCGCTCCGGATCGGTGTGCAGGTGTCGGCGGCCGTCGAGACGGCTCACCGTGCGGGGGTCCTCCACCGTGACATCAAGCCGGCCAACATCCTCGTCACGGAGTACAACCGTCCCGCGCTGACCGACTTCGGAATCGCCTCGACGACGGCCGCGGCGGCCGAGTCGGCGGGTCTGTCCATCCCCTGGTCGCCGCCGGAATCCTTCGCAGACGTCCCGCGGTCTGATCCGCGGTCCGACGTCTACGCGCTCGGAGCCACCGTCTACACGCTGCTTGCCGGACGCTCGCCGTTCGAGTTCCCGGGCGAGCGGAACACGGGCGCCGACCTGATCCAGCGCATCGAGACCGCCGCGTTGCCGCCTCTCGCTCGCGCCGACGCGCCGACGTCGCTGCGCTGGGTGCTCGAACGCGCGACGGCGAAGAACAGCGCCGACCGGTACGAGTCGGCGCTCGCCTTCGCACGAGCGCTGCAGAAGGTGCAGATCGAGCTCTCGCACTCCGTCACGCCGATCGACATCCTCGACGACGCGCTGCCCGAGGACGACATCGAAACGGACGACGGCGACGGGCTCACGCGCGTGCGAGGGGTCGTCAGCATCGATCCCGAGACGTCGCCCGCGGCAGGTCTCACGCGTCCCTCGGCGACAACGGCACCCGCCTCGCCGCGGTTCGATTCGTCACCCGCCCCGTTGGAGACGGTGGTCCGCCCCGACGCTCTCGACCAGACGGTCCTCCGCCCTCCGGCGGCGCCGGCATCCGACCCGTTCGAGACGGTTCCGAGGGAGCGGGTCTCCGCGGCATCCGTCGCCCCGACCGAGACGGAACCCGCGCGGCCGGCCTCTCCCGAGCTCCCTCCGCCGCCGGAGGCGCGCACGGGGCCCGCGGTCGAGGCCCCGTCGTCCGCGCCACCTGCCGTGGCGCCCGCGCGGCGATCGCGTCGGACCGCGGTGACGTGGTCGCTCGTCGGAGGAGGCCTTGCCGTCATCGCGGCGGTCATCGTGGGCGTTTCGCTTCCCGGCATCCTGGCGGGAGGAGACCCCACCCCGCCACCGCCCGACACGACGGCCGTTCCGCTCGATCCCGTGTCGCCGCTCGTCCCGGCACCGGAAGCGCTCACGGGCGTCGCCGGCGCGGAAGGCGTGACGTTCACCTGGACGCACCCCGACCCTCAGGACGGCGACCACTTCCTGTGGGCGGTCGATGCGGCCGGCGGAGAGGCGGCGTTCGAGAGCACGACGGAGACGTCGGTCACGGTCCCCGCGGACCCGTCGGGGCGCACGTGCATCGAGGTGCTGACGGCGCGGTCGAACGGGCAGTCCTCGGAGTCGGTCACGGGGTGCGCTCCATGACCGGCGAGTTGACGGTCGAGTTCGCCGGCGAGGTGTTCGCGGTTTCGCCGGACGACGTCTTCACGGTGGGTCGCGAAGGGGATCTGTCGATCGACGACAACCTGTTCCTCCACCGCAACTTCCTCACGATCGAGAACATCGAGGGGCTCTGGCTGCTCTCGAACGTCGGAAGTCGCCTGTCGGCGACCGTGACGGACTCGGGCGGGCGCGTGCAGGCGTGGCTCGCACCCGGTGCCCGTCTGCCGCTCGTCTTCGCATCGACATCCGTCATCTTCAGCGCGGGTCCGACGACCTACGAGCTCACGGTCACGTCGACGGCACCCACGTTCCACGAGAATCTGCGGATCGACGAGACGGGTGACGACGGCCTGTCGACGATCGGCGACGTCCCCCTGACGCTCAGCCAGAAGCTCATGATCCTCGCGCTCGCCGAGCCCGTGCTGCGCCGGGAGGGTTCGGGGATGAGCGAGCTGCCGACGTCGGGCCAGGCGGCCGAGCGGCTGGGGTGGACTCTGACGCGCTTCAACCGCAAGCTGGACAACGTCTGCGACAAGCTCGACCGCATCGGCGTCCCCGGCATGCGCGGCGGAGTGCGCTCGTATGCGACCAACCGCCGCGTGCGTCTGGTCGAGCATGCGATCGCAGCCCGCCTCGTCACGCGCGACGACCTCCCCCTCCTCGACGACGTCACCCTCCTCGCCGACCCCCGCGGCCCGTCCCCCGACGACGAGTAACCCCCCTCTCCGCCGAGAAGACCCAAACCGTCGCTCGGCGGCCGGTTTCGGAGCAGTTCGGGTCTGTTCGGCGTGATGGCCCCGACGGATGCTGGAAGGTCGAGCCCCGTTGCGGGCCCCGTGCCGATTCGGCGAGAAGACGCAAAGTGCTGCGCCGAGGCCGACATTGCAGCAGTTCGGGTCTTCTCGGCGGAAGGGGCGGCGGCGGAAGGGGCGGCGGCGAAGCGGGCCGTCGGCGAAGCGGGGCCGCCGAAGGAAGGGGGGAGGGGATGCCTCAGCGGCCCGAGTCGTAGAGGTGGCGGCCGCCGTGGCTCAGGACCTTCACGACGACGCCGCGGCTGTGGAGCTCCGCGACCGTCCGGGTCTCTTCGTCGATGTCGCGGCCGAGCGCGTGGACATTGGCGACGACGAGAACGTCGCCGCGGTCGAGGCGTCCGAACAAGCGCACGAGGCGCTCCTCCCACGACTCGAGCGTCTCAGGGGACGGATGACGGAAGCCCTCGATCGGCACGCCGAAACGCGACAACAGGTTGCGCTGTTCGACGACCGGCGGCATGTCGTCACGCGACACGACGAGTCCGACGAGGCGCGAGCCCTCGGGCCGGGCGAGCCACCAATCGCGATCGACACGCAGTTCCGTGAAGCACTCGGGACACTCCGCAGCGGGATGCGGGACGGGAATCGCGCCCGTGTCGAGGACCGGATCGGCGTCGCGCGTCGTCGCGGCATCCGTCGCTTCCGTCATGTCCTGCTCCTTCGACCCGTCTATTGTCGCCCATGAACGTGCGGCCGGGCGACGGTTGTCACTCCGCGTCGAGGCGCAGGCGCAGGCTCAGCTCGTCGGCATCCAATTCGGCCAGAGCGTGGCGCAGGGCAGCCGTGCTGTACGTTCCGTCGGACGAGATCTCGACCAGCCGCGTGCGCATCGCCTCGATCAGCAGAAGCCGCACTTCGAGCACGTCTCGCGCTCGCGCCGTCGTCTCCTCGTCGGGCGGCGTCGTCAACCGCGAACCCACCCGCTCGACGAACTCCGCCGGGAACTCGCTGCCGTCCAGACGCGTCAGCCCCCCGCGGTGAAGAGCGGATGCCGCGGCAACCCGGAGCTCCTCATCGATGCGCTTCTGGTCGGCCTGGTCGACGATGTCCTCGTCGCCGCCGTCCAGGCGCAGCGCCCGGACGACCCACGGCAGAGTGAACCCCTGAAGCGCGAGACTCCCGACCGCGACGAGGAACGCGACGAAGATCAGCAGCGGCCGCTCCGTCGTCTCGCGGGGGAGCGTCTGGGCGGCGGCGAGCGTCACGACGCCCCGCATCCCCGCCCACGCGATGATCGAGCCGTGCTTCCACCCGAGCGGCGAGGCCTGGTAGTAGTCGAGGTCCGCGAAAGCGCGGGCGAGCCGCCGCCGCGCGCCCGAGACGCGCTTCTCGTGCAGCGCGGGACTGCCCCGGCGATCTTCGGGCGACGACTGGGCGAACTCGTCGATGCGCGCCTCGAAGACTTCGAGCCGCTCGCGCTCCTTCGTGCGCGCGCGTCTCGACTGGATCCACACGAGCATCGACACCCACGCTCCGCGCACGACCAACACGATCCCGAGCGCCGCCGCGGCGAGCCACAGCCCGTGCCAGATGCCGTGGTCGCTGCCGAGATTCGCGTCGAGGATCGACTTGAGTTCGAGCCCCATCAGGAGGAAGACGGCGCCCTCCAGCACCAGTTCGACGGTCCGCCAGTTGAGTTCGTCCGACAGTCGCTGCTCGGGAGTGAAGCGGCGTGCGGCACCCTGACCGACGACGATTCCCGCGACGACGGATGCCACGAGTCCCGACCCGCCGAGCTCCTCCGTGGGCAGGTAGGCCGCGAAGGGGACGACGAAGCCGATCGCGGTGTTGGCTGCCGAATGGCGCACGAGCGCACGGAGCCGCAGCGCCAGATATCCCGTGAGGGCGCCGATCACGACGGCGATGACGGCGCCCCACACGAAGGCGCCGACGAACGTCCCCGGCGAGAATCCGCCTCCCGCGGCGACGCCCGCGACGGCGACGCGCAGGATGATGAGCGACGTCGCGTCGTTGAGCAGGCTTTCGCCCTCGAGAAGCGTCGTGACGCGCCGGGATATCCCGAGTCGCTTCACGATCGACGTCGCGACGGCGTCGGTGGGGCTCAGGATGGCGCCGAGCGCCAGGGCGAGGAGGAAGGGCAGGCTCGGGATGACCGCCATGAAGAAGAACGCGAGAGCGACCGCCGTCAAGAGCACCAGCACGACGGACAGTCCCGCGATCGGCCGGAAGTCCCGCCGGAACTCGATCGCCGGCAACGAGACCGCCGCCGAGTAGAGCAGGGGAGGCAGGACTCCCACGAGGATGATCTCCGGATCGATCTCGGGCACGTCGACGAAGGGGAGGAGGCTCACTCCGAGCCCGAGGAGCATGAGGAGCAGAGGTCCGGCGATGTTGAGCCGCGGGCCGATCGACGTGGCGACCGCGATGACGACGATGCCGAGGATGACGAGGACGAGGGGATCGATCATCGCCGCCCCCTCGGATCCTGCTGCGGGGTTCCCGGCTCGACGACGGAGAGCGGCGAAGTCATGGCACTGAGCCTATTGCCGACGCGGAGGGCCTATTGCCCCGTGCGGATGCCGGGAGCACGACTCCGATCTGCCGCGTGACCGCACGATTTCCCGGCCGTGAGGTCTGCGGCGCGATACCGTGAGGCATGACCTTCAACGACAACGCGCGCGTCGGGGGGAATACCGCCAAACGGCGCGGCGCCGGCGTCGCCGTGGCCGGCGGTGGGCTCGTCGGAATCGGGGCGATCGCCGTGCTGCTCCTGAACCTCTTCACGGGGCAGGACTTCTCCAGCATCCTGAGCGGGGGCGGCGTTCCCGGAGGCAGCTCGTCCGAGGGGACCGTCATCGAGAACTGCGAGACGGGTGCCGATGCGAACGAGCGCGATGATTGCCGCCTGGCTGCGGCATCCGTCGCGATCGACCAGTTCTGGCAGCAGAACGTGCAGGATTATCGCGCCCCGCAGCTCATCATCGTCGACGGTCAGACCCCGACGCGATGCGGCACGGCGTCGAACGCGACGGGTCCCTTCTACTGCCCACCCGAAGAGACGGTCTATGTCGACCCCACCTTCTTCGGCCTCCTGCGAGAGCGCTTCGGCGCGTCGGCCGGTCCGCTCGCCCAGCTCTACGTGCTCGCGCACGAGTACGGACATCACGTGCAACAGATCGTCGGCATCATGGACAGCTACCCCAACAACGGCACGGGCCCCGAGAGCAACGGTGTGCGGACGGAGCTGCAGGCCGACTGCTTCGCGGGAGCATGGGTGGGCGACATGACGGAGCAGGTCGACGAGAACGGCACTCCCTTCCTGCAGGCGCCGACCGACGCGGAGATCCGTGACGCGCTGGATGCCGCGGGCACGGTCGGAGACGACCACATCCAGGAGTCGCAGGGTGGCTTCGCCAATCCTGAAACGTGGACGCACGGGTCGAGCGAACAGCGCCAACGCTGGTTCCATGCCGGATACGAAGGCGGTGTGGACGTGTGCGACACGTTCGCGCGAGGAGTCCAGCTGTGAGCGGTCCAGCACACCTCGACGAGATCCTGTACCCCGCGATCGAACCCTACGAGACCGGTGAGCTCATCGCCGGGGAGGGGAATCGCCTCTACTGGGAGCAGTCGGGCAACCCCGACGGGAAGCCCGTCGTCTTCCTGCACGGTGGGCCGGGAGCCGGAACATCGACGTGGCACCGGCGCTTCTTCGATCCCGAGCGCTACCGGATCATCCTGTTCGACCAGCGCGGATGCGGACGCTCGACGCCGCACGCGAGCGATCCGTCCGCCGATCTGCGACACAACACGACGTGGCACCTGGTCGCGGACATCGAGCTGCTCCGCCGGAACTTCGGCATCGATCGATGGCAGGTCTTCGGCGGGTCATGGGGGAGTGCGCTCGCGCTCGCGTACGCGCAGTCGCATCCCGACGTCGTGTCGGAGCTCATCGTCCGCGGCGTCTTCACGTTGCGCAGGTCCGAACTGGAGTGGTTCTACGAGGGTGGGGCCTCGGCGGTGTTCCCCGACGAATGGGAGGAGTTCATCGCCCCCATTCCCGTGCTCGAGCGCGGGCACCTCATCGAGGCCTACCATCGGCGCCTCGTGGACCCCGACCCTGCCGTGCACGTGCCTGCCGGCATCGCGTGGTCGAAGTGGGAGGCATCGACGCTCACGCTCCGTCCTGACCCCGACCTCGTCGCCGGGATGACGGAGCCTGTCGCCGCGACGGCCTTCGCCCGGATCGAGAACCACTACTTCCTCCACGGCGGATGGTTCGACGAAGGGCAGCTGATCGCGAAGGCCGGCGTGCTCCGCGACATCCCCGGAACGATCGTCCAAGGTCGCTACGACATGTGCACGCCCGCCATGACGGCGTGGGATCTTCACCGCGCATGGCCGGAGGCCGAGTTCGTGATGGTTCCGGATGCCGGTCACGCGGCCTTCGAACCGGGGATCGCCCATGCCCTCCGCGCCGCGACGGATCGGTTCGCCGACGGCGAGTGAGTTATCCACAGGCGTTCTGATCGCCGGGATCGACGGAGTGTACAATCCGTGACGTATAGACGTGCGTCTAGTATCGTGCGTCTGCACTGTCGAGTCTGGGGGGACGACGCATGAGTGGAGTTCTACGCGAAGCGGTCGGTGGCGTCGTCGACGTCGACCCGCGCGTGACGGAAGAGTGGATCGCTGCGCTCGACGGGCGGAGTCCGGCGGCGCAGGGGCTCATCGAGCACGCGCGCGCACACCCGGGCCGCGTCATCGGCACGGCGCCGATTCCGGGCAGGGTGGATCCGGCGCACGCCCGCGCCACGGCATCCGTCCTGACGGTCGCTCTCGGCGACGTGCGCCTGTCTTCGGGACGTGGAGGAGCGGCGTCGTGGTCGATCCCCGCGTCCGAGGAGCCGTCCGTGCTCTTCGTCGCACCGTTGCGCGGTCGGCTTCGCGTACGCCGGGGCGACCAGGTCGTGCTGCTCGCTCCGCCCTCGGTGGGCTTCGTCACGGATGATATGGACGTCGTGATCGACGGCTCGGGAGACGAGGTCCAGTTGCTCGTCGCGATGGTTCCCGTGGAGCGGATGCGAGGGCTGGCGCGCGAGCTCGCGCTGCGAGGGCCGACGATGTCGGCGTCGTCACCCGAACAGCGCGCGACGATCTCGTACCTCGGCACCCTGCTTATCGCGGGTCTCGTCGACGAGCAACCCCCGTCGAGCGGATGCGACGACACCGTGGCGACCCTCGTCAGCGCTCTCGCCGAGTCGACCCTCGCCGCTGCGGGACGACGATCACGGGCCACGGAAGTGCGCCAGGCGGCGCTGCGGAGCATCGACAGGCACCACCGGGAATCGACGTTCGGAGTCGACGAGATCGCGCGCGAACTCCATATGTCGCGCCGGCAGCTCTACCGGGCCTTCCCCGATGCGGGCGGGATCGCCGGGATGATCGCCCAGCGACGCCTCCAGACCGCCGAGCGCCTCATGCGCGATCAGCCCGGCCTGCAGTTGAGCGAAGTGGCGGCGCGTTCGGGCTTCTCGACGCCGGGGGTCATGCGCGGTCACTTCCGTCGCGTCTTCGGCACCACTCCGGGGCGTCATCGCGACGGCGGTCAGGAACGCGAAAGCAGCGTCATGAGCGCTATGCCGATGTCGCTCGTCGAAGAGTGAGGCGCTCTCGATCACGGAGTCGTCTGTGCGCGGAGGTGCTCGCCGGCCTCGAGCCACGGGGCGAGGCCCCTGTCGGTGAGGTCTCGGAGCACATCCTCGGAGTCGGCGACGCCGATCGAGTGCAAGACGGCGTGGGCAAGGCGGAGGGGTGGCGTGTCGGGGCGATCCGGCGTTCGCGCCCGAACGATCCACGATCCGATCATGCTCGCGAGGATGTCCTCCGCGGCCTGTCCGACGTCGGTGTCCGAAGCGATCTCACCGTCGATGCGTGCTTCGTCGAGCGAAGCGGCGTACGCCGTGATGAGGTCGTCGAAGACCCTCGGCACCTCGAACGGGAGCGCACCGGACATCACGATGAGCGACGTGCCCGCCGTGAACACCGGGTCGGTGCGTCCCCGCGACGTCGTGCGTGCCAGCAGCGTGAGCAGGGCGCGGATGCCGCGCAACCCGTCGTCCGCCACACCGGTCCGAAGCTCCCCGTGCGTGTGCTCCATCGAGGTGAAGAGCGCCAGCGCAACATCGCGCTTCGAGGGGAAGTGGTAGGCGAGCGAGCCCTTCGTCATCCCCAGTCGCGCAGCGATCGACGACAGTGAGGCCCCCGCGTATCCATGGAGGCGGATCTCTGCTGCGGCGGCGCGCAACAGTCGCTCGCGGGTCTCAGCCGGGGACGGGCGTGGCACGATATCTCCTTCGTCCCCCCACGCCAGCGTAGGTCACGCGCGAGGTCGCCGGTGTCACGGCCGGCGGTCTCCTGCGATGAGTGCCGCCGCGACCTCGCCGACCACGATCGCCGCCGCGTTCGTGTGACCGCGGATGAGCGTCGGCATGACGGAGGCATCGGCCACACGCAGCCCGGTCACACCCCGCACGCGGAGGTCGGGAGTCACGACGGACTCGGCATCCTCCCCCATCCGCGCAGTCCCGACGGGGTGGTAGAGGGTGTGCGAGTAGCGGCGAAGGGCCAGTTCTGCGCGCTCGCCGGGCGTCATCGACTCGCCCCCGGCCGGCTGGACCCACCCCGCGGTGGTGACGGTGCGCAGCGCATCCGTATCGATCAGGCGCTCGCACGCGGCGAGACCCGCCAGCATCGTCGCCTCATCGACGCCCTCGGCATCGCTCAGGTAGGCGGGATCGATGAGCGGCTGCGCGTGCGGGTCGGACGAGCCCAGGCGGATCGTTCCGCGGCTCCGGGGGCGCAGGAGGATCGCACCGACCGTGACGCCCTCGGCCGGCGGAGGTGCGAGACCTTCGCCGACGTAGGGCACGGGGGCGAAGATGATCTCGATGTCGGGCAGGTCCGGTGGTGCGCCGACGCGATCCGCGACGGACGTCCGGAGGAATCCGCACGCTTCCCCCACGTTCGAGGTCAGCATCCCGCGGCGGGACGCCAGGTAGCGCGCGAGCTGGACGACGGACTCCGCGCCGAACAGCGTCCCCCCGCGTGCGGCAGGCGCGAGGCCCGCGACGAGGTGGTCCTGAAGGTTGGCGCCGACGCCGGGCGCGTCGACGAGCGCCGCGATGCCGTGCTCGGCGAGGTGGTCGGCGGGCCCGATCCCGGAGAGCATGAGCAGGTGCGGAGTGTTGATGGCTCCGCCGCACAGGATCACTTCGCGGTGCGCACGCACGTGGCGTGTGATTCCGGCGACCTCGACGTAGACGCCGGTGGCCCGCGGAGCATCCGTTCCCGAGAAGGTGACACGGCGCACATGCGCGTTCGTCAGGATGCGCAGGTTCCGACGCCCGCGCGCGGGCCGGAGATAGGTGTCGGCGGTCGACGCACGCGCGCCCCGGCGCTGCGACACCATCGTCTGCGAGAACCCCTGCCCTTCGGGAAGGTTGGCGGGCGTGACGTGGTGGCCCGCCTCGCGCGCGGCCTCGAGGAACGCGCGCGTGTGCGGCCGCGGATCGCGCTGGTTCTCGACCGCCTGGGTCTCCTCGGTGCGCAGGAAGTACGGAGCAAGCGCCTCCCACGACCAGGTGGGGCCGGCCACGTCCGCCCACTCGTCGTAGTCGGCCGCGAATCCGCGTACCCACATCATGGCGTTGAGCGACGACGATCCGCCGAGGGTCTTGCCACGCGGCCAATAGATCGTCCGCCCGTCGAGCGTCGCCTGGGGGACCGTGTCGTAGTTCCAGTCGTACGCGCTGCGGAAGAGCTTCGAGAACGCCGCGGGAACGTGCAGTTCCAGCGCGCGGTCGGGTGGTCCCGCTTCGAGCAGCAGGACCGTCACGCCCGGGTCCTCGCTCAGCCGGGCCGCGAGGGCCGCCCCCGACGAACCCGCCCCGACGACGACGTAATCGGCGTCGAGAAGCGAACGCCGGCTCATGCGCGGAATGCCTGGACGAGCGTCGCGGCGAGTGCGACCTTGTCGCCGTTCATCCGGAATCGGGTGAGCCCTTCGCTGACGACGGCTCCCGTCTTCGACGTCACGAACCACGGCGGCTTCGGGAGGACCGACCACTGGTCGAAGGTTCGTGAGCGCAGCACGGTCGAGATCGATCGCGGGAACGGGCGGAACGGGCCGCGCACGATCGATCGCTCGACGTGGTCGAGGAGGAGGGCGTTGTGGACGATGCCGATGCCGCTCTCCACGTCGCCGATCGTCGAACCGGGGAAGCCGCCCCACGTCATCGTGGGGGTGATGAAGACGAGCGCCGTCCACGCGTTGACGGCGATGGAGCCGTACCGCAGGTCGGCGAGGGCTCGTTCGAACCCGTCGCCGAGAGCCTGTTCCGTCACGGGGTCGATCAGGAGGTTCGCCCCCAGCGTGCCGGCGAGCTTCTCGTTCGCGTGCGCGACGGCCGTGTCGAGGAATTCCTGGCCGTTGCCGGGCAGTGAGACGACGCCGAGGACGGGGGCGAAGTACTCGGTCGTCTCGATCTCGGACGGATCGTCGTCGGGGCCGATCTCGACGAGCGCACGCGTGCCGTCGGCGCACCAGACGGCGTCGGGATAGTCGGATGCCGCCGCGGCGAGGCTCTCGTCACCGCGCGGGTACCACACCGGTCGCCGGGGTGCAGCAGCGTAGGCGCGGCGAAGTTCGGAGAGGAACGCATCGCGCTGCGGCCAATCGCGGGAGAGCAGGACGGTCTGACCGGCGATGCAGTTGTGGCCGCTGTTCTGGAGCCGCATCGTGACGATGTGCTCGGCGTGATAGCGCAGGTCGGCATCCGACCAGGCGCCGGGCACGACGATGATCGGCGACACCCCGCCGAGCTCGGCCGTAATCGGCTTCTGCAGGAGTGGACGGTTCTCGTTCCGTCGCCGTGTCGTCGCGGCCTTCTGCGCGGCGGTCCCACGCGAAGGACCCCACACGATCGTGTCGAACGTCGAGGCGGCGCCCGTGATGTGGACGTGGGCGATGTCGGGATGCTGCGTCACGTAGCCGCCCACGTCTCCTCCGCCGCGGATGATACGGAGGAAACCCGGTTCGATGAGCGGTGCGAGCGCCCGCTCGAAGATCGGCTCGAGGGTGTCTTGCGTCGGGTTGACCTTGAGGAGGACGACCCGGTTGTGCGCGAGAAGTTCGTAGAGCACGTCGAGCACAGGGATTGCCGTGACGTTTCCGGCGCCGAGCACGAGGCCGATGCCCTGCGACGTCGTCGGTGTGAGCTGGGCGAGTCCCGCGTCGCGGCGGGCCGCGGCATCCGTCACTCCCGGCTCGAACCACACCTCGCCCGAGTATCCGGACAGGAGGAGGTCGTCGATCGCACTGAGAGGGAAGACCTGGGCGCGGCGGCGGTCGCCCGGAGCGGGCTCGGTCGGGATGCCCTCGAGCGGGCTGTCGCCGCGGGCGAGCGTCAGCAGCGTACGGCGGTACGCCTCGAGTGCGACGAGCGTCGCGTAGGGACCGGCGAGCCACTCTTCTCCGAGGAGCGGATGCCGCGGGTCGAGGCCCTTCGACTGGCCGGCGGCGAGTGCCCATTCCTCGGCGACCTCGGCCACGGCGGTGTGCAGGCCGTCGAGGAGCTTCGCCCGCTGCGCGAGCGTGAGGTGGACCCAGGATGCTGCGCCGGTCGCGAGCTCGCCGATGGCGGTGTCGATCGGTGCGCGCTGTTCGTCGGTCAGTGTCGAGGCTGGCTGCGTGGCTGCGGGCACGGCGCTCTCCTTCGTGCGGGAGGTCAAGTCTAGGCGCGCACCACCCCCCCGCGGTCGGTCGGCCTTCGTCCTGCCGGTCGGCCCTCGTCCTGCCGAGAAGACCCGAACTGCGCGGTTTCGGCCCTGAGGTCAGCGGTTTGGGTCTTCTCGCCGACGGGGAGTCCTCCGTCACCGCGGTATACCCGACGGCTCGGCGGGACTCACCCCGCTTCGGAGGGTCGGCCTCCGTCCTGCCGAGAAGACCCGAACTGCGCGGTTTCGGCCCCGAGATGAGCGGTTTGGGTCTTCTCGGCGACTGGAGCGTCGACCGGCGACTGGCGCGTCGACCGGCGACTGGAGCGTCGACCGGCGGCTCGAGCGTCGACCGGCGGGGGAGGGACTGCGGAGGGGGAAGCCGCTGCGGGAGTGCGCGCTACGCGAGCTCGGCGCGGAGGGCGTCGGCGACGGAGCGGAGGCCTGCGAGCGTCTCGGCGAACGACGTCGACAGAGGGGAGAGCCCGATGCGCAGGCCGTGGGGGTCGCGGTAGTCGGGAATGACGTCCTCGGCCCACAGGCGTGCTGTCACGGCCCGCATCGCGGGGTGCGAGAGAGTGATATGCCCTCCGCGGAATACCGCATCGCGCGGGGAGGCCACCGTCACGCCGAGCGGTGCGAGCGTGGCATCCGTCACTGCGATGGCGAACTCCGTGAGCGATACCGACTTCTCCCGTATCGCGTCGATACCCACTTCGTCGATCATCGCGAGCGTGTCCTGCATCGCGAGCATCCCAACGATCGGCGGCGTGCCGGAGAGGAAGCGCCGCATACCCTCGGCGGGGCGGTACTCCGGACCCATCGCGAAGACGTCCGCCGTTCCCATCCACCCCTGGATCGGCTGGGCGAGTGTCTCCTGATGCCGTTTCGCGACGTACGCGAACGCGGGCGAGCCGGGCCCGCCGTTGAGGTACTTGTAGGTGCATCCGACCGCGAGGTCGAAGCCCCAGTCATCCGCTTCGACCGGGACGGAGCCGGCGGAATGACACAGGTCCCACATCACGAGGGCGCCCGCGTCCTGTGCGATACGGGTCAGCTCAGGCGCATCGGCGAGGTGTCCGGATCGGTACGCGACCTGCGACAGCACCACGACGGCGGTCTCCGGACCCACGACCGAAGAGAGCGACTCCGCCGTGACGCCCGCCGAAAGATCGACGTCGATCCAGCGCACACGTCCGCCGCGCTCCCGGGCGATCCCGTCGACGAGGTAGCGGTCGGTCGGGAAGTTGTCGCGGTCGACGACGATCTCGACACGCGTGGGATCCAACGCCTTCTGCGCGTCGAACGCCGCACGGATGAGCTTGTAGAGCAGCACCGTCGTGGAGTCGCCGACGACGGTCTGTCCGGCAGCAGCTCCGATCGCGGTGCGCCCGATCTCGTCGCCGATCGTGAATGGCAGCTGCATCCACGACTCGTCCCATCCGCGGATGAGCCGGCCGCCCCACTCCTCCGTTGCGAACCGCGCGAGACGCTCGACGGAAGCCCGTGGCGGACGCCCGAGCGAATTGCCGTCGAAGTAGACGATCGAGCTCTCGCTGCCGACGAAACGGTCGCGCATCGACCGCAGCGGATCGGCCTCGTCGAGAGCGGATGCCGCGGCGCCGAGGTCGGGGGACGAGTCAGTCTTCATCGTGGACGAGCTCCTCGGTCAGCACGACGGTGGCACCGGCCAGCCAGGCAGGAAGACCGTCGGGGGTGGTGGGCGGGATGCCCGGGATGAACGTCGCGAAGGCTCCCGTGCCGGCGTCGAGCGGCCACGGATCGGTGAGAGTCGCGATGAGCGCCGGGCCCTGGATGCCCGCGTCGTGGAGTGCCCGGAGTTCGTTCTCGTTGACGCCGACCGGCAGGTCGCCGTTGCCGAGATCCGTTCCGTACAGGACGGTTCCGCCGGCCGCCGCGAACCGGGCGAGGTTCGCCGTCGCGTATCCGCTCGCGACCGGGTCGTCGCGGTGGATGTCGAGTGTTGAGATCCACCGCTGACCGGATGCCGCCGCAGCGGCGATCATGCGGGGGCCGAGCTCCTCCGTGAACGGCGCATGCGCGAGAGCGTCGACGCCCGTCCGCAGGGCGAGTCGCGGCATCCCTTCGCCTTCGACGTGTGCGACGACGGGAAGGGACCGGTCGTGAGCCGCCGTGACGATCGCCTCGAGGACCTCACGATCGAAGACGGGTCCCGCGGACGAGTTGAGCGCGACCTTGATGGCGCTCGCTCCGAACGACGCCTGTTCGGCGACCGCCGTCGCGGCGCCACCCGGCTCACCCTCATGCGTGGAGGCGCTCGACACCTCGTGGATCGTGCCGGCGGGGGCCCAGGAGCGCCCCGTCGGGTAGCCTCCGGGCGCCGTGAGGAACGCACCCGCATAGGCGCGCCGGGGCACGGCACGTCGCGGCGTGCGCGCGAGCATGGCGGGATCGCCGCCGAGATCGAGCACGCACGCAATCCCGCCCGCGGTGAGCGCGCGGTCGTCGATGAGGTGCAGGTGGACGTGATGGTCGGTGAAGGACGGCAGGGAGACACCGCGCTCGCCGGTCAGCCCCTTCCGGCATGCGAAAGCCGTCGGACCGAGGAGTGCGGCGAGTTCGAGCGGGTCGGTCACAGCTTGGTCCTCACGGCGAACAGCTCGGGGAAGAACGTGAGCTGCAGGGCGCGTTGCAGGAACGTGACGCCGCTCGAGCCGCCCGTGCCCGTCTTGTGCCCGATGATGCGCTCGACGGTCTTGAGGTGACGGAATCGCCAGAGCTGGAAGTTGTCCTCGAGGTCGACGAGTTCCTCGCACGTCTCGTAGGCCGCCCAGTGCCCCTGCGGGTCGGTGTAGATCTCGGTGAAGACGGGGACGAGCTCGGACGCGAAGGTCCAAGCCTGGGTCACGTCGCGGTCGAGGACGGCGTCGGGAATCGGATAGCCGAGCCGGGCCAGGTGTCGGAGGAACTCGTCGTACAGGCTCGGCGCCTCGAGTGCCGAGGAGACGAGCGCGTGCGCTGCGGGATCGCCCTCGAAGACGCGGAGCATCCCGGCGTTCTTGTTGCCGAGGGTGAATTCGATCGCGCGGTACTGCGCCGACTGGAATCCGCTCGAGTTGCCGAGCACATCGCGGAACTGCACGTATTCGGCGGGAGTCAGGGTCGCTAGGACGGACCACTGCTCGGTGAGCGTCTTCTGGATGTGCTTGACCCGCGCGACGCACTTGAGGGCCGGCGCGAGCTGATCGGCGCGGAGGAAGGTCCGGGCGGCATCCAGTTCGTGAAGCACGAGCTTGAGCCAGAGCTCCGTCGTCTGGTGCTGGATGATGAACAGCAGCTCGTCGTGGTGCTCCGGCTCGCTGAGCGGCCGCTGGGCGGACAGCAGCGTCTCGAGGTCGAGGTAGCCGCCGTAGCTCATGCGATCGGTGAAGTCGGTGACGACCGTTCCTTCGATCGTTCGGGTGTTTCGTTCGACGCCGTCGGTCACGTAACGAGGGTAGTCCCCTCCCGCGCCCGCCCCTGCGGGGCTGGGGGACAATGGAGGTATGACTTCCGACTCCACCATCACGATGTTCGGCGCCCAGTGGTGCGGCGATTGCCGGCGCACCAAGAAGCAGCTGGACGATCTCGGCATCGAGTACCGCTACGTCGACCTCGAGGCGGATCCGGCCGCCGCCGATGTCGCGCGCGAGATCTCAGGGCGCACGAACATCCCCGTGGTCACCTACCCCGACGCGACGCACCACGTCGAGCCCTCCAACGCCGACGTCGAGGCCAAGCTCCGCGAGCTCTCCCTCATCTGACCGGATGCCGCGGCCCCGTGCCCTGGCGGGAGTCCCGCGCCCTCGCCGGGGTCTCGCGCCCTCGCCGGGGTCTCGCGCCTGAGCCCTGAGCCCCTCCGCGAGAAGACCCGAACTGCTGGCCCTCGGGCGCGTTTCGAGCAGTTCGGGTCTTTTCGGCAGATGGGCGCTGGGTCAGCGCGCGGTCGGCGGTTGGCGGTCGGCGGCCGAGGCTCGGTCGGAGGTGACCGCCGAGGCTCGGGATGGGGTGGCCGTCAGCGGCGGCCGAGGCCTCGGTAGGTCCACCCGGCGGCGCGCCAGCGGGCAGGGTCGTAGCTGTTGCGGGCGTCGACGATCTGCGGGCGTGCGACGAGAGGCAGGACCACGGCGGGGTCGAGGTGGCGGTACTCGTCCCACTCGGTCACGAGCACGACGACCTCGGCATCCGTCACCGTGTCTTCGAACGACTCGCGGTAGTCGAGCTGCGGGTGGCGCGCGCGGGCGTTCTCGATCGCCGCGGGGTCGGTGACCCGAACGTCCGCGCCGAGACCCTTGAGGCGCACGGCGACGTCGAGCGCCGGGGAGTCGCGCACATCGTCCGAGTGCGGTTTGAAGGCGAGGCCGAGGACGGCCACCACTTTCCCGTGGGGTTCGCCGTCGAGCGCGTCGATGACGTGGTCGACGACACGCTGGCGGCGGCGGAGATTGATCGCGTCGACCTCCTTGAGGAACGCGACCGACTCGGCACGCCCGAGCTCTTCCGCGCGAGCGGTGAACGCGCGGATGTCCTTCGGCAGGCACCCGCCGCCGAATCCGACGCCGGCTCCGAGGAATCGCTTGCCGATCCGGTCGTCGTGACCGATCGCCTCAGCGAGCTGCACGACGTCGGCGCCGGTGACCTCGGCGATCTCGGCCATCGCGTTGATGAATGAGATCTTCGTCGCGAGGAAGGCGTTCGCCGACACCTTGACGAGCTCAGCTGTCGCGAAGTCCGTCACGATGAGGGGCGTATCGAGCGCCAGCACGGGCGCATACGCCTCGCGGAGTGCGGCTTCGGCGGTCGTGGCATCCGTCGGCTCGGGGGGCAGACCGAAAACGAGTCGGTCGGGCGTGAGTGAGTCTTTGACGGCCCACCCTTCGCGCAGGAACTCCGGGTTCCACGCGATCACCGCACCGGAGTCGCCCATCTTCTCCGCGAGGCGGGTCGCCGTCCCGACCGGCACCGTCGACTTGCCGGCGATGACGTCGCCGGGGTTCGTGTACGGCAGGAGCGAGTCGATCGCCGAATCCACGAACGTCAGGTCGGCGGCCGTACCGCCTCGCACCTGTGGTGTGCCGACGGCGATGAAGTGGATGGTGCTCCCGGCTGCTTCGGCCATGTCGGTCGAGAACCGCAGCCGCCCCGTGGCGACGTGCGCCTGGAGAAGCTCGGGCAGACCCGGCTCGAAGAACGGCGCTTCGCCGCGCGTGAGCGCCGCGATCTTGCCGGGGTCGACGTCGATACCGACGACCTCGTGGCCGAGTTCGGCCATAGCCGCCGCGTGCACGGCGCCGAGGTAGCCGCATCCGATGACAGAGATTCGCATGAATTCCTTTCCCGTCCCCCGGGACCATCATTCCGGTTCGCGGGACCTCTCCGTGCCACCTGAGTGAACATCGTGTAACGGATGGCGTGCGCAGCCGAAGTGTCCCCATGCGACGATGGGTGCTGCACGACCCGCATGAAGGAAAAGTCCCATCGAACTGTCGATCATCGTCCCGACGTACAACGAGGCGCCCAATGTCGCTGAGCTCGTGCGGAGAATCACGGATGCCACGCGCGGCATCGAGTGCGAGGTCGTGTTCGTCGACGACAGTACGGATGCCACCCCCGACGTCGTGCGTGAGGTGGCGGCTTCCTCCGTGGTCCCGGTCCGCCTGATCCACCGCGAGGCCCCTGTCGGGGGACTCGGCGGTGCTGTGCTGGAAGGTCTCGCATCGGCCTCCTCCGATGTGTGCATCGTGATGGACGGCGACTTGCAACATCCGCCCGAGAAGGTCGCGGAGATGCTCGATCGCTTCGGCAAGGGGGACGTCGATGTCGTGATCGCGTCTCGGTACGCGGGAGGCGGGACGGCGCACGGGCTCGCGGATCGCACGCGGGTGTTCGTGTCGAACCTGTCGACGATGGTGACGAAGGCGATGTTCCCCGTGAAGCTGCGGGATGTCACCGATCCGATGACGGGCTTCTTCCTGCTCGACAGACGTGCTCTCGACGTCGAGGGGCTCAAGCCGCGCGGGTTCAAGATCCTTCTGGAGATGCTCGCCCGGAAGAATCTGCGAATCGCGGAGATCCCCTTCGACTTCGCCGATCGTCACGCGGGTGCGTCGAAGGCATCGCTGCGGCAGGGCATCCACTTCGCCACCCAATTGACGATGCTGCGGTTCGGCAAGATGTCGCTGTTCGCCGTCGTGGGTGCCTTCGGCGCGGTGGCGAACATCCTGATCGTCTGGGCGCTGACGGCGCTCCATGTCGACTATGTGATCGCGGCGATCATCGCGTCCGAAGTGACCATCATCACGAACTTCCTGTTGATCGAGCGATTCGTCTTCCACGACATGAGGGGCGCCGCCTCGGGCGGGTGGGTGAGGTTTGCGAAGTCCTTCGCCTTCAACAACGCCGAAGCGCTCATTCGCATCCCGATCCTCGCGCTGATGGTGGAGTCGTGGCATATCTCCGCCGTCCTGGCGACGGCGATCACCCTGGCGGTCGCGTTCATCGTCCGGTTCGTCTTCCATTCGCTCGTCGTTTACGCACCGCGCAAGGAGGAGCCCTCGCGGGCGCGTCGCATCATCGACGACATCGACGAGCAGGTCACCGCCCCCGGCGAGCTGTAGGCACACTCCCGCCGCCGCCGTTCGCGCGTCAGGCAGCGGCGGGTGCCGCGGTTCTCCACTCGGGTCGATCAGGTGGCGGAGGAGGACTCCAGATCCAGGCCCACGCTGGCCTGTCGATCAAGGGCGTCGCGGCGATCCCCGCACCGGGTGGTCCGTTCAGGATGAACGGCCCGGTGCCTTCGCGTGTGATTTTCCATCCGTTGTTGTGGAGCAGCATGTGGTGGTGCCGGCAGAGCAGGATGCCGCGATCGACATCGGTTCGTCCTTCGTCGGCCTGCCAGTGATCGCAGTGATGGGCTTCGCAGTACGACGGAGGTCGCGTGCACCCTGGCCACCGGCATCCGCCGTCGCGCAGCGCGAGCATGAGGCGCTGCGCCCTGCCGAAGAGCCGCTGCTCGCGACCGAGATCGAGGGGGTTTCCCGTGCGGTCGAACTCGGCACGTACGACGCCCGATTCGCACACGGCACGGTCGACGACGGATCCGGGAACGGCGTCTCCGCGGTCTTCCGTGTAGCCCGTTGCGCGCATCCTGCCGAACGCATCGCGCGGACCCGCGGGGTCGTGGACGACGACGAGTCGGACGCCGGGCTGTCGAGTCCCGAACACGTCCTCCGCCGAGGCGACCGCCCCCGCGCGGATGACGTCGAACATGAGGTCGTACGCGAGCTGATCGTTCGATCGTCCGTCGGTCTCGAGTGATGCGGCCGCCGCCTTCTCTTCCGAGTCGACGAACCGCGGACCACCGCGCCGCGGCCGCAGCGCCGAGTCGATGATCGACCGCACCCACGCCGCAGCGTCGTCATCGAAGACGAAATGCCCGTGGTGCTGACCGTTGCGATCACTCCACAGTCGGAACGAACGAGCCTCATAACGCTCGGCGAAGCGCATCTCGGCCCCGGCAGGATCGAGAGCATCGCGGACGGCACGCGCACGAGCTCTGAGTTCTTCGACCGGAAGACCCTGCGCCTCGCCGACCAACTGTGCGGCCGCGATCGACCACACGTCGTTCGCATCGCTCGCGGCGTCGACGGGCGGCTCACCGAGTCCGCCGCGGATGGCGTCATGCTGATCCAGCGTGATCCCGCCCGAGAGGAGCGCGCGCCGCAGGGGTTCGTGCCACGGCGCGGCCTCCGGAGGGACCCCCGCATCGCCGGCGTCCGCTTGCACGATTGCAGCCGAGTCGGCTTCTTCCACGGGAGCCGTCGAGGGGAGAAGCGACTCGCCGACCTGGACGGCCCTGCGCGCAGCCGCGGCCGTACTCCCGGTGATCGACTGGATCATCGCGGCCGGAGTCCGGTGGCCCCGCTTGCTCGCGAGCCCCTGATATCCGCGGTCTCGATGCGATCGGCGGGCAGCAACTCCGGCGGCGATGACGCCGAGCCGGTCGAGGCAGGTCCGTACTGCGGCCACGTGCTCGAGAACCGCGACGAGGTTATCATCGTCTATCTGTTCGATGACATGGACGAGCTGATCGGTCTCAATATCCAATGCTCGCATGGCGTGTAAGCGACCAACGTGTCGCTCAAGCTCTGCCAGGAATGTCATACCCTCATCATGTCAAGAACCACCGACATTAGAATGTAGATCCACGCAATCTGTGGATAACCCGCGTGCGAGAGCGCCCTACTCCGGCGCGAGCACTCCGCCGGACTCGAGGTAGCGCTCGCCCGACTCGGGGCAGACCCAGACGCCGTCGGCGTCCGCGACGAGCGGCTTCCCCACACGTCCGACCCACCCGATGCGCCGTGCGGGAACCCCCACGACGAGGGCGTAGTCGGGCACGTCCTTCGCGACGACCGCCCCCGCCGCCACGAGCGCCCACGCGCCGATCGTGACCGGCGCGATGCAGACGGCGCGCGCTCCGATCGACGCTCCCGTGCCGATCGTGACGCCGACGGCATGCCAGTCGTCGGCGCTCTTGAGGGTGACGTCGGGGTTGACGGCGCGCGGGAACTCGTCGTTCGTCAGCACGGCCGCGGGTCCGATGAAGACACCGTCGCCGAGGCGCGCGGGTTCGTACACGAGCGCGTAGTTCTGGATCTTGCACGAGTCGCCGAGCACGACGTCGGGTCCGATGTAGGCGCCGCGGCCGATATTGCAGTCCGCACCGAGGCGCGCGCCCTCGCGTACCTGCGCGAGGTGCCAGACCCGCGTGCGTGGTCCGAGGTGCGCGGAGTCGGCGACATCAGCGCTCGGCTGGACGACGGGTGCGTCGGTCATGGTGTGTCCTCGCGTGCGTGTGGCGTCCTTATGATGAACCGCGGGGGAGGTCGCGGACGTGACTCAGTATGGCGTGATCGGTGCCGGAATCGTCGGTCTCGCGGTGGCGCGTGCGCTGACTCAGCGAGGTCACGACGTCGTGGTCTTCGAGAAGGAGGACAGGGTCGCCGCCCACCAGACGGGCCACAACTCCGGCGTCGTGCACGCCGGCATCTACTACGCGCCGGGCTCCCTCAAGGCAGAGTTGTGCGCGAAGGGCCGTGTCGCGACCCGCGACTACTGTCTCGAGCGGGGTCTGCCCTACCGCGAGGTCGGCAAGCTCGTCATCGCTGTCGACGAGTCCGAGCTGCCCGCCCTCGCAGGGCTCGAGAAGAAGGCCACGGCGAACGGCGTACCCGGACTCGCGCGGGTCGACGAGAGCGGCATCCGCGACATCGAGCCGGCTGCCACGGGAGTCGGCGCCCTGCACTCGCCGCACACGGCCGTCGTCGACTACGTCGCGATCGCGGAGGAAATGGCGAAGGACGTGACGGATGCCGGAGGCGAGGTCCTGCTCGGTGCGGAGGTCACCGGCATCCGTGTCCAGGGCGACCGGGTGACGATCGAGACGCCGCGGGCGACGCGGACAGTCGATCGGCTGGTCGTGTGCGCAGGCCTGCAGTCGGATGCCGTCGCGAAACTCGTCGGCGCCGACCCGTCGCCCCGCATCCTGCCGTTCCGTGGCGAGTACTGGGAGTTGGATCCCGCGCGCGCCGACCTCGTGCGCGGCATGATCTACCCGGTGCCCGACCCCCGATTCCCGTTCCTCGGTGTGCATTTCACACGTGGGTTTGACGATCATGTTCACGTCGGACCCAACGCTGTGCCCGCCCTGGCTCGCGAGGGGTACCGCTGGCGCGATGTCTCGTTCGGCGACACGTGGGCCTCGCTGACGTGGCCGGGAGCTCTGCCGCTCGCGCGACAGCACTGGCGCATGGGCGTATACGAGACGTGGGGGTCGGTTTCGAAGTCGGCCTACTACCGCCGCGCGCGGAAGTTCGTCCCGGAGCTGCGCCTCGAAGACCTGACGCGCAAGACGGCCGCGGGCGTCCGGGCGCAGGCGTGGGGGCGAGACGGCGCGCTCCTCGACGACTTCGCGATCGACACTGTCGGCCCCGTGACGCTCCTCCGCAACGCGCCTTCGCCCGCGGCGACCTCATCCATGGCGATCGCGGAGTATCTGCTCGACCGGCTGTGACTCCTTCCTTGTGGAAATCCTGAGGAAACGGGTCTTCTCTTCCGCTTCGTCGTGTGGATAGGATCACGGGTGGGGACGACTGAGGTCGCCGCGCCTTTGGGGAAATCGGCGCGGGTGGATCTTGTTCCTGGTCGCGGAGGGGTCTGCGGTCGAGGCTAAACCCGCTACGTCGGCGGGGACTGGGGAATCATGACGAACGTCACGTGGGGTATTGACGGATCTGCTGCACGGCGCTCGCGCCGGACACGGTGGGCGGCGATGCTCGGCATCTTCGCGCTCGTCGCGACGCTCTTCGTCGCGCTCGACGCGCCCGTCGCGGCGCAGGGCGCGAGCGAATGCGGCCCGAACATCAACAAGATCGTGTGCGAGAACCAGAAGCCGGGCACCGATCCCGAAGAGTGGGACATCACGGGCGCGGGGGATTCGTCGATCCAGGGCTTCGCGACCGACATCTCCGTCAACGTCGGCTCGACGATCGACTTCAAGATCGACACGGATGCCACGAACTACACGATCGACATCTACCGCACCGGCTGGTATCAGGGACTCGGCGCTCGCCACATCGCGAGCGTGACGCCCTCGGCGGCGCTGCCGCAGAACCAGCCCGAGTGCATCTCCGACCTCGCAACCGAACTGTACGACTGCGGCACGTGGAACGTGTCGGCATCCTGGAACGTGCCGTCGAACGCCGTCTCGGGCGTGTACATCGCGAGCCTTCGCCGCACCGACACGGGTGGCCAGAGCCACATCACGTTCATCGTCCGGGAGGACGGCAACACGTCGGACGTCCTCTTCCAGACCTCCGACCCGACGTGGCACGCTTACAACACGTACGGCGGCTCGGACTTCTACCAGGGCGCCGGCAACGGTCGCGCCTACAAGATCAGCTACAACCGTCCTTTCGCGACACGTGGGCACGAGAGCGGACGAGACTTCTACTTCAGCTCCGAGTACGCGACGGTCCGATTCCTGGAGCGCAACGGCTACGACATGAGCTACATCGCCGGCGTGGACACCGACCGGCGCGGTGGCGAACTCCTCAATCACAACGTGTTCCTGTCCGTCGGTCACGACGAGTATTGGTCGGGCGCACAGCGGGCCAACATCGAGGCGGCTCGGGATGCCGGTGTGAACCTCCAGTTCCTCACGGGCAACGAGGGGTACTGGCGAACCCGCTACGAGGCCTCCACGACGGGGGCGAACGGCGATCACCGCACACTCGTCTCGTACAAGGAGACGTGGGGCAACTCGACCAACCGCGGTGGCGGCAAGATCGACGCCTCGAGCCCCGAGTGGACGGGCACGTGGCGTGACCCGCGCTTCGCTCCTCAGTCGCAAGGCGGCGGACTGCCGGAGAACGCCGTCACGGGCACCATGTACTTCGTCAACCACGACGACCTTCCCCTCACCGTGAACGCCGACGAGGGCAAGTACCGTCTCTGGCGCAATACGGGTCTGGACTCCCTCGCCTCGGGAGCCAAGGCGGAGCTCGCCCCGCACACCGTCGGGTACGAGTCGAACGAAGTCTCCGACAACGGGTTCAGTCCCGCGGGCCTCATCAAGCTGTCCACCACCGTCGGGCCGACGCCGCAGTACCTCACCGACTACGGAAACACCGTCGTGGAGGGAACGACGCAGCACCACGTGACGCTCTACCGCGCACCCAGTACGGCGCTCGTGTTCTCGGCCGCGAGCATCCAGTGGGGCTGGGGTCTCGACGAAACGCACGACGGCAACGGCGCGCCCGCGGATTCCCGCATGCAGCAAGCGCAGGTCAACCTCCTCGCCGACATGGACGCGCAGCCGGGGTCGCTCATGCAGGGGCTCGTGCCGGCGACCAAGACCACTGACGCGACACCCCCGAGTGTGACGATCACGTCGCCGACGGCGGGTGCCACCGTCGCGCACGGCTCGACCGTCACGGTCACCGGAACAGCATCCGACGTCGGCGGCCGTGTCGCCGGAGTCGAGGTGTCGACCGACGGCGGGACGGTCTGGCGCACCGCGACCGGGACGACGTCGTGGACCTACACAGGCATTCAGCAGGGCATCGGATCCACGCAGATCCTCGTCCGCGCGACCGACGACAGTGCGAACTACTCGACGACCCCCGCGAGCCGCAGCATCACCGTCGCGGGGCCGTACACGGCTTTCGGCGGAATGACACCGGAGAGCGCGTCGACGGATGACGCGCAGGCGGTCGAACTCGGCCTGAAGTTCTCGGTGGCGGTGGATGGCGAAGCCACGGGAGTCCGCTTCTACAAGGGGCCGGCCAACGGCGGCACCCACGTCGGTTCGCTCTGGAACTCCGCCGGAACGCGTCTCGCAACCGTCACCTTCACGAACGAGTCGGCATCGGGATGGCAGACCGCAAGCTTCGCCTCGCCCGTCGACCTCATCGCGGGGCAGACGTACACCGTGTCCTACACGGCACCGCAGGGCGGATACGCCATGGCGGCGCGCTTCTGGCCGTATGACGCCCGCCCGTCGGCTCCCGTCCAGGTCGCCTCGGGTGTCGGATCGGCAGCTCCGGGCGTCTACGGCGCGGCGGGGACGTTCCCGGCGTCGGCCTACAACGAGTCGAACTACTTCGTCGACGTCGTCTTCGAGTCCGCCGCGGAGTCGCCGCTGCGCATCCAGAGCCGCACGCCCGCCGTCTCGGCGACCGGCGTCGGACTGAGCGCACCCGTCACGGTGACCTTCACGAGGGATGCTGCGCCGAGCTCGGTCTCTCTGACCGTGGCCGAGCAGGGCGGCGCGAACGCCGCCGGAACGACGACTTACAACGCCGCGACCCGGACGGCCACGTTCACGCCGAGCGCAGCGTATGCACCCTCGACGATCTACACCGTCACTCCGGCGGCGACCGACACGCAGGGGATCGCGCTCGTCGAGGGATCCTCGTGGTCCTTCACGACGAAGGAGCCCGATCAGTCGCTCGGCGAGTGCCCGTGCACGATCTTCCCGGAGTCGCGCATCCCGACGATCGCCTCGGCGAACGACACCGCGCTCGTGACGCTCGGCACACGATTCGAGGTCTCCACCCCCGGAACGATCCGCGGCGTCAAGTTCTACAAGGGTTCCCTCAACACAGGAGTCCATCAGGGCTCCCTGTGGAAGGCCGACGGAACTCGCCTTGCGACGATCGCTTTCACGAACGAGTCCGCCACTGGGTGGCAGACGGCGTACTTCGCGACGCCGGTGCCCGTCGAGCCGGGCGTCCAATACATTGCGGGATACCTGGCGCCTTTCGGCGGCTACGCCGCGACGGGCGGAGCGTTCGCGAGCGCCGCCTATGAGCGGACTCCCTTCACGGTTCCTGTCAACGGCGGTGCTTTCACCTACTCCGATGGGTTCCCGGGCACGTCCTCGACGACCGACTACGGCGTGGACGTCGTCTTCGCGCCGCTGAGCGACTCTCCGACCATCGTCACCCAGACGCCCGCGTCAGGAGCGACGGGGGTGGGGGTCAGCTCGACGATCTCGGCGACGTTCTCGACGGCGATCGCCGGTGGATTCACCGGGACCGTCCTCGCTGACGGAAGCGCCGTCGCGGGGACGTGGACGAGGACGACGGGGAACACCGTCGCCCAGTTCACTCCCTCGGCTCCGCTTCCGCGCGGCGTCCAGGTCACGGTCTCGCTCAGCGGGATCGCGAGCGTCGGCGGAACCAGCGGCCCTGCCGTTGACTGGTCCTTCACGACGGTCCCGGCGTCCGCTGATGGGTCGGTGAGCCTGCTCGAAGGCCAGACCCCGGTCACGTCCACGACGGACACGGGGGCTGTGGAGCTCGGCATGGCGTTCACGTCCTCCGTGCCCGGACAGGTGCGTGCCATCCGCTTCTTCAAGGCATCGGGCAACACCGGCATCCACACGGGTTCGCTGTGGGGACCGTCGGGGACCCGGCTGGCGCAGGTGACGTTCGTCGGAGAGAGCGCATCCGGATGGCAGCGTGCCGTCCTCAGCACTCCCGTCGACATCGCGGCGGGCGCCGTCTACACGGTGTCGTACCACGCACCCCAGGGGAACTACTCGTTCACGTCGAGTGCCTTCGCGTCTCCCATGACGAACGGTCCCTTGACGGCGGTCTCACCCGACAACGGTCGTTTCCGCTACGGTTCGGGCGGCGTGCGGCCGACGGAGAGCTGGAACTCCACGAACTACTTCGTCGACGTCGAGTTCATGCCGACCGCCGAGGATCCGACGGTCATCGCGACCGAGCCGGCTTCGGGCGCGACAGGTGCCAGCGCGAGCGCGAACATCACGGCGACGTTCGACCGTGCCGTTGCGGAGTCCTCCGTGAGCGTCGAGGTGTCGACGGCAGCAGGAGCGGCGGTCGCCGGCGCGACGACCTACAACGCGACGAACCGACGCGTGACGTTCGATCCGACCTCGGCGCTCGCTGCGGACACGCCGTACACGGCGACGGTGAAGATCGACGGAAACGTCGTGTCCTCGTGGGGATTCCGCACGGCCGCCGAGGGCTCGACGGTTCAGACTCAGACGATCTTCGGGTCGGAGGCGCCGGAACTCGCGGCCGCCGATGACACGTCCGCCGTCGAAGTGGGGACGGCGTTCCAGGTCTCTGAAGCGGGCACGGCGACGGCGGTGCGGTTCTTCAAGGCCGCCACGAACACGGGTGTCCATCGCGGAACGCTCTGGTCCGAGACGGGAACCGTGCTCGCGCAGGTCGACTTCGCCGACGAGACGGCATCGGGATGGCAGCGGATGGAGTTCTCCCAGCCGGTCGAGCTCGAGCCCGGAGTCACGTACACGGTCTCGGTCTTCAACCCGAACGGTCGCTACTCGGTCACGTCGGGGTACTTCGCGACGCCGAAGATCAGCGGCAAGATCACCGCGCCGGCGCTCACGAACGGCCGGTTCTTCTACGGCGGATCTGGCGGGTTCCCCGTCGATTCGTGGGGCTCCTCGGCGTACTTCGTCGATGCGGAGATCGAGTTCTCGTCGACGACGACAGCGGCACCCGCTGTCACGACGACGACCCCCGCAGCATCCGCCACGAATGTGGCACCGGACACCGCGGTGATCTCGGCCACTCTCACGGACGCCACGTCGGCGACGATCAGCGTCACCGACGACGGTGCGCCGGTCGACGGCTCGTCGACGTTCACCGCGACGAGCGGTGTCGTGACGTTCACGCCCGCCGCGGCGCTCGCGCGGGGAAAGACCTACATCGTCACCGTCGCCGCCGACGGCAGCGCGGTGCCGGGAGGATCGTGGAGTTTCGCGACGACCCCCTCCGTCGCACTCCAGTCGACGACGCCTTCGGCCGGTGCGACGAGTGTGAACCCGGCCTCCGTGTCGATCTCGGCGACACTCGCCAACGCGTCGGCCGCGTCGATCGCGCTCGTCGACGGGACGACACCCGTCGAGGGCTCCTCGAGCTTCACGGCCCCAACGGGCACCGTCGTCTTCACTCCGACCGCCGTCCTGGGGCGCGGCAAGACCTATACGGTCACCGTGACCGCCGACGGCGCGGCGGTTCCGCAAGGCTCGTGGAGCTTCACGACGACGCCCGCTGCGAGCCTCACGGCCACGACCCCTGCCGCCTCCGCGACCAACGTGGACCCCGCGACGGCGAGCATCACGGCGACTCTCACGAACGCGGCAGCCGGAGCGATCGCGGTGACGTCGAACGGCAGCGCCGTCGCCGGCACATCGAGCTTCAACTCGGCCACCGGCGTCGTGACCTTCACTCCGTCGGCAGCTCTCGTCCGCGCCCGCACCTACTCGGCCACGGTGACCGCCGACGGCCAGGCCGTCTCGGGGGGCACGTGGACGTTCACGACGATTCCGAACCCCGCGATCTCGGCACGGACGCCCGCTGCGTCGGCGACGCGCGTCGTCCCCGGCACGCCTATCACCGCGACGATCACGAATGCGACGACAGCCGTGCTCACGATGACCTCGAACGGGTCCAACGTTGCGGGCACCTCGTCCTTCAACGCGACCACGGGCGTGGCGACCTTCACTCCGGCCGCGACGCTCGCGTGGAACCGTACCTACAGCGTCACGGCGACGGCGAACGGCGCCGCGCTTTCGGGCGGCACATGGAGCTTCACGACCACGCCTCAGGCGACGCGCACAGCGATCAGTCCGGCTTCCGGCGCGACGAACGTCAACCCGGCGACGGCGACGATCTCGGCGACCCTCAGCAACGCCGTCACGGCGACGCTCGCGCTCAAGCAGGGGACGACCGACGTCGCGGGCACATCCGCGTACAACACCTCGACGGGCGTCGTGACCTTCACACCTGCCGTGACGCTGGACTGGACCAAGGTCTACACCGCGACGGTCACCGCGAACAACGCCGCCGTCGCGAATGGGACGTGGTCGTTCACGACGATGGCAAAGCCTGATCAGGTGAGCATGTTCACGACCGGCACGCCGGCGAACGCCAACGCGAGCGCGGGCTCGACGGTGCAGACGGGAACGCGGTTCCGCGCGAGCGTCCCGGGCGTCGTGACGACCATCCGCTTCTACAAGGGGACCCAGAACACGGGCACGCACACCGGCTATCTGCGCACGACGAGCGGCACGATCCTCGGTCAGGTGACGTTCACGGGCGAGAGCTCATCGGGGTGGCAGTCGGCGGTCCTCTCGACGCCCGTCCGGCTCACGCCGGGCACCGAGTATCGCGTGACGTTGTATGCGAGCTCCGGTCGGTACTCGACGACGCAGAACGCGTTCACGAGTCCCGTCACCTACGGCCCGCTGACGGCCTTGGGAGGAGTGTCGGGCTTCGGCACGAGCGCTCCCACGAGCACCGTCACGAGCAACTTCTGGGTGGACGTCGTCTTCGACCCTGACAATTGATGACATCGGGAAGCTTCGAGCAGTAACGTTTGCCGAGCAGGGCAGACGAACCAAGGGGGGAATTCGGCGTGTCTTCACGACGGAGAATCGCGGTCATCGGCGCGGGGTACTGGGGACCGAACCTCGCGCGCAACTTCCGCGCGAGCACGGATTGGGAACTCGCCTACATCTGCGACCTCGACACGGAGCGCGCGCAGCGTGTCGCTGACAGCGTCGGCGGCGTGCCCGTCACGGCATCCCTCGACGAGGTGCTCGCCGATTCTTCCGTCGATGCGGTCGCGATCGCGACGCCTGCACGGACGCACCACCCGATCGCTCTCGCCGCGCTCGATGCGGGCAAGCACGTCATCGTGGAGAAGCCGCTCGCCGACACGCGGGCGAAAGGCGTCGAGATGGTCGAGCGTGCGCGCGAGCGCGGCCTCGTCCTGATGACGGATCACACGTTCTGCTATACGCCGGCCGTGCTGAAGATCCGCGAACTCATCGCCGACGGATACCTGGGCGACATCCTCTTCGTCGACAGTGTCCGGATCAACCTGGGCCTCATTCAGCCGGATGTCGACGTCTTCTGGGATCTCGCTCCGCACGACCTCTCGATCCTCGACTTCGTGCTGCCAGGCGGCCTCGACGTCACGTCCGTCGCCGCGCAGGGCGCTGACCCCCTCAAGACCGGGAAGTCGTGCATCGGCTACCTCACCATCCCGCTCAGGAGCGGGGGCATCGCCCACGTCCACGTCAACTGGCTGAGCCCCACCAAGATCCGCCAGATGGTCATCGGCGGCACGAAGCGGACCCTCGTGTGGGACGACCTCAACCCCCAGCAGCGTGTCAGCGTCTATGACCGCGGCGTCGACCTCGCGCTGCAGTCGAAGGAGACCGCCGACAGCCAGGCGTCGAACGTGTCGTACCGCCTCGGTGACACCTGGGCGCCCGCGCTTCCCGAACAAGAAGCGCTCGCGAACGTCGCGGCCGAGTTCGCCGCCGCCATCCGCGAAGACCGCGCGGCCCGTACGAGTGGCGAGTCGGGACTCCGCGTCCTCTCGGTGCTCGAAGCCGTTGCCCTCAGCCAACAGGTGCACGGTGCGCCCGCGCCCGTCGCCACAGAGATCTAAGCAAGGAAGAAGCACGCGATGACAAACCTGGAAGGCACGACCGTTCTGGTGACGGGAGGGGCCGGCACGATCGGCTCGACTCTCGTCGACCAGCTCCTCGACGCGGGAGTGGAACGCATCGATGTGCTCGACAACCTCGTGAGGGGCCGCCGGGCCAACCTCGACGACGCGCTCGCGAGCGGGCGCGTCGAACTCATCGACGGCGACGTCCGTGATGCGAAGCTCGTCGACGACCTCACCGCGGGGAAGGACGTCGTCTTCCATCAGGCGGCGATCCGCATCACGCAGTGCGCCGAGGAGCCGCGGCTCGCGCTCGAAGTGCTCGTCGACGGAACGTTCAACGTCGTCGAGTCGGCTGCGAAGCACAAGGTCACGAAGCTCATCGCGGCATCGAGCGCATCGGTCTACGGCATGGCGGAGGAGTTCCCGACGACCGAGCGCCACCACCACGAGAACAACGACACGATCTACGGCGCGGCGAAGACCTTCAACGAGGGTCTCGTCCGCAGCTTCCGTGCGATGCAGGGCCTCGACTACGTGCTGCTCCGGTACTTCAACGTCTACGGTCCGCGGATGGACGTCCACGGCGTCTACACCGAAGTGCTCGTGCGCTGGATGGAGCGGATCGCCGACGGCAAACCCCCGCTCATCTTCGGAGACGGTCAGCAGACGATGGACTTCGTGTGTGTCCCGGACATCGCGCGGGCCAACGTCCTCGCGGCGCAGAGCGACATCGTGGAGGGCACCTACAACATCGCGAGCGGCACCGAGACGAGTCTCCTCGAGCTCGCGGAGGCTCTTCTCCGCGTCATGGGATCGGACCTCGGCGTCGAGCACGGTCCCGAGCGCGCCGTCAACGGCGTCGCGCGACGGCTCGCCGACACGTCGGCCGCGAAGCGGGACTTCGGGTTCGAGGCGACGATCGGCCTCGAGGAAGGTCTGCGTCAGCTCGTCGAGTGGTGGGCACCCCTCCGCGACGAGATCGCGGCGGGCAGGACGGTCGCGGCATCATGAGCGAGCGCATCAACGTCATGGTCCCCTGGCTCGGTCAGGAGGAGGCCGACGCCGTCGCGGAGGCCATCGCGAGCGGCTGGGTGGCTCAGGGTCCCCGGGTCACGCGCTTCGAGAGCGAGTTCGCCGCGTCCGTCCAGGCCGAGTACGCCGTTGCGACGACGAGCTGCACGACCGCGCTCCACCTCGCTCTGATCGTCGCGGGCATCGGCGAGGGCGACGATGTCGTCATCCCCTCCTTTTCCTTCGTCGCCACGACGAACGCCGTCCGCTATGTCGGGGCGAACCCCGTCTTCGCCGACGTCGATCCCGTCACGGGCAATGTCACGAAGGACACGGTCGCCGTCGCGCTGACACCCGCGACCCGCG
Organism: Microbacterium sp. SLBN-146; assembly: GCF_006715145.1. Lineage (NCBI taxonomy): Bacteria > Bacillati > Actinomycetota > Actinomycetes > Micrococcales > Microbacteriaceae > Microbacterium > Microbacterium sp. SLBN-146. Next base: position 1,190,191 of record NZ_VFMR01000001.1, read on the forward strand.
CCGTCATCGCCGTCGACCAGGGCGGCGTCCCGGTCGACATCGACGGCATCCGCGAGGTCACCGACCAGCTCAGCATCGTGGTCATCGAGGATGCCGCATGCGGCGCCGGCTCCACATACAAGGGGCGACCGGTGGGCGCCGGCGCCGAGATCGCGGCGTGGTCGTTCCACCCTCGCAAGCTCCTCACGACGGGTGAGGGCGGAATGCTCACGACCGCACGCAAGGACTGGGCCGACCGTGCGCGGCACCTGCGCGAGCACGCGATGAGCGTGTCGGCGGCGGATCGCCACGCGTCCGTCCTGCCGCCGGCCGAGGAGTACACCGAGGTCGGATACAACTACCGCATGACCGACCTGCAGGCGGCCGTGGGGATCGTCCAGCTCGGCAGGCTCCCCGCCATCGTCGAGAAGCGGCGTGAGATCGCGGCGCGCTACCAGGCTGCGATCGCTGAGATCCCGGGCCTCCGGGCCGTTGCCGATCCCGCGCACGGCACGAGCAACTTCCAGTCGTTCTGGGTCGAGGTCGGAGACGGCTATCCGACCGACCGTGATGGCCTTCTCGAGGCACTCGCGCATGCCGACATCTCGGCGCGTCGGGGGATCATGGCGGCGCACCGCCAGCCGCCGTACCGCGACCTGACGCCGAAGAACGGCCTGCCCGTGACGGAGCATCTCACCGATGCGACCCTGATCCTTCCGGTGTTCCACCAGTTCACGGACGAGCAGCAGGATCGCGTCATCGCGGTCCTCCGCAATCCGGGTGGTGCATCGGAGTGACCGACGGACTGCTCCTGGTGGGGGCGAGCGGTCTGGCGAGAGAAGTGCTGGCAGCGGGGATCACGGGTGTCGTCGGCATCCTCGATGACGACGTCGACCTTCACGGGAGCGACGTCGGCGGTGTGCCCGTCGTGGACACGATCGAGGATGCCGCACACCGAGGGGAACAGCTGCTCGTCTGCGTCGGACCGAGTCGAGGACGCCGGTCCGTCGTCCGTCGGCTCCGCGATCTCGGAGTGTCGGACGACCGTTTCGCGACGTTCGTCGCGCGGTCGGCGCGCATCGGTTCGACGAGCGACATTGGGCGCGGCAGCATCCTTCTCGATAGTGTCGTCGTGACCGCGGATGCGCGCATCGGGGAACACGTGGTCGTCATGCCGAACTGCACCATCACGCACGACGACATTCTCGAGGACTTCGTGACGCTCGCCGCCGGGGTCGCGCTCGGGGGGAGCGTCCGCGTGCGGCGTGCCGCATACATCGGGATGAACGCGTCCGTCAGGCAGGGTGTCGAGGTCGGCAAGAAGTCGACCATCGGCATGGGGTCGGTCGTTCTTCGGAACGTGCCGGAAGAGCAGACGTGGGCTGGGGTGCCCGCGCGCATCTTGGGGGTAGACGATTGAGCACTGAGGTTCCTTTCCTCGATCTCGCCGCGCAGCAGGCGGAGATCGCCGACGAGGTCCTGCCCGTCTGGGCGGCGCAGTTGGGCTCGGCGGGATTCATCGGGGGTCCCGAGGTCGCCGCGTTCGAGCAGGAGTACGCCGATTACATCGGGGTCGAGCACGTCGTCGGTGTCTCCAACGGCACGGATGCGCTCGAACTGGCGTTCCGCGCCGTCGGCGTGGGCCCGGGCGACGAAGTCGTGATGCCGGCGAACACCTTCATCGCGACGGCCGAGGCGACGTCGCGGATCGGTGCCGTGCCGGTCTTCGTCGACGTCGACGACGAGTACCTCCTCATCGATCCGGATGCGCTGGAGTCGGCCATCACGGAGCGCACGAAGGCGATCGCTCCCGTGCACCTCTTCGGTCAGACGGCTCCGCTCGAGCACGTTCTCCCTATCGCCGAGCGTCACGGGATCGCGCTCGTCGAGGATGCCGCGCAGTCCCAGGGCGCCTCGGGTCCCGCCGGCCGGGCCGGTGCTGTGGGTCGTGTCTCGGGAACAAGCTTCTACCCCGGGAAGAACCTCGGCGCCGCGGGTGACGCCGGTGCGGTCATGACGAACGACGGCGACATCGCCGCGCTCATCCGCAACCTCGCCGCTCACGGAAGCTCGGTCAAGTACGTCCACGATCACATCGGGATGAACGCGCGACTGGATGCCGTCCAGGCGACCGTGCTCCGCGCGAAGCTCCGCCGGCTCGAAGGCTGGAACGTGCGTCGACGCGAGGCAGCGGACCGCTACGCCGCGCTCCTGGCCGACCTCGACGGCGTGCGACTGCCGCCCGTGCGGCCGGGCAACGAGGACGTCTGGCACCTCTATGTCGTCCGGGTGGAAGAGCGCGAGCGCATCATGGCATCGCTCGCCGCCGCCGGGATCGGTGCCGGGATCCACTACCCGACGCCCGTGCACCTCACGGAGGCGTACGCGAGTCTCGGGTATCGCCGCGGGCAGTTCCCCGTCGCGGAGGCGGCCGCCGACCGCATCCTTTCGCTGCCGATGTTCCCCCACCTCACCGAGGGACAGCAGGCGCGAGTGGCGGACGCGCTCTCGATGGCCGTTCGCGTGACCGCCTGACGGCCATGAGATCCCACGTCGAGCCTCTGCGCACTCGGGGACCGCGCCCCACCGTCACCGTCGTCATCCCGCACTACAACTACGGCGACTATCTCCCGACGGCGGTCGAATCCGCGCTCGCGCAGCCGGGCCTCGACGTGGACGTCATCATCGTCGACGACTGTTCGTCCGACGGGAGCACGGAGGTCGCGCGCCGTATCGCCGACGAGCACGACGCCGTCACGCTCGTCGCGCACGAGACCAACATGCGGCACATCGGCACGTACAACGACGGCCTGTCGCGAGCGACAGGAACGTACGTCGTGCTCCTGTCGGCCGATGACGCACTGACGCGAGGCAGCCTCACCCGATCCGTCGCCCTCATGGAGGCCAACCCCTCGGTGGGTCTCGTGTACGGGAACGTCCGCGATGTCGTCGATCACGCGGATCTGGAGTCGGACCGGATCCCGAGCTGGCCCGGTGCGCGGGAATCCTGGAGCGTCTGGACCGGCGAGGAGTGGCTGCGGCGCGTGTCCCAGACGGGACGGAACCTCATCACGAACCCCGAGGTCGTCATGCGCCGGGATGTGCTCGACAGCATCGGCGGTTACGATGCGCGGTTCCCGCACTCGGCCGACCTGTTCCTGTGGTTGCGGGCAGCAGCGCGCGCCGACGTCGGACGAGTCAACGGCACGGTGCAGGCGTTCTACCGCGTCCACGGCAGCAACATGCACGCGACGGAGTTCGGCGGCCTGCTCGATGACTACGAGGCGGTGCACCGGACCTACGAGGCCTTCTTCGACGAAGACGGCGCACTGCTCGATGCGCCGGAACGCCTGCGGCGTGGAGCGCGGAGGGCCATGGCCCGCGAAGCAGAGCGGCGCACGGTGCTCCTCGGCGCGCAGCATTCGCCGGAGTCGGTCGACCGGCTCCTCGCGTTCGCCGAGACCGTCGACCCGTCGGCCGGACGATCCGTCGCGGCTTATCGACTCCTCCACCGCCGAGGGCTTCGCCGCGTCGCGACGGCCGCCGAGAAGCTGCGCTGGCGCGTGCGCCACCACCGTGAACTGAGGTATGGCTGGTGAGTTCACCCGATCCGCAGAGCAATTCGCTCGGAGATCAGGCGGTGAGCGCCGTCCTCTGGACGGCGACCCAGAAGTGGCTCGCGAGGATCGGCGGTTTCGTCACGATCGCCATCTTGACGCGACTCCTGACGCCGGAGGACTTCGGTGTCGTCGCCGCCGCGACGGCGATCCTCCCCGTGACTTATCTCCTCGCAGATCTGGGCTTCTCGACGTACGTCGTGCAGGCGAAGGACGTGGACCGGCGGATGCTCAGCACCGCCTTCTGGTTCTCCCTCGCGGTGAGCATCGTCCTCGCGGCTGGACTCGTCGCGGCAGCCCCCGTTCTTGCGGCGATCTTCGGGAGTCCGGAGTCCGCCGATGTCCTCCGCGTGCTCGCACTCCTTGTCGTCCTCACCGCCATGAGCGCCGTTTCGACGGCTCTCCTGCGGCGCAGTATGCGATTCCGCGCGCTCGCCCTGCAGTCCTTCGTCGCGAGTCTCGTCGGTCAGATCGTTGCGATCGTCCTCGCCCTGACCGGTTTCGGCGTGTGGGCCCTCGTCGCGCAGATGCTCATCGTGCAGTTCATCATGTCGGTCTGCGCCCTCGTGCTGGCCGGATGGGTGCCCGGACTGCGCCTGTCGAAGAGCGAGCTCTCGGCGATGGCGTCGTTCGGATCCCGTGTCATCGGAGCCGACCTCGTGGGCGTGCTGCGGCAGTGGGCGGAGTACGCGATCATCGCCAATCTCCTGGGCACCGCCGCCCTCGGCTACCTGAACATCGCGCAGCGACTCGTGCAGATCGCTCAGGATGTCACGGCGGCGGCCATCATGCCGGTCTCGACCGTTGTCTTCTCCAAGATCAGGACGGAATCCGAACGCCTGACGAGCGGGTACTTCCGGTCGCTCGGACTCACCTACGCGACGATCATCCCGGTCATGGTCTTCCTCGCCGTCACGGGACCCGACCTCGTCCCCTTCCTCTTCGGGGAGGGGTGGACGCAGAGCGTCGTGCCTTCTCAGATCCTCGCCGTCACGAGCATCCTCGTCATGGTGGCTGTGCTCGATCACGGACTCTTCTACGGCACGGGGCGGCCCGGTAGCTGGCTTGCGTTCTCGATCATCGTGGACGTCACGACCGTCGTCGTCGCGCTGTTCACGGCACAGCACGGGCTCGTCGCATGGAGTGTCGGCTTTCTCTCCATCGCCGTCGTCTCGACGATCGTGCGATGGCCGCTCGTGGCCCGGCTCATCGGAACACCCGTCGCCCGAATCGCGGGCGTCTCCGCGCGGGCGGCCGCCTGCGCCGCGCTCGCCGCGGGCGCCGGTATCCTCGTGTTCATCCTCGCGGCGCCGTGGCCTCCGGTCCTGACCCTGACCGCGGCGGGACTCGCCGTCGTCGCCGGTCACCTCGTGGGGATGAGACTTTTCATGCGCAGTCATCTCGCGGCCGTCATCCACCTGGTCCGCCGGCGGCTGCGGCGCTCCGGCACTCTCAAGGACGGGAACACCTGATGCCCGCTTCGACCATCGTCGCGCTCCACGAGCTGCTCGACGCCTCCGCGATCGCCGCGCCGGATCGCCCCGCGCTGACGTACAAGGACGTCACCCTCACGTATGCGCAGACGCGTGCCGCGGCGGTCGCCGCGGCGGCGCAGTTCGCGGAACTCGGTGTCGCCCGAGGCGACCGCATCGCGATCTACCTCGAGAAGAGGCTCGAGACGGTCGTCGCGATGTTCGGGGCGTCTCTCGTCGGAGGGATGTTCGTCCCGATCAACCACGTCTTCAAGGCGACGCAAGTGGGGCATGTCCTCGAGGATTCCGGGGCACGGGTCCTCGTGACGTCCGCGGATCGGCTGTCGCAGCTGGAGCGGATCCTTCCCGGCACCGATGTCACCGACGTCATCCTCGTCGGCGACGCACCCGTGCCCGCGGCGTCCGATGTCCGGACGCAGCCGTGGAGTGACGCGAGCCCGACGGCAGCGCTCCCGTCCGTCCCGACGATCGATCTCGACCCCGCCGCCATCCTCTACACCTCGGGCAGCACAGGGCGTCCGAAAGGCGTCGTGCTGAGCCATCGCAACCTGATTGTCGGCGCGCAGAGCGTCAGCAGCTATCTGGGCAACACCGCGGACGACGTCATCCTCAGCGTGCTCCCCCTGAGCTTCGACGCGGGGCTCAGCCAGGTCACGACGTCGTTCGCGGTCGGAGCCCACTGCGTCCTCATGAACTACCTGCTGCCGCGCGAGGTCGCGAAGATGTGCGCCAAGCACGGTGTCACGGGCATCACGTGCGTCCCCCCGCTCTGGCTCCAGCTCGCCGACATCCCGTGGCCCGAAAAAGTCGCAGCGAACATCCGCTACTGGGCGAACACGGGCGGACGGATGCCGCGCTCCACGCTCGACCGCCTGCGCGAGAACTTTCCGCACGCCCAGCCGTTCCTCATGTACGGACTGACCGAGGCCTTCCGCTCGACCTATCTCGAACCCGACCAGGTGGATGCGCGTCCCGACTCGATCGGCAAGGCGATCCCGAATGCGGAAGTGCTCGTCCTGCGCCCGGACGGCAGCGAGTGCGGACCCGGTGAGGACGGCGAACTCGTTCACCGCGGAGCGCTCGTCGCCCTCGGCTACTGGAACGATCCGGAGCGCACGGCGGAGCGGTTCCGGCTCATCCCGCGTCCGGACCAGCCGTGGCGGACGCCCGAAATGGCCGTGTGGTCGGGTGACACCGTTCGGCGTGACGAAGACGGCTACCTCTACTTCGTCGGGCGTCGCGACGAGATGATCAAGACATCGGGATACCGCGTGAGCCCGACCGAGATCGAGGAGGCGGCGTTCGCGACGGGACTCGTGCGCGACGTCGTGGCCTTCGGCATCGAGGATGCCTCGATCGGGCAACGGATCGTCCTCGTGGCGTCGCCGACCGGCGAGACCCTCGACGTCGACGGCCTCGTGGGCCTCTTGCGCAAGAGTCTGCCGCTGTACATGGTCCCGAGTCACGTCAGTGCGCGCGCCGATCTGCCGCGCTCACCGAACGGCAAGTACGACCGCAAGATGATCAGATCGGAGTGGTCGGCATGAACTCTCGTGAGCACATCGACGGGTTCGGCACTGTCGACGGCCAACTGGCGGTCGGCGGAATGCCGCTCGATCGGCTCGCCGCGCGCGTCGGCTCGACGCCCTTCTTCGCCTACGACCGGGCCTTGCTGGATGCGCGCATCGATGCGCTCCGCGCCGCGCTCCCCGACCGACTCGAGCTGAGCTTCGCGATGAAGGCGAACCCCATGCCTGCGATCGTGCATCACCTCGCGACGCGTGTCGATCGGATCGACGTCGCGTCCGCCCTCGAGATGCAGACGGCTCTCGACTCGACGATCCGTGCGGACCGCGTCAGTTTCGCGGGACCGGGCAAGGTGGCCGCCGAGATCCGGCAGGCAGTCGCGGCCGGCATCATCGTCGAGGTCGAGTCGACCACCGAGATCCGGCGGGTCATCGCTGCCGGCGACGACCTCGGGATCACGCCGACGATCGCTGTCCGCGTCAATCCCGATTTCGCCGTCAAGGGATCCGGGATGCGTATGGGGGGTGGTGCCCAGCAGTTCGGCATCGACGCGGAAGACGTCCCTGCCGTCCTGCGCCAGTACGCGGGCGACGTGGACATCCTCGGCTTCCACGTGTTCGCGGGCTCGCAGAACCTCAACGCCGGCATCCTCACGGAAGCGCAGACGAAGACCGTGGATCTCGTGAGCGCGCTCGCGGATCACCTCCCCTACGACGTGCGCTACGTCAATCTCGGCGGTGGGTTCGGCATCCCGTACACCGCCAAGGATCGCCCGCTCGATCTCGAGGCCGTGGGATCGGGCCTGCACGGCCTCGTCGACGGCCCCCTCCGTGAGCGGTTCCCGCACGCGAGTCCCGTCATCGAACTCGGACGCTACATCGTCGGCGAGTGCGGCATCTACGTCACGAGGGTCGTCGACCGCAAGATCTCGCGCGGCAAGACCTTTCTCGTCGTCGATGGTGGGATGCACCACCAGCTCGCCGCCTCCGGCAACTTCGGGCAGGCCATCCGTCGCAACTACCCTCTTGCCGTCGGCAACCGGGTCGACGCGGCCGACGAGGGCGGCGTCAACGTCGTGGGATGCCTCTGCACGCCGCTCGACCTTCTGGGTGACGACGTCGAACTGCCTCCCGCCGACATCGACGACCTCATCGTCATCTTCCAAGCCGGCGCCTACGGGTTGACGGCGAGTCCCACCGCATTCCTCGGACATCCGGCGCCCGCCGAAGTCCTCGTCTGACAGGAGCCCCCATGACCTCTCACGCCGATGCCGTTCGCGACGTTCTCATCGAGACGCTCGAGCTGCAGCAGACGCCCGCCGATCTGACCACCGAGACGGCTCTTTTCGGTTCGCTTCCCGAACTCGACTCGTTCGGCGTCGTCACGCTCGTCGGCGCGCTCGAGGACCGCTTCGACATCACCATCGAGGACGACGAGTTCGGTGCCGAGCTCTTCGAGACGGTCGGGACGCTCGTCGCCTTCGTCGAAGAGAAGACGGCGGGCTGACACCGCTACCACTCGACGAGTGCGAGCTCGCTGTAGAGGTAGTCGACGGCGTCGGCGGTGCCGTGGTCTCCGCGGAACATCTTGACCCGCGGGTTCTTCAGGACGCGGCCCCGGTGAGGCTCGAACCCCAGTGCGTGCGAGTCCATGAGTGTGAAGGGGAGTCCCCTTCGAGCGAAGTGCGCGCCGACAGCACCCCACGACCGCTCTAGGAGGGTCCGGTCGCCGCCAGTGAAGAGGGGTGATGCGAAGAGCCTCAGCCTCTTCCTGCGATCCACGCGATACATGACGTACGCGTAATCGTCACCCTTCGTCACGACGACGTGTCGCGCCGCGGGCGCGGAGGCGTGGTCCCGGTAGACGACGGCGTCTCGTCCGCGCAGCGTCGACGCGATCCGAGCAGGATCGTCCGACACCGACACCGACACCGACACCGACGCGAAGGACAGCGGAAGGTTGACCGCGAGCTTCGCTGTGGCGGGGATGCGTGAGAACCCGAGACGCTCGTTCATCGCGACGACGTTCCCGCTGGGGGAGAGGTCCGTGAAAAGAAGCCCCTTCTGTTTCAGCAGCGCGCGGACCAACCTCAGCGAGTGCATACGAAAGGACTCTTGTACGCAGAAGGCCGCGAGGTTGCACACGTCGACGGTGCCGGTGGCCGTGTTCCGCGACGAGTAGACCGCGGCGTAGGCGCCGACGATCTCCCCGTCCGCGCGCAGGAGAAATCCGCGATTCGGGCCGGGTGCACCCCAGGGCGGATCAAGCAGGGTGGCCCACGCAGCAGAACTCACCGCGGGGTTGAGTTCGCGATGAAGGAAGTCGGCCACCTCGGCGACGTGCTCGCCTGAGATCTCGGAGATGGCGATGCGCGGCGCAGCCCGCGGTGGTGTCGGATCGGTCATGCGCTCGCTGCTCCCTCCGGCTCGATTCCGCCACGAGCCGCGCGCAGGATGGCGGCGTGCTCGGCGGCCATGACGTCCGCGGTGTCGGGGAGCTCATCGCCCGCGCGCGTCCCTCTGGGTGGGATCTGGGCGAGTGCGACAGCCGCGCGCGCGAACTCCTGCGCGTTCGGTTGCGTGCGCGACGACCTGCGGGCTCGCCGCACGGCCGCATCGCTGACGGCCGCCGCGTCCCCTGACGGATTGGGGATCATCGACGATCCCGGAGCGGCAGTCCTGACGAGCTCCGCCGCCCCGCCCATCTCGCTCAGGATGATCGGGACACCCGCGCTGACCGCCTCCGTTGCAGCGACAGGCCAGCCTTCGAAGAAGGAGTTGAGGAGGAACCCGTCGGCGGCGCGCAGCAACGTCGAGGCATCCGAGTTTCCGAGGAAATGGATCCGGTCGCCCTGCGGATGCTCGTCACGCAGCGCTTCGGCCCGCCGGAGTTCGGCCCAGTCCGAAGGGTCGCCCGCGAAGACGAGGCGGCTCGGCCGCTCCGCGTGAGCGAGGTAGCGGAGGAAGGAGGCGGTCGTTCCCGCGATGTTCTTCTGCGAGTCGTAGCGGGCCAAGCAGACGAAGACGACGTCGTCGTCGACCGGGACGCCGATGGCCGTGCTGAGCCGCGCCCTGGCCGCTTCGCGGGTCGGCAGTGCCGCGAGATCCAGGGGTGGCGCGCCGTTGGGGACGACGACGATCTTCGCGGCGGCCTCGGGCGGAACTCGATCGGCGTGAAACCTCCTGACGACGTCGCTCACGGCGATCGAGGCCTGAGCGTGCGTCATGAGTTCCTGTACGGTCCTCCACTTCGCGCGCGTGTAGTGGATCTCGGTGTTGTGGAGCGCCACGACAAGCGGGATTCCGCTCGTGAGTGCGGCCTCCTCCAGATATCGGGGTGCGCTGTGGAGTTCGACGACGTCCGGGCTCACGGCGTCCAGCGCCGCGAGCGCTTCCGCCATCGTCGAAACGGATTCGACGCGCACTCCCGCATCCCGGAGGCGCGCCGCTCGCCTGCCCTCTCCGCGGCACAGGATGACGGGTGTCACGCCGTGAGCGGCGAGGGCGCCCGCGAGCATCTCGATGACCGAGCCGATGCCGCCGATGTCGAGATGATCCGTCAGAAGGGCGCATGTGACGGCTGTCATGTCCGACGCTGCGCGGGTTTTCGTCGACGACCCCTGCGCGACGGGTGAGTCGCGGGGGATGGCCGCCAGAGGACGCCGGAGGAGTTTCGCTGTCGTGGGATGCACGTAGCCGTACCGCACGCGAGGAGGAAGGAGATCCGTCAGCGTGACGACGGTGCCGTAGAGACGGGCGCGCAGCGACGCGGAGACGCGCGTCCGCGCGCGGCCCGGCCGCTGCGGAGCGCTCGGCATGGTCTGCGTCACGACGACGATGTGCCGGTCCGCGCGCCGACGGGCAGCAGACCCGCGAACGGTCGGTTCCGTGTCGTGGGCCACAGTGCTCTCAAGTCGTCTGCATCGAGTCCGATGAACGCCCACAGACCGGTGTCACGGGAGTGGCCGATGACGTGGGGGACGCCCTCGAGCGGGGCCAGCTGGGTCAGGGCGACGTCGTCGAGGCCGGAGATGAGGAGCAGTTCGTCCTCGGAGCGGCGCGCGAGCTCGCTGCGCGCTTCCGCTGCGGTCATGACGTCGACGCGGAAGTCCCGGCCGAAGCGATCGAGACCACCTGCGGGGAACGCGAGCTCGCCGTCCGTCGCCACGTCGATGACGCGCAGTGCACGCTTCCCCGCGATCTCGGCCGCCTCGTCGACGATGAGTCTCACGTCTGCCAGCACGACGGACCGGTGCCCGACAGTTCGCTCGACGCTGCCGGCACGGAGGGACTCGCCCAGCCAGACGGCGGCGCCGCGACCCCGACGCAGTCCGTCCATGATCGGCGACGGCCCCCGCGTGCTGTGCACGATGCCGCACGTCGTGTGGATCGGCAGCAGTTCGGGATAGGTGTCGCCGACATGGCGATGGGCCTCGTCGAGGCGGGCCAGATTCGTCGTGAGGCTGTTGTGCGTGATGGGGACGTCCATCGCGACCGCGCGCCGTCCCGCGCGCCGGACTCGGAGGCAGTACTCCACGGCGTAAGCGTGCCAGGCCAGGATGGGCGTCTCTGCGAGCGGCTCCCGGAGCACGTCTTCGCGGGTGATCATGAAGAGCACTTCGTCGAGGGTCTCGATGTCCCGAGGCGCGGGCGCGGATTCCCCGATCTGGACGACGCGGTCCCGGATGCGGCCGATCACCTCGTGGCGGCCGTCGATCCCTACCGACCCGAGGATGCCGATCGACGGATCGCGAAGCAACGTCGCCGCCGCGCGCTCGATGGCGGGAAGCGAGTGCAGGACCACATCCTGATGGACGAAGACGACGACGTCGTTCTTGGCAAGACGCGCGCCGTGATTGAGCGCGCCGCCGGCGGTCGAGAACTGACCCTCCCGATTGTCGATGGGGATGAGCTCGGAGGAGGCGGCATCGGGGTGCCCTGCGTCGAACGACGCCTGCAGGCACGAGGCGAGGACGGAAGGCTCGTTGAAGACGCAGACGATCGAGACGGGCACCCGGTCCGCGTGACCTGGACCGTCTGCGGTGTCGCCGGTCGATGCGTGCTCGTCGTAGTGCGATGTCACGATTAGTTCCCCAGCAGTTCAATGGACGGACCGGTGGTCGGCAGAGAATTGACCAGCGCGCGGACCGCGTGATAAACAACCCACATCCTACGTGCACCACAGGTGACCGGTCACTCCTGATTATGCGCACGCATGAGAAGGTGCCAATGTCGCTCCCCCGGGCGTGAGAAGCACCTCATATTGACCGATCGTACGAACGCTCCAACCTATGCTGGCCAGATCCCCCCAATCTGAAGGACTTTCTACGAATGCGACCCCAGACGCAATCCCCTGCGCCCCTCTCCCGGCGGTTCATCGCCGGCGCCATAGCCCTCGTTCTCGCCGTGACCGGAGTCGTTCTGACGACGTCGAATCGCGCGGAAGCGGCCGGGCCCGTCACGATCTGGGGCGACTCCGTCCCGTCCCGCGTCGCCCTCGACGACGACAAGCAGGCGGTGACGCTCGGCACCCGATTCACCGTCGCGACGAACGGCAACGCGAGCGGCATCCGGTTCTACAAGGTGAGCGGAGTGACCGGCACTCACACCGGCACGCTCCACTCCTCCGACGGCCGCGTGCTCGCGACCGTTCGCTTCCAGAACGAGACGGCCTCGGGATGGCAGAAGGCTGACTTCGCGGCTCCTGTCGCGCTCAAGGCAGGTCAGACCTACGTCGTGTCCTACCGCGTCCCCGCGGGCGGACGCTACGCCGCCACGACGAACCACAGCGCGAAGTCGACGACCACGGCGCTGAGCGTCGGGGCGAGTACGTCCGGCGTCTACACCTACACGTCGTCGACACGGGTTCCCACCCTCACGTGGCAGTCGAGCCAGTACTGGGTCGACATCACCTTCACACCGGGAACGACGGTCACCGCCCCACTGCCCTCGGCGACGCCGTCGGCGAGCCCCACGCGCACGGCGACCCCCACGCCGACTCCGACTCCGACGCGTACGGCGACCCCCACGCCGACGCCGACTCCGACGCGTACGGCGACCCCCACGCCGACGCCGACTCCGACGCGTACGGCGACCCCCACGCCGACTCCGACGACGCCACCCGCGACGACCACTCCCGGCGCATTCCCCACGCGTGAGT